>JBDNHI010000168.1:0-29250 GCA_041694635.1 Gemmataceae bacterium | reverse complement strand
TGGTTACGGGCGTATCCGATGTGTTGGTGTAGGTAACGGTTCGTAATGCTGATTGCCATTGTGCCAAGGTTGCAGTAACACCGGAAGAAACCAGCGTCAGCACGCCCAAAGAAGCATTATAAGTGCCAACAATATTACCGTGGTTGGCAGGTACATTTACAAATTGCAGAAGATCTTCTGCAATTTGCAAATTGCCAGTGATAGCAACTGATGCAGAAGCCAAAGTAGTATTATCAATGTCTGAAAGTGTCAAAGAGCCTGCAACAATCGTAGCAGTTTGCTCTAATGCGGTTACAGACTGAACGCCGTTACTAATTACAAGGTTATCAATACTATGCCTGTTATTTGCGCCACCGCATCGACTTGCAAAACCAAACTTCCAAGTGGATTTATCAGCATTGCCGTAGTTGGTTCCCAAATCCAAATTGCTTACCACTGTTACACCACCAACAGAAACTGAAACCCTGTTAGAACCATCAACATTAATAACTATGCGTTGATAATTAGAACCTATGAGGGTGACATTGGCAGTTTGAAGTACAGCACCATTAAATTTCACTTGCACTCTTTGAGTGCCCCATTCAATTAATGAAACAACCAACCCAGTGTTGGTCATACCGCTTTCATCGCCACCAGCGGAACCGATAACACCGTAGTTGAAACTGGTTCCATCTGCCCCGCTGCCATCTGCCACTCGGTAATCAAACTGGGCTGAAAACACAGCAGGATTGGAAGCCAAAGTATTAAACAGCAGATAACCTTGAGTGTTACTTGCTGCAGGGGTTAGAACAAGTTCGCCGTTGGAAATGCTGGCACTTCCAGATAGGGTTGCATTGGCAGGGGCATTTGTAAAATCTGCGGTAATGTAATTAATGGATGTTGCTACACCACCAATTACAGGAGCAATGTTTACTTTGACTGCGGTAGGTAAGCCAGCAAAAGGATTAGTCCAACCGGTAGTACCTGTATAATAATAAATAGTGCAAGCAGCAGCAGTATTAGTAAATACATTAGTTCCTACAGTAGTAGGTGCATTACCCGAAAAAGTAACGCTGGTTAGGTTACTGCAACCATAAAACGCATAAGATCCTAAATTGGTGACGCTAGTACCAATGGTAACGCTGGTTAGGCCATTGCAAAATGCAAACGCAAAATCTCCTATACTGTTAACAGAATTAGGAATGGTAACGCTGGTTAGGCCACTACAAAATCCAAACGCATTATATCCAATGCTGGTGACAGAATTTGGAATGGTAATGCTAGTAAGGCCAGCGCAATTATAAAACGCATAATCACCTATGCTGCTAACCGAACTTGGAATGATAACGCTGGTTAGGCCAAAGCAAAATTGAAACGCCCCATTTCCTATGCTGGTGACGGAATTAGGAATAGTGAAGGCACCCGTTGTACCACCTGGGCATTGAATTAAAGTGGTTTGAAGTTTGTTGTATAAAACACCATTTAAACTGCTGTAATTCGGATTGGCAGCATCAACTGTTATGTTGGTTAGGCCATTGCAACCTTGAAACGCAAGATTTTCAATGCTGGTAACCGAACTTGGAATGGTAACGCTGGTTAGGCCATTGCAACTAATAAACGCATAAGTTCCAATGCTAGTGACGGAATTAGGAATGGTGAATGCACCCGTTTTACCACCCGGGCATTGAATTAAAGTGGTTTGAAGTTTATTGTATAAAACACCATTTAAACTGCTGTAATTCGGATTAGCAGCATCAACAGTTATGTTGGTTAGGCCATTGCTAAATGCAAACGCTAAAGTGCCTATGCTGGTAACCGAACTTGGAATGGTAACGCTGGTTAGGCCATTGCAACTAATAAACGCATAAGTTCCAATGCTAGTGACGGAATTAGGAATGGTGATGTTGGTTAGGCCACTACAACCATAAAACGCATAATCACCTACGCTGGTGACCGAACTTGGAATGATAACGCTGGTTATTGAGGTTTTGTTTGAAAATGCAAAGCCACCTATGCTGGTAACAGGGAAACTGGCTCCCGAGACTGTTATCGAAGCGGGGATAGTCACTGCACCGCCCGCGCCAAGATAACCAGCAATGCTCGCACTTCCATTGCTAACGGTGTAGGTGAAACCAATAACATCTGCAACTTGAATGGCAGTGCCACTACTAACACCCGAAGAAGTAACTACTGCAGCCAAACTGCCTGTGGTTGGTAGTGTGCTAAAGCTAATGGTTAAGGAAGTAGCAGTAGCAGTAGTTACAGTTCCAACAGCGCCGTTATTAAAGACCACGGTATTGTTAGCTGCAGTAGTACTAAAGCCAGTACCTGAAATCGTAAAAGTTGTAGCATTACTTGCGAGAGTTGAAGTATTTGGTGTTACGGTTAATGCAACTGTATTGTATTCAAAGGCGCCAATGCTGGGTGTGGAGGAAGAACGAGTTGCGCCCCGCTGATCTAAACCACTAATAGGTGAGGCATTGCTGATCGTAGCACTGCCGTTGCCGATGGCAACGCTACCAGCGCCGAGTGCCATGGTAAAGGTAGTGCCGCCATTATTTTGCAGTGAGCCAAGGTTTAATTGAGCAGAAGTAACCGTGGTAGCCCAAGAAACAGTTCCTTGTGTAATTAAGTTATTTGCAGCAGTTGCGCCAGAAATAAGGTTAACAGTACCGTTGCCTGCGAAATCGCCGCCAGTGGGGCTATTTGCGATGATGGTGTTAGCGATGTTGAGGGTACTGTTGTTCAAGATTGCACCGCCGGAACCAGAAGTAGCCGAATTGCCAGAGAGGGTGGAAGCAGAGACGGTAAGGGTGCCATTGTTTAAAATGGCACCGCCGTTGCCAGAAGCCAAGTTGCCTGAAAGGGTGGAATTGGAGATAACGATGGTGCCACCATCGTTGCGAATGGCGCCGCCACTAAGAGAAGTATTACCCGAGAAAGTGGAACTTGAGATGGAGAGAGTACCAAGATTGAAAATGCCACCACCTGCAAGGCCGTTATTGCTCGAAATGATTGAATTAGAGATGGCGAGATTACCACTATTAATATTAAAAATGGCACCGCCATCTTGAGAAGCATTGTTGTTCGAAATGGTGGAATTAGAGATGGCAAGGGTGCCTGTGTTGTTAAAGGCCCCGCCCTTAACCGAAGTTTTGGCGCCAGATATAGTTAAACCTGATATGGATAAATTACCGCCAGTATCGATAATAAAAATACGAATATCACGATTGGCGTTTCCGTTATCGCCACTGAGGGTAAGAACGGAAGAACCCGGCCCAGTGATGGAGAGGGTTCCTGTTGTTGCAGTAGTAACGATGTTTGGCAACGCAGAATTAAGCGTAATGGTGCCCGTAACATTTGAAAAAACGATGTCATCATTGCTTGAAGCTGTATTGGCGTCAATGATTGCTTGGCGCAAAGAACCCGCGCCAGAATCTAAATTATTTACAACCGAGAAAGTTGTAGGGGTAAGCCTTTCTTCAAGGCGAAGAAGTTCGATGATAGGCCGTGGTGAGGAGGATCGTCTTTTAAGGTACAAGGCTTCAAAGTCTAAAAAAGATTTAAACCACTTAGAAAGTCTAGAGTTGTTCATTAACAAAATCCTTTAAAGTTAGATAGCAAAGCAACTAACTATTAAATTTAAGCACAAACAAATGTATCACAAAATGCGACATTAAAAAACAAAAAACCTTGTGTATCTAAAGAATCGACATAATTGAGATCTCGTGCGATATTTCTTTTGATAACTACGCTATAAAATCCAAAAAGATCGTTAAAAATAAAAAAGTTTGGCAAAAGTTAAAAATAGTAAGTAAAGCTAAATAATTTTAGAAGGTTCAACATTAAGATTTGATGAAGTTTATGGGGAAATTTGGGCATGAAGAAACAGAAGGTTGAAATTTATGTATTCATTTGTACACTATTTTAATGTTAAAGCCAAGGAAAGTTTAAAAAATCCTTTTTTCGTTCCTAAAAAGTTATGGCCAAAATTCTTAAAAGCCCCAAAATCGGCTTAACTATTTTGGCCTAACCCCATACTTCGCTTGTAATGTTTTAAATTCCGCAACCTTCTTTAACGGGTCAAACGAGTCATCTGCAGAGATGGCTTGGGCCCAGATGTTAGGCCGTTGATTTTCGGGGAACATTGCAAGGGCTTGCAGAATAAGGCTAAGGGCCTTTTTCTGTAATGTTTCCACCTGTCCTTTTATAATGGGATTATTTTCGGTTTCTGGATCTAACTTTCCACTCAAAATCGAATAAACAACAGCTGAGTTTACTAAAGTTTGGAAATTAGGTTTTGGGTTTTTGCTTAATGCGGCATCTGCATCTTCAAGTGCGCCTTTGATATCGTTTTGAGTGGCCCGTAAATAACCTCGCATAGTAAGTGCTTCAATGATTTGGGCAGGTTCTGCATCCTTGGCCGCTAGCACCATAGTAAAGTCATCTTGTGCAAGATTCTTCCAAGCACTGACTAAAAGCATAGCTCTACGAATGCGTGTTTGGGTATCCTCAGGAATTAAAGCAGCACTTCTGCTTAAATCGGATAAAGCAGGTCCTAAAAGGTTCATAGCTCGCTGGCAGATGCCGCGTCCTTTATAAGCACTAGGGTCGAGGGGTGCATCTTTTTTTGGGTCGTGCTTGGCAAAGTAATCATCAAAGGCAGCTTTACTTTCAGGAAAGCGGTCAAGTTCGAGCAAGATTTTTGCTTTCACCAAGTAGGAAAGGCTGTTGGAAGGATTAAGATTAACAGCTAAGTCGCAAAGAGGCAGAGCCTTTTCGAAATTTCTGGAAGCATAAAAGAGTTCTGAAACGATGAGGTAATCCTCGACTTTATCTTGATTACGAAGCCTAAGGTTACCTGCTTGAATGAAATCTTCCTGGGCTTTAAGAATTTCTTTGGGTTGGAGGTCGAGGTAGGAAAGTCCGCGCCAATGAAAGGAATCCCCATCGAAGGGATTGGATTTAATATTTTTGGTGAATAGTTCAATAGCATCGATATTTTTTCCGTTTTTGCGGTAGCAAAGTGCGAGGTTATTAATGCCACGAGAATCGGTTGGGTTAATGCTAATAGCTTCTTCGAAGCATTTTTGAGCATCAGGAATATTACCCATTTCAAAGTAGAGGATGCCTCGGTTGATAGAGGTAAAATATTTAGGGATGCCAAATTTTTCAGCTTTATTGAAGTCATCGAGAGCTTCTTTGAAGTCGAGATCTGAGGTGGAATTTTTACCAAGCATTAACTTCCCATCAACAATACCCCGAACCAAGTAGGCAGCGCCAAGGTTGGGCCTAACCGCCAGGCAAGAGGTAATGGCTGCTCGTGCGGGTGCCCATTGATCTAAACGGGCATGGCAAACAGCGGTGAAGAAGTTAGCCCAGAACAAATCGGGGTCGGTACGCAGTGCTTTTTCGAAGAAATTTTGAGCGGTAACATATTGATTTCGATTGAATTCTGTTAGGCCAAGGAAGAAAAATTCAACTGCCCGTTCTGGTTGAATAGACTTAGATTTTTCTAAATCAGCTTGAGCTTCTGAAACTTGCCCAAGTTGTTGATGCAGGGAAGCCTTGATGAGGTAGAAAATATGGCTAGCTTTGGTAAAGCCAAGAGTTTTTTCGAGAATAATAAGTGATTCTTCAGTACGGGCTTTTAGTTCTTCGGGGGTAACATCGGGCAAAGTCATAGAGTTTCTGCGGGCGATGATAAGAGAAAGTTCGAGCGCTTCTTCGGTCAGGAGTTTTTTTTCCTGAATAGAAAGGTGGTCGGGAAGTTTGAGTTCAAAGGTTTTATCTTCTTTGTAATTTATCTTTAAAAGGGCAAGGGCCTTTGAGGCTTCCTCTAATGACTTTTCTCGGCCAATTTTACGATCTCCCAAAACATCGGAAGATTGAAACAAAGCTTCATCATAATGCTTTGCGAAACTAGCAACATCAGCAACCGCTTTAATCCTAGCGTCGGTTTTTAGAAGGAGTTCCTTGGCGGGTGTAGTTATTTCACTAAGGCTGGGTTCTTTCTCAATCTTGGCTATTATGGAGGTAAGTTCATCTTTTGCTTGCTCGAATTTTTGTTCATCGAAAAGGGTTTTGGCAGCTAAGAGAGCAGGCTGTGCGGAATTTCGAAGGCTTTCGATGCGTTCCAATTCGGCTTTGGTTTGTGCATCTAATTCATCGCGGTTTTTCATCGCTAGGGTGTGGTTTTTATCTGCACGAATCTTTTCGTTGTTTATCCAAATGGAAAATACCACACTGCCTAGGAGCATGGTAACTGCGCCTACCGCAGAAACTGCAATCAGTGCTGCTTTTGCTTGATTGCGTTTGGCCCACTTGAACGCTTTAGTGACCAGAGTAACCGGCTTGGCTAAAATCGGCTCGCCTTTAATAAAGCGTTCGATATCATCCGCAAGCTCATCAGCGGTGGGGTACCTCTTTGCCATATCTTTTTCAAGACATTTAAGGCAGATGGTTTCTAGGTCGTGAGGAATGTTAGGAACTAAAGCAGAAGGGGCAACGGGTTCTCGGGTGCGAACATGTTCGAGTGTTTCTAAAAGAGTAGCCCCACGGAAAGGGGGCCTTCCTGTAAGAAATTCGTAAAACATAGCGCCTAAGGAATAGATATCAGCAAGAGGGCCAATAACATCGGTTTCCCCACCCGCTTGTTCTGGGGGCATGTAGCTAGGTGTACCCATAATAGAACCGGCGCGAGTTTTGCCATCATCTGCATCCATTTTTTTTGCAAGGCCGAAGTCAGCGATTTTGCCTACACCGTCTTTAGTAATAAGCACATTAGCAGGTTTAAGATCGCGGTGGATGATTTGTTTGCTATGGGCATAAGCCATCCCACGAGATAATTGCAGCATCATCTGTGCGCACCAATTTCCTGGTTGGGGTTCGCTTTTAAGTTTGGTATCAAGGGGCCCGCCATCGACAAATTCTAAAGAAAAGAAAGGTGCGCCGTTAAATTCACTAACTTCATAAACTTGTACGATGTTAGGGTGCGTCATCGAACCAACAGCCCGAGCTTCGAGTTCAAACCTAGCAACATCTTCGGGGTTGACATTAGCGCCGCCCAGAATCATTTTAAGTGCGACCATACGGCCTAAGCCTCGTTGCTTAGCACGGTAAACAACGCCCATACCGCCTCGTCCAAGTTCTCCAAGAATATCGTAGCCAGGAATATTAGGGAAATTTTTACCACCCGCATTGGGCTTAATACTTCCTACATTAGCAGCGGTTTTACCAGCGCTATTTCCACGACTAGGAGCTGCAGTTGCATTTGGGTCGTAATCGGAGTCTCCTGAAGGGGGCATCGTAGCAGAGTTGGGGTCGTATGAAGAACCGCCTGAAGGAGGCATCGTAGCGGAGTTGGGGTCGTATGAAGAACCACCGGAAGGAGGCATCGTAGCGGAGTTGGGGTCATAAGCGGCAGGTGCACTACCCGATAAAGGCATCGTAGCGGAGTTGGGGTCATAAGCGGCAGGTGCACTACCCGATAAAGGCATCGTGGTGGAGTTAAGATCATTAGTGGCGGGAACATAAAGATTTATAGTGGAATCGGGGGATGGCTTTCGTGGGGCGGAAGTCCCTAAGGTTACATCGTGCTCGGTATCTGTAGTGGCTTTGTGTAATGGCGCAAGAGTTTCTAAACCGAAGTCAGATGCTATTTTTGCCAATGCATTTTTATGCTCGGGGGAAATTGAATTATCTGAACCCGAAGAAGGTGGCATCGTTGCCATCGAAGGGTCGAAGGCAGAAACTTCTGGTTTGCCTTCGTTGGAGTCGGGTCCAAGAGTTTTACCGTTATCGGAATGAGCAGCCATAATATTTCCAGTGGAAGAAAAGTTTAAAATTATTTAGTTAAACGGCCTACAACCAAGTGCCTAACATTCATTTCGTAGTATTTGGAGTTAGATTGGACGCTCCAAGTATGACCAATAACAAGGCCATTAGCATTAGAAAATAATCTGTAAATGCCTTTGCCTAGGCCATCGTGGTATTTGCCTGAATCAAGCTTACGGGAGTCATCTAAACCGTGTCCCGATTGCGAACTATCGAGAATTTCTATTTCGTACTGAGTGGTATTTTTCACAATAGGTTCGGTAGCTTTTCTTTTGTTGGGTGCAGATAAAATAAGCATAATATGACCCGAGTTTTCTGAACCGGGGGGGTATTTAATCGCAATGATATCCCCCGCACGAAATTCCTCAACCGAGGTTATTTCTTTAAATCCACGCTGATGAATGATCGCATCGTGGTAATGTTTTGCAAGCGGGCGTTTGCTTCCAAGGTAAGTAAGGAAATCATTTTCTGAAAAAATTTGGCAGTGAAGTAATAAAGCATTCATTAGGCCACTGCAATCGGCGTGGCATACCGGGGGTTCATTGCCACCCCAACTAACCTGATTATCTTTGTGCTTGTAACTTGTGTTTGCAGGTTTCACCGATTTGAGTAAAACTTGCGATTCGGAAATCAGTTTGGCAAGATCTGGTTCTGCACCTTGGGCCAATGCAAAGAAGTTGGCAAACAAACAGAAGACAGCAGTTAAAATAAGACTTTGATATAAATTCAACCGCTCAATCATAAAATAAATCCTTTTGAATTAACTAAATTTTTGCATCTATGGAAAATAATAGCTTCCGAACAACATTTATCATAACCCAAAATTTAGCTGTTCAATCAACTTTTGTTACAATTTTAAGTGTCACTTTGAATCTAATAAAATAAAATGATTTTTAGGATAAGTGAGATTTGTCAAAAGAAAAGAGAAGCCATTATGATTTCAGAACACCCGATGTTTATCCCTGTTTCTATTGTTTTAGGGGTTAGCAGTTTTTTTTTGATCGTTCTGCTAGTGACTCGTAATTTTCCTCCCGTTAAACCCTCTGATATTGGTGAACTTTCCAAAATTGTTAATCAACAGTTAGGTTTAGCGCTTTGTGCTAATAAACCTAACTGCGTTTGCTCTCAAGATACTCGCACTTATCATTCGATAAAACCCTTAAAATCTCGAGGTAATGCAGTAGAAATATTAAGCAAAATTGAGGCTACACTTTTAACCTTTAAAAGCTGCAAAGTGATTACAAAAACTGACCTTTACCTTCACGCTGAGTTTCGAACCTTCTTTTTTGGATTTGTGGATGATGTCGAATTTTTTATCGATGAAAAACAAAATCAAATTCAGATTCGGTCTGCTTCAAGGCTAGGGCATAGCGACCTAGGTACCAATCGAATTCGGATGGAAATGATTCGCAAGAAGTTTGAGCCTTCAGATTCATAACGATTTTAATGCTTCTTTTCTATTTCTGCATAGAACGAGAAGGGAAGAACTTAAGTTTTGATTGGAATGAGAGAAGGTTTGAATGCACGGGTTTGATCCAAAAAAGTACGGCGCTACCATTTCCGATTTATTGCTACCTTCGAGGTTGGCACCCCTAGACGCAGGTAGGCCTAATGGTTCGGCTCGCGCAATGTTACAAGCACTTCCTGATGACCCAAACTTTTTGGGTAAGCCAATCAAAGATAGACCAATGGCAAGTGCTTGCATCAGCGGACTTTGGCTTTATCACGATTTTCTCGAAGAAGCTCACGCAATCAGCCAAGAAATTTCAAGCACTGCGGGTAGTTATTGGCATGCCATCTTACATAGGCGGGAGCCCGATTTTCCTAATAGCGGCTATTGGTTTCGTAGGGTCGGAAATTTTGCAACCTTTGATGAACTCAAACAAGCGGCCCTTTTGATCCTGGGTAATGATCCACCCGAATGGTCAGAATTTATGATAAAAAATACTAGGTGGGATCCCTTTGCTTTTATCGATTTAAGCGAACGGGCTTTAAGCGGGGTCGTTAGTGCCATTCCTCTTTGCCAAAAGATTGCCCAAAAAGAATGGGAACTACTTTTTGACTATTGTTACCGTGGTGCGGTGGGTTATGTCTAAAAATTAAGCAACGACCTAGGAAACTATTGAAATGCTTGACCCCGTAAAAATGTTGAAACCTAAAAGGAAAATCAAAGGGTATTCTGCTATTCTGCTGCCCTTTGAGGAAAATGGGAGAATTGACTGGGTTGGTTTTTCGAATCATATCATTCGTACTTTTGAAAATGGCCTTATTCCTGCAATTAATATGGATACGGGGTTTGGTAATTTTCTCGATGAAGCTACAAAAGAAGAAATTTTGCAACAGTCGCGCAAGGTATTAGGCAAAGGAGATTTTGTTGCGGGGGCTTTTGTATCTGATCAAGAAGGCGCCAGTTTTAACCTTGCTTCCTATGCTAAGGCTTGCGAACAAATCCAGCGTTATGGTGGGCTACCCGTAATCTTTCAATCGTTTGGCTTAACTTCTTTAGTTGGCGATGAGGTCGTGCAAGCCTATGAACAAATTGCGAGGTTTGCGCCTCGTTTTTTTGCTTTTGAACTAAGTCAACAATTCGCACCCTTTGGGAAAATATATGATCTAGAAATTTATAAGTCGCTGCTTAAGATTTCAGCTTGCCTAGGGGCCAAGCACTCGTCCCTAAACCGTACTTTGGAATGGCAGCGGATCTTGTTGCGTGACCAGGTTCGACCGGATTTTATGGTCTTTACCGGGAACGACCTAGCCATTGATATGGTGATGTATGGCAGCGACTATTTGCTTGGTTTAAGCACCTTTGCGCCAGATGCCTTTGCATTAAGAGATGCCTTTTGGGAAAAAGGGGATGTGCGATTTTATGAGTTGAATGATTTATTGCAGTACTTGGGTTTTTTGGCGTTTCGCCCTAGCGTTCCTGCCTATAAGCATAGTGCAGCACAGTTTCTTAAACTTCGAGGTTGGATTAAAACTAATAAAACCCATCCTAAGAGCCCAGAGCGACCCGAAAGTGATATAATTATTTTAAAAGATATTGCAGATAGAATAAATAATTATATGAAGGAAAATTTATGAGCACGATCACCCGAATCAATACGCTTAAATCTGATGAAGATTTTAGCGCCTATCTGAAATTGGTTGGGGCTGATATTCCTTTCGATGATGAATTAGACCCAGGACACCTTTCCATCTTGGGCAAACCTTTTAAGGTCGGCCAAATGACTGTTGGCAATCGCTTTGCAATTTTGCCTATGGAAGGTTGGGACGCAGAAACCGATGGCAGGCCAAACGATCTTGTGCGCAGGCGTTGGCGCAGGTTTGGCCAAAGCGGCGCCAAGTTAATCTGGGGTGGGGAAGCCGTTGCGGTTAGGCAGGATGGCCGAGCTAACCCCAATCAACTCATAATGAAACCAGAATATCTAAAAGATTTTTCCTCCCTTAGAGAAGAAATTTTAGCAGGGCATAATGATGCAAACCTTGATACATCCGATCTTTTAATCGGCTTGCAATTAACTCATTCTGGCAGGTTTGCACGCCCTAACGATAAAAAGAAACTCGAACCCCGTATTCTTTACAGGCACCCAGTTGTTGAAAAAAGATACCCTATCGAGGGGGATCAACTTATTTTTTCTGATGATGAATTATCTCGGTTGATTGATGATTTTATTAATGCAGCAAAGCTTGCATCGCAGGCAGGGTTCGATTTTGTTGATGTTAAACATTGCCACGGTTATTTAGGCCACGAATTTCTGAGCGCTGTAACTCGCAAGGGAAAGTACGGTGGAAGTTTTGAAAACCGCACCCGTTTCCTTAGGGAAGTTGCCTCTGGTATTAATGCAGTTGCGCCTAATTTAGCAATTGGCGTTAGGCTTAGTGCGTTTGATACGATTCCTTTTAAAATAGGCATCAATGGAATTGGCGAATGCGAAACTTGGAATGATGGCGATTATCCTTATGCCTTTGGCGGAGACGGCAGTATAAAAGGTGTAAAAATTGAAGAGCCCGTAGCTTTTTTAAAGCTTTGTTTGCAACTTGGAATTAATATGGTTTGCACTACCTTTGCAAGCCCCTATTACAACCCGCATATTCAGCGCCCTGCACTTTTTCCACCCTCGGATGGTTACCTTCCCCCAGAAGATCCGCTGGTTGGTGTTGCAAGGCACATCGCAATTAATAAAGCGTTAAAAGAAGCTGTGCCTGAAATGATTTTGGTTGGATCTGGTTTCTCGTATCTACAAGATTGGTTACCTAAAGTAGCGCAAGCTGTAGCGGGCTTGGGAATAGTTGATTCGATAGGTTTAGGCCGTATGGTATTAAGTTATCCAGATTTTCCTCTTGATGTGCTTTCAAGAAAGCCTTTAGATAGAAAGCGAATTTGCAGAACCTTCAGCGATTGCACCACAGGGCCACGAAACGGTTTGATCTCTGGGTGTTTCCCACTTGACCCGTTTTATAAGAATTCGGAAGCTGGGAAAATGTTGACCCTCATCAAAAAGAATAAGGAAAAATAGCTATGTTAAATCGTAGATTAAATCGCAGATCTTTTGTTGGTTCGCTTGCTGGGTTGCCTGCTTTGTCCTTTACATCTTTGGGGGCAAATTTGTGGGCTCAGGGGTTCGCCAATAAGTTTGCGGTTTCAACTTGGTCGTTTCATAACTATTTCCCCAACACACGGTACGGGAAACCCGAATTTGAACTAGAAGAATGGAAGTTGGAAAAGGTAATGGAGCAAATCCAAGCGAAGATTGGAATTGCAAATTTCGAGCTTTCTAGCGCTCATCTTGCAAGTTTTGAGGATGGCTACCTTGCAAGTTTAAAAAACTTGGCACAGCAAAAAGGGTACACCTATGTGCATCTAAGCGACAATATGAAAGGGGTAAACCTTGCCCGTGCGGACTCTGCTAAAAGGGATGAAGATTTTAAACGATTTGTAGAGCTTTTAGAAGTTGCAAGAAAGTTAGGTGTTCCTTCGATGAGGGTGAATACAGGAACCCCTGAAAAATCTGATTGGGATCTTGGAATCACAATAGAGCAGTTTAAAAAGTTGGCCATTTTGGGTAAGGAAAAAGGTGTCGAAATTGTTGTTGAAAATCATTTTGGGATTTCAGCAGATCCGTTGAATGTAGAAAAAATAATCAAAGGGGTAGGGGCTAATATTAGTTCTTGCCCTGATTTTGGTTTGTTTAAGGCAGAGACTCGCTGGCCCGGCCTTGAGGTTATGTTTAAGTATGCACAGAGAATGTGTAGTGCGAAGTTTCATGGCTTTGATGAAGCGGGTAAGCCTAAAGATTTCGACCTCGAGCGTTGTTACAAGGTGATGAAGGATTGTAATTATAAGGGTTGGATTTCTTTTGAATACGAAGGCCCAAAAGAGCCTACCGCTATGTTGGTGAAGATGAAAGCGCTGGCCCAACAATGGCTTGCTTAATGGAAAGAATTTTGAGCTTATAGAAAATAATTTTAAAGCTCAGCAACATTGTTCGCTGAGTTTTCTTTTTTGAAATATTAAAATAGGGAAGAAGGTTGATTGTCTTTGATAGCAAAAAAGTCTTGAAACCTGCCATTATTAATAAGATAATTGCTATCTTTAAAATAGTTGTTATAAGGATAGGCTAACGAAAGGTTGTAAAGGAGATGGGGAGGAAAGAATATTTAAAATTTAGGAAGAAAATGCTTGCGGTGGAGAATAAAACAAATATAGTGGGGAACTGTGGAGCCAAGTGGAGCTTGGTGGGAAAAGGCAAGGATGCCTCTTTTACTGCAAAATTAGTAGTGAACTGAGTATACCTAGCTATGCTGCTTACTGGAACGCACGAACGCACCCTAGATGATAAAAAGCGTTTGGCGTTACCACGCAAGGTACGAGATATGATGCAGGATCCTGCGCTGGTTTTCATTACGCCAGGCCCTGATCAGTGTCTTTGGCTTTACACTCAGAATGAGTTAGAAGCCCTTGCTGAAAGAATGGATGCGGTGCCTGCTACCGATGGTGAGGGCAGGGTATTTCGCAGGTTGTATTTTGCTCAAACAGAATCGGTTGAAATAGATAAATCGGGTCGGTTACTTGTTCCCGAACGGTTGGCACAGTTTGCCAGCTTAGATAAAGAAGTGGTTCTGTTAGGCGTAAGAGATCATTTGGAATTGTGGGATATGAAACGCTGGAAAAAATACCTCACTGCAAATGCTCCGAGGTTTGATAGTGTGGCAGAAGGGGCGTTTCAGGGGAAATAAAAGTTATGCAAGTTTTGAATGGAATCAGTACCAGAGGAAGGATTTAAACCCATAGCAGTGGGTTGAATAGGCTTAAGGCGGACCTCCCAGCCTGCCTTATTAACCTAAAATCTTGTCCTCTGCACCAGTAGCCCTCCTAGCTCTTCCCAGCGCCTAGGAGGGCTTTTATTTTTTCTGCCTCTCGGTTAACATCCCGCCCCAAACCTGGTTTTATTACAGGTTTACTTTATAAAACAGGGATTTTGTGAACCGAGATTTTTACTATGCGTGATGATGAACCTATTCTTGCCAGCAAACACGCCAGCGTGCTACCCGGTGAAGTTCTTCATTGGCTAGACCCCAAACCGGGTCAAGTTATAGTTGATGCTACCTTGGGAGCGGGTGGCCACACGAGATTAATAGCAGAAAAAATTGGGCTCACGGGGAAAATGATTTCTCTCGATTGCGATCTAACCATGGTCGACCGAGCAAAAAAAAATCTCTCAGATATTACCCTTACCACCAATATAACTTTCTTCCACGCTTCTTTTGACCAACTCAGGCAAGTTCTTGACGAACTAAAAATTGATGCGGTGGATGGCATTCTTGCAGACCTTGGAATTTGCTCCGACCAACTTGATGACGCTGAAAGAGGCCTTAGCTTTATGCGCGATGGCCCACTTGATATGCGCCTAGATACAAGCCGGGGTATGCCAGTTTCAGCACTTGTAGCGCAACTCGATGAAAGAAGCTTGGCCGATTTGATTTATCAACTAGGCGAGGAAAGGCTAAGCAGGCGAATTGCCAAGGCAATTGTACTACGCAGAAAAGAATCGCCTATTCGCACCACTGCCGACCTTGCTGAATTGGTACGAAAATGTGTGCCCCGTTCTGGAAGGATTGACCCTGCTACACGAACTTTTCAAGCTTTTCGAATTGCAGTTAACTGCGAGATGGAATCCTTGGATGGTTTTTTAAAGTTGATCCCTTCTTGCCTAAAGCAGAATGGCAAAGCAGTAATCATAAGTTTTCATTCCTTGGAAGATCGCAAGGTTAAGGAAGCGTTTAAAGATAAAAGTAGGTTTGAAGCACTCACAAGAAAAGTGGTGCAGGCAGGTGAAGAAGAATCAGACCAAAACCCGAGGTCACGCAGTGCCAAGCTAAGGGCTGCGAAGAGGGTGTAGTTTTTTTTTAAAGTTGGCTTTGCTAGGGAAGGTGAAGCATGTTTAATTTAGCGACGATGGGATTAACTGGAATACTACTTGTTTGTGCATCTGGTTTGGTGCTTCATAAGAATGGTTTAAGCCATGCGGCTATGCCCATGCCCAAGCATAATCAAGCAAAAATAATCACCGCAATGATGTTACAAAAACAAGGGTATTTGCACTCATCTGGAATGATTCCCAAAAAAGTAAGTGAAAGTAAAACGCCTAATATCATAGTAGAAGAATCAAAAGAGCCCCCGGTGGTTCAGCAAGAAGGGATCAAGCTGGTGCAAATTCAGCCCGTGAAGGAAGAACCGATACTTCCTCTATTTCCCCCCGCACCAACCTTGGCACCTGCATTAATACCAACGCTTGAAGAAACAAAAAAAACTGTTATCGAAGATAAGAAATCTCCACCAGCACAGCTTCCAATTCAAATTCAAGACGAGGCAAAAACGACTTCACCCACCCCTTCTCAGGCAATCGATCTGCCTAGAGTTTTCGAAGCGATCTTAGGGGGGTTAAAATCAGCCAACATCAAGTTAGATAAGCCAAAAAATGGCACAATTACTTTAGGCTTTGGGGTTGGAACCCCTCCATTTATCAATGTCGAAGTTAATAACAAACTAAATGAATTAGGAACTACAAAGGGAATCAAAAAAGAAATTTCCAAGTTGTATCTGGTGAGGTTTGATTCTGAGAACTTTCAAGAGATTGCAAAAAAGACTCTGGGTAATGAAAAGCGATGGAATGAAATTGCCAAGCTTAACCCAACTCTTAAAGCCGATGCCCTGCTAGAAAAAGGTGTTGTCGTAAAGGTTCCCGTAGATGCAACTTTGCAAAGCGAAGAGCCCTATTCTGCGGTGCAGCCTTTGCCAGAAGCTAGGCCTAAACTTCCTGACCCAAAATTAAAAATCATTATTACTCTCACAGGCACTTACCCTTGTATTCTTAATGAAAAAAGATTGTTGTCGTTACCTCTCGAAGTTCAGGCCCAGTTAGGGAATTGCAATCAGGTATTAATGTCGCCCGGCCCCGACCCCTGTCTTTGGCTTACAAGCGCAGATCATTTAGAAAAGTTAAGTGACCGCTTAGAGCATTCGCCTGCAAATGAAAATGATATCCGCGTGTTTAGGAGATTGTTTTTTGGACAAATAGAAAAGTTGCAGGTTGTTGAGGGAAAAATCGTAATACCCGAAAGGCTAGCTCAATTCGGTTGCCTTGAAAAAGAGATAGCAATTATTGGGGTGGAAGATCATTTTGAAATATGGGATCTAGATCGGTGGCGTAAGTATACGCAGAAGATGAGTTCCAACGAGAAGAAATAAAAGAACCAAAACCATCAATTTTAACAGTTGTATGGAATGGAAGGGTTGAAAGTTCGGATTATAGCGTTGTTAAGGTCGGGGTCACGCAGGCCTTGACGAGTTTTATCAGACATAATTAAAGTGCAAGGTTGGTTCTGCCGACATTTGCCGCCTAACTTGTAAGGAGTTGGTAGTATGAATCGTGAAACAAAAGCCGGTCTGGTGGTTACAGCATCCTTCATAGGTTTGCTTTCCGCTGTGGTGATTAAAAAATATATGGAACCGGCTGCATTGCCTAAAGAAGGAAGTGCAGGAGTGGTTGTGGCATCTGCAGAAAAAAGCGTTAAGCCAGAAGGTCAGGTTACGCCCATAACTACTGCGGGAATGGATTTAGTTCCAGTGCCAAGAAATGAAATCAAGTTAACAACGGGAGAAGAAGTAAAAGGTTCTGGAGTAATTCCGCCTCTGCCTGGTGCACCTTTAATACCTGAAGCGCCTGTAAAAAATATAGAGGGTTCGGTACCTGTATTTGTGCCCCCAGCAAGTGGTGGGTCAGAAATACCACCATTACCAAATGCGCCCGTGCCAAGTGTTGGTGGCTTACCGCCATTACCAAGTGCCCCCGTGCCAAGTGTTGGTGGCCTACCGCCTTTACCAAGTGCACCAGAACCAAGTGTTGGTGGCCTACCGCCATTACCAAGTGCGCCAGAACCAAGTGTTGGTGGCTTACCGCCATTACCAAGTGCCCCCGTACCAAGTGCCCCCGTGCCAAATGTTGGTGGGTTACCACCATTGGGGGGAAGTAGTATTCCAGTGGTGCCCTCTGCAGGAATAATAACAGCACCACCACCACCGCCAGCAGCGTCTGGATTTGGAAGTTCATCATCTCCGGTATTAAATACAACCTCCCCGATGCCGCCATTAAGAACCGGAAATGCGATTCCGTTTAATGCATCGGAAGGGCCGGCTCGTAGGACAGAATTTATTCCCGGTGAAGTGAATCGAGTAGCGCCTGTAAATACGATGCCGTTGGGAAACACAGTTCCGGTAAATGGTGCTGCAGGGGTGATAGCGCCCCAAAGGCCATTAGGTGCGAATGAAATCATATCGGTCCCGATAGAAAATGGGACAGCCCCGTTTACACCAAGTTCCGGTGCAGTTCTTACGATACCAACAAACGAAAGTAGGCCGATAATGCCGGTGCCCCCGCCAGGCACGGTGACCACAGCATCGAACCAGTTTTTAGCACCAGTAGCCCCAGTTGCATCGGTGTTAGCTTCACCACGGGTTGATACTTGGACAGAGCAATCGTATGTATGTAAGCCTGGGGAAACTTATACGAGTATCAGTCAGAAGATTTATGGAACGGCTGAGTATGCAAAGGCATTGCAGATGTGGAATGAAAATCATCCAAGGGCAAGAGTAGATGCTCCAAAGAGTGGTTTATTGCTTCCCGGTCAAGATATCTATTATCCACCCACTGCAGAACTTTCGCGCAGGTATGGCAACTTTATGCCTAAGATTACGCCTGCGAGTGCTACAGGGACGAATGCCCAGAATTCGATTCAGCCATTAGGTGCAATTCCGCCATTGGGAGGAATTCAGAGGGCGAATTAATCGGGTAGATTTAAGTTGAGAAAAAGTATCGTCTCTTAAGCATAAAACCTTAAGAGACGATTTTTTATAATTAGTTACCTGCTAAAATTCGAACCGACCCATTTAAACATTCGATTTTTCGAAGCTTACCACCTAGCTTAATTCCTTCTGACGCTAAAATAATTTCTGGCTCGATGACTATCCCTTGTTCATTTGTGGTAATTCCCGTTATATCGCTGGTCTGGTCTGAAATGAATTCGATCAGCATATTTTTGAACAATGCTGCGGGCATTCTTTGAATTTTAAAATCCTTGAAGTTTACTAAAATCTTGTCGCCGGCAAGTTGCAGATCGAGGATCACTTTAAACCCAACGGAAAACATCACCGCAAAGTACTTACCTTCTAAAGTAACTTCATTTTCTTGAAGCAGGACTTTAATTTCTTGAAGGTTGGTGCCCTTGGGTAGCCTAGAAGCAATCAATTCGTTTAAAGGTGCTTCATCGATGCGCAGAGAGAGGTTTTCGATTTCCATGTTATTTTTTTGGTCACTTTTGTAAAAAGTCGAATTTCTATAGGGTCATTATGGTAGAGAAGTGGGGCTTTGGGTAACGCTATTGCCTCGGATTTCAAGAAAAACTTCTTCAAATAGAATCTGGCTAGGATCGTGGATCACCCCTTTGAGTTCAAGTAGGTTTCTTTCTTTTAGCAATTCCTTGATGGGAAATTCGAATTGATCACAAGGGGAAACTTGAGAGAGTTCAGCGCCATTCCATAAAAGTGTAAATGAAAAAGTCGGTTTTTGAATCACAAGAAAAACACTTTCTTGCGAAGAAAGAGAAGTTGGCCTACCAAGTTTTCGTTGCAATAAAATAGAAGAGTTTGGGACCGAGAAGAAGCCAGAAAGATTGCAAGGTGGTTGAATGGTAATAGGTTTAGGAGTTTCAGATTGGGGCTGCAATTGCCCTTGGAATGTTAGTTGCCAGGGGCCCCTTAAGCGAATGCGGTGATGGTTCATTAATTCGTTCCAATTGGAAACTGGGCAAATGCGTATGGTTATCGTATTGTGTTATCTTAGGGAAATTGACAGAGTTTATAATCTTGAAATCAGGAGAATTAGATGGCAGTTCAAAAAAAGACAAAGCTGGGAATCCTTGGAGTTGCCAAGATAAATAACCGCGTGATTCCTTCGCTTTCTAACACCAAAAATACAGAGCTTTATGCGATTGCTAGCCGCTCACAGGAAAAAGCAAATCGGGCAGCAAAAGAAGCAAATATCCCCGTGGCATATGGCTCTTATGAAGCTATGTTAAAAGACCCTGCAATTGATATTATTTATAATCCCCTGCCTAATCATTTGCATGTGGAATGGACTAAAAAAGCAGCAGATCACGGCAAGCATATCATTTGTGAAAAGCCGCTTGCCCCCACTGCAAAAGAAGCAGAATTGCTCGTAGAGTATTGTGCGAAAAAAGGTGTGAAACTTATGGACGGGTTTATGTGGCCCCATCATCCTCGCACTCAAATGATGAAGGAAATGCTTAAAAATGGCCAGATCGGCGAGCTTTTGCGGGTCCATGGTGTTTTTACTTTCTTTATGGATGATTTGAACTGTAGTAATGTTAGGCTTTTTCCCGAAATGGGAGGAGGCGGCCTTCTCGATGTTGGGTGCTATCCTATTTATGGCATTCGCTGGGCGATGGAGCAAGAACCCGTTTCTGTTTTTGCCAAGGCCCAATATCACCGAGGTGTGGATGTGGCGATGACGGGAATATTAAACTTTGCAGATGGCAGGATGGCTAGCTTCGATTGCGGTTTTACGATGCCTGTTCGTATGGGATTTGAAATTGTTGGGAATAACGCAGTTATGGAAATTCCTAATATGTGGCTGCCAGAACAACATGCTGGGTTTCATATTCATCGTCAAGGTAATACCGAGCATTATTATGTTCCAGGCTATGATCAGATCGCCTTAATGCACGATAATTTTAGTCAGGCTATTTTAAATAAAAATTCGGATGGGTACCCCTGCCCGATGGAAGCGGTGAAAACTTTAAAAATATTGGATGCATTAGCAAAGTCTGCGCAAGAAGGTCGCGAAATTAAAGTCTAGGTTCAACCTTTTTATTGATGGTAATGCTTCTTAAGGCAAGGTAATCTATTAAAATCGTACCCGCCTTATGGAGGATTATTTACAATGCGTATCTATTCGTTAGTGGCTTTATCTGCTTTAATCTTATTCACTTCGGTTCAGGCTGAAAGCAACTGGACTCATTGGCGTGGCCCTGATTTTCAAGGCAACAGCGATGACATGCAAGTTCCACTTCAGTGGAACGAAAAGCAAAATATTCTTTGGAAATCTCCTTTGCCGGGAAATGGTAATTCCTCTCCCATTATTCATAACAACAAAATCTTTCTAACTTGTTCAAGTGAGGATGGGAAAGAAAGGTCGCTTGTTTGTATCGATGGTAAGTCAGGTAAAACTTTATGGCAAAAAACTGCTTCTAAAAGTGAACCGGGTGGCAAAACCCATCAATGGAACGGTTTTGCTTCTGCTTCTTGCACCACCGATGGCGAAAGGGTCTACGCCTTTTTTGGATCTCCTGGGTTATTCTGCTACAGCGTAACTGGAGAACTCCTTTGGAGCAAAAACTTCGGACTTTTCACCAGCGAGGCTGGTTGGGGCACCGCTGCTTCGCCTTTTCTTTTCGAAGATCTGGTAATCCAAAATTGTGATAACGATGGGACCAAAGCTCTGCCTCCCGGGGCTTCCAACGCTGCGTCCATGAACCTTGTTGCAATGGATAAAAAAACCGGAGAAGTGAAGTGGGAAACTAAACGCGACCTCGGCCGTGGCTTTAGTACTCCTCTACTTCTAAAAGTTGCTGCTGGCAGAATCGATCTGGTTCTTAATGGCCCTAACCGAGTTACAGGCTACGACCCTAAAACAGGTAAGCAATTATGGTTCTCGGACCGTACCGTTGCCAATGAATCCTCGAAGTTTGGTGAACCACTGCCTGTTTCCGATGGCCAACTTATCTTCATCCTTTCGGGGAGGCCGGGGCCTTGTCAGGCTTTAAGATTGCCCGGCGAGGGCGATATAAGCAAAAGCCATATCGCTTGGCAGGAAGAAAGAAAAAAACATCGCGATGTTTCTTCCCCCGCTCTGCTAAATAACATCCTCTACCAACCCGATAGCAAGGGTATGCTCTCTGCGATTAATTTGAACACGGGCAAGGAAATTTATGATGTGCGCTTAGGAAATGGAAAAAATAAAGCCCTTGGATCTCCTATTGTCGTCCGGGGCAAAATACTTTTCCTGATGGATGATGGTGAAACTGTTGTTGTCGAACCAGGGATGGATTTTAAAGTGCTTTATCGTAATACCCTTGGCAATGGCACCGCTCTTGATTTTGGCTCTTCTCCTGCTGTTTCCGATGGTAAAATCTTCATTCGCAGTCAGAAGTTTCTCTACTGCGTTGGGGAAAAATAACTATGTTCCCTATTGTTTTTCTTTGTCTACTTCCTTTTTTTATCGACCGACCTGCACCAAAACTCCATTACCCCAATAAACAAAATCTACTTGTTTATTTTGATGATAAGGGTAACCTTTTACCGGTTCGAACGCCTGCAGATTGGGCTATTCGAAAAAAGCATATTCTTGATGGAATGCAAGAGGCTATGGGCCCTCTGCCTACAAAAAAAGTACCACTCGATTTTAAATTACTTGAAGAAGTTCCTAAAGAAAAGTACCTTTTAAAAAAGATCAGCTTTGTTTCAGATGCAGGCGACCGAGTTCCTGCTTTTCTTTTAGTCCCTAATAAAATTGTAGGCAAAGTTCCTGCTATGCTTTGCCTACATCAAACCATTGGCATTGGTAAAGGAGAACCTGCAGGTCTAGGTGGTTCCCCAAATCTTCATTACGCACACGAACTTGCTAACCGTGGTTATATCGCCTTGGTTCCTGATTACCCCAGTTTCGGCGATTATAAATTCGATTTCAAACAAAGCAAATACCTTAGCGGCACTATGAAAGGTATCTGGAATCATATTTGCGCTATTGATCTTCTTTGCTCTTTGGAACAAGTAGATAAAGAAAAGATCGGTGTTATCGGGCATTCTTTAGGAGGCCATAACAGCCTTTTCGTTGCGGCGTTTGATGACCGTATCAAAGCCGTTATCACCAGTTGTGGTTTTACCAGCTTTCCTAAATACTATGGCGGAAATATTAAGGGATGGACCAGCGATCGCTATATGCCTAGGCTCTTAACTGCATACAAATTAAGGCTCGATATAATCCCATTTGATTTTCCTGAAATTTTGGGTGCCCTTGCCCCTAGGGCTGTTTTTATTAATGCCCCCGTTGAAGATGATAACTTCGAAGTTTCTGGGGTTAAAGATTGTGTAAATGCTTCAAGTAATGTTTTTAGATTGTTAAATGCAGAGGTTGGAGTTCGTGCCTACTATCCAGAATGCAAGCACGATTTTCCCCCAGAGATACGCAGAATTGCCTACGATTGGCTTGATAAAATCTTTGTAAAGTAATGCCCAAAACTTACTTCTGCGTTAGTTCTGTTACCAGACCTTCGGCATTATAAATCGATTTAAGGGCTTCGAGAATTCCGTGGGCGTGTACCGCAATATGTCTGGCTTGTTCATCTGTATAAACAAAGTTCCTTACCAACCCGTGGCGGTTACGATCAAAGTTTACACCAACTAATTCCCCTTCGCGGTTCAACACCGGGCTTCCTGAATTTCCACCTATCGTATCTGCGGTGCTGGCAAAATTTAACGGCATCGAAAGCTTTAACTTCTCTTTCTTTTCCAACCAGTTCTTGGGCAAATCAAATGGCGCTTTGCCTTGCATTAACGCATTCCTTTCATAAAGATTTTGATAGGTCGTTTGAAACGGAATTTCCATCTGATCTAAGCGGTAACCACTGACCAAACCAAAAGCAAGCCTAAGGGTGAAGGTAGCATCGGGTGCAATATTTTTCCCCATTGTTTTAAATCGAATCCGAGCTATCTCCGTGTACGACTGGCGTTCTGGTTCTTCCACTTCATCTTCGTGCTTCTTCCGTAGTTCTCTTGCTTTGGCATCGATATCGCGCGCAAGTCGAATCATCGCATCGGTAGAGGTGTGAACCGCCTGAGAACCCCCATCAACAAGTTTTCTTCGCTCTTCAGGTTTCAGAAGTTGTGAATTTTGAGTAAGAGAGGCGGCCCTAACCGCGGGGGGTTCATTTCCTAAGGCGATTTTTACAAGGGGATGGGTAGCACCTAAAGTTTCTGCCATAAACGAAAGCGATGCCGCAAGCTTTGCTTGTTCTAATATTGCATACACCGGAGCAGGGGAATATAGCTGGAATTTTAACGATTCTAAATTCGAGTCTCGGTATTCTCGCAGCCTTTTTCCACTTGCTAAAGGCAATTCATCTCCCATTCGCACGATATGACGAGCTGTTGTAAATAGTTCTGAAAAGAACGCATCTCCTCTTTCGATTAGCAAATATTCTTTTTCAAACGAAGCCAGATTTTTTTGAACAACGGCTATGCTCTTCCAAGGCGCATCTTTCATCGCTTCCATTTCAGCACTTTTAAGCAGGTTGCTTTCTTGTAAATTTTTAGTCTGAATAATCGCTGGATTTAATAAACCATTGTACTGTCCAGTGAACGCTTTTCTTGCGTTGGCAACTCGGTGCAAATCGGTAGTAGCAAGCGAGCCGTTATCAGGTGAACTTGCAGAAAATTGCATCAATGCAGCTTCATAGGTTCTTAGTCTAGCGAGGTTATAAGGCAAAAAATAATCGCGCCTGTGTATTAGCTTCGCTAAGGTTTCAAGCCTATTGGTTGTTCCGGGGTGGCCTGTAACAAATACGAGATCACCCGCAGCGGGCGCAGTTTTTGCAAACTTTAAATACTTGGCTGGCTTGGCTGGCACTCCTTTCTCATAAGCCCGAAATAAACAAAAATCAAGACTATGACGCGGAAATTCAAAGTTGTCTACATCTCCTCCAAATGCCGCTACCGCACTTTCAGGCGCCATTACCAGTTTTACTTCAGTGTATTTCTTGTATCGGTATAAATGATACATTCCTCCTTGATATAGCGTTACCACATCGCTTCGATATCCTGTTCGGTCTAACGATTCTTTTTCAATGGTTGCCATCGCTGATCTGCGAGCAGAGAAAGCATCAGCGGTAGTCATATCTGCATTCACTACGCTATTTACTTTTTCCGTAACATCTTCAATGCTCATAAGAACATTAAGTTCCAAATCTGGGCAGGGGAGTTCTTCTTCTTTGTTATTGGCCAGAAAACCATCCCGCAATAAATCGCGCTTAGGGGTACTAAGTTTTTGCAGAGAATCAGCCCCTATGTGATGATTGGTGATAATAAGGCCATCAGGGGAAACAAAACCACCCGAACCGCCATTATTAAAACGCACCGAGGAAAGGCAGGCATTTTCCAACCATTGATTCGTTAGGTTGAAGTTATGTTTTTTGCTTAAAAGCGTGGTTGGTGGGTCGTTAAAAAGCCACATTCCTTCATCAGAATATGCGTTCATTAATGGTAAAAACCCCAAAAGTAATGCGAACTGAAACTTGTAAATCATGGCAACAAACCTTCTTGTATTGAAGTTGAGGAAAATTTCCTATGCACATGAACCCCGATGCGTGATAGAGTAACATTTCCTTCACAAGCTTAAAGGAGAAACTATGGTTCGATTTTATTTAGTTGCTGGGTTTTTTCTGAGTCTGATACTTTCTGCAGGGGCTTTTCAAGCTCCTTCAGGCCAGAACTTTAAAGTTTTTATGCCATTTCTTATTCGAGAAAACAACGCACCTGTTTGGTTGGTGCAATTAAAAACTACGGATGAAAAACCAACCGGAGAAATTCTTGCCACGGCTAGTCAGATGCCAAAGGCTGTTATGGAAAACTTTTTGATAAAAGATGGTTCCATCAGTTTTGATATGAAATCTAAGCAAGGAAACTTCAAATTTGAAGGCATCTTACCTAAGGATAAAAAAGATAAAATCCAAGGTAATGTTACCATCCGAGATATCGTTACACCTGCGGTTTTAGAACCCACAACGATAACTTCACTTAACCCTTTTGAATTAAATCGAGAAATGTTAACCCGGGCAGATCAACCTGAATACGAGGTTGTGAAAGCGGTGTTAAACTTGCTTGCAGAAGCAGAAATTCGCAAAACTAAAATCGAAGAGGTTCGCTCTTGGGCAGATAAAGCTGTAAAAGCTTCTGAAAATTATGGAGCTAAGTGGAAGTCTCAGGTTGGACTCGAAATCGCTGAACTTCTTTCTTCCCAAAAAGATTATGCCCCCATCGCTTTGCAATACGCAAGGCAGGCAGAACGATCTCTGACAGAAAAAGATTCCGTTGCAACCAAATTAAAAGTATTTGAAATTTTAGCAGATGCACTTGATTCATCGGGCAAGCCTGATGAATCCAAGGAAATTCAAGCAAAAATCGAAAAAATCGATGTTGGTATTAAGCCAGAACTTTTTGAAGGAAGAAAATCAAAAAGCGATCGAGCAGTCCTTGTCGAACTTTTTACCGGAACCGAATGCCCACCTTGCGTTGCTGCTGATATGGCATTTGATGCGTTGTCGAAATCCTTCAAGCCTAGTGAAGTGGTGGTTTTACAATATCACCTCCATATTCCTGGCCCCGATCCTTTGACTAATCCTGATGCTGAAAATCGTGCTAAGTTTTATGGTAAACAAATTGAAGGCACCCCAGCGATATTCTTTAACGGTAAATCTGCTGCTGGTGGGGGAGGCCCACGCGATGCTGGCTCCGAAAAGTTTAAAGAATATAAAGATGTGGTCGAACCAATGTTGGAGAAAGCCGCAGGTGCAAGCCTAGGCCTAAGTGCAAAAAAAACTGGGAATGAAGTTACCATCTCCGCTGAGGTTAAGGAACTTTCTTTAACAGGAAATAATATTCGGTTAAATATCGTACTTGCTGAAAAAGAAGTTCGGTATCAAGGCGGAAATAAACAGAAAAAACATCATTATGTCGTGCGTTCGTTTCCTGCGGGGGTGGAAGGAATAGCAATGACAGAAAAAACATCAATCAAAGAAGCTAAAGTAGACCTTGAAGATTTGCGCAAGAAATGGGCTTCCTATCTTGACCAGATTGCCAAGGAAGAACCATTTACGGGTAAAGGTAGGCCATTAAATTTTACCGATTTAGTAGCTGTTGCTTTTATCCAAAATATGGCAACGGGGGAAATCCTTCAGGCTGCCCAAGTTCCTGTAAAATAGGTAAACTTATGCCTAAGCTCGAAGAATAGGTCTTGTGCTTTTTGCTCATCCTTGCCAAAATCCGCTCGCTTACTGGAAGAAGATTTCTTCCAGTAAACTTTGCGGATTTTTGTATGGAGTTCTGGTATGGGTTTGACCTTCTTGCGTTCCCTAATTATCGCTGCTATGTTTGCTGCTGTTGTGGTTCTTCCTTTATTACATCATCGGAATGTATGGAATCACGGCAGACGCCTACGCGTTGTAGAATCAGGAAAAATGTACCGTAGCGGACAACTCACGGTCGCAGGTTTCAAAGATGCCGTCGAACATTACAAGTTAAAGTCCATTGTTAATTTGCAAGATGACTACCCTGACCCAAATGTTTACAATTCATTCTGGGATCGATCTACCATAAGTGAAAAACAACTCTGTGATGAGCTTGGTGTTAAATACTTATTCATCAGCCCCGACTTACGGCCTCGTCCCGAGGTACCCCAAAAGCGGCCCCGAGCTGTCGAAGATTTTTTGAAAATTTGTGATGACCCATCCAACTATCCTATGGTGATTCATTGTAGGGCTGGTTTACATCGTACAGGCGTACTTGCTGCTATCTACCGTATGGAATACCAACGCTGGAGCATCGATGAATCGTTCCGAGAAATGAAAGATCACGGTTTTGGGGATACTGCCTGCACTAATGCAAACGACTATGTGATTCAATATGTCCTTAATTACAAACCAGGGATAAGAATTCCAGTTGTAGGGCTTAACAAAGAACCTCAGGTTGCGGGTGTGGTAGCCAAGTAGTTTTTTACATTCTAACCCAGCAAGGATGCCGGGGATTATGCTCAAGTTAATAGATCGACAACTGGTAATAGGATACTTTAAGGCATACTTCATTTGCCTTATAAGTTTACTTAGCCTTTATGTGGTGGTGGACTTATTTACTAATCTGGATGACTTCACCAGTAAGCAGCGAGGTTTCTCCTATGTACTCCGTGATATAGGGGTATATTACAGTATTAAAGTAACTCAAATTTTTGACCAACTATGTGAATACATTGTATTGCTATCTGCAATGTTTACCATTTCTTGGATGCAAAGGCAGAACGAAATGGTGCCCCTCCTTTCTGCTGGTATCTCCACCCGGAGAATTGTTGCTCCGGTATTATGCAGCGCTTTTGTTATGCTTGGCCTTGCGGTAATTAACCAAGAGTTAATTATACCCAAAGTTGGGCACCGTTTGTTGCACGACAAAGATGACCCCATCGGTGAAAAAGAAATTGGAGTTCGAGGTGCTTATGAGCCTAATGGCATACATATCGAAGGTGAGAAGGCGAGAAGAAAAGATCATATGGTATTGGATTTTCGTTGCACTATTCCTGAAACCGTTGCTGGTAATCTTTTACATCTTACTGCCAAACAGGCCGTTTTTTTCCCTTCTCCCTCTGGTGCAAAAGGCGGCAAGTGGGAACTCACCGGAACCAAACCTGCTGAGGTTGATGGCTTAGATAAAAATAATGGCATTCTTGAACAATTGGACACCGGTAGGTTTATTCTTTATGTTCGAGAAATTGACTTCGATCACATCACCCGTAATCCAAACTGGTTTAGGCTTGTTTCAACTACCAAAATCTATCAGGAATTACAAAAACCAGAAGCTAACCGGCTTGTTTCAGTTGCGGTGTTATTTCATATTCGCTTAACACGGCCAATCCTTGGTATGATTTTAGTTCTTCTTGGCCTTTCTGTAATACTAAGAGATCAGAATCGCAACATCGTCTTAAGCTCCGGATATTGCTTGATCCTTTGTGCGATATTTTTTGGTATCTGTTACGCCTGTAAAATCCTAGGCGATTCAGATATTCTCCCACCCGCACTTGCTGCGTGGGTGCCTATCGTAGGGTTTGGTCCACTTTGCTTGGTTATGTTTGATGCAGTCCACACCTAATCCTGTTTCAAAATGCGCGAGCTTAAAAATATGGTTTTTTGAGCCTATTGATACTGCTTTTTCTGTGCAACACTCTAACCGTCCTAATAAAAACTTACGCGCTTGGTGTGGCTTATTAGGGGGCGTAATCTGCCTCCTCTTGCAACGATTTCTCTTTATCCAAGATGAGCAATTTCGCTTTGTCCAGTTCCTAAACTTTATCGAACTCCCTGATTGCGCTTCTTTGTTTTCAAATTTCATTTCTACACAATTTGGCAAACTCTTAGTTTGGTCGTTTGGCTGCCTTCTTTGTTACCTCTTCATTCCCGCGCTTCTTATCAAACTGGTTTTAAGAGAAAAGTTATTTGATTATGGTTTGCGATTTTCTCGCTTCCAAGATTTAATTATTTTTGTTTTGCCTGGCCTTCTATTTATGATTCCCCTTGTTTACTTCGCCTCCACCTTAAAACATTTTCTTTTTGTTTATCCTTTTTATGATGCACCTTTGCACGACTTCCCTAATCAGCAGTTTTTTATCTGGGAAATAATGTACGCTTTGCAGTTCGTTGCCCTAGAGTTTTTCTTCCGAGGTTTTTTAGTGCATAGCTTGATAGGTGTAATGGGGCCTTGGGCTATCCCAGTTATGGTATTTCCTTATTGCATGATTCATTTTCAGAAGCCATTCCCCGAGGCCGCTGCTTCAATAATTGCAGGCTTGGCCTTAGGTTGGCTGGGAATAAAAGTTCGCTCGATTGTCCCCGGGGCTTTGCTACATATTGCAGTAGCTTGGGGTATGGATTTGACCGCATTATGGCGCAAAGGTTATTTTATCTAACAAGCGGACTTACTTAGAACTAGGCTTACTTAGAACTAGGCTTATTTAGAACTAGGCTTACTTAGAACTAGGCTTA
>JBDNHI010000167.1:0-6790 GCA_041694635.1 Gemmataceae bacterium | reverse complement strand
GATCCTTTTCAGGCAGATCCTTTTCAGGCAGATCCTTTTCAGGCAGGGCTTCAAGTTCTCGTTGGGCCAAGACCCGAGCAGCTTCAACATAGGTGATATCATTCAAAGTTGCGAGCGCATGAAGCGGTGTGTTGGTTCTAGTTGGTTTGACATTGCAATACTGCCTTGCGGAGGTATCGAAGAACATGGTGGGGCCAATGATTCTGCGCCAAAAAGTATAAACGCTGCGTTTATAGAGGTTTTCGCCCTGATCTTGGACATACTTTTTATTGCCAAAGGTTGCGTCTTCCCAGATCCCCGGCGGTTGATAGGGCCGAGTTGGAGCGCCTCCAATTTGTTGAACCAGTAAGCCAGATGCCGTGAGTGCTTGATCGCGAATCATCCAAGCTGGTCTTCTAAATCTGGAACTTCGGGAAAGAAATTTATTAGTACCATCTCGTTCTGCCATTCCGGGCTCAATGATAGAAGATTGCATATAAGTTTCGCTGCAAACAATTAAGCGAATGATGTTTTTGGTGTTCCATGAAGAATCTTGGAACTCGACTGCGAGCCAATCGAGCAACTCTGGATGGGAAGGTTTTTCACCTTGAACGCCGAAGTCTTCAGATGTTTTAACCAATCCCATGCCGAAGAATTGTTGCCAAATGCGATTGACAATCACGCGTGATGTAAGTGGGTTTTCCTTAGATACTAACCATTGAGCAAGGCCAAGCCTATTGACAGGCGCATTTTTAGGAAGCTGAGTAAGGACTTTGGGAACAGCAATTCCCACCTTTACTGTAGGCTTTTCATAATTGCCTATATCAAGCATGAAAGTGTCGCGCTGCTTGGGGAGTTCTTCCATGACCATGACTCTGGGAAGAGCCTTAGAGAAATTATCCCGTTCATCGATTGTTTTAATTAGGTTGTTAAGCATTTGAGAATGAGCTGGGATTGATTTTTCAACGGCTTTAGCAAGTTGAACTAGCTGAGCTTTGCCTCGAGTGCCCGCAGGCTTGGCAAGAATATCTTTTATCTCTTTGGAAAAATTAGCTGCAACGAGAGAATCTGAAGCATTCTTCTTAGGATCTCTGGGGAAAAGTTTACCTTCGGAATCTTCAACATTTTGTTGTGCCTTGCCCACGCTAGAGTCGAGGTCTTTCTTTTTCACGAGTTGCAGCGATGTGAAATATTCCAGAACCGGGGGAGTCTGAGGGTTACCCCCTCCGCCATCGACCGGGGTGTTATTAAAGAAAGAAAAAAGCTGATAATAATCTTTTTGAGAAAGTGCATCGAATTTATGGTCATGGCACCTGCAGCAGTTGAAGGTTAAAGCCATCCAGACGGTGCCCATGGTTTCTGCCATATCCATAACATAGTCGACACGATTTTCCGCTGGGATGCGCCCGCCTTCGCCATTAATCATGTGGTTGCGATTAAACCCTGTGGCAAGGCGTTGTTCAAAAGTTGGATTGGGAAGCAGATCGCCTGCAAGTTGTTCTAGAGTGAATTGATCAAAGGGAAGATTGGAGTTGAAAGCAGAAACGGCCCAATCGCGCCAAGGCCACATGGTTCGTTCGCCATCGCCCTGATAGCCATTGCTATCTGCATAGCGAGAAGCCTCGAGCCAGTCCCAGACCATTCGCTCGCCAAAATGTGGGTTGGCGAGTAGCGATTCCACCAGCTTGAAATAAGCATTTGGTGCGGTGTTGCTTAAGAAGGCTTCTACTTGTTCTTTCGAGGGAGGTAAGCCTGTGAGATCGAGATACAGCCTGCGTAAGAGTATTTCTTTGGAAGCTTGGGGCGATTGCTTTAACCCTTCTTTTTGCAGTTTGCTAAGAACAAAAGAATCGATCGGGTTACTAGCTCGATTGCCTTTGACTACCGAAGGAATAGCAGATCGTAGGGGTAATTCGAAGGCCCAGTGTTTGCCCCAAGGTGCGCCTGACTCGATCCAAGATTTTAGTAGATCAATTTGTTCCTTGGTAATTTTTCTAACCGAGGAAGGGGGTGGCATTTGTTCTTTTGCATCTTGGCTGATCAACCGTTGGTATAACTCGCTTTTAAACAACTCCTTTGGTTTGATGATCGACATTCCTAGGTTTTTTGATTTGCCTAGGGCGCCTTCCAAAGTATCAATCCTTAGCTTTGACTTCCGTGCTTTTTCATCTGGACCGTGACACGAATAGCAATGATCCGAAAGTATAGGAAGAATATCCCGAGAGAAATTTATCTGCGGGTTATCCACTCCTGTTATTGCAAAGGCAAATACCATACTTGAATGAAGGATCAAGGAAGAGCTAAGCATTGCAATAAACCCTGGTATGTTATTTGATCTCGCGGACCTTGATATTTTTAAATGCGACAGGCCCGTGATCGACTTGGATCAAGATCGGACCCGTGGTTTTTTCCTTAGCTTTGAAGTTATTACCAGTAGGGGTTTTTAATTCGACCTTGTCGTGAATCAATTCGCCATTCAATAACACTTTAGGCAGTTGGGCATTCTTAATTTTCCCCCCGCTTCATTAAATCTTGGTGCAATGAAAGTGATGTCCAAGGTTTGCCATTCACCCGGAGCTTTGCAAGCATTCTTAGAAGGTGGAATACCTTTATCAATGTAAGTTAACTTAGGTTTAAATTCCCAGAGGGGGTAAACGCCGCCACAATCGGAACCCGTGAGATTAGTTTTGCCAAAACTATCATAAATCTGGATTTCATAAAGAGCGTGCATTTTAATACCAGAGTTCGAACCCTTGGCAATTATAAATTCTAAATGAATTTCATGATCACCCCACAATTGATTTGTTACTAAATCTGGTATTCCTTGGTTATTATTAAAAAGGATAGATCCTTTCTCGGAACTTGCTTGTAACTTATTTTGTTTAGCCTCATCCAAGGTTACTTTATTTGTCCAAACTAATTTCGGGGAAGCTTTTTTAAATGCTTCTAATTTGCCTTCGGGGATAAGTTCAACCCAATCGGTGTCAGCGTTACAAATCAGGGTCATCATTCCAAGGGCAAAACTAAGACTATTCATTGTTTACTCGTGGTTAAGGAATCTTAAAGGCAGGTTTCTTACAGCACCATATTCTACAACACCCTACTCCAATACTTGAGCATTATACTGTTCAATTTGATTCCTTACTATTATATTTAACATAGGTTGCCAGTTTCATCTTTTCGAGGTTTAATCTTCAATGTGTTTTCGCTTTAGCTTTTTGATCTCTTTATTTCTCTCTGCCTTTTCTTTAGCAATTGAACCTGCTATCTCCGAAAAAGTTAAACAAGAAGAATTACGGCATCAGGGTACTTGGCAGGTAATTTCCTTCACCCGCAATGACAAGGATACCGCTAAGGAGATTGTTGATTCCATTGAACGGATGGTAGATGGCAAACACACCGTTTGGAAAAGGGATGGGAAAAGGTTTGCGGGAACTATGGTCGAATTAAACCCCGAACTCAACCCGAAAACTTTAGATGTTATGCCAGATGGAGGACCTATGCGTGGCGAAAAACTTTTGGGGATTTATAAGCTGGAAGGGGATATTCTTACCATTTGTATGGCTTCTAAAGATAAAGACCGCCCCACGAAATTTGAAGCGCCCAAAGGTACAGATGAAACCCTGATGGTATTTAAGAAAAAAGTCAAACCTCAAAACTAACTATTCATCCCAGATTATCGTCTAATCATTTTTCCTTAAGCTAGGTAATTTCATTGCCTGAAACAGACCTTTACTCGCTCTTATACTCTAGCTATAGCTTGCAACCGCATAACTTAATTTGGAATGTTTAATGGCTAGGGTGTGCATTTAAGAATGAGTGAAATTGAAGAAAAGCCAGTTCAGATTATCAACTATATTTATTCTGAAGATGCTATTAAAACAGAAAATCTTCCTGCTGAGGCAAGTTCAAATAGTTGGTACAGCAAGTATCGTAAGATATTTTCAAATGACCGCTTCTTCTGGATTTTAATTAATTTGTTACTTCTTGCGATTGTGTTTCCTTCGATAGATAAAAACACCGCGGGCGATGATTTACTAGCATTATTCTACGCATTATTTCTTTTCACGGTGCCTTATGAATTACGCAACGATGATGAAGCTGCGAATTTTATATATTTCTTTTCATTACCGGGTTGTTTGCTAGGTTGTGCGCTATTGGTTTTGCCAGATAATTTGCCTGATTCGATCAATCCGAAACTGATAATACTTAGCAGAATGATTGTGCATTTTCTATTTTATTTAAGCCTTGCTGGTTATTTACTTCGCGAGCTTTGGCTTGATAAAGCGGTGGGGTTTGCCAAGATTATGGGGGCTTGCAGCCTTTATCTTTTAGTCGGAATGATCTGGGCTTATTTCTATGGCATTATTGAAGAATTTAATCCCAATTCTTTTGCCGTTTCTAATTCGCTTTTTCTTGATGACGATAATGGTTCCAACCACCATATCCGCTGTTCCGTTCTACTTTACTTTAGCTTTATTACTCTTACCACGGTGGGCTTTGGTGATGTTTCGCCCATTGCACCGATAGCTCGAACAGTGGTTTGGCTTGAAGCAGTGTTTGGCCAGTTTCTCGTTACAATTCTTTTGGCTCGGATGGTTAGCCTATACCTTGATTATTCCAAGGATCAAAAGTCGAATGCGATTAAACAACTGGAAGAAAAAGTAGATGGCATTCCCGTACCCAGTGAAAAATATCATCCCAAGCATAAACACTTTCAAACCGCAGATGAAGTTTTAGAATTTAATCGTGATGTTGCCTAACTTTTAGCTATTAGTTTTTAACTCATTCTTTAGTATTTTCTTTTAGCAAAGCAACCTCGAGCATGGCAAACTGGTTTCCTCACCCGTTAGGAGACCTATTATGCGGCCCGTATCTCAGCGTGTTTTTTCTATTGATGCTTATCGTGGCTTTACCATGCTCGCCATGATTTCGGGCGGTATGGGGCTGGGAAAATTTCTTAAAGATCCCAACTGGGGTTGGTTTGCTGATCAGTTTACTCATCGTGAATGGGTGGGGTGTACTTTTTGGGATTTGATCCAGCCTTCGTTTATGTTTCTCGTCGGCGTTTCTATGCCTATTGCTTTTGGTTTAAGAAAAGATCGGGGCGATTCTTGGGGTACGCAGTTACAACACGCCCTCAGGCGGGCCTGCCTGCTTATTTTTCTTGGCATTATTCTCGATTCTATGAATAAGCCAGAACCAGTTATCCAATTTATTCGGGTGCTGCAACAAATCGCACTGGGCTATATCATTGCCTTTTTTACTCTCACCTTAAACTGGAAAAATCAACTCCTTGTCGCTATCTCTTGCCTTGGCCTTCATACGCTTTTGCATTTGCTTTACGGATGGTCCAAGGGTGATGGTTACGACCCTTGGGAACGAGATAAAAATATTGGGTATATAATTGATACCAAACTTAATCTGTTCTTTACTTCGCTTGGATGCCCAACTGTTTTCCCAAATAGCACAGGTGGTTATGCGACCTTAAATGCGCTTTCTGCATCTGCTACCATAATTTTTGGGGCTTTGGCGGGAAGGATGTTTCGAGATGGCTGGGAGATAAAATCGCAGTTAAAAGTTTTGGTACTTGGCGGCCTGTTAGGGTTAGCACTGGGCTGGGGTTTAAGTTTTATGATTCCAATGGTGAAGAAAATCTGGACTACCTCCTTTGGATTATTTGCAATAGGTTGGACCTGTCTGATTTTTGCTTTTTTCCATTGGGTTACTGAAAGTCTGGGCAAAAAATCTTGGGCGACTCCACTTAAGATCGCAGGAATGAACTCCATTTTTCTTTATATGTCTGCGGGGATATTATCAGGGCCTATTAAAAGTTTGCTAATGCCTTTTACAACGCAAGGCTTAACTTTTTTAGGAAACTGGGGCCCCGTAGCTTTAGCCATTGTTTTAGTATTTAGCCATTGGTTGCTTGCAAATTGGCTTTACCGAAACAAAATATTCTTCAAGGTTTGATAGAAAATTAATGGTCCAGCATTAAATTAGGAGTTACGCAGTTGCCCTTAATTTGGTTGTTTGGGCAGTTTTCATCTTTTTCTGATCAACCTGTCTTTCCCAAATTTCCACCTGAATTAGGGGCGATTTAGTTACAACTGCGTAACTCCTATATATTTTTAGCCCTATAATGTCAAAATATGGTAAGATAGGTAAAATATGCACTTAATTCTTCGAGGTGATTCGTGAAGCATAAAACCAAAAAACCAGTTCGAAAACCACTTTTCCTTGAGTCTCTCGAAGACCGGACTGTTCCCGTGGTAGGGGCCTTTGCAGATGCCCCGACCACACTTGCCCCCCAATACGATGGCGTGGTCCTTATTCATGCTAACGATGGGTCTCAATCCTTCATTGGCACCGGTAGTCTTTTAATCGATAGAACCTTCATTCTTACCGCTGCTCATGTGGTTACCAACGATGCGGGACAAAAGTTATCGGGAACTATCGATTTCGTTACCTCTTCGGGTACGCAAAGTATTATTTATACCGCCAATGATGTCAGTGTGGTTAATGGTTACTACCCCAATGATTCTGGAAATATTGTGCCCAACGATGTTGCTTTGATAAGGATAAACGGTGTAGTTCCCTCTGGTATACAAGGCTATGACATCAACCGGCTGAATAATGAAATAGGGCAGAACTTTACCATGGTAGGTTTTGGGGATACGGGAAATGGAACAACAGGTGGAGTAGGTGGGGCAGGAACAAAAAGAATTGGAACCAATACTTTTGAAGCTACCGATAACGCTACCGAAGGGAACAAATACTTTCGCAACTTAGCTTACGATTTTGATAATGG
>JBDNHI010000166.1:0-4487 GCA_041694635.1 Gemmataceae bacterium | reverse complement strand
TTGACCGATGTGCATGGCAGAGTGGTAGAAGAAATCATCGCCTAAACTTGCATATTGCCTATTTCTATTCCGGTACCATCGTTATATAAAAGCGTGCGCTCGGGCCAGCGAAGTGCTGCAAGGCGAGTTACATAATTGCCGTGAAAATCGGGGTTGGTCCGTTCGCGCCAACGACCCCCCACCGAGTAATCAATACACATAGAAAATCCGGGCCCAAGTGCTTGTTCCGCCATATGATCTTCAAAAAGGTGATTGCCTGTTGGAAGGCCAGGAACCGGGGTACGCCAATAATGACCAAAGACACAAAAGGGTTGGCTCTTGTATTCCATCCACCAGCGTTTGCGTTCTTGTTTGCGTATTTTTCCATTCGCTTCGAAGGGTCGGGATGCCCTTTCCTCTAAGCCGCTTGTTAACAACTTCAAAGGGTTATGATTTTGTCGTCGTAAACCACGGTCAACCGAATCAAACTCGGGGTGGTTATCTATCTCACGGTCGATTCTACCCATATGCCTTTCAAAAGTTTCGAGGACCGATCGATCGTTTCGGATCAATTGAACGCAATTGTTATCCCAGCAAGCGTGAACCACGCGAAGGTCGTCTCGTTCTAATACGATGGGAAGCGTTTTAAAAAACTCAATTATTTCTTCTTTTTCGGTTGGGTTTGCCAAAACCTGAGGATGAATGGTACCAGAGTTATCAAGCGATTCGGTCTTCCCTACGATCCAAACATTACCCTGTTTCGTAAGCCCTCGCAGGATGTTCATTTCGTGATTACCAATAATACATTGCGCAACGCCTGCTTGTATCAAAGATTTAACCTTACGAAAAACACCAAGGCTGTCGGGGCCTCGGTCAACCAGATCACCCACAAATGCAAGGCTCCTACCTTGGGGATGACCGGTGGAGGTATAACCCAAGTTGTGCAATAAAGAATTAAGGGCTTCAAGTTCGCCGTGCACATCACCAATAACATCAATGGGGCCTAAAGATAATTTTCTTACCAAGGGGGAATCGTTTTCACGCTGACTCAAGAAAGGCCTCCTAAGTATTGATTTATAAAAGACTTGCTATAGAAGAGATCATAACTAGTTTAGGGGGTGTAGGTCAAAGGACAGTTGGAACAAAATAGAAAATATTTAAAGTGAAGGCCCTAACCTTTCTCGTAATTTTTAATTTTTTCGGGATGAAAACCCTTTCTAGGCGATATTCTCTTGGAATGAAACTTGAAGAATTGGAACGATTTCTGGTACAACATGAAAAAAACCTGATCCTTTATGCCAGGCAATGGTGTAATGCCCCTGAAGATGTTGTGCAGGAAGCGCTAATGGAGCTTATTCGTAAGCAATTAAGCCCTTTGCAAAATACCGCTTGGGTTTACACCGTGGTGCGTAATAAGGCGGTTTCCGTAACCAGGCATTCTTCCAAGATAAAGCCCATGATTGGGCCGAATTGTGAACCTTGGTTCGAACCCAATACCGGCGATGCTATCGATGCCCATGCCGCCCAGCTTCATCTTCAGGGCTTGGAGGAATCGATCCGCGAAGTGCTGATTCTTAAACTGTGGAGCGGGCTTTCCTTTGAAGAAATTGCACCCCTAGCGCAATGCTCAAAGAGCGAAGCGCACCGCAAATATCAGATGGGGCTGGAACTTTTACGAAAACGAATGGGGCTAACATGAACGATGATTTCGAAAACAATCTTTCTGCAATGGTACCCACGGGCAAAAACCTCAATCGTAATGCCTTGTTTTTCGAACTAGGAAAACAGCAGAAGAAACCCAATCGCTTGGCACGCGCATTTCTTGCAGGCGTAATCGCTGCTTCTTTTCCCTGGTTGCTTTTAACCCAAAGCTTTTCACACAAAATTGAAACTCCTACTTTTTCGAGTGCGATATCGGTGGAGTTGATCGAGCCTGTAAAATCTGAACCCTACAGCATCATTGCTTATCGGAAAGTATTTGAAGCTACAAACGAACTGCCTTCTTTCCCACCTGTTGGCGGGGTAGCCCATGCTGAAACCCTTGCCGATCTTCAAAAAGAATTTTCTCTTTATCATCAATAACTTTTTAATCAAGGAGCTAACCATGCCTCTTCTTAGGATCTCTTGTTTATTCTTATGCTTGCTTTTCATAAGCACTATCAATGCGCAAGTTGCTCCACAGGCAAAACCCGATGCTAACACCCCAGTGTATAATCTTAAAATAAAACCCAGAGCAGAGCCCAGCCCTGCTTTGCGATACACCCTTTATCCTGAAGTTAGAACCCAAGTGAATGGCAATGCAGCGCAAGGCTATTACCGGGCTTTTAGCCCAGATTGGATGAATTACCGAAATGAGAAGGATTATGCAAAAAAACAAGATAAATGGCTTTCAATACCTTTAAAAGAACTCGATGAAAAAGAGATCAACATCCCCAAAGGAATGTTGGTCCAGTTGCATGAGTCAGCCCTAAAAACTTATTGTGACTGGGATATGCTTGCTAAGCTTCGCAAGGAAGGCGTTGCAATGCTTCTTCCCGATATACAAGGAATGAGAGAATTTTCTAGAGCTTTGGCTTTCGATTGCAGAGTGCATTTGAAAAAAGGGGAAATCGACAAGGCTCTTGAAGATATCAGAACCGGGCTTACCCTTTCGCATCATCTGGGCGAGGGGCCGACTCTTATCCAAGGATTAGTTGCAGTAGCTGCAGGCTCGATGATGTTTCCACGGATTGATGAAATGATTACGCATGAAAAAAGCCCTAACCTTTACTGGGCACTAACCTCGCTGCCCCAACCTTTGGTGAGTTTCCGTACCGGCCTAGGGGGCGAACCACTTATGATTGATAATCTATTCCCTGAAATGCGGGATATGCTTTATACGGGTAAAGTGAAACCGATTACTCAAGAAGAAATTCAAAAAGTTTTACCAATACTCCAACAAATTGATCCGGGGTCAGAGGTAAAAAAATCATTAAAACAACTGTTTTTTCAAACTGCATTGGTCGTGAATATTGATGCTGCAAAGAAGGTGCTTGCAGAGCATGGCATCACCGAAGCGATGCTTGCCAATATTGCACCCCTTCAGATAATCTTCATGGCTGAAGTTTTGTATTATGATAAAAACTATCAAGATTTAATCAAATGGAATGGCATACCCTACCCGATTGCTAGGAAGCACATCAGGGAAACCGAGGCTAGTTTCAAGAAGCCGATTCCTTCGGTGCTGTCACCTTTTCCCCTAGGTACAATTTCGGCAATGATGCTCCCCGCTGTAAGCAGGGTAATGGAAGCCGGGCCAAAAATGGAGAGAAGAATTGCAGCACTTCGCATTATTGAGGCCATTCGCCTGCAGGCTGCATTTGATAAAGCTTGGCCTGATTCTTTAGAAAAAATTACCCTTGTGCCTGTGCCTACAGATCCTTTTACGGGTAAACCTTTTGCCTACAAAAAAGAAGGGAAGAAGATTAAAATAACTGCAATGGTGCCTGAAGGAGAAACGCCTTCACCTAGTAACAACTTTACTTATGAGTTGGAACTCGAGGATTAACTGATGGTTTTGCAAATCATAGTGGTGGCGAATAGTTTTTTTCTTGAGTTTACTTCTTGTGAAGATGATACAATCAATGTGTTAAAGGAGAGGGATTATGACTGCAGAAATATTGGCTACGGTAGAAAATGGGCTTTTAAAGCCTGATGGAGCCTTGCCATTCCCAGATCAAACCCGTGTGAGGTTGATAATCGAAACGGTAATTCCTGAAAATTGCGCTCTTGAAGCGTGGAATCGATTGCAACAAACCATTGAACAGCATCCCATCGCAGGAATAGCGGGAAATTTCTCCCGCAAAGAATTACATGAATGCGATTGATACTAATATTTTTGCCTATCTATTCGATTCAAGCGCACCGGTTAATAAAGCCCTTGCTCAAAATCTATTGGTTAGTTTAATTCTTAAGTTCACGAAACTGTGATGCTCTGGCAGGTCGCTGGGGAGTTTCTTGCATGTTTACGCAAAGTCGAAAGAAAAGGTTTGCTTCAACCAGAACAATTAAAAGTTAATTTTCGCGAAGTGCTTCAATTGTTCCCCCTAAAATTTCCTTCCCTCGAGGGCTTTGAAAAAGCAATGTTACTTTATGAACTTTATTCATTATCGCATTGGGATAGTCTGCTTATTGCTGCTTGTCAGGAGGCGGGGGTTACTCGGCTTTTCACAGAAGATATGCAACATGGCGCAAATTATAGCGGTGTAAGCATCGTTAATCCTTTCTTATAATTGATTCGTCCTATTCCCTTTACGGGTAAACCTTTTGCCTACAAAAAAGAAGGGAAGAAGATTACAATAACTGCAATGGTACCTGAAGGAGAAAAACCTTCACCTAGTAACAACTTTACTTATGAACTAGAACTTAAGGATTAATTGATGGCGTTGCAAATCATAATGGTGGCATTGGGTTGTGCTATGGGAGGCGTGGCACGCTTTCTTCTGGGCAAAGGTGTTAACGCCCAACCT
>JBDNHI010000165.1:0-12919 GCA_041694635.1 Gemmataceae bacterium | reverse complement strand
TAAAACTTTAATTTACTTGGTCACTTTCAGTTCGTAATTGCTTGCTGGGGCATTAGCTTTTACTTCAACAGAAAGTTGCGTTTTATCCATGGTGCTATACTTATCGCTAATTAGTTTTTTCGGTACGGAGTAAGGATCTTTTGGATTCAAGGGCTCTGAGTAGTTAACTGTAACTTTGTACCAACCTTCAGGAATACCGGGTTTGCCATTATAACTAAGGGTGTACTGCCCAGTTTCGGTTGCTGAGGCTACTGCAATTGAATTGGCCGTATTTCCTTTGGAAACATCGGGATGATAATTGATGGTAGCTTTTTTAGTTTCGTTGGTGGTGACAGCCTTGCCGTCGAGCATTAATTGCCCCGATACCGGTGGAAGATTTGGTGGGTTACTACAACCCACAAGCACAAGTGTTAAAACCATGAATGTTAAAAAAGAATAAGAAAAGTTACAAAAAAACATAATTAGAAAGAGCTCCCTTAGAATTAGATGTCTGATTCAATATAATTTATTATATACTTTAAATAATTGCAATTTAAAAAGACCAAAAATATATATTTATAAAATTATCCTGCGTTTTATATTGAATGTAGCTCTTTTGGGACCTGCCTTTCTAATTCTTATATTAATAAACACCGGGGCACAGAAAGTTTCCCAATCGCCACTTACAATCGAAATCTGTTCCACCAATGCCTGAGCCACGAGCAAGCGGGGAAATGGATCTTTGTGGTTGGTCGGAAAAGCAAGCCGTCTCACTGCGATGGTATGGGCAGGTTCGATCGGTAAAATCCAAAAGCCATATCGAATCAGGCAGGTATCCACACAATTTTCGTAGGCCTAGTTCATCTGTCATTTGCCCTTACTCACCTTATGATAACGATTTCCCAAAGAGAGGCAGGGCTGATGAGTACTTCATTCGTGGTGTCTTGAATCGCTGCTTGGGCCATAGCACTTAGTTGCGGGTCCCCTGTGGTGTACCAGTAGATCGTGTGAGTATCGAGAAGTATTCGCACTATCTTGTATTCCTCAAAGTCTTTCAAGTGCTCATCATCTTCCGAGATATGATGGTAATCATCCCCTTGCCCAGACCGGGGCCGCTGTTTGAGTGGCTGCTTCACAAGTTCGCCACCGGTTGCTCGTTTTCGGTAATGACGAGTTCGTCCCCGGGGGCTAATTGATGGATCAGTTCCTTCAGGTGTGCCTGAACCTCTTCCATCGTGACTGTCGTTGACATCGCTTACTTCTTTATCCTTCTTCTCTTTATTATCCTTTTACATTTCTACCACGAAATGACACAAATAAAGAAGAAGCTATTGTAGCCTGTGCTATTTTAAGGCGCTCCGCTGGAGCTGCTTAATCCTAGGAGAAATGCGAAGCACATATGTATAAGCTTCCCCAGCGCCCCTGTTTATTTTCTTCTTCTGATTTCTTCTTCTGAATTTCCGCGGCATATAAAGCAGCCCCAAAGCCCAGCGACCTCTTGATTGATAACAGGGGGGTATGTGCTGATTTCTTCTTCTGAAAACTCGCAATATAAAAAGAGAGCAATAAAGCCCAGCGACTGCGTTCGCTGGGGCCTCTTCTCCCTTTTATATTTATTTTATTTAATTACACTGCTAGCGTTCCCACCGACCGCAGTCGGTAGGCTTTGGTTATCTTATTTATCATTTTATTTAATTACACTGCTAGCGTTCCCACCGGGCGCAGTCCTCACTCTTACCCACAATTATCCGGAGGGTTTGTTTGGACAGAAGAGGCTTGCACCCTTTTTTTTAGGCCCCATCAGCAAGCAGGCCCTAAGCCCAAGGGGTTGCAATTTTAAAGCCCTAGCCAACTGCGTAAGTCCATTATTTAAAAGTTATGGCTGAATGCGCCTTACGGTTATATTCTAAAGTCATACCTTTACTTTTGGAAAACCAGTGATGACTAAGCGAACTTTGACAGTAGGCCATAGCCCCGACCCCGATGATGCCTTTATGTTTTATGCCCTTGCGCATAATAAGATACCTACTGGAGACTTAATTTTTCGACATGAATTGCAAGATATCGAGACATTGAACCGTCGGTGTTTAAATAGCGAGCTTGAGATTTCAGCGGTTAGCTTGCACGCTTTTGCTCATCTTGCAGACAAATATTCATTGCTTTCTTCTGGATGCAGTATGGGAGACCGTTATGGCCCAATGGTGGTTGCCAAAAAATGTTACACCATTGAAGAGTTGAAAAGTGTTCGTATTGCAATTCCGGGCACTCTTACCACTGCTTTTCTTTCACTCAACCTTTTGCTGGGTAATAAGTTTGCTTACGAAATCATTCCTTTTGATCAGATTCTTGATGCGGTAGAGCAAGGTAAAGTCGATGCAGGTTTGATTATTCACGAAGGCCAGCTGACATTTCAGAATCAGGGGTTAAAGCTGGTGGTTGACCTTGGGGTTTGGTGGTTTGAAAAAACCGGCCTGCCTTTGCCCTTAGGCGGTAATGTCGTGCGCAAGGATTTAGGCGATTCTATCATCCAAGATGCAAGTAGATTAATTCGTGAAAGTATTCATTATGGGTTGAAGCATCGAGAGGAAGCGCTTGAATATGCGTTAAAATATGGCAGGAACCTCGATACAACCTTGGCGGACAAGTTTGTAGGTATGTATGTGAACGATTGGACAGTAGATTATGGTGAAATAGGTAGAAAAGCCGTACGGCTTCTGCTTGATGAGGGCTATAAAGCTGGGGTTATTCCGCACCCCGTTCAGGTAGATTTCGTTTAATTTAGACTTCTTGCAACTTTTTGATTAGTTCCGAATATACTACTTAAGTGGCTATCATAATTTTAGTAACGGGCTTTCTTGCTCTTTTATAACAAACTTGAGCCTGTATAGTTAAATAACTTGGTTCTTAGCTTTTTGCTTCTGGAGGTTTATTTTATGAATGATTACAAAGGGACTTTGCAATCTGGATCTGATATTCTAGTGCAGTGTTTAATCAACCACGGCGTGGATGTTATTTTTGCTTATCCGGGCGGTGCTAGTATGCCTTTGCACCAATCTCTTACCCGGGTTGCGGATAAACTTCGCACAATACTTCCCCGGCACGAACAAGGCGGCGCTTTCGCTGCGGAAGGCTATGCTCGGACCACCGGTAAAGTAGGCGTTTGTATGTCCACTTCGGGGCCAGGCGCTACCAACTTTGTCACCTCCCTCGCTGATTCCAAAATGGATTCTTGCCCCATCATCGCTATTACGGGGCAGGTTAGCACCCCTGTTATTGGTACCGATGCTTTTCAAGAAACCCCCATTGTTGAAGTTTGTCGGGCTATTACCAAGCATCATTATTTAATTATGCGTACTGAAGATATCACCAGAGTTATGAAGGAAGCTTTTTACATTGCGACTTCTGGAAGACCCGGCCCTATCATCATCGATGTGCCTAAAGATGTGCAATTACGCAAGATTGTTGCTGATTACGATCCTCCAACCAATTTGGCTGGTTATTCTCCAGAACGTAGAGCTACCCGCGAAGAACTCGATAAAGTTCTCGAAATGCTTAAAGTTAGCAAAAAACCAATCATCTATGCAGGTGGTGGAATCATCAGTAGCGAGGCTTCTCCTCACCTTCGTGCCTTCGCTGAAAAAACAGGCATCCCAGTTGCTATGACTCTTCTTGGCTTAGGCGGGTTTCCTGCTGAACATTTCCTTAGCCTTGATATGCTTGGTATGCACGGCACCGTTTACAGCAATTACGCTATCAACGAAGCAGATTTACTACTTGCTTTTGGCGTTCGCTTTGATGATCGAGTTACTGGCAAGATTACTGAATTTGCTAAGCACGGTAAAATTGTTCATATTGATATCGATCCTTCCGAGCTCAATAAAATCAAGAAGGCAGACCTACCTATTCATGGTGATATTAGCTTGGCTTTGCAAGATTTAGTTCGCATTATCGATGCCCGGCCCAAGGGTGCACCTTCCCTTACCGCTGGTCATCAGGAATGGATCAAGCAGGTTGAACATTGGCGTGAAACCGAACCACTCCGTTGCGAACCGCGCGAGGATGTGATTCTTCCTCAACAAGCTATTAAAAGGCTTTGGGAATTACTCAAAGAACGCAATATGCTTGAAGATACCATTATTTCTACGGGGGTTGGTCAACATCAAATGTGGGCTGCTCAGTTCTTTAAATTTAACTACCCTCGTGCATGGGTTACCAGTGGTGGCCTTGGTTCTATGGGTTTTGGCCTGCCTTCTGCTATGGGCGCTCAGGCAGCAAACCCTCTTAAAACCGTTATTAATATTGATGGTGATGGCAGCTTCCTTATGAATGTTCAGGAACTTGCTACTTGCTTTACCGAAAAGCTTCCCGTCAAAACTATGATTCTTAATAACCAACACCTTGGGATGGTTGTTCAATGGGAAGATCGCTTCTTTGATAGCAATCGCGGTCATACTTATTTAGGGGCAGGCTTTAATGAACCTCCTTACCCTGATTATGTTACCATTGCTAAGGGCTTCAGAATTGGCACCAAGCGCATTAGCGATCCTAAAGACCTTGATGAAGCACTTATCGAATTCATTGAATCTAAAGGTGCTTTCTTACTCGATGTTATGACGCCACATCAAGAGCATGTGCTTCCTATGATTCCTAGTGGTATGAGTGTAAAAGATATTATCAAAGTTTAAGTTGGGTTCAGTATTTCTAAAGCTTGCAAATTTAACTTTGCAAGCTTTAGATGCTTTGGTGATGATGATTTTCAAATTTGTTTTTTAAGGTATGCCTAGTCTATAATAAACTTGCTGATAATAAGTATTCTCTTCTATGTTTCTTAATAAACTTGGGTGATTTAATGTCCAAATATGTTTTTAGAAAAGCCTTTACTCTTATCGAGTTGTTGGTAGTGATTGCAATCATAGCGATTTTAATCGGGCTATTATTGCCTGCGGTGCAAAAGGTAAGAGAAGCTGCTTCTAGGATGTCTTGTGCCAATAATTTAAAGCAGATGGGGCTTGCGGTGCATAATTACCATGGCACTTATTCTTGTATTCCGCCCAGTAGAAATGATCCGATTGCTACTTTTGCGGTTTTTATTCTGCCTTTTCTCGAGGGCGATGCCACCCATAAATTATGGAATTTTAGTAAAGCCTATTACGATGCTTCAAATAAAGTTGCCCGTGAAACCACCGTTAAAGTTTATATCTGCCCTGCTAGACGGTCTGCTGCTACTGCGGGATTAAGCATTTCTGGCGATATTCCAGATTCTGCTTCCTATGGTACTACTCATGTTCCTGGGGCTTTAGGCGATTACGCTATGAATGCTGGTGACCCTGGTAGTGTCGCTGAATATTGGTGGGCCCCAAGCCCTAGCCAAACTAAACCCGCTTGCAATGGTGTTGGCATTATTGATAACGATTGGGAAACCGGTAAAGGCAAAAGGTACCTCAAGTTTTCTGAAATCACCGATGGCCTTTCTAATACTATTTGCTTTGGCGAAAAACATGTACCTCCAAATAAACTCGGGCAAATTAGCTACGATAATTCTATTTATAATGGCGATAAAACAGGCGCACGAAGGCAAGTTGGCTCTTCTACACCGCCAGGCGGTGCCACCATTCTTCTTGCTAAATTCGCTACCGATGCCACTACTAATGTCTTTGGCTCTTGGCACTCTGGTGTTGTTCAGTTTGTTCTCTGCGATGGCAGTGTTAAGGCTTTACGATCTTCGATGAGCGCCGATCCCCTTCGTAAACTTGCTAACCGTAGTGATGGCGAATTAATCGATGGTTCTGAATATTAATTCAGCTTTTCATAAGTCGAAGTGCAAAGTAAATACTGCTGCCGTAGGCTAAACCAATCATTATGTATAGGCCTATCATTTCGTATAATTCATTTACTTTTAGTTCGATGCTGTTAGATAGTGTAGACCAAATTAGGGCACCGCATATCCATCCTATAAAGCTTGCAAGCCACCATAAATAATTTCTTCGGTAGCCAGAAAACCAAAGGTGGATGGCTTGAAATAAGCCAAATCCTCCACCAATGCAAAGCATAAACCACCAGATACCTAAGAAAGACAGCGGCATTCCAAGGATCGTTAAAAATGGCCAAAGTAAAGGCCAGCGTAATTGGTCCCAAAGCAATAGCATTTGCCCAATGCCAATGATTAAAGGCAGAATAATTAAGCCATAGTTTTTAGAAGCGACAGGGGTCAAGAACCAATCAGCGCTAATGAAACAAGGTAAGGAAACTGCGTGGAATAAAATCCAGAGAGAACAATTGGGTAAAGGTTTATTAGGGACTAACTCACAGTTTAATAAATTTTGATCAATCATTATGGTTGTCAAAAGTACAGGTATGGCCTTAGAATATAACCGTAAGGCAAATTTTAGCCATAACTTTTTAATAATTAAAAGCTAAGGCAACGGAAAAGTGTGAAGGTGAACTAAAAAAGCGGAGGGGCAGGGATTGGAATAAATGCAAAAACCATGGGAAATATACAATTTCTTGAAAAGAGTGGTGCAGAATCCGGTGCACTTGAAGTTTTAGAACGATGGCCCCACCTTACTTCATCGCAAATAGTCGCAATACTTCGCATAGTTCGGGAGGGCCTCTAGAATCGTTTTAAATGCGATAATCTTTTAGGCGCAAATTGGGTCGATGGTTGGCCAGATGAGGGCAGGTTGGGGGCAGGTTGGGGGCAGGTTGGTTCTGCTGCTACAAAGAGGGGAGGCGGGGAGGCCCAGAAAATTCCAAGAGCATCCGCACCATGTGTGTTAGCCAAGGTTTTAGTATTTAAATCGTACTGGATAACCCAGTGCAAAAAGCGGTGCAAGCAATTTTACGGATGAATTTGCCATGGTGTTTAAGCTTTGGAAGCGGCTAAGTGCAGAGTCTCAGGCAGCCGTTTTAACTATAATGAAAGCGTCAGTTAGATAGCCCTACCCTACCCTACTCTTATGATTGTCCTATGCGGCTTATTGCGGATCAGCTTCTTTTAAAATAGTACCTAGCATATAGAAGATCTCTTGGTTGTAGTTTTGGCCGAGAGGAGTGCATTGGACCCACTTACGGATGAGTTAAGTAGTCGGTTCAGTTATGTGGATGGATTTCTACCCCGCCAAGCAGGTCAAAGTCGGCCAGCATGACATCTTCTTCAGCCTTGATCAAAGCTGCGTGGGGGTAACCGCTTTGGCAGGCCTTCCAACTCACACCCCAAGTAAGTCCAACCCTCACCAATCCACTCAGAGTAGCACTCAATTCAGCTCCCGACTCTTGATTCAGCAGGAAACTGTTCTACGCAAATTGGTAGCTGACAGATAGTTTTAAATGTGCACTGCACGCTTGGACAGAACCACCGCGGGCAGTTCCCGTAGACGAGGAGATCTTGGCAGTGATACCCAAGCCAATCTCTTTTATGAAGGCCATCACCTGTTGGCCCCAGAATTGGACGGCCCCCCGATGAACCCCAAGAAGTTCAGTTAGCGCCGTCATAGGATATGGTCGCCATCGCTCGCAGGCAGCTTACCCCGGCGCGATTTGCACCCCGCTGCTAAGCTTTACAAACCCTTTTAAGCAATTAAAATCATATCGATTGTTTGTTTTGTTAAAGGGTATGACAGGCAGCGGATTGAATTTGATCATAGTGGTTTTACTGCCCGGTGACGGGGTTTCAAATGCTAAGTTCGGAGAGGTATAAGCCATCGTCTGGGACGCTGTTTGATTACTCTGATTCTGCGGGGATGTTTTCATGGCACTGCCCTGAATTAGAAGAACTTGAAGCTAAGGTGAATACGGAAGAAGTTGTGAATGAGTGTGAAGATGACTTAACGAATTTAGAAAGATTCCTTGAAGCGCTAAAGGATAGGCCGAACTTAGTGGTATTCTCGATCACCACTTTTGGCATAGCTTGCGGCCCAGTCTCTGACACGGTGCATATCTGCATCGATATGAATTATCAAGGGGGGTGATGATGAATAGGGCTATTCTATTAGGCAACGGTAAATTCCACTATTACCACCAGATTTGATTAGAAATCGGGTATCTGTGCCTTTAAGATACTGCTTATTAAAGTTATATCTTTTTAATTTTGTAAGTCTGGATTCGCCCTCAATGAATTTTCAACTTATTGCACTATTTTTATCATTACCTTTGCATTTATTAAAAGGTGAAATGATAAATGGCTAGTATTCTGCGCTATAAATCAGGGCTTACTGCTGGGTCTTTGAAATTAGCTGAAAGTAAAATTGTGGCGGATTTGATGCTCAAAAACACCGACGCTAAAGGCTGGAAAGAAGCCATAGTTGTCAACAACATCTTTCAGGCAAGAAACCCATCTTCGGCAATTCGAATCGCAAGCCTGATTAGGTCTAGGTTAAAATTGATGCAGCCAGAACATTGGAAGTTGGTTCGAGATGGCAAAGGTGTTGTCTCTGCCCAGGCCTTATTTGCTGCTGCCATTAAACATAGTAGCCTGCTGGCTGACTTTATGGCTCTTGTAGTTTCCGACCAATACAAGCTTCTATCGAAATCGCTCGCCAATAGTCTTTGGGCGAAATATCTCGAAGGCTGTCGTGAAAGAGACCCTAATATGCCAGCTTGGTCTGAGTCCACTGTCAAAAGGTTGCGCTCATCAATTTACCAATGTTTGGCTCAGGCAGGCTATATCGATAACACCAAATCCCGAACACTTCAAACAGTTCATATTTCGGATGCTGTCTTGAATTATCTTCAGGCTCATAAAGAAAATAAAGTTCTTAAGGCTATGATGGTGGAAATATGAACGAAGCATTAGAAAAAAGATTAAACCAAGTTTTTCCTAAGCTTGTTTCAGATGAGTTTCTAACCGGTAAAGGGTTAGGAAATGAACTTGGCTTTTACATCTTTGATTACCCACCCGAAGAAGAGTTGCGAATGAGAGAGTTTTTGAAAGAGCTAACAGAGCAGATAAGCCGTAAAAGGCCGGATATTAAAGTTTGTCATACAGACCTATTCGAATTTGTTTTGGATTACCTTCGGGATCGGGATGTATTAGAAAAATCTATCGAGATGCAGAAAGCTAAAGGGAATGAATCGCTGAAAAAGGCACTTTCAGGGGTACTTCACGAATCGAAGTTGGGGCCTATATTTGCTGAAAAAACTAAGCCCAACGCTTACGACATCATCCTGCTTAGTGGCGTTGGTAGTGCCTTCCCTCTTTTGAGGTCGCATACACTTTTAAATAATCTTCAGCCTGTGGTAGACAAGCCCTTAGTGATTTTTTACCCCGGCAAGTATGATCACCAGACGCTTCGGCTTTTTGGGAAAATAAAAAGTGCGGGCTATTACCGTGCCTTCAAATTAATCTCGTGAGGTTGACAAATGATAATTAAGGATTTGTTTGAGAAAGATATTTTCCGTGGCATCAATGGCGTGGTCAAAGCAGACCAAAAAGATGAAGCCTCGGTTTGGCAAGAACTAGATGAATTTGTAATCACACAAGAACTAGATAAACACCTACGCGACTTTTTTCGCTGGTATGCAACTGCCTGGGACAAAATCAAGAAACCAGATCCCTCTGCTAAAATGGGCATCTGGATATCAGGGTTTTTCGGCTCAGGAAAATCTCATTTGCTCAAGGTTCTTTCTTATCTGCTAAAAAACGGCGTGCATTCCTTTGAAGGGGAAACCCAACGGGCTGTCTCGTTTTTTGAAACAAAAATAAAAGACCCTTTGTTTTTTGCCGAACTTAATCGCTCGGTAGCAGAAGAAACCGATGTGGTGCTTTTTAATATTGATGCCAAGGCGGATCATAATAAAGGCAAGGATCTTATCCTTCGGCTATTCCTCAAGGTGCTCAACGAGGTGCAGGGGTTTAGCGGGGATTACCCCCATATCGCTCATATGGAACGCAACCTAAAGGCAAAGGGTAAGTACGAGCTCTTCAAGGAAGCGTATAAAAAGCACGCTGGGAAAGATTGGGATAAAGAAAAGGACGCTTACGAATTCAGCCGAGATGAAGTTGTTAAGGCGTTTATGGAAGCCTTGAATCAAAGCCAGACCGCTGCTGAAAAATGGATCGATGGGGCTGAAGAAAACCTTGCTATCACTATCGAAAACTTGTGCAAATGGACCAAGGAGTACCTCGATTCCAAGGGGCCCCGCCATCGTTTGGTTTTCCTTATCGATGAGGTTGGGCAATTTATAGGCAACGAATCTAAGCTGATGCTTAACCTTCAAAGCATTGTCGAAGGTTTAGGCGTAATTTGCGCTGGTCGGGCCTGGGTCGTGGTTACTTCCCAAGAAAATATGGATTCGCTCTTAAACGATATGAACAAAACAAAAAAGGATGATTTCTCTAAAATCCAAGGTAGGTTCGAAAAACCTCTTTCCCTTTCAAGTGCCAATGTCGATGAGGTGATTCAATCTCGACTCTTAAGCAAAGTGCCAGGCGTTGTTAGCGAGCTTAAAAGTGTTTTTAAACAAAAGGGCGACATCCTTAAGAATCAGATCAGCTTCAAGAATTGCAAAATGACCCTTAGGCATTTTCGAGATGATGATGACTTCTCCAAAAACTACCCCTTCGTTCCTTACCAGTTCCACTTGGTGCAGAAAGTCTTTGAAGCTATTCGTAAAGCAGGTGCAACGGGCACCCATTTAGCTAAAGGCGAAAGGTCTATGCTCGATGCTTTTCAATCTGCTGCGAAGATCGCTGCCCAAAAGGAAGTTGGCGTTCTGGTTCCTTTCTACGATTTCTACCCCTCGATTCAGGGCTTTCTTGATACTGTCGTAAAAAGAACTATCGATCAGGCTAGTGCTGTTGTCACCCTCCAACCCTTTGATATCAAACTGCTGCAAGTGCTATTTCTTATTCGCTATGTCGATGAGGTCAAAGGAAATGTTGATAATTTGGTTACCCTCTGCTTAGATCAAATCGATTGCAACAGGTTGTTGCTGCGTAGGTCTATCGAGGAAAGCCTTGGGCGACTTGAAAATGAATCGCTCATCAATCGCAATGGCGATTTGTATACCTTCCTGACCAATGAAGAAAGGGATATCGACCGAGAAATCAAGCAAATCGAATTGCAAAATGGGGAAGATTCCCAAATTCTTGGCGATTTGATTTATGCAGATATCTATAAGGATTTAAAGAAGTACCGTTATTCTGCCAATAAGATGGACTTCGATTTCAATCGAAAAATTGATAGTTTTGTCGTAGGCACGCAAAAAGAGGGGTATCTTTCCCTTGCCATTTTCTCCCCACTAGGCGATGAATACGAAACCCTAGACAAGGGAAGGTGCGTACTTAAATCAGGCGACAACAATGGCGAGATCTGGATTCGGCTTGGCAGTGATGAGACCTTAGAAAAGGAAGTTCGCACCTATCTGCAAACCCATAAATTCGTCCGCCGAAAAAACGATGGCACTCTTCCTGACTCAGTTAAAATGATCATTGCCAGAATCGCTACTGAAAACCAAAATCGCTATGAAAGACTTAGTAACATTGTGCAACAGATGCTAGGCTCTGCTGATTATTGTGTTGCAGGGCAAAGCCTAACGATCAAGACCGGCGATCCCAAAGATGCGTTGGCTTCTGCATTTGAATACCTGATCGAAAACACCTTTCCAAAAATGGGCTATTTGAAAAGGCTGCTGCCTGACCCACTTAAAGAATTGCAAGCCACTCTTCGTTCCAACGATGTTTCTAAAGAAACCCTTCTTTTACAAGCGGGCGAAAATAACCCCGATGCGCTTAATGATATCCGTTCCCAGTTAGATTTATATGGTCTCAAAAACATTCCGGTTGTTCTATATGACTTACTAGAGAAAAAGGCGTTACGGCCCTATGGTTGGGTTGAAGGCGAAGTTCTTGTTTTAATTGGCAGGTTGCTTGTCTTTGGCGAAATTCAATTAATTATGGATAGCCACCCTATCCCATTAGATAAAGCTTATGAATCCCTCACCAATACAAATAAGCGCAAGAAAATTACTCTCAAAAAACGAATCATTGTCGATCCTGTGCTTATTCAATGGGCGCGCCATTTAGGAAAAGATCTCTTTAAGGAAACTGGACCCGATGGTGCTGATGCAATCTCCTCTTTCCTCATTAGAAATTTAACCCAGTGGCAGGCTAACCTTAACAACTACAAAATTCTTGCTGAAACGGGGAAGTACCCCGGCCACCAAGAAATAACCGATGGCTTAAACTTTATTAATAATCTCATTAAAACGGAGACTGATAAATTCCTCGAACGATCCAAACTTGTAGAAAAAGATTTACTCTCTCTTCGTGATAACTACGAAAACTTGTATGGGTTCTACACCAGTGGTAAAACCGCTTGGGATAAGCTTAGGCAAGCTTTTGACACCTTTAAGTTAAACCGCACCGAACTAGAGAAAGACGATAGTGTTAATGAGGCTCTGCTCAGAATGCAGCAAATCCTCTTGGCTCAAAGCCCTTACTCCATTCTCAAAGAAGCGGATCAACTTATTACCAAAGTCGAACTTCTTAACAATAGTTTAATCGCTAGCGCAAGGGAAGAATCCCTAAAAGAACTAGATTCCAAGTTGATAAGCCTTGATGTTGATTTGGCTAAGCTAGGGGCGGATGCTAAGTTTAATAGCGTTGTGAAACAACCGCTTTTAAACTTGAAAGAGAGCATTGCTAAGCAACCCTCCTTACCACACATTGCACAAGCAAAGGGCGAGTGTACCACTCTCTATGATGCAGCAGTTAAAAAAGTAGAAGCGTGGGTATCACCTGATGAGGTTGTTGTGCCGCCACCTATCAAAAAACAAAAAGTGATTAAACCATTAGATTATTCCCAAAACTCTTATATCGAAACGCAGGATCAAGTTGATGCTTTTCTTAAAGCCCTCCGTACCGATATGGAGCAAGCCCTTAAAAACAACGAACGCATTCAGATTAGGTAAGAAGAAATAATACGGTGACCACGGATGACAC
>JBDNHI010000164.1:0-49461 GCA_041694635.1 Gemmataceae bacterium | reverse complement strand
CTCTTCATTGCTAACAGTGGCCATGGGGCTGTATTTCTGCGTTTGAGTTTGTTTTAAAAAGGGGAAAAGCAGCCCCAGCGAGCGCAGTCGCTGGGCTTTGTGTCGCTGGGCTTTTAAGTCAGGGGTCCAGCCGCTGCCAGTTTCACACTAGTTCCCCACATTCGTGAGGATGACAGCGGTACTAGTTTGAAGCTTTATTATTTAAGCTAGACTATATATTAATGACTTTACGATTATTATAACTCTTTTATTAAGAATAAACTCCAAAGAGTGAGAAACTATTTTCATAGCAAGTACCTAACGGTATAATTATTCTTTGATGCGATTACAAAACCTAAAGGTTATTATGTTCAAACAAGCCTTCAAAAACATCGACGATGCACTCCGAAAGGAAACCGGCTGCGCCAGCGAACTCGATTACACCGAGCAATCCTCTTGGCTGCTCTTCCTGAAATACCTCGATGCCCTCGAAACCGACAAAGCCACCGAGGGCCGGTCCCTAAGCCTGCCAGCAGGAAGCTTGTCGAAGCGGGGGATACTTGCATGAGCGAACTCACCACCCCTGACTACCCCGGCTTCCTCACCGAAGTGAAGGCCCGCATCCGCCACGGCTAATACCAGGCGATGCGGGCGGTGAACAAGGAACTGATCGCCCTTTACAGGGACCTCGGCCAGTCCATTCACCAGAAGCAGGAGACCCTTGGCTGGGGCAAAGCCATTGTCCAGACCCTCGCCAACGATCTCCAAATGGAGTTCCCCGGGCGTAATGGTTTTTCAGCTAGAAATCTTTGGTGCATGAGCCAATTTTACACAGAATACTGCGACCGGCCAATTCTGCAACCATTGGTTGCAGAAATTAGCTGGGCCAAAAACATAGTCATCATGAACCGCTGCAAAGACGACCTCCAGTGCGAGTTCTACCTCCGCGCCACCGCCCGTTTTGGCTGGACCAAGGCCGTCCTCCAGCACCAAATCGATAACCAGAGCTACGAGAAATACCTCCTCAACCAGACCAGTTTCGGCCAGACGCTCACTCCCGAGATCAGGAACCAAGCCGTGCTGGCCGTGAAGGATGAATACACCTTTGATTTCCTCGATCTGGCCGAAGAACACTCCGAGCGCGAGCTGGAAGGCGCCATCGTCCAGAACCTCCGCCGCTTCCTGTCGGAGATGGGCGGGGCCTTCACCTTCGTCGGCAGCCAATACCGGCTGGAAGTCGGTGGGCAGGAATATTTCATTGATCTCCTGCTTTTTCATCGCCGTCTGCGCTGCCTCGTCGCCATCGACCTGAAAATCCGCGCCTTTGAGCCGGAGCACAAAGGGAAGATGGAGTTCTATCTAGAAGCGCTAGATGCGCAGGAGCGCATAGAGGTCGAGAACTTCCCCATCGGCATCATCATCTGCCGAGAAAAGAACCACACCGTCGTCGAGTATGCCCTGCGAAGCGCGGCCCGTCCCATCGGCGTGGCTACCTACACCATCGTGCCCCAACTCCCCGAAGCCTACCGCGATGAACTCCCCAGCCCCGAGCAGATTGTCGAGCGCCTGCGTTTGTGGGACAAAGAAAGGGAGGTGAAAGGATGAGCACCCAACCGACCAAGATGATCGCTACGCTGGATGCCGAGAGCGACAAGTACTAGGGAACATCAGGAGACTGTTATGAAACTCACCAAATCTTTATTCAACGACATCCGTGGTCTCATTTCTAACGCCCGCGCCACCGTGGCCCGCGGCGTGGACCTCGTGCAAGTCCATACGAATTTTGAGATTGGGCGGCGCATCGTCGAGCAGGAGCAGAAGGGAAAAGACCGCGCGGCTTATGGGCAGGAGGTGATCAAGCAACTCGCCGAGAGGCTAGAACAAGAGTTTGGCCGGGGCTACTCTAAGAGCAATCTTGAATACATGCGCCGCCTCCCAATTGCCCAGTCAGCAACTGGGCAATTGGGGAAATCCAGAAAAAGCCAGTCAGTGAATGGGCAACCTGCTCCCCGTTCCTTCACCGGAGAACTGTAAAATGGCCATTAACACCCGCCAAGACAGTAGATGGCTTCTGAAGATAGCTCGCCAATTAGCCGTTGAGCTAAAATTGCGGGTTAGAGGGACGGCAATCCGGGTACGATTGCCAAGTCAGGTTACGGTGACAAATACCGCTGGCTGGTCGGCAACCATCGGCAAGCTTGGTAAGCAAGCCACCCATCTAGAGATCAGGCTTGATCGTTTTTCCGGTCATAAAGAGCGTAAGCTGTGGGTATGTTTTCGCTCAAACCAAGGCCCAAAAATTCTTAACCTTACGAAAAGAGTAAATAAAAAGCTTGCGCCCATTCGAACCATCACAAGCAACGATATAGATGACGCCCCAGCGGTGAGCCTTGCCAAACGCCTTCCTTTTGCCCAATTTAATCAGCCGATCCTAGAAAAATATGGTGATGGAAACTATTTCGGCATCTATGACCGGACAAGCACCACTGCAACGAAGATCAGCCCACATTTTCTCGCCCTAGCCGCCAGTTTTTTTGAGTCCGTGGCTCGCACGCTCCCCGGTGCTTCGGCTGAAGACGAAAGCCAAGAGGTCTACCCACAGTTAGAAAACCGACGGGTGGTTGTCTCGCACCTGCGCCGAGAACGCAGCCGGTTGCTCGCAACCGAATGTAAGATTCGCGACAACTACCAGTGCCAAGTGTGCGGCCTTCGCTTTGAAAAGACTTACGGCCGGCTAGGCCAAGCATTTGCTGAGGCCCATCACATCGTTCAATTGGCAAAGTTGCGAGAGAACATCAAGACACGGCAGGAAGACTTGGCCACGGTATGCGCCAACTGTCACCGGATGCTGCACCGGATGAATGGCAAACCCGGCGACATTAATAGCCTGAAAACCATCATTCGAAAACAGCGAGGGATACGAACATAAACGCTAATGAAATCCCCTACAACGAAAATGTGGTAGCATTGAAAAAGTCGCTTTAGCATCAAGCCTTTACTGGAGAATTGTAAACCTATGAAAAACTTCTACCGTGTCATGCTGGGTAAAAAAAGTATCTTTGCCGAGGCGTGCTTTGTAAGCAATTTCATCGGCACGGATTTCGGCATTAACCAAGACCTCACCAGAAAGCTGCCCGAGGAGTGGCGAGCATTTAACAAGGAGTTCATCCCAGTATTTCTTGCTGCTCATCCCGAAAAAACCAAGATTGGTGCAGGGTTAGCTTGTGGCGCATTGTGGACGGTATCCAAGGGAATTCAAAAGGGCGACATAGTGTTTTGTCCCGATGGCACGGGAAAGTATCGCATCGGGGAAGTAAGTGGAGAGTATTACTACGAGGCTGGGAAAGACCTAGGTCATCGGCGGCCCGTCATCTGGCTCAATGTGACCATAGACCGTGCGGCAATGAGTGAGGCGTTGCGGAACTCTTCCGGCTCAATCGGCACTGTGAGTAATATTTCGCTGCATCGCGAGGAATTGGAGAAACTTCTTGGCGGGGTATCTGCGCCGAAGTTAATTTCTACTGATGCTTCGGTGGAAGACCCGTCGGCGTTTGCCTTAGAAGAGCATCTGGAAGATTTTCTTGTTCAGAACTGGTCGAATACCGAACTCGGAAAGGATTACGACATCTACGAAGAGGACGGCGAGAAGGCGCAGCAATATCAGACTGATACTGGCCCGCTCGATATTCTGGCCATTAGCAAAGACAAGAAGCGGTTGCTGGTGGTGGAACTGAAGAAGGGCCGAGCCAGTGACGCAGTGGTGGGGCAGACGCTACGCTACATGAGCTTTGTACAGGAGGAACTGGCCGATGATGGGCAGACGGTGCTCGGGGTTATTATTGCATACGAAGATGACCAGCGAATTCGCCGCGCCCTGAAGATGACCCCGAACATCGTCTTCTATCGCTATCAGGTCAGCTTTAAACTAGTAAAGGTTTAGCATAAACGAAGCCGAAATAAGAGTAGAACCTATAGACCGCTGCCTTGAAGACCACGGGTTGAGGTGGCGAACACAACTCCATTCGCCGTGAATAACAATTCACTCAAGATCAGAGCCAAAACGCTTGGCAAGCAAGGCGTAGCCTAATCAACACCAATATACACTCACACATTTTCTAATTAAGTTAAAACCAATTCTCTTCCAAATGAAAATTAGAAGCAACTATCTGAATAATAACATGAAAAGTTGAAGTTAAAGAAAAGAGAAAGGGCCAGCATTCGATGGCCCTTTCTCGATTAAAATCAGTTAAGCAATTAACGGATAGCTTTGATATCTAAAATATGGGCGGAAGCCAAACCGTTGCCAAAGGTTTTAAAGTTATTAAAAGTCCAAACAACTTTTTTATCGCGAGTCACTTCAAAAAGCTGTGGGTTTTCAGGGCCGGCGTGGCAATTACCAACAATGATATTGCCATTAGGAAGCGCATGAAGGGAAGTAACCCAAGCAAGCTTAATACCGGGTAATTCGGATTGATCGATCTTCCAAACAATTTCGCCCTTAGGGTTTACTTCAAGCACACGGTTGTTGTTCCCGCCCGCGATGAGAGTATTACCAGAAGGAAGTCGAATAGCGCCATAGACTTCATTGCCGTGACCTTCAACGCCGTGGCCCGGGCTGCGTGGCCTATCACCAAGATCCATAACATAAGTCCAAACGACTTTGCCTGCGGGGTCGTATTCACGAATTTTGCCATCGCCTTCGTGACAAACAAGATAATTACCATTGGTAAGTTTACGAGCCATACGGGTATCGCGATGGGAACTAGGCTTTTCAACGGTAAGGGGAACTTCACGAACGATTTTGCCATCTTTATCTACTTCGATAATCCTGCGATTGCCAGATTCAGCAATCATAGTAAGGCCATCTTCAAGTCGTTGAAAAGCGTGTATTTCGACCCGATCTTTGCTGCCTTCCTTGGGTTTGCATTCGAACTGCCAAACGACTTTACCTTGCTTATCAACTTCAGCAACGATATTTTTGGGAAGGGGTAAAAGCACATTACCATTGGGAAGATACTGAAGGTCGTGAGTTTCTGCCTTATTAGCAAATTCCCATTCGACTTTACCAGAAGCATCGACAATAGAAACCTTACCTCGGTCTGCAGCAAGAACCTTATAAGCAGGTTCTGCAGCAAGGGCCAGAAAAGAAGAAGCAAGAAAACCCAAAAGTGCGAGTCTAATTTTCATAACGAAAATTCCTTAGTTAAAGCATAATATCCTTGATAGGTTCCGCCCCTTCAACACCGACTAGTTTTTGATCAAGCCCACCATAAAAGTAAGTCAATCTTTCGGGGTCAAGTCCCATACGATCAAGCACAGTAGCATGAAGATGCTTGACATGGAAAGGTTTTTCGACAGCTTTGTTCCCAATTTCATCGGTGCAACCAACGGTAGTCCCGCCCTTGATGCCACCACCCGCCATCCACATAGTGAAGCCATAAGCGTTATGATCACGACCACTACCCTTGGCATATTCTGCGGTAGGTTGTCTACCAAATTCGCCGCCCCAGATAATAAGGGTGGATTCTAGAAGGCCACGCTGTTTAAGATCAGCAAGCAAACCAGCGATAGGCAGGTCAGTTTCGCCAGCGTGAAGGTTATGATTTTTTTCGAGGTCGCCGTGAGCGTCCCAATTATCATCGTTATGAGCGCCGCCTGAATAAAGCTGAATGAACCTTACTCCCCGCTCGACTAATCTTCTGGCAAGAAGGCATTGCCTGCCAAAAACAGCCGTTTTAGGGTTATCAATTCCATAGAGAGATTGCGTTTTAAGTGTCTCTTTAGAAATATCGGTAGCATCGGGTGCAGAAGATTGCATACGATAAGCAAGTTCATAACTAGCAACGCGAGCATTAAGTGCAGAATAATCTTTATTATGCAAAGCGTGTTCGGAATTGTACTGAGAAAGAGTATCAAGGATTCTGCGCTGTTGAGGGTCAGACATTTCTGCCCGGCGTGAAAGATCAAGGATAGGGGAACCCTGAGAACGGAAAAGGGTACCTTCATACTGTGCAGGCATATAGCCACTAGACCAATTTTTAGCCCCACTGATAGGCCCACCTCGTGGGTCAAGCATAACGACAAAGCCCGGGAGGTTGGCGTTTTCGCTACCAAGGCCGTAATTAACCCAAGAACCCATACAAGGTGCGCCCGATTGAATCTTGCCCGTATTCATTTGGATCATAGCAGATCCGTGTATAGGAGAATCAGCGGTCATAGAATGAATAAATGAGATATCATCAACATGCTTGGCGAGGTTAGGGAAGAGATCCGAGACATATTTGCCTGATTTGCCATACTGTTTGAATTTCCATCGAGGTTCAACAATCCTGCCGCTAGTTTTTTTCCCACCCCGCCCAAAAGTCTTAACATCGATAGTTTTACCATCCATACCATTTAAGGCAGGTTTGTACTCGAAGGTATCGATATGGCTAGGCCCGCCATACATATAGAGGAAAATAACACTAGTAGCCTTAGCATCGCGGTGAGGCTTTTTAGGAGCCAGAGGGTTAAAGGGTTGTGCAGCATTCGCCTTGAAGAAAGAATCTTCAAGCATGCCAGCAAGGGCGACGCCAGTAAAGCCAGCGCCCGTCTGCCAAATAAACTCACGCCTTGTATTACCACAAAAATTCTGCATAGGTCACCTGAAAGTTAAAGCTTTTAGTTAAGGTAAATAAACTCATTGAGGTTAAAAGCAAGAAGACAAAATCGCTGAAATGCCTCATTGGCATTGAGAGAATCTTTTTGAATTGAATCGTTGATAAAACGAATACCACGATCAATTTCATCTTGATTAGGATGCCTTTGGAAAACTCTACGAAGGGTTTCAGCAACTTGATTAGAACTATTATTGCCCACAGTTTTTAAAACATCTTCAGCTAAAACCTTAGCCTGCTCACTAGCAAAATCGCCATTAACAAGGGCAAGAGCTTGAGCTGGTTGGGTTGTAGTGAAACGAGAAGGGCAAGGGGAATCAGGATCTGGAGAATCGAAGACTTGTAAAATCGGCAGAGCAAGAGACCGTTTAATATGAACAAAAATACTTCGAGAAGCAGCCTCTGTGGGGGTTGATTTGCCCCAACCACTTCCAGGAACCGACTGCCCTGCAAGAACTTCTCTTGGAATAATCGGGTAAATGCTAGGGCCATTTGTTTTCTTTAAGTTCAAATTTCCACTAACAGCAAGAATAGAATCGCGTAATTCTTCAGCACTTAATCTGCGCAAATCAAAATGAGAAAGTAAATCATTTTCAGGATCTTTTGCAACGGCAATGGGAACCGACTTACTACTCATTTTAAAAGCATTCGAGGTAAGTATAAGACGGTGCAGAGGTTTAAGCTTCCAATCGTTTGCAACAAGTTGGTTAGCAAGATAGTCGAGAAGTTCAGGGTGGGTAGGTGGTGTGCCCATATAGCCAAAGTTACTAGAAGACCGAACAATTCCTCTGCCAAAATGAAATTGCCAAACTCGGTTAGCCATCACGCGAGAAGTAAGGGGGTTTTCGGGGCTAGCAATCCAATCGGCAAGAATTTTTCTACGGCCTGATGACCGTGCCTTAGCATCGGGCTCAGGAATCTTGGGGTCGGTTGTGGTAGGGGGGACCATCACCGTAGGAAACCCGGGGTCAACTTTATCCCCTTTAGCAGCGGGCATACCACGAACAAGAATAAAAGTATCTCGGGCCTTCGGGCCTTGTTCGATAACAGCAAGCGAAGTTTCTCGAATGAGAGGCCGAGTCTTTTTAAGCTCTTCACGCTGCTTGATAAGTTCTTTCCATTTTTCGTATTCTTCTTTAGAAATAAGTTTGCCTAAATGTTTTTCAAACAGTAATGGTTTATGAATATCTTGTTTGAAATCATCGATCTGCCCACCTGGCAATTTAGGCTGAAAATCGCTTTCAATACGGCCGATTTTCTGGTTAATGTTATTGATATCACGGTCGTATTCCTGTGCTTTTACTTCAAGTTCTCGCAATTTCTTTTCATCGGGCTTCCTGCTCGAATTAACAATACCTTTTAATTCTTGAATTTCTCCATCGACAACTCGTTGAGAAGCTGAACCATTTCCATAACTATTAATGCCGTGGAAAAACGCCATAAACCGGTAGTAATCCTTCTGTGGAAAGGGATCAATCTTATGATCGTGGCATCTAGCGCATCCAATGGTAAGCCCTAAAAATGCCTGACCAGTTGTTGAAACAATATCATCTAGCTGATCAAAATAACTAAGCTCGCGATCTGCGGGTTCATCATCCCAAATACCTAAACGATAATAAGCGGTAGCGACCATACTATCGCGGGTAGTTTTTTCCAGTTCATCCCCTGCAAGTTGTTCTTTGATGAATTGGTTATAAGGCTTATCAGAATTGAAAGAGCTAATCACATAGTCGCGATATTTCCAAGCATTGAGTTTCAAACCATCGCGTTCAAAACTATTGGTTTCGCCATAACGAACAAGATCGAGCCAATGACGGGCCCAGTTTTCTCCATACTGGTTCGAATTAAGAAGTAAATCAACCCGCTTCTCATAAGCATCGGGTGAATTATCAGCAAGGAAAGATTCAATCTCTTTTGGTGCAGGTGGCAAGCCAGTAACATTAAAGTAAAGCCTACGAAGAAGAGTGGTTTTATCTGCTGTGGCAGCGGGAACCATTTTGTTTTCTTCTAGCTTTGCCAAAATGAAGGCATCGATAGGGTTTATGACCCAAGCGTGATTTTTGACTTGGGGAACGGTTGAAATATTGACGGGCTTAAAGGCCCAGAACTTTCGCGCTTCTTCATCAACCTTCGGTGGGCCGTGATGCTTAACAACTCCGCTTGAATTAATTGAATAAGGAACGCCCATCTTGATCCATTTTTCGAGAGTATCAATTTGCGATTGAGGTAATTTCCCACGCGGGGGCATTTTCCTTTCTCCGTGTCGGATGGCATCAAGCATAATGCTAGTTTCGGGATTGCTAAGGGCAACCACATCGCCATTGTCGCCGCCTTTGAGCAACTTTTCGCGAGAGGTAAGGTCAATGCCGCCTTTAATTTTTTTCTCAGCCCCGTGACAGTTTAAACAATGAGCCTGAAGAATAGGTTGAACTTCTTTATCAAAAAATGCAGCAGAGGTTTTCTCGTTTCCTTCTGCTTGAACAACTTTTTGCGTAGGAATAAACATTCCGATTAATGTAAGAACAAAAAAAACTGGTAGGAACAGTTTTGACCAACGCAAAAGTAACATAAGAATCTCCAAACTTTATATTCAAGGTATTCTAAACAATAACTTTACCAATTATTCACGAACTTAAAACATTAAATTAAGCAGCAATAGCTATAATAATTATAGGTTTCTTCAAGTAAACTTAACAAGACATCTTCTTTTCATCTAAGTTGGTTTCTTAATGAATAGAAAGTTTTGTGAAGAAGCGATAGCTGTAACTTTATAGAAATTAAGCGTTAAAATGATCAAAAAGAATCAAGTAATGAAGCTTAAAAGCAATAATCGGGCCGCCCTTCTCAGGCATTTAAATATCAGGGAAGTGCTTGCTGCCCTACAAAAACACGGGGCCCTATCTCGGGCTGATATTACCCGCGTAACCGGAATAAGCGGCCCTACTGTTACTCGTGCTGTGCAAAACCTTATCGATGCCAAGCTTGTTGAAGAAGGTGAACCTTCTAAAGCATTATTGGGCAGGCCCGGAAAAATGATCCGACTTGCCAACTCTAAAACCCTTGTTGCTGGCCTTGTCATAGAAAGTAATAGTTGCGAGCTTTTTAGTGCTGGGCTGGATGGCAAAATTCAGGGCGATTCCGACCGCTTTCCTACCCCCCGTTCCTACTCCGAACTTCTTAATATCATTGTTCAAAAAATTAAAGATGCTAAACCTAAACATGGCATTAAATTTATGGGCCTTGGCATTAGCTTCCCAGGCTTTTATAACAAAATCGACCACAAAATATCTTCCTGCAAGACCATCCCTTTCCTCGAAGGCCAAATACTTGCTAAAGATATCGAATCCGCTACGGGTATTAAAACTATCGCTAAACCTCAAATGCACGCACTTTGCATCGCTGAAAGCCTTTTTGGCGAAATTCGTAACCTTCACGATTTCGCTGTTATCGACATCACTCATCAATTTGGGCTAGGCGTGGTACTCAATGGCAACCAACTTGAAGGGCACCTTGGCCTCGCTGGCAACATTGGCTACCTTCCCCTTAATAACCCAGACAATACTCTTGACACTAATGCCACCGATGAATTCTTTTGTAAAACCATTGCTCGAATTGCTGATTCCAAAATTGATATCAATGGAGCTATCAATTTATTCCAAGGTGGGTCGATCAGCGCAAACAACGAACTTAACCTTATCATCGATCATCTTTCCACAGGTATAGCGACCGTGATCAATTTGTTTAACCCCGAACGGATTTTCATCATAGGAAAACTACTAGATGCTCACCCCGATTCATTTGTATCACTTCTAGAAGCGACCAGAAGAAAATCGATCAAAGCTTCCTTTACAGGCTGTACCATCAGTCGCTCTAAAGCCAACAACAAGCTAGGAGCAGTATCTGCAGTAATAGGAAGCTTAACTACTGAACGAAAATTCTCTCTAAATTAAGAGTTTCAATTTTCTGAGTGTTTAAAACATAAGATTTTTACAATTATAATTGCCTAAATCTGCGTACCCATATCAAACATGATAGAATCCGCCTAAAGGAGAATTCGATTATGACAATCGTAACGATGGAAGAAGCCCAGGCTCATCTGCCCGAACTAGTCGCTTATCTTGGAAGTAGCGAAGAATTAATCATAACCCTAGACCAAAAACAAGTTGCCAAATTGGTGCGTGAAAATATTCCATCTCGCAACCGGCGAAAAGCGGGGAACTGCATTGGTATGATCAAAATTGTCGCCGATGACGATGAACATTTGAAAGATTTCGTGGAGTATCTTTAATGCGCCTGTTATTGGATACCCATACTTTGCTTTGGTTTGTTTTGAACGATAACAAATTGAGCCGTACCGCAGACGCTATCATCTCCGAACCAAACAACCAAATTTTTGTCAGCCCAGCAACCTTTTGGGAACTCGCTATTAAAGTTCGAACAAAGAAACTAGACTTATTGTCTCCCTATGATGAGTTTATTCAGAATGGAATAATAAACAACGACTTCAAAGTTTTGCCAATTGAGTCGTAACATACCTCGTTGTTGACGGATATGCCCTTTCATCATAGAGACCCCTTCGATCGGCTTTTAATTGCACAGGCATTGGTTGAAGGACTCTCCATTATTAGTGTTGATGAAGCGTTTGATCTTTATGGTGTACCCCGGCTTTGGTAAGAAAGAGTGAGTGACAAATGAAAAGCCAAAAGGCCTCTGGTTAATGGCCCTGATAGGCTTAAGAGTAAATTCTCGAAACCTGAATCCTCCACTTTTAAAGTTTCCGTCATCAATGGTTTTAATACCCTTGAACATTTGAATTAAAAACCAAATAGGCATGATTTTGTCGATATCCGCATTGTCTCATAGCATTTTTCTTTCGCCCCACATCTTCTTTGCTATAACAGTACTGGCCTTCCAGTAACGATACCAAAGAGACATTCCAATGAGCCGTGCAGCTTTTCTTCTACTTTTTCTCCTAACTTCCACATCTTTAATCGCAGCAGATAATGATTGGAACCCAACTAAAGCCCTTACCAATAAAGGTAAACCCTTTGACGACCTTACGATTAATAAACGGGCTTATGAAATCTTCGAGCACGATGTAAAACCTCAGTGGGGTTATAAAAATCCTCAGCAAGATATCTTCGTTGTTGTTCATCCCAAAACTGAAGGCAAGAATTTACCCCTTTATGTTGTGCTGCATTCTGCAGGGCACGATGTAATTTCTTGCGTTAAATGTACTAGCACCGTAGGCAACCACGATATTTATCGGGCCCCCGAAGATTTTTATGCGCTTTATGTCGATTGCAGAAGAAACGGCGGCGATTGGTGGTGGGGTGGTATGCATAGTAAAGATGCAAACCTTACTAAAAAGAATTCCGGACCAGAACCCACACCCGTTGAATTGCGTGTTATGGATACGGTCCGATGGGTTATCAAAAAATATGACATCGATTCTAACCGAGTTTATCTTGCAGGAAATTCTATGGGGGGCAGTGGCACCCTAGGTATCGGAATGCGCCATGGCGATGTCTTTGCAGCTATCAAAGCTAATGTTCCTGCTGGAATAGAACACGCTTCTAACCGTATGTTTTTCCCTCCTCTTTCCATTCCAGAAAAGGTTAAGCTTCCCGATCCACCTATTACCATCAACTATTCTGGTCAAAATGATTCTTGGTCCGTAGGCCACGAACGCTTCGCCAACGCGATGAATGAACGCAAATACCCTCTCTATTTTTATTGGGGCCCTTTTGGGCACGCAAATAACCATAGCGCAATCGAAAAGGTAAACGATCTGATTAATTCATTCGATTGGCTTAATGTAAAGAAGAACGAAGCTTATCCTGTTTTTACCAATAGCAGTACGAACAATAAAATGCCTTGGCCCGATTTGAAAAGCGAAAACCCCCAAACATCGGGTAATATCAATGCTTTTTATCGCTGGAAGAATATCAGCGACACGAATGAAAAACTTGAACTTAATCTTTTTCTAGTATCCACAAAAGATTTAAAAACCAAGTTCACAATTCCTGATGAATCGCAAGCAGATGTTTCAGTTCGCAGAATTCAAAATGCAAAGTTCAAACCAGGTGAATCTTTCCGCTTTAGCTTTGGTACTACTAAGGGTGAAGGAAAAGCAGATGCCGATGGGCTTATCACTATTCCAAGTTTAAAGATTACTGCAACCCCTTCTACCCTTAGTATTAGCAAATAGAAAAGAGAATTGGTTCGCTTATTCAGCTAAACCAGTTCTCTTCTTTTTTACCTATTTTTAATTAAGAAACTTGCACCATCGCCTTGATTACGCCTGTTTCAGGTTTTAACCAACCAGTAAAAGCGTCGATCATTCCATCGAGTGAGGAATGATGAGTAATCCAAGGTCGGGTGTCGATTTTTCCATCTTCAATAAGTTGAATGATGCGAACAAAATCCCCCGGTAGAGCATTCCTACTTGCAAGAAATGTCATTTCGTGACGGTGCATTAAGGTCTGGGTAAAACTAAGTTCACTAAGGGTGATACCAACCCAAACCAACCTGCCCGCATAAGCGACATAATTATATGCCTGACTCATAGAAATATTATTTCCAGTAGCATCAACCACCACATGGGCTAAGTTGCCATTGGTCATTTCTTTTAAGGTTTCAAGTTCTTTACCTTCGCCTTTAACAAGGATGGTATCTTTGACGCCCATTTTATCACGAACAAAAGCAAGTCGCTGTTCGTTGGTATCCATAACAATAGGGCGGGCACCTGCAATTTTTACAAACTCAAGGGTTGAAAGGCCGATAGGGCCCGCACCGATAATTAAGACATTTTCACCCGGTTGGGTTTTGGCCCTGTTGACTGCGTGACAGCCAATCGCCAGAGTTTCAACCAAAGCTAATTGTTCATAATTAAGCTTGGTAGAAGGAAAAAGTTTCCTCGCAGGTAGGATGAAATAAGGCCTAAGGCCGCCATCTGCGTGAACACCCAAAGTTTTATTAAACTCGCACGCGTTGGTATGACCTCGCAGGCAACTATGGCACTTCCGACAATTCATATAAGGCTCAACGCAACAACGGTCGCCAACTTTAAGATGGGTCACGCCTGCGCCAAGTTCGACGATTTCAACGCCAAGTTCGTGTCCCGGAATACGGGGATAACTGTAGAAAGGCATTTTTCCTAGATAGCCACTGTAATCGCTGCCACAGATTCCAACCCGATGCACTTTTAAAAGCACTTCACCCGGCCCGGGGTTCGAGGGTTCTGGCGTATCAATCAGTTTAAAATGCTTCGGTTGTTCAAGTAAGATGGCTTTCATTTACAAGCTTCCTAAAGGTTTGTTTCTTAATTAATGTTCAGATGATAATAATACAAGATCGCTGGGTGTAAGGAATCTTATTTTTGGTTAATGCAACAGACGCTGCTAATTTCCGCCTATCACAAAAAGAATTGTTTTTTGCAAATTCACAAGCTATAAAGTAGTAAGTTATTGGTTAAACCCAAAGTTAATCTTTCCTCTTTGTACCAGAGTAACTCTATGAACCGTTTTTATTCCCTTACCTTTGTTACCCTTTCACTTTTAATAACCTGCGGATTTATCAGCGCTGATGAAAAATTAAAAGGTATCGCTTGTAGATCGGTACACCTTGGTTTTCCAAGCCCCGAGGGGACAGCTTTTTACAACGAAATGAAAATCGTCTCCTCTGCACCGGGAACCTACTTTATGGTCTGCGGTTGGAACAAAGGATATTTCGGCATTCAAGAACAAGCCTCTGGCAAGAAGCTTCTCATCTTTTCAGTTTGGGATTCCGAACAGAACGACCCCAAAGCGGTTAAAGAAGATAATCGCACCAAGTTAATTTACAAAGATGAAAAAACCCGCATCGGGCGCTTCGGCGGTGAAGGCACGGGGGGACAATCCTTCTACGATTTCGATTGGAAAATTGACCAAACTTATCGCTTTTTGGTCACTTCCAAGGTGGAGGGCAAACGATCCATTTACTCTGGGTTCTTCTTTCACCCAGAATTAAACTCTTGGATTCATATGGTTTCTTTCTCTACCCTTACTAATGGCTCCAACCTCAAAGGTTATTATTCCTTCATCGAAGATTTCAAACGCGATAAAGTTTCCACTACCTTTGCTCGAAAAGCAGAGTTTGGCAACACCTGGGTTAAATCTCTCAAAGAGGGTTGGGTTTCCTGCAATAGTGCTACCTTCACCGCTGATGCAAACCCAGCTTTAAGCATCAATGCAGGGTTTACTAAAGACCGCTTTTTTCTCGTGACGGGTGGTGACACCAAAAACACTTTTAAACTTAAAGACTCTATTAAAATCGAGGGATTAAAAACCACCCACCCAAATGACCTTCCTAAAAATTAAACCCCATCACTAGTTTAAACTAGAATTCTACTTTCTCGTTGCACTTCTCGTTGCTTCATTTTAAGCTAGGTGAATTACATACCTCCTATGGCTCAAGGATTCTCCCCTATGCAACGAAGAAAATTTCTGAAAACAAGCGCTGCCCTCTCCGCAGGTATCATTGCAAATGTGCCCACCTTCATTGGTGCTACCAATAAAGCGGATTCTCAACCCCTGGTTGTAGGTACGGGGGAATACAAATACCAAGTGGTTCACGATTGGGCCAAGCTGCCTAATCAATACACTTGGCAAACGACGCACAATGTTGCGGTAGATAAATCGGGCTGTCTTTATGTGATTCATGAAGGCCGTGAAAATCTCAAAGACCACCCCTCCATTTTCGTTTTCGACCCCGAAGGAAAATTCATCCACGCCTTTGGTAAACAGTTTCAAGGCGGTGGCCATGGCATTGAAATCCGTGAAGAAAATGGCCAAGAGTTCCTTTATGTTTGTGCTTACCAGCAGGTCAAATCCTTCGCCAAGATGAGCTTAAAGGGCGAAACTGTTTGGCAAAAATATGCTCCTATGGATTCAGGCATCTATGCCAAAGATGAAGATAAAAAACCCATGAAGGTTTGGGGGCGCGACCGCTTCATGCCCACCAACTTTGCTTTCCTCGATGATGGTGGATTCCTGCTCACCGATGGGTATGGCGCTTTTGCTGTTCATCGCTACGACAAAGATGGCAATTGGAAATCGTTCTTTGGCGGCGCTGGGGCGGGCGAAGGAAAATTTAATACCCCTCACGGCATATGGGTCGATAACCGACCCGGGCGCAAGCCTTCTATCGTTGTTTGCGACCGGGCCAATCATACACTTCAATATTTTTCTATGGATGGCAAATACCTCGAAACCATCAAAGGCTTTGGTTTACCTGCCAATGCCGAAACTCACAAAAATCTTCTTCTCATTCCAGAACTTCATGCTCGACTTTCACTGCTTAACGAAAAGAATGAAGTCGTTGCTCAACTAGGCGATGACAAAGCTCGGGTGACCGGAAAAGATGGCGGACAAATTCGAGGCGATAGCAAGCAATGGATTCCCGGTAAATTTGTCCATCCTCATGATGCCTGCTTCGATGCCAAGGGTAATATCTATGTTGCGGAATGGGTAGCAACAGGCCGGGTTAGTATGTTAAAGAAAGTTTAATTTTTCACAACTATTTGAAAAGGATTGAAGACTATGTTTTCTAATGATTATTTATTTCCAGTTCGTAAAACTCGCAGAGACTTCATCGCTGCTGGCGCCGCGTTTACTCTGGGAACCTCTGGCTTATTTGCCCTTGCCAAGGATGAACCAAAAAGTTCTCTCAAACTAGAAGTCGACCCAACTTGGGGTAAGCTACCCGATGGTATGAAGTTTGGCCTTGGTTGTGCCGTGGTTGTCGATAGCAAAGATCGCATCATAGTTACATCGCGTTCGACAAACCCATGCGTTGCGATTTTTGATATCAAAGGCACGCTTTTAGAAACCTAGGGGAAGGATATATCTGCCAAAATCGGGTACGACCAAAACCAGTTTAATGCCACCGCTCATGGCCTTTACCATAGTAAAGAGGCAGAAGGCGAATTCCTTTACTGGACTGAAAATGTCGCAGGGGGTAAAGACAAGAAAATCGGCGCCCGCATTTACAAAACTACCATCGATGGAAAAATCCTCTTCGAAATCGGCAATGTTGCCACCGAAGGCCCCAAAGCTATCAAGTGGGATTTCACCAACCCTACCGATGTTGCTGTCTCACCTAATGGCGATATTTACATCGTAGATGGTTATGGCAGTCAGAAAGTTTTCCGCTTTGATAAAAACTTCAAACATATAAAAACCATCGGGGGCAAAGGCAAGGACCACGGACTTTTCAACACCTGCCATGGCGTTTGGGTTAGCACACTTAACAAAGAGCCCGAACTTTACATTGCAGACCGGGGCAACAATCGACTCGAAGTTTTCTCCCTCGATATGGAATACAAACGCACCATCGAAGGCGTTCGTACCCCTTGCTGTTTTTACCAACACGATGGGCATCTTTACATTCCTGAACTTGGCTCCCGGGTCACCGTGATTGATGACAAAGATAAAATCGTGGTTCAGATGGGCGATGGCTCTGCAATCAAGGATGCAATTTCAAATCATCCTTGAAAGTTCAAAGCACCCCATGCCCTTACCTTAGATTCCAAAGGCAACCTTTATGTTCTTGAATGGGTAGGCGAAGGCCGTATCCAGAAGTTCAACAAAGGCTAACAAGGTATGTAACTTTAATTAAAGAGAAGAAGCTCCAGATATTGTTCTGGAGCTTCTTCTCTTTCTACCACGAGAATTTTTATTTCAGACACTTGGGCAACAGTCGAACCAGAAAGCGTTAGCGATGGTAAACAGAGCCGAAAGCGTTAGCGACGGTAAACGGAGCCGGAAGCGTTAGCGACGGTAAACAGAGCCGGAAGCGTTAGCGACGGTAAGGATGCAAACAGAGCCGGAAGCGTTAGCGACGGTAAGGAGGAATCACCCATGATGCAGGATGCCCTAGCCTACTTCATCACCTACGGAATCCGGCTGCAGTAACACAATGCAAATTAAAAAAACCGTCGCTAACGCTTCCGGCTCTGAAAGACGCTTCCGGGCAAACCATCTAACGGCAAAACCGTCGCTAACGCTTCCGGCTCTGTAAGACGCTTCTGGGCTGGGTGGACCGTCGCTAATGGAAAACCGTCGCTAACGCTTCCGGCTCTGAAAGACGCTTCCGGGCAAACCATCTAACGGCATACCGTCGCTAACGCTTCCGGCTCTGTAAGAGAGGGGCACACTTTTCCTATTAAAACGAAGGGGTGAAACATTACCCGAGAATACGATTCCATCTGGCTCGGTGATAAGCAACTTTTTCCGCAGATGTCATTTTTGAAAAATCTACTTCTACCACTTTACTTGGCTTCACTTCCGAAACCAAAGCACTTACTTTCAACTTCGGTTCATCACACGGGCAGGCCTTAACCCCACCCTTACAACCACAATCGTGGTCATCCTTGGCAGCAACAACTACTGAAGAGGACTGACCAAGGGGCAAACTAATAGTGGTGCCATTTCCGGAATAATTCATTACGCCAGTGGTGATTTGCATATCATCGTTAAGGTTACGATGGGGTTTGATGTTGAGTTTCTGCAATTCGCCGTGATACGCTTTTACAGCCTCTTCGGGGGAAATTTGGCCATCTGCAAGAAGCCTAAGGAAACGAATGAAATGAAGCTGATGTTCGGCATTATTAATTTTACGACCAAAGAGAGCAGCCCGAGCGCCATACTTTTTCGCCTCTGCAAGTAATTTAAACGCATCATAAGTAGTGCCTGCAGAACCCCCTAAAACGCCAACAACCATATGGGGGTCGTAGTGAACCAACTCTTCCATTGCCTTGGGGCCGTGATAAACCACTTTCAGAAATAGTGGCCGGCCTTTGGAAGTAACGGCTGCTAAAGTTCTTACGATTGCATCATTGATAAAACCGGGTAACAAATCAGGGCGAACAGCATTATTAAGGTTGGGGTCAAACACTTCCAGAAAGTGCCTGAAGCCTTTTTTCTCTGCATCGATACGAAAGTTTTTGTATTCTTCAAGCGCTGCCCGATCACAATTAGAATCGTTATTAAAAGTAAGACTATAAAGACCAAGATTAACGCCTTTTGCTCTTTCAAGGGGAGAGCAATTCCATTTTCCGCATTGAATATGATCCAGCGTTGCGGTACGAAAAGGCAAGGCTGGTTGCGTTGCTAATACACCACCTCGAAAAATGTGAATGTCGGTAGTATCGTTGGCACGGGCAGCAGGGGTAATTGGGCTTTTATCGAAAAGCTTTTGCTGCAGCGCCATCACCTCTGCGGTACTCGCAGACATAAGCATAATATCGACAAGTTTTTGCTCAATAATTTGAGTAATCATATCGCGAAATTCAGACAGACTACGGTACTTAGTTTCTTTAGAATGCGCTTCAGGCGATTTCCCCAATGCTGCAATACCAAGAGCCATATCAGGGTCTTTAGCATCGGCAAGGATAAAATCCTTGTTGAGCGAAGGGTTTGCGTGAATACGCTGGAGTTTAATATCTAAAGATTTTAAAGTCACTCCTCATCCTCCGTGAGAAAGTCGTCGCCTAGTTTGAGGGCCTGCCTTTTTTGCTCAAAAAACTTAGCAGCACTATCAGCATCTTTGAAACGCTTTTCCTTAATGACTGAATCCAATTCGGAAGATTCTGGGTAGGTTACTGAAAAAAGAGAATCATCAAGCCGGGTAATATCTAAACCGCCACCAATGCTTATGGTGTAGCCTGGGGCAAGTGAAATCAGACTAGCGATAAGTTTAACATCATCCATAATTAATATTTCCGAGAAGGCTGCCAAGCAGATCTAGGAAGATTCTTAGCAGTGGAGGAAGGATTAATGGTAGAAGAAGCGTTTAAGGGAAGGGAATTACCTAAACCAATCCGAGCTTCGACCTGATCAATAATATCGCGTAAAAGTTTACCCGATTGCTGAATTCCAACGCGTTCTTTAGGGGTAAGAGCAAGTTCAATAACTTTACGAACCCCGCCACAACCCACTTCCGTTGGAACAGAAAGTGCAACATCGTGTACGCCATACAAACCATTTTGCAATGAGCTAACAGGCAGAATTTTTCTGCTATCAAGAATAATCGATTGAACAACTTCCGCAATTGAAACTCCCACTGCAAACCCAGAACCACCTTTCAACTTAATCATAGTTGAACCTGCAGTTTTCGTTTCCTCAAAAGCATCTTTCAAAAGTTGAGGATTACAACCAGGCCATTGCTCGAGTGGCAATCCTGCAACCGTTGCACTCGACCAAATAGGAACCATACTATCGCCGTGTTCACCTAATAATAAGGCTTGCACCTGAGTAGGAGGAACCGCAAGACGCTTAGCAAGATGGCTACGAAAGCGAGCGGTATCTAAAACCGTGCCAAGCCCCATCACCCGTTTGGGATCAAGCCCAGATCTTTTTGTAGCAAGGTAAGTCAGCACATCAACGGGGTTACTTACCACAACGAGGTAAGAATTTTCTTTAAGGCCGGCAGACTTTGCTTGTTCAAGGAGGTTTAAAAAAAGATCAACATTTCGGTTGATAAGATCAAGTCGGCTTTCGTCAGGTTTTCTGCGTAACCCCGCGGTAATGACAATCACATTACTAGAAGAAACATCATCCATAGTGCCAGCGGTAATGCGTTGATCTGCGACTAAACAAGAGCCTTGAAGAAGGTCGAGGGCAACACCCTGAGCAAGATCTTTATTAGCATCGATAATGCAAATATGACTTGCAGAGCGTCCGAATTGGAGGGCGTAAGCAGCCATACTTCCGACGAGACCACCGCCGCCAATAATACTTACCTTCATAGGAAAAATCTCCAAGAGTCAAAGTTATTCGGGAGGAATCTGTGGATCTTGCTGTTCTTTTTGTTGTTGTTCTAAATGATATTCGGTAACTTTTTTCAGGTCGCGCTGGACAGCAAAAACTCCAATTCTAAGAAGTACAATGCCAATACAAGCGACCCAAGAAACCCCAAGTACGATTTTAATAAGCAGGGTATAATGATCCCAATCACCTTCATAAATGCCTTTAGCAAGAAGGATGGAGGTAGTAATCAGCGTGGTAGATGCAACAATAATGAGGCTAAGCGCTGAAAAAAAACCTGTTTTATCCTTCTTTAAACTGAACATCTGTTTTACCCGCCTTTAATTAATTCGTTTCTTAAGCTGCAGAACCTTTAAGCGCTGCCATCACCTGATCAGTGATTTTCTTGACCAACGCATCAATATCAATGTTAGCAGGTGCAGCGGGCATTGCATTCTTCGCATTGATCCAAGCATCTTGCTCTTCCACAGGAAAAGCAACATGTTCGGGCTGAAACTTAGTGTACCCTTCATTGAAGCAGTTTTCACCACGCAGTTCACAATTACTATTTTTAAACCGAACATCATCAAAACCAAGTTTCTTTTTCAAGTCGAGTAACTCTTGCGTTTCCTTGGTAGAGAAATAATTGACCCGGCCTAACTGCCTAGAAAGAAGCAGAATTCTACAGTAGGCATCAATGATTTCCGTATTGAAGTAAGCTTTTTCAAGGTCGGGGCCGAAGGTGATAGTGCCGTGGTTTGCAAGTAAGATGGTATTACAATCCTTGACATAAGGGATGATAGAGTCCGCAAATTTCTGACCGCCCGGAGTTACATATATTGCGGTTGGAACCTCACCCAGAAAAACTTCCACTTCGGGAAGAATTGCCTTCGGTATTGGCTCGTGCGCAACTGCAAAGGCTGTTGCGTGTGGCGGGTGGCAATGAACTACACCATTAACATCAGGTCTATTTTTATAAACCGACAGGTGTAGAAGAATTTCGCTTGAACGCTTGCGAACGCCTGCAAGTTGTTTACCTTCATAATCAACCTTACAAATATCTTCGGGCTTCATATACCCCTTCGATACCATCGTGGGAGTGCAAAGTAATTCTTTATCGTTCAAACGAATAGAGATATTTCCATCGTTTGCAGCAGCAAAGCCTTTGTTGTAAAGCCTGCGCCCGATTTCGCAGATTGTTTCTTTAAGTTTGTATTCATTCGTGTACATAAATCTATCCTTATTTTAGTAAGAGTTACAGTAAGTTTTTGTTTAACAATTCTATCTGGTCAATAATCAAAGCAGCGTAGGCATCCACTGGTTTCTTCAAAGGGTGAAAAGGCGCTGCAGCTTCTCCCCCTTCACTAAACCCAATTTTCGTTCCAATTCCTGATCCTAAATTGTCATAAATTACAAGGTCTTCGCCATCTGCTTTAGCATCGGCACGAAGCGCCTCTAAGCTATAAGGAACCCCGATAATCCAACGCGACCCAACCAGCAAGGGGTGGACTCTTGACAATGTTACCGATCCTATTACCTCAGCTATGCGCATCGAGACTCTCCAAAATTACTTGGTTTATTTCTGGGCAAGCTTTAACCTGAATCATTAATTGCAACATCTGCTTAATTTCAAAGTAAGTTCGACCGGGCATTTCAACCGCTATCAAATTTGCCCCTAATGATTCCATAGCTCTCTTTGCTTGATGCATACTGCTTACTGCAGCAGCACGAATTCCAGAAAGTTTATTAGCTGCACAGGCAGCAGCTTCGGGCTGTTGGCAAAATAACACAGCGCTTCTTACCTCACCTTTCACGACTTTCTCTCCTGCTTTCTTCCCTAATTCTAACGACCCAGTTCCTTGGCTTAATTCTAATCCTTGCAAACCATATCCTTCTCGGGCCAACGATAACACCGCACTGATTAATAGCGGGTACAGGCCATCTTGATCGTATCCCAAACTTTGTTGCTTAGCAGGTTCTCTTCGCACCAAAGAAATTCCCAACCTTCGCATTTCTTCCCGAGCGCAAGGCGTTAATACCACTTTTTCAGCAACCACTAATTCTCTTAAATTAGGGCCAAATCGATGCAGGTCGGTTAAAGCAAGCACAGAACCCAACCATTGCTGAACCGGATCACTCATACATCACACAAACCCATCACCATCCAGCGCACGGGGGAATCTTTTCGTTTCATTATATCCCGAATTGCCCCACCTTCACTGGTGATAATCACATTAGAACCAACAGCAGCACCAAGGTGATCTATAACTAATATTGGTTCGCCATCGGCTTTGCCACTAACCTGCAAAGGCTGAATAATAGCAAGCTTCCAACCCTTCAAACTAGCGTGCTTGACTGTTGCTGTTGCAGTGCCAACCACGGTGCCTATTTGCATAAATAGTTCCTAGATAACCCGCATCGAACCAACGGTGGTCGAGCGTCTTTGTCGGGTAAAAGTAAGTGGGGTGGTAACACCTTCACCCGTAGGAGTAGCAATACTAAAGCTTAAGTATCCTTCGCCCCCGCTACCTAAACCTGCAACACTTGCACCATTTTGTATGTAAAGTGTCGTATCCATTTCACGACCCATACGGGTAATGGTTTCAATATTACGAGAATGAATAATGCTGGTGTGTTTGAAACCATGTTCATATTTTTTTGCAAGTTCGATGGCAGTATCCACATCTTTGGTTTTAACAAACGGGACAAAAGTCATCATCTGTTCTGTGGGAACGAAAGGATTAAATTCATCGGTTTCGCCAAAGAGAAGTTCGGTATCAGCAGGGACAGAAAGCCCTATTTTTGCAGCTAAAAACGCAGCATCTTGACCGATAAGTTCTTTGGCAGGAACCATATATTTCTTATCTTCTGATGGATGAAATGCTATTTTCGTTAGCGCTTCCACCTGAGCTTGATTCAGCCTAACCGCTTTATGTCGGGTCATAGCTTCCATCAATTCTTCAAAGATACTTGCAACAGCAAAAACTTCCTTCTCACCTATGCATAACAGGTTGTTATCATAGGCAGCCCCCGCAATGATACAGCGAGCTGCGTTATCAATATCAGCGGTTTCATCAACAACTACAGGTGGGTTTCCAGGGCCTGCGACAATAGCACGCTTAGGGCTTCGTAACGCGGCCCTTCCTACTGCAGGGCCGCCTGTGACACACAACATACGAACATCCTTGTTATCAAAAATAGCTTGAGCAGTTTCCAAGGTTGGCTTTTCAATAATGGTGATGAGGTTATCAATACCAATAGCAGCACGAATAGCTTGGTTAAATAAGCGGACACCCTTAGTAGCAATTTTAACGCCTGAAGGATGAGCGTTAACGACAAGGCTATTACCCGAAGCCAACATATTGATGGCATTGCAAGCAAGGGTAGGAAGAGAATGGGTGACGGGTGTGATCACGCCAATGACGCCAAAGGGAGCAAATTCTTGAAGAGTGATGCCATTTTCGCCGCTAAAAGCTTCGGTTTTAAGAAACTCAACACCCGGAATGCGATCCGCAATCAGCTTTAACTTTTCGATTTTATGAGCGAGCTTACCGATTTTGGTTTCTTCGAGTTCTTCACGGCCTAACTCATCGGCGCGTTCAAAACAAATTTTGCGAACGCAGGCCACAGCTTTTCTGCGATCTTCAAGCCCTCTGCGTTCAAAGGTGCGCTGTGCAAGCATCGCTGCAGCAACTGCAGATTCAACATCTGCAAAAACTCCATCGGTTCCAAGCTTGGTTGATGCATTCGACATTGCAGCACCTGGAACTTTTATCTGAGCTAAAACCTGCTGCACCACGCTTCTTACTAATTCATCTGTCACTTGCATAGAAATCCCCTTTTGAATCTTGATGTTGTTTCTTGCTGTTTACTTTTTAGAAGAAGCACTAAACACAGTTTTATTATGCACGCTCACGGTATCTACAATGCCAATGATGGTAGCATCAACAGGAAGTTTTTCAGTTTCTGGAGTTAGCCTTGCACTAGAACCTTGAACGATAAGAACCATTTCATCAAGCCCGGCTCCTACCGTGTCGACCACGACAAAGGAACGGCCCGTACCAATCAATTTTTCAAGATTGGCGGGGTCAACGCGCAGAGGTTCAACAATCAGGAGTTTATGCCCGACCATAGAAGAAACCTTTTGGGTTGCAACCACCGTTCCTGTGACGCGTGCCACAAACATAAAAAACTCCTTATTTGAGTCTGCCTTGGATCAGTTGCAGTATTTCTTTGTTATCGGGGAAGCGGAACTGTTCGTGTTTGCTGAAGATTTTATCATCATCGACAATGACATCGAAAACCCCGCCTGATCCTGTTTTTTGATTAACCGTAACTTTATCGCCAAACGCTTTTTCGATAGCTCCCGCCAAACTGGCGGAAAAATTTCGGTACCCTCAAGAGGTACAATAAGTAATTTCTACTTTCATCTGATTCTCCTTTAATGACTAGTTAATAAATCCCTTGACTGCCTTGCTACCACCAACTCCTCATTGGTAGGCATAATCCAAATCTGTACTTTGCTATTGGCAGAATGAATAGCAACTTCGCCCTTGGCAGAATTATTCTTCTCTTCATCTAGGTGAATGCCAAAACCTTGAAGGTTTTGACAAACCCCAGAGCGCATTGTTGAAGAATTTTCACCAATACCGCCTGTAAAAACTAAGGCATCTGCAGCGCCCAACAGAACCAAGTAGGCGCCTAGATAATGGCGCACCGATGCAATGAATACATCCAGTGCCAGTTTAGATTTCGCATCTCCTGCTAAGGCTGCTTGTTCTAAATCTCGCATATCCTTCTTGCCACCCGAAAGGCCCATAAGACCACTGCGATTAGCAAGGTCGTCTAAAATCTGGTCTAGCGACTTTCCAGTTTCTCGAAGCAGAACAGGCAGAGCAAAAACATCGAAATCACCAACCCGATTGTTGTGAGGCAATCCAGATTGCGGGCTCATTCCTAAACTATTCGCAACCGATTTTCCCGAATCAATTGCGCACACCGAACTAGAACCTCCCAAATGAAATGAAATGATCTTTGCCCGGGGATTTTCTAGCAAGCCACTTGCGTGCATCGCTATATAACGATGGCTAGAACCATGAAACCCCCAACGCTTGATTCCATACTTTTCAATCCATTCGAATGGGACAGCGTAAAAGCGTTCTGCATCTGAAATGGTTTGATGAAAGCCAGTTTCAAAAGCTGCGATTAAAGGAATCTCGGGCAATTTTTCTCCCAGCAATCGCATCGCTTGAATGTAGGGCGGATTATGAGCGGGTGCTACTTCAGCATATGCTTCCATTGCTTCCAACACTCTTGCATCCACTCGCTGGGCCCCACTAACACCTTTAGCGTGAACCGCTTTAAATCCTATCGCTGCTAGTTCACTCGGATCTTTCAAGCAATTCCTTTGCGACAGTTGTTCTAAACAAAGCCTCACCGCAGCGGCGTGATCCTTCGCAACCAATGTAGCATCTAGGCGCGTTCCACCTGACTCGACAAAGCAAGGTGAAGAATCTGCCCCTATTCTTTCCACACCACCTCGAGCAATAAGCTTTTCGCTGGAACTATCATCCTTCGAGATAGCCCCAGAAGGCATATCAAAAAGCTTATACTTAAAGCTGGTGCTACCTAGGTTTGCCACCAAGATCTTCATCAGACGCTTCCTTTACTTACCAAGAAAGAATTCGAGGACATCTTTCTCGGGGCGGGGAATTACATGGGCGCTTACCAGTTCGCCATTTGCGGTAGCTGCCTGTGCACCTGCATCGACTGCAGCGCGAACAGAACCAACATCGCCACGCACAAAGGTACAAACAAAGGCATTACCAATTTGTATCTGTCCTGCCAAAGTAATATTTGCAGCTTTTAACATTGCATCGGTGCTAGCAATAGCAGCGATATAACCTTTAGTTTCGACCATACCAAGGGCTTCAGCCTGACTTCGATTCGCAACAGTAGCCATTTCTATATCCTCTTTTCTAATTGTTAAGGTTGAAGGGTTAGCTTCCTGCTTTTCGTTCGGGAAGCAAAGTACTGATGTCTTCGTGTGGTCTAGGGATAACCTGGACTCCAACGACTTCGCCAACGCGGCTAGCAGCCGCTGCGCCAGCATCTATCGCAGCTTTTACAGCTGCAACATCGCCAACAATCATAGCGGTTACCAAACCGCTTCCGATTTTTGTCCAACCAACCAACTTTACATTTGCTGCTTTCAGCATCGTATCGCTGGCTTCGATCAAAGGTACCAAGCCTCGGGTTTCGATCATCCCAAGGGCTTCCATATTAATTGCCATTTTCCAACCTCCTTTTCACGATTTAGATACTTTCCGTCACGCCCGGAAAGTTTCCTCATCGCATTAGTTCAAACCCGGTTGCCCGAGCATAATTACACGCGTTTCCTTCATCGGTATCGATATGCACTTCCAGCTTGGAGGCATCTGCCACCCTGCAAAGAAGGTTTTCGAAAACCACGGCACAATCGCTTTTCACGCGCAGATTTATGCGATCGCCGTCTTTTACCTTGTAAAACGAAGCATCCGAGGGGCCCATATGAATATGGCGTTCGTGACGAATCACTCCTCGGGCTAGGTGTATCATTCCAGCGGGCCCAAGCAAGTAACAGCCTAAGCTGTCTCGATGGTCACCACTTTTTCTTACGGGTATATCCAAACCCAACTGAACCGCATCCGTGAAAGCCAGTTCAACCTGACTATGATCACGGCAAGGCCCTAGGATGCGAAGGTTGGTGATCATTCGGTGTCTAGGACCGATGATCGTAACCGTTTCTTCTGCTGCGAAAAAACCATCTTGATATAAAGACTTATAAACTCTTAGTTTGTGCCCTTTTCCAAATAATCGCTCGAGGTCTTCTTGGGTCACATGAGCGTGCCTGGCAGAAACATTCACCAACAATGGATTAGGCTGGCCAGGCAATGAAGTTATCTTGGCTACCGGGGCTTTACTTATCTGATTAAGAACGGCCTGCCTTACCAGTTGTTCGATTAAGCCCCGCTCGGGAACCATCAGATTGTTTTGTGCTATGACACTCATCCGCCAAACTCCTCAATATCGCCAGCAACAAGGAGCCTCGCTCCGGTTTGTGCCAACATTAGTTTTTTTCTTTCTTCCAACTTGCGATCAACCACAAGCAAGTCGATTTCAGTCCATTCACATAAAAACGCCAACGCTGTTTGCCCAACTTTAGTGTGATCTGCTAGCACCACCACCTCATCAGCACAACGCATCATCTCTCGCTCGGTCTCAACCAAAAGAAGGTTGCTATTAAATAAACCTCGCTCTGTTACCCCACTCACGCTTAAGAGTGTCTGATGAACATGGAGATCTTGCATCATCCGGACGGTAAACGGCCCAAGGGCCACACCAGTTTTAGGGTAAATATACCCACCCAATAAAACTAAATCGGTCTCCCTGCTTCCAGCAAGAAGGGTAGCAATAGGCAAGCTATTGGTAACCACCTGCAAAGACCTACCAAGAAGAAGTCGGGCCACTTCAAGGGTTGTAGTTCCGCCATCTAGGAGAACGGTATCGCCATCGCGAACCCGATTAACAGCAGCCCTAGCGATGGCTTTTTTCTCATCAAGTTGGGCATCAATGCGTTCTTCTAACGGGGGAAAGCTCGAACCATCACCGACGAAGATAGCTCCGCCGTGCGTCCGGCGAAGCTGGCCTTGTTGGTGCCAAAAATCGAGGTCCCGCCTCACGGTGGATTCGGAGACCTGAATTTGGAGGGCAAGGTCGGCAAGGGTGGCAAAGCCACGAGTGCTGACCAGGTCTAAAACCCGCTGGCGTCTTTCTTCAACGATCAAGGTTGCCTCCTGCAAGAAACTGAAAGATACTTACCAGTACCTATCAGATTATTTCATTTTATGTCAACTAGCATTCACTAGTCAAGCTATTATTCCCAAATTTCGACATTATTCTTCCAGAACATTGCAAATTCTTCCTTATTTCACTCTTTTTCTCCCCTTCGCCCCCGTTATCTTCCCTTTTTCCCTTCTTTAGTTTAAACTAATTCCGGTTGTATCGACTTCCCTCGGATTCTTTCTCCTATGAACACAAATTACGGTCTAGTTTTTGTCTATAATGCCGACAATGGCTTCTTTAACCTCATCGCTGATATCTCCCACAAAATCCTTTCTCCTAGCACTTACCCTTGCAACCTTTGTGCATTAACACATGGCACCTTTAATATGCGCAAGGAATGGAAAGATTTTCTTCATAAAATTAAAGCTCCCCTAACCTTTCTGCACCGAGATGAATTTCGCAAGCAAAATGATCCGAATATCCAATTGCCTGCCATTTTTCTTAAAGACTTGCGCTCTGGGGCACTGATCCCATTTATTGATACTACTGCTTTGAAATCCCTGACTGGAATTGAAGACTTGAAAAAGTTGCTGAACGAAAAAATGACCTTTGAAGACTTACTTTAATCTGCAAAATTATTCCACTTCTCGGAGGCTTTCGTCTAACATAAAATTATGCAATCAAACGATTTAATTTATCTGGATTCAAATTCTACCACGCCACTTTTACCCGAAGTCTGGGAGGCAATGCACCCCTTTGCAACTTTGCAATTCGGAAATCCATCCAGTAGCCACGCTGCTGGTCGTTGGGCACGCAAAGCATTGGAAGATTCCCGCGAAGAAATTGCCTCTCTTCTTAACGCCTTCCCCGATGAAGTAATCTTTACCAGTGGTGCGACCGAGGCCAATAATCTTGCAATTACAAGCGCAGTTTCTGGTCTTTCGGGAAATATTATCGCTTCTCAAATTGAACACGCTTCCATCTCGGAGCCCCTAAAAACCCTTGAAAAACAAAGTTTTGATTTACGCTGGCTAGGGAACGGCCCCTCTGGAAAAACCAACCTCGACCAACTTATGTCTCTCGTTGATAGCACCACTAGGCTTGCAACACTTATGGTTGTGAACCACGAAACTGGGGTAAAACAGCCTGTTGAATTGCTTGGTTCCGAGCTACAAGGAAAGACTTGGGTTCATACGGATGCGGTGCAAGCAGTTGGCAAAATGAGGGTCGATTTTCATAGGCTTTGTGTCAATTCTCTTAGCCTTAGTTCCCATAAATTTCACGGCCCAAAAGGGATTGGCGCCCTTCTTGTTCGCAGAGGAACCGTTCTTAAACCTATGCTTTTGGGGGGGCACCAGCAAAAGGGTTTAAGGCCAGGAACCGAACCGGTGCAACTTGCGGTAGGAATGGCTTGTGCTTTAAGAATAGCAATGACAGAACTACTTATTAGAAAAGAAAAAATCACTCTTTTACGCAACTCCTTTTTCAACGAAATTAAAACTCTTGTGCCCAATGTTGTCTTAAATGGCGACACCGACCCAGACCTGCCCTATACCCTAAACCTTGGTTTTCCAGGTTTAAAAGCAGATATTCTTTTAATGCGATTAGACCTTGCAGGTGTCGCCTGCTCTACGGGTTCAGCTTGTTCTAGCGGGTCTCTTTTGCCTTCCCCTGTATTACTTGCAATGAAGGTTGGCCCCGACATTTTAAAATCTTCAATGCGCTTTAGCTTTGGAATCCACCTTGATGTAAATCAGGTGATTGAAGGTGCGAGAAGAGTAGGAATTGCGGTCAAAGCGTTAAGAAATTACGATTCATCAAAGTAAGATAATTATGAAAGAATCATAAATTTTGCTTAGAATCCTTGGTTAGGATTGCAAGTTAAGCCCAGAGAAAGTAGCATAAATGAAGTCAGCTGCTGCTTTTTCTCACCCAATTAGCTTTATCAGGATGATAATGACAACGCCTCATTCGCCAAGACTAAGTTTCCCCGAACACCGGCTTGCCAGACAATCTCTGGAACGCTTAGGGAAATTATTATTGGTGCGAACGCCCAAGCGAATCGATTCTATTTGCTTATTGCAGGGGCCATCGGGGTCGGGCAAATCTAGACTATTAGGTTCTTTATGTCGAAAAGTTTTAAAAGTTTCAACCAATAAAACTATTCAGATAATGCGTGCTTCCGATTTTTGCACCACGCTTCGAGACGCCGAAATTAACAACCGAGATGACTATGAAATATTGCGTCATCAATTCATAGATACCGACCTATTAGTTTTGGAAGACATCCAACTTCTTAAAGCAAGAGAAGCAGATATAATTGCGCGAATTCTTGATGAAAGAACTGGGTTGCGTAATTTAACCATTATGTCTTCATCGTTGAATATCAACCAACTTGATAAATTTTCGTACCGATTTATCAACCGAATTACCTCGGGTTTAATCTTGCAATTGCCCACCCTTGGATTTGAAAGCAGAATGCTTTTTTTAGACCGGAAGTTTGAAGCATCTAGCATAAAAATTGAAACCGCTGCCCTCGAATGGCTTGCAAATCAAGCAGAAGGAAGCATTCGCAGATTACAAAGCATCTGCAACCGGGTTACAAACATGGTTCAAAACCTAGGTCATAATTCAAAAAAAATCATAAATCGAGCAGACTTAGACAGGCTTTTTTCTACCCCTGGGCAGCTTAAAAAATCCGTCAGTGTCGAATCAATTGCCAGCAAAGTAGGCAAACTTTTTCACATCACACCTAGGTCAATGCAGACTCGATCTCGCGATAAAGAAATCATCCTTCCCAGACAAATTGTGATGTATTTAGCTCGCAGACTTACGGGAATGTCGCTTCAAGAAATAGGAAAATTCTTTGGTGGCAGAGAACATTCTACCGTCCTGCACGCCTGCAAAAAGGTTGAAGATGCGCTAGATAACGACACCAATCTTTCAGGCACCATTCGCCAAATAGAACTTGATTTAGCGTAATTCAGCTTGTTCAAAACTTGTCAATACAATGTTCAGTCGCGGTTATTTCTGGTCATCTCTACACTTATCTTTTCTTCCTTCAACATTTCGACAACCAAGAGTAACCACCAATTTACATTGAAATAACAGGTTTTGCACAAGAATTTTAATATGATAACTCTATACTCACAAAGAGTTTAAATGATTTTTAAATACCTTTTTGACATCCCACTTATGGGGCTCAATAAAAGTAATAAACTATATTTATCTTTACTATTAAGAAGTATGAGAGAATGATCAGTACGAGGAATTCAGAACTATGAAGGCTATATGCAACCGTGAAGCTTTGCTCGCTGCCTGTCAGGTAGCAAGTTCAGCAATTTCATCCAAAGATGTAAAACCGATTCTGAAAAATTTTAAAGTCATAGCGGATAACGAGCGCTGTGTATTGATGGCGACCGATCTTGAATTAGGTATTCGAATCGATGTAGCGGGCGTGGTGGTAGAAGAGCCGGGCGAAGCGATTCTTCCTGCTGCGAAGTTGATTTCGATTTTGCGGGAAATGCGAGATGTAGAAATTCATTTAGAAGCCGATATTGATGCAACCCGAGTTTCGGGAAAATCAGTAGATTTTGAAATGCCTGGAGAAGACCCAGCGCATTTTCCAGATATTCCGATCTTTTCGGATGATAAATATCACGAACTAACCGCTGCTACAATGCGTGGGATGATTCGGAGGACCGTTTTTGCAGCTGCATCTGAAATGGCTCGTTACACAATGACTGGCGCCCTTTGGGAACTTGAGGATGAATCTGTTAGGCTAGTTGCAACCGATGGTCGAAGGTTAGCTTGGACCCAAGGTGTTGCATCGGTTCACGGAGGTCATTCGGTAAAAGGGCAGGCGCCCGTGGTGCCTAGTAAGGCGTTAAATTTGCTTGATCGTAATTTTTCTGATGATCAGGAAAGTATAAAAGTTTGTTTTCGTCCAAATGAAGTTTTGTTTAAGACTGAACGAGCTTTAATTTATACCAGGTTGGTGGAGGGGCGATTTCCTGATTATAAAATGGTTCTGCCTAAAAAGTCTTCTGCTAAGGCGATTTTAAAAGTAGAAATTTTTGGCGCCGCTGTTAGACAAGCTGCGATTATGGCTGATGATGAAGTCAAGAAAGTGATTTTTAAATTCAGTTCAAATAAGTTGGTGTTGCAGGCTCAAGGGGTAACCTCTGGTAAATCGAAGGTAGAAATTTCGATTGATTATGATGGCCCAGTAATTGAAATATCATTTAATCCAAGTTTTGTAACTGATTTATTAAAAGTGTTACCAAGCGATGCGGAAGTAGTATTAGACTTAATAGATTCGGTAAGTCCTGCATTGTTTAAGTTTGGGGAAGATTACAAATATTTGATTATGCCATTAACCTAAAAGGATGAGGTATAAAAATGGGGATCAAGTTTTTCAAGCCAGAAAAAGGGCCCGAAAAACTAGGTGATATACTGGCCCGCTTATTTGTCGCTAAAGGTTGGGGAAGAAAACAAGAAAGATTAAAACTCGAAAAATCTTGGGCGCAAGCCGCAGGAGTTGAATACGCGGAACACACACGCGTCTTGGTGTTAAAGCAGGGTGTGCTTGAGGTCTCGGTTGATAGTTCTGCATTATTGCAAGAGTTATCGCAGTATCAGAAAAGACCGATTATTGCCAGGTTGCGTAAGCTTTTGCCCAGCATTGTGCTGACAGACTTGCGTTTTCGCTACGGAAAAGTTTGATGATAGAAAATGGAGTTCTTTGATGACTGAAGAAAATTTGATTGAACCTAGCATTGAACCTAGCATTGAACCTAGCAAGGACGGCTCTGCTGAATACACCAGCGATAATGTCCAAATCCTTCGTGATGCTGATCATATTCGTCGTAGGCCAGGCGTTTACATCGGCGATATTAATACTTCCGGTTTGCACCACCTCGTCTACGAACTTATTTACAATAGTGTTGATGAAGCACTTGCAGGCTTTTGTAAAAATATACAAGTCCATATTTATGTTGATGGTAGTATCAGCGTAAAAGATGATGGCCGTGGTATTCCTGTCGATATTCATCCTCAGGCAAAAAAACCTACCCTCGAAGTAGTTCTTACCACCGTTGGTGCAGGGGGAAAATTTGATAAGGGCGCTTACAAAGTCTCCGCTGGTTTACATGGTATGGGCGCTAAAGCTGTTACCGCGCTTAGTGTTTGGGTGGAAGCGGAAGTTCGTCGTAATGGCCGTACTTATGTTCAAGAATATGAACGCGGTAAAGCTACCACCGAAGTTAAAGATATTGGTATCGCAACCACTACAGGCACGCGCATTAAATTTAAACCCGATCACGAAATTTTTAAAGATCGCGATTTTAAATGGGATACTCTTGAAGAACGACTTCGCGAACTCGCTTTCCTTAATAAAGGACTTGCTTTTACTCTTACTGACGACCGAACCGGAAGAGTGGAAATTTTTAAATATGATGGCGGTATTGCTGAATTCGTCAAGCATCTTAATCGTAATCACGATGTGATTCATCCACCTATTTATATTGAATACTCGGTGGGCGAAATTAAGGTCGAATGTGCTTTGCAATACACACGCGAAGATGAAGAACGCGTTCGGTGTTATGCCAATAATGCTTATAACCCAGTTGGCGGTACTCACCTAAGTGGCTTTAGAGCAGCCTTAACCCGTACGGTAGGTGCGTATGGCGACAAGCTCGAGCTTTTTAAAAATATCAGGCCCATAGGCGAAGACTTTCGCACTGGGGTTACCGCGGTGGTTAGTATTCAACATCCAGAGCCTCAATTTGAATCGCAAAATAAAATTCGCTTACTTAATTCGGATGTTGAAGGGGCGGTATCTTCTGCTGTTGCTGAAAAGCTAGGCAAGTATATGGAAGAAAACCCCAAGGAATCTAAGATCATTCTCGATATGATTATGAACGCTGCCGAAGCTCGCGAAGCGGCTGTTAAAGCAAGAAAAGCTATCCGTGATAGGAAAAATATTTTAAGTGGCGGCGGACTCCCAGGAAAATTGTTCGACTGCACTACCCGTGATACCGATGAATCTGAACTCTTCTTGGTTGAAGGTGACAGTGCGGGTGGAAGTGCAGAAGCAGGCCGTGATCGAATGTATCAGGCGGTATTGCCCCTGCGAGGTAAGCCCCTTAATGTTGAAAAGGCACGCCTTGAAAACTTGCTTAATAATACTGAAATTTGCAGTTTGATATCTGCAATTGGCGTAGATATCGGTAATCAGCAAGATTACGATGCTGTAAAAAATTCTCTTCGTTATAGCAAAATTATTATTATGACCGATGCCGATGTTGATGGTCAGCATATTCGAACGCTGCTGTTAACATTCTTTTACAGGCAGATGGCGAAATTAGTAGAAAATGGGCATATTTATGTAGCAAGGCCCCCACTTTACAAAGTGGTGCAGAAAAAGCAAACCCGCTATGTTGCTACCGCTGAAGAAATGCAAACTGAATTGCTAAATCGGGGTCTTGAAGGCACGGGAATTATTATTCTGCCGCTCGAAGGTTCAAAATCTGAGAGGATTGAACTCGAGGGGGTACGATTTGCCAAGTTGCTTAAACTGACTTCCCGTATGGAAGATGCTCTTAGAACTTTAGAAAAGCGCGGGCTTTCCCTTAAGGTTCTTATCGAGCGAGTTAAAAATAATGCCCTGCCATTTTTCAGAGTTTTATTATCCGGCAGAGAACATTGGTTTTTTAACCCAGATGAAGTTGATGCTTTCCGTAAGCAAGAACAAGAAAAAGCTGGTAAAGAATTTATTGCAGGTAATGAAGATCAGCAGCCTGTTATTGCTACCCCACCCGCGAATGTTACACCCAATGCGGATGGTACTATTCCTGTTGTTGATTCCACTCCAGCGGTAGCACCTGAAGACATTTTTTATGTTCAAGAGCTTCACGAGATTCGAGATATTAACAAGACTATTATCGAACTTCAAGAATTCGGATTGCTTCCTACGGATCTAATCCCGCCTATTCGGCTTGCAGGTCGTGAACCGCTTCCTAGGCTTGTGCTTACCAATGGTGAACAAAGTAAAAACCTCGAGCATTTGCGGGGTTTAATGGTGGAAGTTCGCAGGGTTGGTGAAAAAGGTATGACCATAACACGCTTTAAAGGTTTGGGTGAAATGGATCCAGAAGAGCTTTGGGATACAACCCTTGATCCTAAAACTCGCACGCTTATGCAAATTAAACTTGATGATGCTTTTAAAGCAGATGAGATGTTTCGTACCCTTATGGGTGATAAAGTCGAACCTCGTAGAGATTTTATTCACAAGTATGCATTGCAGGTTACCGAGATCGATTACCACGGTGCTTAATTAATTCGAGATTTGTTATGCCTGAACTGCCCTCGACTTCTTCCCGCTGGATACAGTTTAAGTATGGTTATGCGTTGGGAATTTCCAACCTTTGGAACCAAGGTCAGTACTGTTCAATTATAACCCCTGCGGGAATAGTTGGTTGCGGGATTTACGATCTTAAAACCCCAGCGGAATTTGATCAAGCAATTGCTATTGCGAAAGGTACACCTTTAAATCCGCTTAAAGAGCCAGAAGATTTGTTAGAAGCCAAGATTGTGGGGGTGACCCCTAAAGCAGCCTCTTTTGGAATTTTTATTGGTATGACGGGTAAAGAAGCGGTTGAAAAAATGCAACTGGCCCCAGTTGTTGTAACAGTTGTTAATGAAATAGCAGAAGTTGAAAAAAGCATATCACCCGTTTTAATAAAAGCTTTTGATCATATAACTTTGGTGGTGAAAAATCTTGAAGCATCAAGAAAGTTTTATGGTGATATACTAGGTTTAAGAATGGTGCCACGCCCTAATTTTTCATTCGAAGGATTATGGTTTCAAATTGGTAAGATTCAAATTCATTTGATTCTTGAATATGAAGGATCAGCGCCCGCGGGGAATCTTTTATCGCTTGAAAAACGAATGACCCGGGGGCCACATTTTGCCTTTGAAGTTGAAGATACCGCTGCAACTTTAGAAGTACTAAAAAAATTGGAAGTGGTAATTATTTCAGGACCGAAAATTCGCCCAGATGGCTATTTACAGCTTTTTATTGCAGACCCCGATGGCCATTTAGTTGAACTTTGTTCCCCAGGCAAGTAGGTTTTAGCAGTAATTAGTCTAAAACTTTTGTGTTAAAATTCGATGAAGAACTGAAGTGTAAAAGTTCTTCAATGTTTAAGCTTTTCTTCATTTATCTAACATCATTTCTTCATTTTAAAATTCTATTATAGCATTGTATATGGTTTTTGATTTCTTAATACTTTTTCTAAAGATAAAAAGGGGTTAAAATGATTGCGTTAAGGTTTAAAATTAGGAGTGCTTTTACTCTAATCGAATTGCTAGTAGTCATAGCAATTATTGCAGTTCTTATTGGATTACTTTTGCCTGCAGTGCAAAAGGTTCGTGAAGCAGCAGCAAGAATGAGTTGTTCCAATAATGTTAAACAACTTGCTTTGGCAATGCACAACTTTGAATCTACTTATGGTTATTTTCCTGCTTCTTCTTGGACAACCGGTGTAGTGGCAAATGGAAACCCTAGTGGAACTTTTCATAGTTGGCGAGCCTTTGCCCTAGATTACATCGAGCAAGGTAATGTGGGAAAGTTGTATAACACCAATAAAAACTGGTACGATGCTGCTAACTTAACTGCGGTATCGACTAAAATTAATACTTATATTTGCCCTTCTACGCCAGGTCGGACTTTAATGACAACGGTAACGAAGGCTTTTGGATCTAACAACGTTACCTTAAATAATACGCAAGATTTTGGTCCTACTGATTACGATACGATTAACACCTTTAAAGCGGGTCAGTATTCTGGTGTTTTTAATATGGCAACTCTTGCAACAACTGGTCAAGTTAACAGCGTAATGTTCAAAGATCAGATAAGAAAAGTAGGGGAAATCACTGATGGGCTATCAAATACTGGAATGCTCTGGGAATGTTCAGCCCGCCCTGATCTTTGGTTGAATGGTAAGAAAATCGCAAGTGGGGTTAATGATCAAGGCTTTTGCTGGGCTGATAGCGATGGGCCTTTTAGCGTTGATTTAACTAATCCATCAGCAACAGCGGCAGATTATACATCGCTTGCGATGCCTATTAAAGCAGGGGTCAATGTTTACTGGAAGAAGAACGATATTTCTGCTGCTAACTGTGCAAAATTTTCCCAATTTATGAATGCTTCTAATGATAATGAAGTTTTTAGTTTTCATAATGGGGGTTCTAACTGTGGTTTTGCTGATGGTTCGGTAAAGTTTCTTAATTCAAAAATGTCGCTACAAACAGCTGCTGCTATAGTCACTGCCTCTGGCGGTGAAGTCTATAATCTTGATTAGTAATAGTAGTCTAGTTTTAAAAACAGTATGGCCCGCAAGGAATTACCAGTAGGTAAAACACTGCGGGTTTCTTAATTTGTCTTCTTCAATTATTCTTCAATTCTTTATTTTTCCATCACTATTTCTTCATTTTTAAAAGTTATAGGACTTACGCAGTTGCCCATAATTTGGTTGTTTAGGCAGTTTTCATCTTTTTCTGATCATCCTGTCTTTCCCAAATTCCACCCGAATAGGGGCGATTTAGTTCCAACTGCGTAACTCCTATGTTATATTAATTTTCTCAATATTACTTTTTTACAAAGGGATATTTATGATATCTAATTTCAGGGTTAATCGAAGTGGTTTTACTCTTATCGAATTGCTAGTAGTCATAGCAATTATTGCAATTCTCATTGGCTTACTTTTGCCTGCAGTGCAAAAGGTTCGTGAAGCAGCTTCTAGGCTTAAATGTACAAACAATTTGAAACAACTTGGCTTAGCCGCTGTAAACTATGAATCTACCTACGCAGGGTTTCCTCATAACGCTATTACCAAGAATAATAGCCAACCTCCTTACATTCCTTATGTTGCGGGTTCTGTAGCTTCACCAGGCAATACGAGTGGTACTCAAGGTCGGTGTAGCGGCTTAGTTCCTTTATTACCTTATGTTGAGCAAAATGCAGTTCTACCGCTTTATGTTTTTGGTAATGACTGGTGCGACCCATCAAATGCCGCGGCGTTAATAATAAAATTTCCAGTTTTTCGTTGTCCATCAAGCCCCGCAACGGATGCTATTACCGTTCCTGGCATAGCTTACATCAGTCCCGCAGCCGCATATGCTCCACCAAGTGCACCAGGTGCAGCAACAAATATTAATGGTGGTGCGGTTTACCCAACCGTTGCTAATGCTAATCCTATAAACGCTTGGCCTGGTGATTATGCAGGAGCAACCCAGATTAAAACCACTAAAAATGCAACAGGAACTGAAATAGCTTTTACTAACACGGTGATTGCAGCTGGGGTTCCTTGGGCAGGTGAAGGAAGTAAAGGTGCTTTACGACAAAACGGACCAACCAGAATATCCGAAATTACTGATGGAACCAGTAATACGATGCTTTATTCTGAAGCAGCTGGCAGGGATAAGCTTTGCGTTCTTCGTAATTGCACTACCGCATCTACTACAGGCACGACTATTTGGGCTTCTGCTGATAATCGGATTACCCTTCAAGGTGCAAATGCAAATGGCACCGCCAATGCCAATGGAACCGCTGCAATGAATACTAATAATCAAAGTGGTGATATTTATAGTTTTCATACGGGTGGTGCTAATGTTGCTTTTGCAGATGGCAGCGTAAGATTTTTTAAAGAAAGCATTTTAATTACAGTGCTTGCAGCATTCATTACTAAGGGTGGTGGTGAGATTAATAGTACGGATTATTAATTACATAAAAGTTTAATTAACTTAGTGTAAGTTTTTCATTTCTGTAGTTTGCACAAAACATTAAGATATATCTTGCTTTACATTCCGCTTTAATAAGTAGAGATATTTTTATGTCTAGGGCATTTGCGATTTTTGCCTTGTTTCTATTAAGTTTTGTAAATGTAGAGGCTGCTAAAATTGTACTTGTTGCGGGCTCGGGCAAAAATCCCCCGCCATCTCTTGCAACAGAAGTGCAATTAAAAGGTCCCTTCGGTCTCGATTGGAATTACTCAGGCGATTTCTATATCATCGAAATCGCTGGGCATCGGGTTATGAAAGTTGACCGAAAAAATTTGCTTACCCTTATCGCTGGTACCGGTGAAAAAGGGTCTTCTGGCGATGGCGCTAATGCTTCCAAGGCTACCTTCAACGGTATGCATAGCGTTATCATTGGTAGTGATGATTCTATTTTCGTTGCGGACACTTTGAACAATAGGGTGCGGAAGATCGATCCGAAAACTAATTTAGTTGCTGCTTTTGCTGGCACTGGGGAAAAAGGTTTTTCTGGCGATGGTGGCCCCGCAGTTAAAGCTTCCTTCACTGGTATTTATTGCATCGCTTTCGATTCTAATAAAAAAAATCTTATCATTACCGATTTGGAAAATCGCAGAATTCGTGCAGTGAATTTGGATTCAGGCATTGTTACCACCCTGGCAGGCAACGGTAAAAAAGGGGTACCCCCTGATAATTCAAAAGCCATTGATAACCCTCTTTCTGACCCTAGAGCCGCTGTTATGGATAACCTTGGCAACCTTTATATTCTCGAACGGGGTGGCCATGCACTGCGCAGGGTTGATTCTAAAGGAATGATTCGCACTGTGGTCGGTACTGGTAAAGTTGGTGATAAAGGCGTTGGCGGCCCTGCTTTGCAAACTGAACTTAATGGCCCCAAACATTTATGTTTTGATCGCGATGGTTCCGTGCTTATTGCAGATACTGAAAATCATCGGGTGCTTCGCTACGATCCTAAAAAAGAAACCACTGCTTTGGTTGCGGGCACGGGGAAAAAAGGCACCTCCGGGCTTGATGGCCCACCTGAAAAAGTCGAACTTTTCCAGCCTCATGGCGTGCAAATTTCCCCCTCCGGTAATATCTTCATTACCGATAGCAGTAATAATCGAATCCTTAAAATCGTTGATTAGTGCTTTCCAACTTTTAGTTTGCAGACTCTAAAGTGATTTCTAGGTTGGTTGCGAGAAGTTTTTTTATCTTGTCGGTGATTTCTTCATAAGTTTTCTGGGCTTCAACTAATGGCTTACCTTTGGGAGTGTCGGGGCGCTTGTGGCCTATCGAATCTAGCCAAGCATTACCCAGTACTCTAGTTCGCTCTGCACAAAGGTTTCTTATTTCTTGTGCAATTAGGTTAGATTCCAAGGTTTTGAAACGGGTGAGATCTATACCTAATTCAAAGTCTTGTTTAGTAAAAACCCCTAACTCTTTTTTTGCTGAAACAAGCTTATATTTAACTTCTTTTAAGCCGTTAACAATAAGAAGTTGTTTTCCAAAGGATGTGGAAAAATGCTCGGTGATAGGTTTATCCCAACGGGGATCTGCAACAAAAGGCAGTTTCCCTGTTAGGTTGATGTTAAGGGGTATAGAAGTTGCTTGAACTTCAATGTTATTTAAAGCAGGTGCGTTCCAACCTTTAAGGATTTCGTGTGTAACAAGCCAATGCCCTGAAATATTCGGATGAATACCATCGCCCGAGAAAATATAAGTTGGAGGTTTTTGTGTCTCTCTTTGTTTACTAAGGAACAAACGGATCGCAGTATGGGCATCTGCTACAGGCATTGATTTTGTTTCGAGTGTTTTTAGCCATTTTGAATATTTTTCTAAAACGGAGTCATAATCTTCATAGGGGTTTTTATAACTGTAATCGGGCTTGCCCAAAGGTAGGAGTTTTGATTTTACGGGCAAGGGTTCGAAAGGGTCGGGCGTTAGAAGCATTACCCGAGCGTTGATCGCGTTACATTTTTTAATCAGGTTGGTGTAGCCTTCCTGATAGTTATTAAACCGAGAAGAATCAAAGGGACTATAAATGCCATCGTTCATGCCATAGCCAGCAATTACATAATTGGGTTTAATTGTATTAAGGGCACGGTCGAGCCTTTCGTAAACATTGGGTCTTGGGTAGGGATGATCTTTTTCGCTAAGCCCACTGATGGTTTCGCTGGGCAGGCCAAGGTTAATAAGAGTGATGTTCGGTTTATTTTTAAGGGTAAGGTAAAGATCGAGGTTCGCAATAAAGTGGCCTGAAAAAGTATTACTATCGCCTAGGAAAAGAACGGTATCGCCTGGCTTAGGAAGTAGTTCTGGTGCTTGAAAAAATCCGGATGCAAATATGCAGGTGAATAGTAAATTAATCACGATTTATCCTTAATCTTTTAAGTCTTACAGGTTCGGAAAAAGAAGTTTCTGTAATAGAGGCTTGCATAGAATCGATGGTTTTATGCATTAAAGCATCAATAACTGTAGAAGGTTGGGGTGATTTATCTTTACTACCGTTGAAGAGCACCGCCCAAGTATACCCATCGTGCCTTCGCACTAGAAGAGTTGAAGTTCCGGAGAGGGAACCATTATGCCAAGTGTTAGCATTTGCTTGCCCGACGGGTCTAACATTCCAACCTAGCCCGTAGTAATTTGGAAGTGGCTTACCCTCTTTATCGAGTTCGGGTTTTGCATCAGATTTTGAAAACATGGTGGCAGTTGCTTCCTTACCAAGCACACGGCGCAAGGAATTATCATCAAGGCTAGAAGCAAGCTTAACAAGGGCCCGAGCCGAGGCGACCCAACCACCTACCGAGTCGAGGGATTCGTGGTCATTAGAACCATAAGATGAATCGACGAGATCATAGGGAGGGAAAACGCTTTTAACCTTGGAGGGGTTTGGAGGATAGTAAACCACTTCGTTGGTAAGGCGGTTAGATTTTAAGGAACGGCCAGGTTTTATTTCATAGATATCAAGAGGCTTGAAGATATTATTTTGAACATAATCATTATAGGTCATTGCAGAAATTTTCTCGATGATTCGGCCTAGGATGCAGTAGCCTAGGTTCGAGTACGCAAACTTTTCCCCCGGATTGAAATCAAGTGGCTTACCCATCATATACCTTAAAACATCTTCCTGAGAAGCCGGGGATGGCTTTTTCATTGCGTTGGCAATTGTTACTGATCTAAACATTGCATCAAAGGATTTGTTTCTATCGAACCCACCACGATGCCTTAATAACTGTTCGATAGTGATTTCTTTCCAGCGTGGGTCAGGCGTTGCGTTCCCCTCTAAAAACGGTTCAAGTTTTAGTACATCAACAACTTTATCACTTAACTTTAGCTTTTTATTTTCCACCAGTTGCATAATGGCTATGGCGGTGATTGGTTTTGAAATGCTTGCAATTCGATAAAGAGAAGATGGTGATGCCACTTGCCCAACAAAATTATTTTCTTCTGAAGGGAGTTCTGCAAAACCAAATCCAGTGCTAAAAATAATTTTACCTTGGTAGGCCACTGCAATAGAAGTACCTGGCAATTTATGTTCTGTAATGAAATTTAAAGCCATTTGCTCGAGGGCAGATGGCTTAAAAGTTTTCTCAGATGGAATTGCCTCTGCAAATGCAATACTCGAAATTAATGTAGCCAATAAAATGAAGGTGAATTTTAAAGCTATGATTCGAATTTTTATCATCGATAGGCCCTTTTTATTATTATTAATGGTGTGACAGTCCTATCATACATAATTATTTTTTCAAAATGTATTTATATTACTACAGGGTAACTTTTAAACAAGTAATTGCGCAGCTTGAGGCATTCATTTTTATGGCAATAGCACTTATTGTATTTGCTTAATATTTCCTAATGGGTCTTCCATCAATTGTTGAAGATCCCAGAATTAAGTTTGTTATTTTTTTCCACCACTAAAACCTGAGCTAGACCTTGCATCAAGACTGTAAGGCCCCGAACCATTAGCTACGATTAATAACATCGCACCCATAAGAGATAGGTTTTTAAAGAATTGCACCATTTCTGTGCGGTACATTACAGGGTCGTTATAACTCCAGAATTTGTGGAAGTAATAATTTGAAAGAAGTAGATAGATGAATAATAGACAACCGCCTACTTTAGCCTTCCAGCCGAAAATTATCATACTGCTGCCAGCTAATAGCACGCCAATCACAAGTACAAGTGCAGCCCGTGGCTGAGGCACCCCTGCCCTAGTCATAGAAGAAACCACCTCTTCGAAGTTGGGGATGTTCATACCCACTGCGTTGGTGATAAAGATTGCACAAAGAGAGACTCTGCCCAAAAGGGTAAGAGTGCCCTGAAAGATATTAGAGAAGTCGGTTGCCATACTTAATCCTTAAGGATAAAGGTTGTTATTAGGTGAACTTTATCATTAAAAAGGATGTGGAGAAAAGGCCGAATGGTTAAAAAGGGACTTCCGTGTTGACTTTATTGGCATTTAGGCTGAAAATTTAGTAGAAGAAAAGGGTTTACCCCAAGATTTTCTCATACCTAGATTGCGTAGATTCTTATTCCTTGATGCAATTGAACTTAAATCGAGTTGTTTGAGTAAAGGCTAAATTTTAAACCTAAGAATAGAAGTATGAAAAACTGCGTAATTATTTTTGGGATTCTTTTGGCGCTGAATGTTCAGGTTAACGCATCTGATTCACCTATAGTTTCATTCAACCGCGACATCCGTTCTATTCTTTCCGAAAACTGTTTCTTTTGTCATGGTCAGGATCCTACCAAAAGAAAGGGTGGAGTGAGATTAGATGTTCGCGAAGATGCGATTAAGTCGAAGGCGATTGTTCCGGGTGATGTTTCTAAAAGCGAACTGATCACTAGGGTGTTTTCCATCGACCATAAGGAGCAAATGCCTCCGCTCAAATCCAATCGCACCCTTAGTTTAAATCAAAAGGAGATGCTAAAACGCTGGATTTCTGAGGGGGCGAAGTATGAACCTCATTGGGCGTTTGTACCTCCTATTCGACCTTCACTTCCCGAGGTTAAAAATAAAAGTTGGATACGCAATCCTATTGATACTTTTATCTTGGCAAAATTAGTGAGTAACAACCTGCATCCCTCACCGGAAGCCGATCGACTATCTTTGATTCGCAGGGTTTCTCTTGATCTTACTGGCTTACCACCATCCCCTTATGAGGTAAATGCCTTCCTGAATGATACTTCCCCCAATGCTTATGAAAAAGTTGTAGACCGGTTGATGAATTCTAAACATTTTGGCGAGCGGATGGCACAACCTTGGCTTGATGCCGCCCGCTATGCGGACACCAGCGGTTATCAAAGCGATGGTGATCGTTCGATGTGGCGCTGGCGTGATTGGGTCATCGATGCTTATAACAGCAATATGCGCTTCGACCAGTTTACCATCGAACAACTTGCAGGAGATCTGCTTCCTGGTGCAACTAGGTCACAGCGACTTGCGACTGGGTTTAATCGGAACCATCGGGGCAATGCTGAGGGTGGCATCGTGCCAGAGGAGTATGCGGTAGAGTATGTAGTAGACCGGGTGGATACTACTGCCACGGTTTGGCTTGGTCTAACCATGGGATGTGCGCGTTGCCATGATCATAAGTATGATCCTGTGACGCAACGAGAGTTTTATCAAATGTTCGCCTTCTTTAATAATGTTCCGGAAAATGGCCGGGCGATTAAATATGGCAACTCACCCCCCATGATGATTGCGCCGACTGTTTTGCAAGAACAGATGTTAGAGAAACTTGACAAAGAATTGAAACATGCACAGACAAACTTGCGTGACTTAGGACTTAAGATTAATACGCTACAATCGGCATGGGAACAATCTTTAAATTCGGCCCCCCCTTTACTATGGACGATTACAAAATCGTTGCAGGCTAGGTTTGAACTAGCAGGTGACCTTGCAAAGTCCTCCGCAAAGTTTCAAGATGGTAGTCCTACTTTTATTAAAGCAGACAATAAAAAAGCTGCACTATTCGATGGCAAGCGATACATCGATTGTGGCGATGTTGGTGACTTCGGTTTTTACGATAAATTCACCCTTGCTGCTTGGGTGCAACCCACTCATTCTGATGGCGCTATTCTTTCTCGCATGGCTGAACCAACGAGCGATCTCCCTTTCGCGGTAGATTCTGATGGCTATCGTGTTTTCTTAAAGTCAGGCCGATTGCAGTTTCATCTTACCAAGCGTTGGCTTGATGATGCCCTTCGAGTCGAGACCGAGACCGCGATTCCATTAAAGCAATGGCATCATATTGCAGTTGTTTATGATGGTTCTCGCCTAGCATCTGGGGTGAAGATTTTTATTAATGGCCAACCGCAGAAGGTAAGAGTATTGCTTGATCAATTGAATCAAAGTTTTCAGATCAATCAGCCGTTGCGTATTGGTGCGGGTGGTGGTTTGCCTAATCGTTTCAAAGGATTGATAAGTGATGTAAGGGTGTATTCTCGAGTTCTATCAGATGAAGAAATAGGCATAGTTTCAACTGTGGAAAATATCACGGAACTTGCTGCGATTCCTGTAGCAAAACGCAACCCAATTCATTCCGCAACCCTTCGAGAGTGCTACCTTACAGACTATGCTGAACCTTCCATTCGGAATGCCCGATTAAAAGTTGAGAGATTAATAGAGCAGCGTGTGAAGTTAATCGATGAGTTGCCTACGGTGATGGTGATGGAAGAAATGGAAAAGCCCCGCCCGACCTTTGTATTAAAACGAGGTGAATACGATAAGCTTGGTGAAAAGGTAAACTCGGGTGTGCCTGCTTGCCTTCCCCCTTTGCCTAAAGATGTAAATGTCAACCGGCTTGCTTTTGCCACTTGGCTTGTTAATCCTTCTAATCCACTTACTTCCCGGGTTGCTCTTAATCATCAATGGCAAATGATCTTTGGTACGGGCCTTGTTAAAACAACTGAAGATTTTGGTTCGCAAGGTGCGCTTCCTAGTCATCCCGAATTGCTTGATTGGCTTGCGACCGAGTTTGTTAATAATGGGTGGGATGTGAAAAAGATGATCAAGATTTTAGTAATGAGTGCAACTTATAGGCAATCCTCGCGGGTGTCGCCACAATTATTAGAGCGAGATCCTGAAAATCGCCTGCTTGCCCGCAGTACCCGAATGCGATTATCTGCAGAGATGCTTCGTGACCAAGCACTAGCGGTTAGTGGTTTGCTAGTGGATACGGTTGGAGGCCCCTCGGTGAAGCCTTATCAGCCCAAAGGTTTGTTAAAGGAATTAAGTGGAATTGATTATGAGCCAGATCATGGTGAAAATCTTTGGCGCCGTAGCCTCTACACTTTTTGGAAGCGGACTAGCCCCCAGCCCACCATGATGACCTTCGATGCCTCTGGCCGTGAGGTTTGTAGTGTGCGCCAGAGTAGAACCAGCACACCCCTTCAGGCGTTAGCGTTGATGAATGATTTAACCTTTGTGGAAGCTGCTCGTTGTCTTGCTATGCGAGTGATGAATGAAGGCGGTGTCACAGATGAAAGTCGGTTGAGTTTAGCTTTTCGCTTGGTGTTAACGCGGTCGCCCAAGCAGGAAGAGATGAAACTGCTGCTGAATAATTTTAATGAGAACCTTGCGAGATTTCGAGCGAATCCGAATGAATCGCTTTCGCTTATTCGGTATGGTGAATTTCCCATTGATAAGCGGCTGGATCCGAATCAGTTAGCAGCGTACACCGTGGTAGTGGGTTTGATTTTGAATCTTGATGAGGCCATTACCAAACCATGAACCCACTAATAGATGCTAATCTGTTGAATACTCGCAGACACTTCTTTGGTCAAACGGGAATTGGAATTGCTGCGCTTGCATCGTTATTAAATGAGTCACAAGCTTCTACTTCGATCGGTGGACTTGATGGACTGCCTCATTTTGCAGCGAAGGCGAAGCGAGTCATTTACTTGTTTCAATCGGGCGCTCCCTCTCAGATGGATTTATTTGATTACAAACCGCAACTTGCAGATCGACATGGAGAAGATTTACCCGACTCGATTCGCAAAGGCCAGCGTCTTACAGGGATGACATCAACTCAAGATCATTTCCCCATAGCTCCTACACGGTTTCGATTTGCCCAACATGGAAAAAGCGGCGCCTGGTTAAGCGAACTACTGCCACATACCGCAGGTGTAGCAGATGATTTGTGTTTTATTAAATCGATGTATACAGAAGCGATCAATCATGACCCTGCGATCACCTTTTTCCAAACCGGGGCCCAGCTTGCTGGAAGGCCGAGCATTGGCTCGTGGCTTAGTTATGGACTTGGAAGTGTGAATCGTAATCTCCCTGCTTTTGTTGCATTGCTTTCAAATGGAAGTGGCAACCCAATGGATCAGCCTCTTTATGATCGCCTTTGGGGGAGTGGGTTTTTACCTTCTAAACATCAGGGTATTAAGTTTCGCTCCGGTAGAGACCCGGTGCTTTTTTTATCTAACCCCGAGGGCATCGATTCAAAAACAAGGCGTCGAATGCTTGATGACCTTGAAAAGATGAATCAATTACAGCTTGCCGAAGTTGGGGATCCTGAGATCAGTACTCGCATTGCACAATATGAACTTGCTTATCTTATGCAGACAAGTGTACCCGAGTTGATGGACATTTCTCAAGAACCAGCCAAGACGGTTGATATGTATGGGGTTGAAGCTCGCACGCCCGGAACCTTTGCAGCTAATTGCTTGTTGGCCAGGCGACTTGTAGAGCGAGGCGTTCGTTTTGTCCAATTGTTTCATCGGGGCTGGGACCAACACGCAAAGCTTCCTACTCAAATTGTGGGTCAATGCCGAGATACCGATCAACCAAGCGCAGCGTTGATTAAAGATTTAAAGCAACGCGGACTTTTGGAAGACACGCTTGTGGTATGGGGTGGCGAGTTTGGCCGTACCATTTATTGTCAGGGCCAGCTTACGAAAGAAGATTATGGCCGGGATCATCATCCACGGTGTTTCACCATGTGGATGGCAGGAGGAGGAATTCGCCCGGGGATAACCTATGGTGAGACGGACGATTTTAGTTACAATATTGTTCGCGACCCGGTTCATGTGCATGATTTGCATGCAACCATGCTACATTGTTTGGGTATAGATCATACCAAGCTTACTTTTAAGTTTCAGGGTCGCCAGCATCGCCTTACGGATGTCCATGGGAAGGTGGTAAAGGGTATCGTGCAATGAGCGTTATATTATGTCGAAAATAGATAGAATGAAATGGCAAGTAAAAGAGTAACCATGAATCCGCTAAAATCCTCAGCATTGAATTCCAACTCGCACCGTTTCCCCATTAATGATTTGGCTACGCTGAATCGTCGTCGCTGGCTACAGTCTGGCGGAGCGTTAGCGGGTGCAATGCTCTGGCCCGAATTGCTACGGGCCCGGGAAGCCAAAATTAATTCACCAGCTAAGCAGGCGATTATCATCTACTTGCAAGGCGGGCTTTCTCATTATGAAAGCTTCGACCCTAAGCCAGATGCACCCTCTGCGATTCGTGGGGAATTTGGAAATATCTCCACCACCATTCCTGGTATTCACTTTTCTGAACATCTTCCCTTACTTGCCAAGCATATGGGTAAATTTAATCTTATTCGTAGCACTTTTGTTGATTCACCGAGCCACCCTGTCGCTATTCATATGACCTTGACGGGTGCAGACCTAGCAGGCGCATCGGTTGAAACCAAGAATCGTAATTTGACCCATCCATCGATAGGATCAGTCATAGCCCGAAGCAAAGGGCCACGGGTACCAGAGTTGCCTGGTTATGTTGCAATTCCTCATTCGGGTCAACTCGGCCAGAGAGTTCATTATGCAACCGCAGGTTCTTTAGGAAATACTTATAACCCGTTGCATTCTGGGATGGTGCCGGATAAGGCAGATGGTGTTTTTGCTGGCCCTGAAATCCTGACACTTCCAAGTGAACAAAATAACAATCGCCTTAGAAATCGCATGGGGCTACTTAAGGCGCTCAATGAAACTGGCACTCGTAAGGAAATAAATTCGCTCGATACCTACCATCGTCTTGCTTATGAACTACTAAAAAACGGTGTGGCAGGGTCCGCTTTCGATCTTAACCGTGAATCGCTTAAGCAGCGGGAGCGTTATGGAAATCATCTTTGGGGCCAGCAGACAATTCTTGCTCGCCGTCTTGCAGAAGCGGGTGTTCCCGTGACCTTGGTCAATTACACTCTGAACCAGCAACATGGCCAAGATTGGGACACGCATGAAGATAATTTTAATTTGATGAAGAGTAAGCTTCTGCCACCTATGGATCTTGCGGTTAGCACGCTATTGGATGATCTAGACGAGCGTGGGTTGCTGGAAACAACAATAGTGGCGATGTTTGGTGAATTTGGCAGGACTCCCCGTATTAACGCTAATGCAGGCCGTGATCATTGGGAAAAAGT
>JBDNHI010000163.1:0-12478 GCA_041694635.1 Gemmataceae bacterium | reverse complement strand
ATCCCCATCAAGCATTTGATTTATTCCCCTAGCGACGATTTCGATAAGTGTTTCAAGGCAACCTGGGGCTACGGTTGCAATTTTTTCTTGATAGATGCCATAACCATAGGTTGAAGCTTCGGGGAAATAACCTGGTTGCCATTCATTTGTAATAGTGGAAATAACCAAGGAATATTTTGGAAAACGATTGCGAAGTTGGACCTGAAAAACCTGGTACAGCTCCCCGGGTGCGAAAATCCAAATGCTGTCCCCCCATAATAATAGCCTGATTTTGTATTGGTAATTATCAGTACCAAAAAGAACAGACAACCTGGTGATTTGTCGGTTCATTTGTTCAACAAGGGCCCTAAATTCTAGAGCTTTAATATCATCCTTAACTTGCAAAGCCAAAGCTTCTTGTTTTTCATAATGAGCTAAGAGTTTTAAAGTTTCTTTCAATTTGGGAAGGTCAATACGGTAGGGAAGGGGAATCGTAAGATCTTTTTCTATCCACAATTTTTTTTGCTGTGCAACTTCAGTAGTGATTGGGAAAAACTTCCAAATTCCGAGAGTAGCACCAGAAACAACCGGCCCTGCATAAGTAAATTGAGAAGAAACTGGGGGCAGGGCCTCTAGAGTAGACAAAGTTGCAAACCCCAACTGCCTGCCATTGCGATCAGCAACAGATAAATCTCCTACAAAGCCAATTTTGGGGCCGAGATCGCCAGAGGCACCTTGAACAAAAACGACTGGGGCGTTGGTTTCGGTTTCAATGGTGGTTCGAAGAGCGCCAATATAATCGGGGCTAATTTGCGTGTTTTCCCAAGCTAATGTAGTAGGGTGGCAAGCATAGTTTACAAGCGTAGCAAGACATACCCCAGCTTGATTTTCAATTTTTGCGACTACAAGCGTGTCATCAGCGAACCCTTCTGGATTAAACCCGCAAACGAATTGATCTGATTTTTCATCATAAAAATCTCGATGGGTTGCAAGATTACAACGCCCTTTGCCAAAGATGATAAAAGCTGGTTGAGAATTTTTTTGAGCCAACGACGCTGCTTCGCTACATTTATCAATGAGCCAATCAAGGTAAGGGGGAATCAAGTCACCACCGGGAAGGTGCGAACGATTTCTGGACATCCACCCTGAACCATGCGTATGCGATAAACTCACCTGCACCTGCGAGGGAAGGACATTACATTCTTTGGCGACTTTTTGCCGAATAGCATTGATTTCAACCCCATCAAGGATGCAATGATCCAGGGTCAGCAGGATGCAAACTTCAAGTTGATTAGGGGAAGATGAATCAGATTGCATCCATAAAGAAGTAAGTATGAGAGGGCGGTGAACGCCGGTGGCTTGGTCATGTTTAGCAGCGCCCCACATACGATGATAAATACCAACAGGAGGAGTGATATCAATAGAAGAAACGCCAATAATACCGGAGCATTGAAGAGTATTAATTTTGTCAATCATTTGAACTCCAAATTAAGCTTTAGTTTCTAACTCAAACAAAGGGCGTTTAGGATTAAGCAGTGCCCATAATATCGCATCCAATGCGAAAATTGCAGCAAACAAAAAAAGAATGAAGTTCCAGTTGTTACTTTGCTGGACGAGTTGGCCAACAAGAAAAGGAAACAAACCTGCACCGATATTTCCACACATATTCATGGTGCTAAAAACGGTGGCGATATTTTTGCCACCAAAATCAATAGCAACGGAGTAGCCACTAACCCCACCAAAAGCCGCCCAGAAAGCGCCCAACGCCATTATAAAAACTGCGAGATAGGTGTTGGTAATAAAATAGGCAAGTACAAACAATGCAGAGCAAATGCTCATACCTGCCACAGCAATTCCTTGTCTGCTAAGCCTTTTATTTCCAGTTTTATGGTAGATATATTCGCTGGCAGTTCCGCCCAAAAGTCCACCAAGCATCATCCCAATTCCAGGCCAAGCGGTAAGTCTACCGGATTCAAGGTCGGAAAGTTCGCGAGTTTCAGCAAGAAATCGAGGGAACCAAGTGCTAAAAAAAACCATGGCGGCAGCCCTTAAGAATTGCTGCGAACAAAGCAACCACATCGAAACACTGGTTAATAAAACCTTCCAATTAAAGGTATTGGTTTGCGAATTATCATGCCGAGTAGACTCTTCTTTAGAATCTGGGACTAAAAGATAAAACAGGACCGCCCATAAAATCCCTGGGATTGCATAAACAAACAAAGTTTGATGCCAATTCATATTTAATAAAAGTTGGGCTGTAAGGGCCGGGGCCAAGGCTCCTCCTACCGCCATACTAGATGCAAGTAGGCCTGCAGCAAAAGCTTTGCCTTTATCTGAAAACCAAGCTCCGATAGCTTTGGCACAAGCGGGGAAAATCCCAGCCTGAGCAAATCCCATTAAGCCCCAGCAAATTAAAAGTTCGGTATAAGTGGAAGCCAAGCCTGAAATCGCGGTGAATAACGACCAAGTAATTGCATAAAGGACCAAAGCACGCCTAGCGCCTAAATAATCGGCCAACCACCCCGAGGGAACCTGCATCAGGGCATAACCCCAATACCAAACTGCCATTATAAGACCCATAGAAGAAACATCGATATCAAGTTCTAGCTGGATGATTTTAGCAGGAACACTAATGGCAGACCTTTGCACATAAGCAATAAGTGCAGCAACACAAAGCATACTAAGGGCCCAAAACCGCATCAAGATTTCGCCGTTAAAAGTGCTTGTTTCATAATGTTCATAAGTCGATCAATTTCGTTTTGAGTTTCTGGGTCTAATTCCCAAGAATAGGGCATCCTGCGGATTTCATTTTTAAATAGTCCCCTGCTCCTTAGAATGTATTTTTCAATTGCAAGGAATCCATCCAAGCCAGCTTGTAATTGCAAAGCAACAATGGCGCAAATAGGAAAGTAAAGGTTGTAAATATGCTGTTCGTTGCCTTGTTTAAGGGCGTTCCAAAGAGCAACAACGCCATCAAGTAAGTCAACTGCAGGCATAGTGCCTTCGATTTTTCTTCGAAAGCTATCGACTAAAAGAATGCCCCCCGAGCCTTCAAAGATTTTAGCTTTCCCGGAAGTTGCTTCTCTTAAAGCTGAAAGGTTTGGACCTATAGGAGAAGCTTCAGGTTTAAAAAGAATTTTTTCATTTCCGTAAAGTTCAAGAAGTTTAATGTAAACAGCAAGGGGAATAGCTTGCCCGACATATCCGGAAGCATCTTGGACAATAAGGGGTAAATTTACTTCTTCAGCAAGGGTACGAAAGTGGTTTAGAATGGCATATTCAGGCAGGCGCGTGGTTACCGGTGGGATTGCCATTACCGCATCACAACCAGCTTTTTCAGCAGCTTTAGCAAACACAATAGCCTGCTTTGTACTTTCAGCACCAATAGCAGCAAAAGTTGATCCTCGACCCGCAGTTAACTCGACTAGATCATTGGTAAGAGAAATTCGTTCATCAAATGTCAGGCGCAAAATCTCGGATACCATTCCCGTACCCAAACCATTAGCGCCAACAGAAAATATCCAGTCGATTTCTTTTTTCAATACCTGCACATCTATGCAACCATTTTCTTGAAAGGGCACCTGAATGATGGGTAAAACACCAAACAATTTCTTTTTCATAATTATTTCTCTTACCAATCGCCAACACTACCATCGGAATAAAAGATTCGTTGTAACATTTCTTGTTGGAAAGGATGTTTTTTCAATTCGGCTTCATTAATTTTGATGCCTAATCCGGGTTGTTTATTAGGGCGGACAATCCGGCCCTTGGTTTCAGTTACAAACCCCTCTTCAACAACATCTTTGCGCCAAGGCACATCATTATGTACCGTTTCACAAATAATGTAGCTAGGCTGAGAAAAACCAAATTCAAGGGATGCCGCAGTGCTTACAGGCCCTTGGGGGTTATGTGGCGCAAGTGATATACGGTAAGCCTCCGCTAAAGATGCGATGCGTTTTGCCTCGCTTAATCCACCACAATGCGTGATATCAAGCTGACAAACATCACAGGCACCCTGAGCAAATAAATCCCTAAATGTGGCAAGGTTGGTCACTCGTTCTCCAGTAGCAATCGGCGTAGAAACCGATTTATTTATTGCAACTAACCCTGCAACGCTCTCGGGCCAGCAAGGTTCTTCTAAAAAATATAATCCATAGGGTTCTAATGCTTTGGCAAATTGCAACCCCATTGCAGGTGATGGCCGCGCATGGCAATCCACCATTATATCTATCGAATCGCCTACTGCTTCCCTCATTGCAGCAACGCAAAGCTCGGCTGTACGAATAGGTTTTCGACCTTCAAGAGGAAGTGTAGGTGGGACTGCCATCGATTTAAAAGCAGTGAAACCATCTTGAACTGCCTCTAGGGCAAGGTCAGCAAACCTCTTAGCATCATCAGCAGCGGTTTCGTAAAAGTCTTCCATTTTGCCACCACCCAGATGACAATAAGTACGAATATGATCACGAACAGGTCCGCCCCATAATTTGGAACAAGGCACGCCCAAAGATTTTCCAAGAATATCCCACAATGCAATATCAATTCCGCTGATTGCTGTTGCTCGAACAATGCCATTGCCGTGCCAGAAATGCTGCCTAAACATCATCTGCCAAAGGTATTCAATACGAGTAGGATCTTGCCCGATTAATAGTTGTGCAAGATCTTCGATAGCCCCAACAACACTTCGGGTGTGCCATTCGAGAGTAGCTTCGCCCCATCCAAAAAGGCCATCTTGATCTGTGATCACTTTGACAAAAATCCAGTTACGCATTCGCGCATGGCAAACATGAGATTCGATTGCACTGATTTTCATTACAATAAATTCCTTGGCATAAAATACTTGAAGTTTTGAAATACTAGCAGTTTTGAAATACAAAGATTATGCAATTATCTGTTGCACAATTTTACCGTGCACATCGGTCAACCTGAAATCGCGACCAGCATAACGATAGGTAAGTTTCTCATGATCCATACCTAATAAATGCAGCATTGTAGCGTGAAGATCGTGAACATGAACGGGGTTTTGTTCTGCTTTGAACCCAAAATCATCGGTAGCCCCTACAACAGTTCCGCCTTTAACTCCGCCCCCAGCAAGCCAGCAGGTAAAACCATAATGGTTATGATCACGCCCATTAAGTTTGGGAAGTTCAGCAACTGGGGTTCGACCAAATTCCCCACCCCAAAGCACTAAAGTACTATCAAGTAGGCCACGCTGTTTAAGATCTAAAAGGAAAGCTGCAATAGGTTTATCCCAATCATCCGCAAGTTTTTTATGCAAACTTTGCAAGCCGTCGTGGTTATCCCAAGGTTGGCCAGCACCACTCCAAACTTGAACAAAGCGCACGCCTTTTTCAATCAACCTACGGGTGTATAACAGTTGCCTACCGTGTAAAGTGTCGCCATATAATTCACGAATAGATTTGGTTTCTTTAGAAAGGTCAAAAGCGTCGGTCGCTTCAGACTGCATACGAAAAGCAAGCTCAAAAGTTTTAATTCTAGCTTCAAGTTGTGGGTCAAACTGTCGAGCTATTAGGTTATCTTGGTTAAAAGATCGAACCAGATCAAGTTGCTTTCGTTGCCTAACAGTTGACATTTCAGGATTTTTTATGAAGGCAACAAGCTTTTCAGTTTCAGAATGTTTGGTATCTAGGTAGGTGCCTTGAAAAACTCCTGGAAGAAAACTGGAGCGCCAATTTTGAGTGGTAACAATCGGGTACCCACCAGGACACATTACCACAAAACCAGGCAAGTTCTTGTTCTCTGAACCCAAACCATAATTAACCCAAGAACCAAAACTGGGACGGGGCAACCGACCATCACCGCAATTCATCAACATCAGAGATGGTTCGTGATTAGGCACATCAGCATGCATGGAACGAATAATGCACATTTCATCAATGTGTATAGCAGTATTTTGAAAGAGTTCGCTAACCTCAATGCCCGATTGCCCAAATTTTTTAAATTTAAAAGGAGATGCCATTGCAGCACCTGTTTTTCTCTCGGTTCGAAGATTCGTCTCGGGCAAAAGCTTGCCATGGTATTTAGCAAGCATAGGTTTGGGATCGAATGTATCAACCTGAGAAGGCCCACCATTCATGAATAAATGAACAACATGCTTTGCCCGGGCTTTAAAATGAGATGGCTTAGGTAAAAGCGGATCAAAATTATCTGATGAAGCTTTGACTTCTTCAGCCATTAACCCTGCCAATGCCATCGAGCCAAAACCAGTACCGACTCGGGCCAATGCATCACGCCTTGATATAAAACTCATTGTTTGCTTTCATTAATCATAAAAAGTGAACTCATTAGTCAGGAGAAGTCCGTGCACTAAATCAAGCCAAGCTTCATCTGGGTTGGCATTCTTAACAAACTCTAAAGTTTTAGCCATTTCAGATTTGCTGGGCTTTCGAGATAATACGAGAGAAATAATCGCATTAATTTTATCTTCCGGGTTGATCTTATCTTTAATAGCTGGAGATTTTAATATTTTTCGAGCGGCATCGCGGGCAAACGGTCCATTCATTAAATACAATGCTTGGGTCGCGACCGTAGTGTTCGTGCGTTCCACACTCGCAGAAGCTGGATTAGGCAAATCAAAAGTTGCAAGTAAACTTGGGAATTCAAGTCGATCAATAAAGCCATAAACAGCCCTACGATTTTTCCCTGTAAATAACGAGACCGAGGGCCCCCCTATTTTAAGATCAAGATTTCCTGATACACTTAAAATTGAGTCGTGCAAAGATTCAAAATCAAGACGGCCACGATTCTGCTTCCACAACAAACGGTTTTCAGAATCTTTTTGCAAACACTCTTCTCGGTCATTACTGCTTTGTTGGTATGTCGAAGAAGTTAAAATAAGCTTATGAAGCTTTTTGATACTCCAATCATTTTGAATAAAATAATCACTTAGCCAATCTAACAATCTTGGATGACTAGGCGGATCTCCACGCATTCCAAAATCACCCGGTGTAGAAACAATTCCCCTACCAAAATAATGACTCCAAACCTGATTTACCATAACCCTTGCTGTCAGTGGATTATGCTCAGATGTAATAGCTAGAGCTAATTCTAAACGCCCGCTACCTTTGGTAAATAGGCTCGGTTGTGGTTCGAGTAAGCTCAAAAACTTTCTAGGGGTTTTATCCCCTAGTCGGTTTGGATGACCCCTAATAAAAACCGAAGACTCGTAGGGAATCTCGGTATCTAACAGAACCATAGACCTAGCAGGCCCTTTATTAGCTTGGGTTTCCACTTCCTTAATAAGTTTTTGGTACTCGGCCTGAGTACTGCGATCCGGAAAAAGGTCGAGAAAACCCCAGTCTAAATTAATGGGTGCATCCGCAGGAGAATCAGACCCATAAAAAACTAACCTAAGTTTTTCAGCATTAGCATCGGGCATTAATTTAAAAGATTTCGAAGTAATCCAAGTTTTTTCATTTTCTTTTAGCAATTTTTCGTAGACCTCTGAAACTTGTTTCATTGATAGTGGAACTTTTACAAATTCTTTTGCAACAAGTGGGTTATCCGTAGGAAGGCTAGTCACTTTTGAAGCTTGGGTAGAAAAATCTGTTTCACTTAGCGCAGCGTAACGATGCCAAAGGGACCAAGTAGAATCATTTTTTATTGCCATACGATTAAGATAAGTTCGCCACCTTGTAATCATCGATGGGTTAAGGTCTCCTTTATCTGCAAGCAGCATAAAATCATCGGAGGGTGGGAGATTGCGTGTTAAAAAAGCAGCATAGAGATAATCTCCAGCGCGGATGCGTGCTTGATTCACAAGTTCTTTGTGCTTGATACTAACAAAGTCTGCAAGTTTATTTTCCTTATCTTTTAATTCACCAGCAAATTTTTTATATTCATCGGTTTGGGGTTCACTTTCATACAACGGAGGCACCAAAGGTTCACGAGAACTTCTCAACACCCCATACAAGGAATAATAATCTGCAGTAGGAATAGGGTCGAATTTATGATCGTGGCAACGAGCACAAGAAACCGTAAGGCCCATTAAACCGCGCGTTAAAACATCGATTCGATCATCTATAACATCGTGAGTATTCCCCATAAAGTGCCCACCCACCGTGAGAAAACCTAACGCTGCAAGTGATTTTTTATCTTTTAAATTTAAATGATCGGCAGCGATTTGCTCAAGCAAAAATTGTTTGTAAGGCAAATCTTTGTTGAAAGATTCAATCACATAATCCCGATAAGTCCAAGCCCAAGGGTAGTTTTTATCTTCAAAAAAAACGTACCCTTTGTTATCAGCATACCTTGCAATATCTAACCAATGACGCCCCCACCGCTCGCCATACCTTGGGGAACCAAGCAAACGATCGATAAGTTTTTCTATCGCATCTACAGAATTATCGTTTTCAAATAACAATAATTCCTCAAGGGTTGGAGGAGTTCCGTGAAGATTAAACTTCATACGCCTTAATATCGTTTTCTTATCAGCTTTAGGCGATGCTGTTATTTTGTTTTTATCCAACTCTTTCTGAATAAAAAAATCAACAGGATGCAACTTAACATCTGAGGATAGTAAACTTTTATTAATGGGAAGAAATGACCAATGATTATTGGAGTTATTATTTTTAAGCTTAATTAAGTTATTTTGTTCTTCGGGCCAAGGCAGACCCATAGAAATCCACTTTTCAATTGCATTAATATCTGAGTCTGGAATTTTTTTGCTGCGGGGCATCTTCAAATCCCCAGAGTGATTAATAGCATTCATAAGTTTACTGGAGGCAGGGTTACCGGGTACGACTATAACTCCTTGGGTTCCCCCTTCTAAAATAGCTTTACGGGAATCTAAGCGAAGTCCACCTTTTTGAGCAATTGAACTATGACATTTAAAGCAATGGCTAGAAAGTACAGGCCTAACCGATCGTTCAAAAAAATCATCCGAGGGTTTATCTGCATAGGAATTGCAAACAAGTACCATAAAGAACACGAATATAAAAAAAAGCTTAAACATTTTCACCTATAAAGTAAGATGATATTTATTTTCATTTATTCAGGAAGTATCATCAAGTAATAAACAAGAATTTTACATCAAAACCAAACTTCCGATGCATTAAAATAAGGATTAAAAATCTTAACAGTTCACTATCAAAAATTTGAGAACTAGAATAAACTAAACTTTGTTGTTAATTTTTAGGATTAAACTCATGTTTGAGATTAAAAACTTAACGGGTACATCGGGGCACTAATTGTAAACATTTAAATTAAGCCTGCAGCAGAAGCACGAAATTATCGGTTTTACCTTTGCAATTTTTAAATAAAGATCAGTAATTTGAAAACCCTAAATTCATTCAAACTAAAGAAAGAATGAGATGATGAAAACTAAAAGACCTTTTGGCATCTACTTGGAAAATTTTTCAAAATTCAATAGTTTATTTAGCGAACTAGACAAAAGAAATCTTAATTACGATAAAATTAACTTTGAAAACTTTTCTTATGATCCTTCGGAATCGATTTCGCATTTCAGCCTTGTTCTTATACAAATAAATCCGATTGCATATCTTGCGGGCAACCAAAACGGGAAATTTCTTATCCATAATTATCTGCACCACCTCAAAAGACTGGGAATCCCTGTTATCAATGGCATACCAGCTCTACAAATCGAAACTTCAAATGCAAGGCAGTACACACTTTTAGAATCACTGGCAATGCCTTACCCGACAACAAGAGTAATAAGCGATGCAATGCAATTAGAAAATGCATCACTGGGGATTCGTTTTCCTATTGTGATAAAATCAAACATCAACGGCGCCGATGCGGTAATGATTAGGTTTAATAATCAAGCAGATGTAATTGCCAATAAAAGTTTAAACCTTGGCATTTCAAATAATGGCCAAACGATTTTGCTACAAGAATATATTCCTGCACGAGGCGGGGTTGTTCATCGAGTCGAAATCATCAAGGGGAAATTCCTTTATGCCATTAAAACATTTTCTAATGGAAAAATTGAATCAACGAATCCCGATGATGAAGTTATAAATGCCTGCGAAGGAATTATTAATACTGCGGGGCTAGAAGTTGGCAGCATTGAATTTATTTTTGACGAACGCGATGGGATGCTTAATTACACAGGTATTAATGCAATGTCTCCTTATCCTGCTAATATAAGTACTGTTATCGGGTTCGATCCCTATGTCAAATTGGTTGATTTTCTTGAAGAGAAAGCTGCTTCAACCTGGTTTTCAAACCTAGCTATAAAGCAAAAGACTTTTCTTTCTTGTATGGCAGAGTGGGACGCTACAAATTAATCTTTTTTATTAAAGAAGGCACGATGCTTACTCGAATAATCTTAGCTAGTTTATTGTTTCATAGTTTTATTTATATTGCTTTAGCACAAAATAATGAGTCAACATATAATTGGCCCACTTGGCGCGGGCCTAATTCAAATGGTGTTTCGTCTATAAATTCTACACCCCCCATTAAATGGGATGAGAAAACAAACATTAAGTGGAAAACAAAACTTCCGGGTAAGGGGAGTTCATCTCCAATTATTTGGGGTAACAATGTTTTTGTGTTAACCGCAATTAAAACAGACCGCCTTGCAAAAGCCGAGGAACTTCCAAAAAGAAAAAATGGTCTTGAAACTAAAACAATTGCACCTCAAAATTTTTATAACTTTGATGTTTTATGTTTTGATAAAACCACTGGTAAATTAAACTGGAGCAAAACTGCAAACACCGCAATTCCTCACGAAGGGCATCATTCTTCACACTCCTATGCTGCAAGTTCTCCCGTTACAGATGGGCATCGGCTTTATGCTTCTTTTGGTTCGTTCGGTTATTATGCATTCGATTTTTTTGGTAATTTATTGTGGAAGCGAGACCTAGGCAGACTTACAACTCGATTGGGGTGGGGGGAAACGGTTACGCCAGCGCTATTCAAAAATTCCTTAGTCCTTAATTTAGATCAAGAAATAGGCTCTAAAATTGTTGTTCTTGATGCTTCGACTGGGAAAACAATTTGGGAAAAAGACCGAAATGAAAAATCCTCTTGGAATACCCCATTCATTGTTCCTTACAAAAACATAAATCAAGTAATCATTAATGGAACTACGCAAATTCGATCTTACGACCTCAATGATGGCAAAATCATTTGGGAAACTTCTGGGATGACCACTAATGCAATTCCTTCCGTATTAGCCTCTTCAGAAATTGCTTATGTAATGAGTGGCTACCGCGGAGCTGCTGCCGTTGCCATTCCTTTAAGTTCCAATGGTGAATTAAGCGAAAGCGCCGAGAGCAAAAACAGTAAAGCCCTTTGGCGATATTCGAAAGGAACGCCGTACGTACCTTCCCCTTTACTATTTGAAAACAATCTTTACTTTACCAAAGGCAATTCTGGCTTGTTAACAATACTTGATGCATTAAATGGAAAAGCCATCGTGGAAGATTTTAGACTTGAAAACACGAGTACTTTTTATTCATCTCCTGTAACTGCAAATGGAATGATTTATTTTATTGATCGTGATGGAACCGCCATAATAATTAAATGTGGAAAAGTTCCAAAAATTATTTCAACTAATAAATTGAATGATCAGTTTGATGCATCCCCAGCAATTTCTGGAAACACGCTATTTCTAAGGGGAGAAAATTGGCTTTACGCAATCGAAGAAAAATAGTCTAACTTTTTTCGAGTTTAATCCTTGCGTGAGTTTGAGAGCAAACGAACAAGATAATTTATCTAAACTAAATTATTTAACTGAATTTTAATAGCCCCAGTACAGTTGTCTTTCTGAAAATTAGTTGCATTCTATTTCATAAATAAAGTTTAACTAATTAGTCAACCAAGATTTTTTTGGTCAATCTTTAATTCAGCAAATTAGAATTCATGAAGTTTAATTATTTTAAATTAAAACTTACAAGTTGTGCCGAATGCCAAATTGCGATTGAAGATTTGAGAATTTTATGTGAGAGATCGACAGTCATCGGTGCCAAATATTTGTCGAGTAATAATTGGGGAAATAACAAAAACATTTAGAATAATGCCAATAATTACACCAGCAATCACCCAGCCCATTATATAAGCTGGTTCGCGTTTGATTGCTAAACCGATCATTGCAAAAAACAATGCGACCATTCCGCATTGCGTATAAAGCCCTGTTCGGGAAGCAAGGTGGCATTGAAAAGAGGTTGCTCGTTTCAGGTATCGGTCATAATAATCAGTGATACATTCATTGGAGTCTGCCCAGACGAATTCTTGAAGCGGAAAATCATCATCACAGTTTGCGCAGACAGTCCTAAGCATTCCGTTAAGTGGGTTTGCGATCATTTCAAATTCTGGGCCATCAATCGTAGTTGCCTCCTGACATTTGATGTGAATATAATCTCGGGATTTTCGTGGACCAGACGGTGTTTTTGATGATTTAGACATTTTTGCACCTTTTGGAAAATGACAGCAATAAAATTTAATTATGTTAGGACTTACGCAGTTGGACAAAAATGGTCTTACCTATAATTACTATTTTAATTAAACTTTCACCTAT
>JBDNHI010000162.1:0-41110 GCA_041694635.1 Gemmataceae bacterium | reverse complement strand
TTTACAACTCTCTAGCTTTACAACTCTCTAGCTTTACAACTCTCTAGCTTTACAACTCTCTAGCTTTACAACTCTCTAGCTTTACAACTCTCTAGCTTTACAACTCTCTAGCTTTACAACTCTCTAGCTTTACAACCAGGGGCGTTTTAACTGGTCGATTGCCTCTAACACATTTTCCAAATTCACATTGCACACGCCACGATGCAAGTTTTGTCTACCTTGCAAGGCTTGCTGGTGAGATAGTTCTGCAACTTGGTTCAAAATTCTAGGCACACCACAACAATAGGAGACTAGCTTTTCCATTGCATTTTCCGTGAAGGAGGCTGAATTTCCTCCGTTTAATAGTTCCAACGAATGGCTTACTGCAAACTGTTGCATACGGATGTGGTGAATCAAATAATCGGCAGCTTCGTATTTCCCCAACGGTTCTAAGGGCGGGCAAATGGTTACCCTTTGTCGAAACGATTCAAAATTAGGCTTTTTTAATGTCTCCAGAATTTCAGATTGGGCTAGCAAAACAATTTGTGCTGCCCTGCCACTTCCCGTTTCAAGGTTTCCAATCAATCGATATTCTTCCAGCAAATCTGGATTCAAGAGGTGGGCTTCGTCCTGAATTATAAGCGCTGGGCCATTTTCTATAAACGAACTGTATAGCTTTTCGGTCAACTCCATCCGCAACTCTTGAGCTGTTTGCTTGACACTTAAACAGCCTAGATCAAAAAGGATTGCTTGAAGTAAACCCAACGGGTTTTCGAATCGGGCGTGAGGGAGAAAAACAACGGCACTAGGGTTTTCAAGCCTTTCGAGTAAAACTTGGGCCAGCAAGGTTTTTCCTAAACCGGCTTGCCCAAACAATAGGATGAACGGCTCTCCAAATTCCAACGCTTTGATAAGCGCTGCCAGGGCGACTTCGTGGCCCGTAGATGGGTAATAGCACGAAGTGTCTGGGTTGGAGGGGAAAAATCTGCCTGATTGATTGTTTTTCAGGCCTACCATAGCCAATAAATCTCCTTAGGTTCACCATTCCTTTAGTGATACCTTTCTAATTATCGGCATAATTCAAGTGATTACTTAAGGGAAGTTATTTAATTAGCCTTTTCTTAAGCTAAAGTTTTATAACGGTTTACGATAACGGATGCGATGAATGGGCTTCCCTTGTGCAACGAATTTTCGTTCAAAATTTGTCAAATGATCGGGCACCAGCGTATCGGGGCTATTTGCACCCCACGCCTCCCCAGGAAGTTCGGGGAGTTTTTCGGCAAATAGAGCCGTGATTTCTTTAAAGTATTCTTCTACATCGGTTGCTATGTTGATCCAACCACCCGCAATCAGCACCGGCGGTAACGACCGAATAAAGTCGGTTTCAAACAGCCTTCTTTTATGGTGTCTTTTTTTCCACCAAGGGTCGGGAAAAAAAATATTCACCGCTTGTAAAGTTCCATACGGTATTGAATTTGCCACCACAGATTTAGCATCGGCACAGCAAACTTTTACATTCTTCAGGTTGCGCTTTACCAATCTTGTTGCTGTATAAAGCTGATACTTGCGAATGATTTCAATGCCAAAATAATTAATATTGGGATTTGCCTGAGTTGCATTAAGAAGAAACCAACCTTTGCCAAACCCGATTTCCAATTCAACAGGGTTAGGGTTATTAAAAAGGTTAAGCCAATCAAACTTGATGGGCAATTCTGGAACATTTGCAGTACAAGGGGAAAGTTCTTCAAGAGAAAGTCGGATAGGTTTTCGCACTTTTACACCAAAAAGTAAGAACTTAGCTAGAAGGATTCATACTTAGGGGGCCGCCTATGACATCGCAATGGAAAGCCATAGTGGTGCCAACGAATCCCTGGACGCTAAAAATAGTTTGCCTGCGGTTAATTTTAAGTGGTTTGCCTACGAGAATCAGGCGGTCTCCCGGCTTTACAACCGAGCGAAATCGGACATTTTCCAGCCCTAAAAACCCAATGAAATCACCTTGCAACAAGCCCAAAGTCACTACAAAATAGGAACATAATTGCGCTGCTGATTCACACATAATTACCCCAGGAAGAATAGGATAATCTGGCATATGGCCCGCAACCCAAAACTCATCGTGCCTAACTTCCTTAAAGCCAACGATTATATTTTTTTCTTTATCAATATGCAAAATCCCGTTCAGATGTTCCATTTGAAATCGCTGCGGATTAGCCTTGCGAATTCCTTCTTGGTTGACTTCAACTTTATTTAAATCCAAGGTTGTATGGTCAAAAAAAACTTCTGGAGGCATAATTAAACCCGACCTAAGAAAATTAAAAATCTAATTGTAGCTTACGAATTTCATTGGCTTAAGTAGTAAGACATTACCATCATTTATTCGTTATTTCTTTCTCTTTGTAAAATTTTGATAACCAATATCTAATACGATTGTGCTTTTAAGATTGGAGTTTTTTATGGGCCCTTTTCATATCTTTGGTGCAGGCGGTATTGGGCTCGCCCTCGCTGTTTCCCTGCATAAAGCTGGCTTAAATGTATTGCTTGTCGAAAAAAACTCAAAAAAAATAGATTACTGTAACGCCCACGGCGTAATTCTCAATAACCAACACTTTCCCATTAAAATTCTGCCCTTCGACCTTTGGAAACCCATTCCTAACGCCATTCATTTTCTTTGTGTCAAATGTTACGACAACTCTAAAATTCTCGAAAAAATCCCTACTCAAGCCATTCTTATTCCCATTCAAAATGGTTTCGACCAACAACTTTCACTTCATCCTCTTGCGGGCGAAGGCATCGCTTCTTTTATTTCCGAATGCACACCATTCACCACCAAGGCTACCATCACTCGCGCAGGAAAACTTCACCTGGGGCCCCTCCAACCGTGGGCCAACCTCAAACTACTTTCAGAACTCAACGCCCATTTAAAAGAAGGCGGCTTAGATTCTTATTTAGTAAGCTGGAGTTTGCCCTACAAGAATACGAAATTGATGTACAACGCAGCTATAAGTCCATTAACAAGTGCAGGCGGGTTAGAAAACTCTGCTTTGTTAAAGGCAGGAAAACTTCGAACCCTTTTCTTTCGCTTGTTATTGGAAAACTACACCATTCTTAAAGCTGCCAACCAACCCTTAGGCACCCTTGGCCCAATGCACCCATCGAAGGTGGCTTGGCTATTAAAAACGCAGGGTTTGGGGGAAATGCTTGCGCCTTTTTTCAGACCCTCTTTAAAGCAAACTTATTGCTCTATGTTCAACGATATTGCAATGGGGGAAACAGAGATTGACAACTACAATGGCCATTTATCCCGGCTTGCCAAAGCTTTTAATACTCCATCGCCTATTAATGATCATGCGGTTTCCGTTATTGAAAATATGTCTCTTAACCGGTGTAAAGGCAGTTCCAACTGGCTTGCCTCTCTTCTCGATCCTTTCTAACCTCACCCAATAAAAAATCTGTCTCGACTTTCTTTAACACTTTCATTTATTCTAATCCTAATACATCAGATTCTGTTTGGGAGAAGCTTTTGCAATGAGTACCGAATCAACAATTAAAGCCACCGCCAAGGAAAAAATTAAAGGTTGGGTAAAGATGGTGGTAGGCACGATAGGCGGTCTACTTTCAGGGGCGGTGGTGATGTATGTCACCCCCTTAGTCGATAAAGTGATAAAGCCATCGAAACCAATCGCAAACTTTTCGCACGAAAAAGATGGTTTAAAAATCCGTTTCCAAAACTTATCTTCTGGGGGTCAAGGGTGGTGGGAATTTGGCGATGGTTCACCGCTAGAACCCGTTTCCCCCGACCGAGAATTTGTTTCCCATACCTACAACAAATCTGGGGAATACAATGTAAAAATGATGCTGCGAAATGTTCTAGGTGACGAAAATGAACGCCATTTGGTCTTGCGCCTTGATCCACCTCCTACCTTAGAACCCACTAAAGTTCTTAACCTTGAAGCGGTGCCGGTTAGTGCGGGTTCTTATGCCCCTGCAACTTTTAGAATTACTAGCAAGGTAAAAAACGCTCAGCTTTGCGTTTGGGATTTGGGCGACGACCGCCCGTTGGAAGTTACCAACGCCAACGCCCAAGATAAAATGGTGACCTTCCAAAAGCCTGGTGGTTATGTCATCAAGCTTGCGGCGGTTAATGGCTTAGAACACGATCAAAAAACCGAAATTGTAAATGTACTAGAAGCACCCGAAGGCACCATTACCGCCTTGCTGACAGTTTCTGATACCGGTATTAATGTTGAGAAAACCAATCGTAATGGAGTCTTTGCAACCACCTTTCTTCCAGAACATACCGATTCAGTTTTTCCATTTGAAAGGCAACTTGCTGCAAGGCCCAACTTCACCATAGCAGATGTTCGATTTCAAACCCCATCGGGAGAAATCCTTCGGTTGGGGCAAAAATCCCAGATGCCACTCGACCCAGGCGTTTTCAAATTGCAATCGGTTCGAAACCTAATTCTCTCCATTTCTCCAGACCGCAAAATCTTAAGGCTTACTGGCGAACTCCTTCGTTCAGAAGATGCTGCTCTGGGGAAAACAGCCCTTCCTTCCCTCGCCATTCCTGTAGAATTAGTTGAAGAAAGAAGAACCCCTGCAAGCAGGTCTGGCGTGCCAGTTGCTACCACTCTGGCGATACCAAGTAATGGGCAATCCAGCCTAGCAAGCCTTATTTTCCCATCACTGCCCCAAGATTGGGTTGAAGTTCAGAGAAAGATACGCTTAGAGTTACGGGATGAAACTTCGACGCTATGGCAAGAAAATAAAATCCCTTCGAATGGGTTACTGACTTTTCAAAACAAGCGCTATTTAATTTCAGCAACAAAAAGTTCCGAACAAATCCGCATCGATCTGATTGAAAATCAAGCCGAAAAGAAATCAGAATCGGGTTCTCAATAAATCATTTCTAACTTAGCTTTCACAATTTTCTCTCTACTTTCCTATAGTAAATGGTAGGTAAGAGGGTTTTTGTTTATGGTTGAGAGTAATTTTTCGCTTTTCCCAAACGCTTTAAAAAAACAAGGCGACCAATCTCTTTTAGTTGAATGGAGTGATGGCCATTCGAGCATCCTAGCGTGGAAACACCTAAGATCAAATTGCCCTTGTGCTACCTGCAGGGATGAGCGAGGAAAGCCTGCTAACCCATTTCAAATTCTCAAACCTTCCGAACTCGTTGCCCCTGCGCCTACTTCTTTTGTTCCCGTTGGGCATTATGCCTACCGCATCATTTGGAATGATGGCCACGATTCGGGTATTTACACTTTAGAACAGCTTCGAAGCCTCTGCCAATGCACGGAGTGCTTAGCTAAAAATAACTCTTAATTCTGAAAGATAAGGAACATACAAATGCAACCTCAAGCCAATATGCCCAAATTAAGTTTGCCTAACATTAAAACCATTATTGCGGTAGCGAGCGGAAAAGGTGGTGTGGGAAAATCTACCGTTTCTGCAAACCTTGCTTTGGCCCTTAGTGCCCTTGGTCATAAAGTAGGCTTATTAGATGCCGACATTTATGGCCCAAGTATGCCAACGATGATGGGTATCAATGGCCTAATTGATCAAGAAAAAACACCCCTGCCCCTCGAAAAATATGGCCTAAAAATTATGTCGATGGGATTCCTTGTTCCCCCTACTCAAGCTGTAATCTGGCGAGGCCCTATGGTTCACAGGGCCCTTACTCAATTCCTTTCCGACCTGGATTGGGGAACACTTGATTTTCTCGTCATCGATTTACCTCCAGGCACAGGCGATGCCCAACTTACCTTAACGCAAACCGTGCCACTCAACGGCTCGGTTATCGTTACCACTCCCCAAGAAGTCAGCATTATCGATGCGCGAAAAGGTATCGAAATGTTTAAACAAGTTCGCGTTCCTATTTTGGGTATTGTTGAAAATATGAGCTACTTCATCGGCGAAGATGGCAAACGGTACGAAATTTTCCGTCACGGAGGTGGCACCAAACTTGCTCAGGAATATCAGGTGCCTTTCCTTGGCGAAATCCCCATCGATCCCAAAGTCGCTGAATCAGGCGACGAAGGAATCCCCATCGTGCGCAAGTATCCCGAAAACAATGTTAGCAAGTGTTATGTGGCTTTGGCTCAATCCGTAATTAGGGAACTAGGAACAATGATTGCGCCAAAAGAATTGCCTAAGTTAGATATCTAAAGTTCACCCTAGAAAATGTTCTTGGAAGAAAGCAAATAAAAATAAAACCCGCATACCGAGGGGGATCAGTATGCGGGTAAACTTTCCCATGACAGTTTTATGAATTATGTAACAAGCTGGGGGGCCTTTTACATTTCACGGGGACTTCCTCTTTACAAAAACTTCCTCTTCACAAAAACTTCCGCCGGGGGAGGCGGTGCTTTCTCTAATCTTTGGCTTTCATACATTTGGTATTTTACACCAATAGGGGATTTGTATTAAAGCCACTCTTCTCTGTTACGGCCCTTTGGCAATCTGTTCCATTGCTTCAAGCCAATATTTTTATTAATGCAACCGCCGTGCCAATCGCTCTAAAATTTCTAGCTACAACCTTAACCTCACTATTTAACTAGCTTTACATCAAATACAATTTTCAAATCGCTTTTGAGCTTACAACGCTTTATGGTACTTTCTACACTTATTGCATCTATTTCTGGTAAAAATTTCAAAATCAATTACAGGAGTACAATCACTTATGACTTCCTCACCCTCGCAATTTCGTCAACTTCTCAATAAACCAGGCATCATTCGTAGCCTTGGTGCCCACGATGTTTTCACTGCACTTTTAGTCGAACAAGCTGGGCTCGAATCTGTTTTTCTAGGCGGCTTCGGTACCTCTGCAAGCCTGCTTGGCCTTCCCGATGTTGGGCTCATCACCCTTTCTGAAATGGCTGATGCAGTTCGAAGAATGGCGACTAGACTTCGCATCCCTGTTATCGCTGATGGCGACACCGGTCATGGCGATGTTCATAATGTCCAGCGTACGGTGCGAGAATTTGAAGTCGCTGGTGCTGCTGGCATTCTTCTGGAAGATCAAGCTAACCCCAAACGATGTGGGCATTTCTCGGGCAAACAAATTGTCTCCACCACAGAATGGTTAGACCGTCTTAAAGCTGGCCTTGATGCCAGAAAAAATCCCGACTTTATTATTATTGCCCGTACCGATTCTAGGGCCATTGATGGCTTGCAAGCTGCTATCGACCGAGCTAACCGGGCTAAAGAAATTGGCGTGGATGTCTGCTTTATCGAGGCCCCTCAATCTTTGGATGAACTCACTCTTATTGCCCAACAAGTGAAACACCCGCTTCTTGCTAATATGCTTACTGGTGGCGTTACACCCATTCTTTCCGCACAAGAACTGGAAACCTTGGGCTATAAGATTATGGTTTGCCCGATTGAAAGCCTGATGGTAACTGCTGCTGCTATGAAACAATTGCTAAGCGTATTTATGGAGCAAGGTAGGGTTGATAAGGCAGAGGCAGGCAAAATGTTTACCTTTGATGAGCTAAAAAAAACCTTAGGGCTTGATAAGATCAACGCGCTTAAGCCGAGATAAACGATGCTTATTATGATTATTCTTTTCTTATTCTGAAATCCTGGATTATAAAAAAGGCCCCCAGCCAGCATTCCCGAAGCCCAGCGACCTCTTGCAATAAGCTCAGCTACTGTTTGATTGCTAACAAGCCCAGCGACCTCTTCATTGTTAACAGTGGCGCTGGGATTGCTTTCGCTGGGTCTGCTTATGTCTCTTTTTTGTGGCTTCGTATGAGTCCCACTTCTTCAGCATCTTTTTATTTCACACGAAGCCACGAAGGTTTGAAGAAAAAAAGCGATGGTAAAACTGCTTACAGAGCCGGAAGCGTAAGCGACGGTTGGTATTACCCTTACTTCGCCTACTTTCAACTGCCTTACAAAACCCCTATACGACAAACCCCAACACGATAAACCCCAAAGCCCATGGACTGCATTTCATGGGGTTCTTTTTCACCTTCTACTTTTATAAAAACCGTCGCTTACGCTTCCGGCTCTGTAAAAACGCTTGCTCTTTGCAGTCATTCCCACGAAGGTGGGAAACCAGTTGTTTAATTAGTTGCTTGGAATTAACACATTTCCTTATCGAACCTATTCTCGCTTTTCGTTCGCTGGATCTTCTTATCTCTCTTCTTCGTGTCTTCGTGACTTCGTGTGAGTTGTGCTTCTTCAGCATCTTATTATTTCACACGAAGTCACGAAGGTTTGAAGAAAAAAAGGACGGGAAAACTCCTGTCAGAGCCGGAAGCCTATTCCTGGTAACGCCAATCTCCCGATTGGCTTAATCCAATATACCAATCAGGAGATTTGCGTTCGCTAGGGCTGAATTTCTTGTTTTTTTATTCATAATCACAGGCGCATAGCAATTCAAACAATCAATCCACTAGCAAGACTCGTAAGTCCATCACATTAGTGCCTGTAGGTCCGGGTTTAAAAAGAGAATCAGAATTTTCAAAATATTGATAAGCATTATGACCAAGCAAATAGTCCTTAATATTCATAGAACCAGATTTCAGAAGAGTTTGAGAATCGACAAAAGCACCTGCTGCATCGGTAGGGCCATCTTCGCCATCGGTACCAGCGGGAAGAAAGGTGATATTATTTAAAGCTTGATTTTCAAAACCAAAGTTTGAAAGTGCGCCAAGGAATGCTAAAGCCATCTGCTGGTTTCTGCCACCTTTACCGGGATTATTGCCAAGCTTAACGGTTGTTTCGCCACCCGACAAAATACAAACAGGAGGCTTGATGGGCTGGCCATAGCGCATAATTGATTTTACGATTGAGGCGTGGAAAATTGCAAGCGGTTCAGTTTCGCCTTCTAGACAAGAGCCAAGGTTAATAACTTGATAGCCTAATTTTTTAGCCTCGATGGCAGCTGATTCTAAAGCAAGCGCGTTATTGCCAAGAATATGATTCTGAATGTTTAAGGGTAAATCCTTGGGAGTCTCTGCTACTTCCCCTGCAACACCCGATTTCAAATGATTTAAAACTGTTTCAGGAATTTTGTTTAGCAAATTATGCCTTTCAAAAACTGCAATTGCATCTTGAAAAGTGGAAGGGTCAGCAACGGTAGGGCCAGAAGCTATGACATCAAGTCGGTCTTCGATAACATCGGATAAAATCAAGCTGACAATATTGGCTTTGTTTTTGGTTGCGTTTAAAAAAGCTTGGGCTAATCGCCCGCCTTTGATTTGGGAAAGATGCTTTCGAACGCAGTTTAATTCGTTAATCGAAGCGGGGGAAGCGGAAAGAAGCGAAGTAACAATTTGTTTGTCTAAAAGGGAAATAGAACCGACGGGCAAAGGCAAAAGGGCAGAGCCACCGCCCGAAATAAGGGCGATTAATAAATCATTTGGTTTGGCGTTTTCAGCCAAACTTAACATTTGCAAAGAGCCCTCGACCGCTTTGGGGGTAGGTTGATTCATCCCCGCGGGTCGGGCAAGATTAAGGATAATTTTTTGTAAAGGTGGGTAAGAAGCTTCAGGGACGTTCAATAATCCGGTAATTTTTGAAAGGAAAGGAGAAATTCCTTGTTCAAGGCCGGAGGCCATTGCTGCCCCGGCTTTACCAGCACCGACCACCAAAATACTGGAAGCGGAGCTGACAAGGGAAAGAAAAGAAGGGTTAGAACGAGCAAAAGAGTCGACCAAGGCGCTTGGATCAACGGCTGTAACTCCTTTCCTCCATATACTTTCCGCATTTTTTCTTCTATTATTTGTTAAATTCATAAGAATTTCCATTAAGTTCGAACGAGGGGTTATAAAAGTGTAGTTTGCATCTTAAATTGACCCAGTTAGAGGGTTTATAAGATAAATTATTAAAATGTTCATATTATTTGGGAACTTTGGCAAGAATAAACCGACTAACTTAAAGTGGTGACTTAATCGAAATAGTTTTACAAAAAACTTCGATAATAGATTGACAAGCTTATAATAAGAGTCCAAACTTATTGTAGGTAAAGGCTTAGAGTTCTAAACTCGTATATTTTAGGAGCTTACAATGGATCGTCGTCATTTTATGCAACATGTTGCTGGTGCATCTGCAGTGATGCTTCCAAGCACACAATTCTTCACCGGCCTACGAGCTGCTGAAGCTACTCTTAAAAAAGCAAATAAAAGCTTAATCATATTCTGGATGGGTGGCGGACCTAGCCATATGGATCTTTGGGATTTGAAGCCAGGCGAACAAACTGGTGGCGAATTCAAGAATATCAAAACCTCCGCTTCAGGCGTAGAAATTAGCGAAGTGCTTCCTACTATCGCTTCCCAGTTTAAGCACCTTGTTGCTGTGCGATCCCTTGTAACAAACGAAGGAAGTCACGAGCGCGGTACGGTATTGATGAATACGGGCCGTCAGCCAAGCCCTGTAGTTCAGTATCCTGCGATTGGTGCAGTAGCATCTTCCTTGCTCACACCAAAAGATTTGCCTTTGCCTGGTTTTATTGGTGTAGGCGGAACGGCACAAAGAATAGGGCCCGGTTTCCTTGGTATGACGAATGCCCCGTTCACCGTGCAAAATGCTGGGCAACCTCCAGAAAATATCAAGGCACCTGCTTCCCTTGGTACCGAAGCTGAAGCGATGGAAAGACTTCGCAGACGACAACGCTTGTTCTACTCTGTAGAAGATACTTTTGCCGAAGGCAGTTTCCCACATATGAAGAAAGCTGAAGATCGTGAAAACGCAGGTAGTGCAGCCCAAGCTCACACCTCGGTTTACAAAAAAGCTTTCGATCTTACGGTTTCTCCTTTACGAACCGTGTTTGAAGTTTCAACCGAACCTACCAGCGTCATCGACGCATACGGTGGCAAGGCTAACCAATTCGGTATGGGTTGTCTTCTAGCCAGAAAACTGGTCGAAAAGGGCGTAACCTGCGTCGAAATCGACTTGGGCGGCTGGGATAACCATGCCGGTATCTTCAACACCATTAGAACTGGTAACGGTCCTCGCCTCGATAAAGGTATGGGCAACCTTGTTAAAGAACTTGTTGAGCGTGGCAAATGGAAAGATACGGTTGTTATGTGGATGGGCGACTTTGGCCGTACACCTAAAATTAACCAAAACGGCGGTCGTGATCATTGGGCACGATGCTGGTCTGTGGTTATCGGTGGGGGCGCCATCAAAGGTGGACAATCCTACGGATCGACCTCCAAAGATGGTATGGATATCAAAGATAAGCCTTGCACGATCGGCGACCTATTCGCAACCGCTTACAAAGGGCTTGGACTTGATCCAAGCTCCCAGATCCGCGACAACCTTGGCCGTCCTGGCCCAATCGCAGATGGCAAACCTCTGGAAGGAATTGTTTAATAACAATTAACCCTCTTAATACCAAGAAGAGCTCAGTTTTTACTGAGCTCTTCTTTTATTTAATACCAACCATTATTTCCTTCTTTTAACACCCTTCCCGTGTAAAATACTTTTTGTCTAATCGTTTTCAGTTTTGTTCGAGCGACAATTGCAAAGGACCGCCGCTATGTCGTTGTTCAGCAGAAAATCAATTACACAGAAAGTAGCAGGCCTTTTTTTTAGGCTTCAAGGTATTCGACGACTTGATGCAGAACAACTTTACAATCATTGGAAATCAGAATCGCAAGGGGCTCTTCTCAAACTTATAAGAAACAACAAAGCAAATTCATTCGGAATGTTACACAACTTTCACCGCATTAAAAATCATACCGATTTTCAAAGGCTTATTCCTATTGGTGACTTCACAGGTCACGACTACAAAAATCAACAGCAATCAGAGAAGGATAGTATTAGCAGGGCCAAAGCTATTACAAGAATATTTGAACTAGTTGCAGGATGGCACACCTGGCCCCTTTTCAGCCAAGATTGGCTGATTGCTTCCAACCTTTATAGCCCAGCTCTTAATTGGACTCATTTACCAAGCTGGCTAAAACTTTTATCTTGTTCACCCGCAGAATCCTTTAATCCAAATTGGAATGGGATTTTTACATCCGCTGATTGTCTTGCGTTAGGAACTTTAGATTCGATATTAGAGCAACGGGGAAAAAGCTTCCCTAATAAGCCAGCACTAGTTCTAGCAGAATTTGGTAGTGAAGAAATTGGACTAATCGACACCCTTGCCAAGAAAATCCCTAACTATGCAACCTTTCTGCCAATTTGGCGAGAACTTGCCAGGCCTATTGCTATTGTAGACCCACGCAATGGCTTGATGCGATTTGTATCGCTTGAGAATTTATATTTAGAACTTCTAGTAAACAACAAAAACCAGCAGCAAAAAAGATTCGCCTTAGAAAGCGTGGCACAAGGGATGGAAGGCGAGGTGTTGTTAAGTGGACTCGGAGTTTGGGCCAAGCCTACTGGAGTTTTCGTAAAAATTGAAGATGCCAACCAGCTCTATTTTAGATTTTTAAACCAGCCAGAAAAAACAATTGACAAAAATATTATAGCTACAATGCCACTTGCCACCAATTTTGCTACGGCTTTTGTTCTATCCCATCCACAAAAAGTCGGCACTTCGGCAACGCTTGCAAAAACTTCTTCCCATAGCCCTTGGTAAGAATCCTTGGATCGAGGATTACGATTATTCCTTTATCGGTAGAGGAACGAATAAGCCTACCAGCGCCTTGTTTGAGTTTTAAAACAGCCTGCGGGATTTGAAGATCGAAAAACGGAGTTCCACCTTTTGCCTCGATTGCTTCGCACCTTGCTTTTGCCAACGGGAGGTCGGGAACGGTAAAGGGCAAGCGGGTGATAATCACATTGGCAAGTGCATCACCTTGAACATCAACCCCTTGCCAAAAGCTATCGACTCCAAGAAGGACAGCATTTTTAGCAGCGCGAAAACCTTCCAGCATATGATTTCGGGTCAACCCCTGCCCTTGGACAAACAAAGGGAAAGATCGCTCGCGACACCAAGATTCAAGAACTTTTCCGGCGCGCTGCATAAACTGGTAGCTGGTGAATAATACAAAAGCACTGCCTTGCGATTTTTCCAAGAAATGGCAAATTTTTATAAGTGAGGCTTCTTCGAACTCGCGAGGTTGCATCGATGGATCGGGAATTTTTTTGAACAAATACATCTCTGCCTGCGTTTGATAATCAAATGGACTTTCTAAATTTAAGTCCTCTGCTTTATCAATTCCTAATCTTTCCCGTACCGTTTTAAATCCATCTTTGCCCCCGAGGGAAAGTGTTGCACTTGTCAAAATGATGGGTAAATCTTTAGAGAAAAGCCTTTCTCTAAGAATTTCCGAAACATCAACAGGTGCCCTGCACATATTCAGTCTTAATGCTCTTTTCCCTGCAAGTTCTAACCAAAAAGCATTGCCATTATGCTGTTGCTCGAGCCATTCCTGCACCCGCGTTCCAAGGTTTTTAGCTTTATCCGCCATCGATTCAAATTCGATTTTTTCTTCATCGGGTAAATCGGATGCTTCATTCTCTAAGAATTTTGCAAGTTCATCCATTTCCTCAGTGACCGTATTTTCAATGATGTTTTTTTCTAACACTCGAACGCTTGAGGCATCGCGAATTATTCCGGTGGTTCGGTCGGGCTGAGAAGTAACCTGACTATTCATCCAGTTCTGAATATTTAAGAAAAAGTGATCAACAGCAGCACGAGCTGAATTTAGCTGTTTTTTTGCATTATAAAATCCCTCACCACTTAACAAACCTTTTTCTTTCTTTCCTGAACTGGCAAGCCTTTCAAAAAGATAATGAAACGCACCTTGGCTTAACTGATCGCCCAATTGATCGATTGCAACATCTTCGACCATATGGCCTTCATCTAAGATCACTGCTTTATAATCGGGTAAAAGGCTGGATCCTTTTCCTCGAACAGCAAGATCTGCAAAAAACAGTGCATGGTTCACTAATAAAATATCAGCGTTGGCTATGGTGCGCCTTGCACTGTAGTAATAACAGCGATTGTAATCCTTACAACCTCTACCCAAACAATTACTACTATCACTTTGAACCATATCCCAAACCATCGAATCGGGTTCGAAATCCATATCCGACCTACTACCATCTTTAGAATTAAGAGACCACTTGCCTACTTCAAAAAGCTGATCCTGAAATTCTTCAGATTGAATAAGCATCGGTGCTTTTCGTTGAGCGACCCGCAACCTTCGCAGGCTAATGTAATTACCCCTGCCTTTAACTAATACGACCTTTAAAGGATAAGGAATAATATTTTGCAGAGCAGGAATATCTTTTGAAAGCAGTTGTTCTTGAAGGCTGATGGTGTGTGTAGAAATAACGATGGGGGTACGCTTGCCTAATAAAGCGGAAAGAAAAACAGGCAGAAGGTAACCAAAGCTTTTGCCAACCCCGGTGCCTGCTTCTACAAGGAGTTTTCCGCCTTTAAGAAGTGTTTTTTCGATAGCGCTGGCCATTTGAACTTGTTGAATTCGGGGTTCAAATCCTTTAAAGTTTTTAGCAAGCAAGCCATCTTTAGAGAAGTAATTCTCTAAAGATGCATATTCAGAATCATCGGAGAACTCATTTTTCGAAGCCAAAGGCAACCTCTGGGTAGTTTAGCTTTGGGGATAATCAATAATAGGAATACCTAATGCCACTAAATGGGCCAGCTTTTTCCAGGCATTCGTCACCCTTTGTTCTTCTTCGCTTACAAACACAGTATCGAGAAAGCTTTTAGAAAAAGGGCCTTCTATGGTTACTGATTCAAAGTTTAGATCCAGAATATACTGGGCTCTTTCAGGGTTACACCGAATATGGCAATCTGGTTCAAGATGCAAAACCTCCGGTTTAACTTCGTGCAAAATATATCGGAGGTAAAGATCAGAATCGGTAATCAGATCCACGGGTAAACTACAAACTTTACAAAGGTAACCTTTATCGCACTTTGCCATTTCCTATTTCACATTTAAGCGAAAAGGCAACATAAGCCAAAGAGGCTCGTTTTGCATCCGCAATAAAGAATTAAGCCCTTTTAATTCGGGAGCAATGGAAGAAATACCCAAGGCATCGAAAGCGGATTTCAATGACAACTGCGATTTAGGTTCAAGAAAAGAATCAAGAAAGCTTTTGCTTTTAGGCAAGAGAAGAAGCTCGGGGTCTGCATCAGCAGCTAAGCCACCGAGTTTGGCCGCTACTTTAACTGCATCTTGCATAGTTCCAAGTTCGTCGATTAGCCCGTTTTCCTTAGCTTGTCTGCCAGTCCAAATACGGCCACCAGCAAGGCCTTCGAGTGTTTTGCGGTCAAGTTTACTGCCTGCATTTTGTCTACCAAGAAGCGCTTTAGAAATAAACTGATCGTAACAATCTTCAATAAGTTTAGTCATAGCATCGCGCTCAGACTTCGAAAAGGAATTGGTGGTAGAGAAAAGGTTAGCGTTAGCTCCTCGAGTAATCACTTCGGAATGGATACCAAGTTTAGCGTAGGTACCGCCCATATTAATTTTCCCACCAAAGACGCCAATCGACCCGGTGATGGTACCCGGTTCGGCATAGATTTTGGAAGCTGCCATACAAATGTAGTAACCCCCACTAGCAGCGACATCCGACATTGAAGCGATAATGGGTTTTTTGCAGCGTTTCAACTCGGCCCAAATTAAATCACTTGCAAGGGCGGATCCGCCTGGGCTATCAACTCTTAGAACAATTGCTTTAACGCTTTTATCGTTTTCAGCTTGCTTGATAGCTTGGATGATGGTGGTAGACCCGCAAGATTCTTCGCCCATAAAATCGACATTACTTTTACCGGTATTAATTGCACCAGAAGCATAAATAACAGCGATTTTAGGTTTGGAATTTGAAGAGACCTTAGGTGCTGCAAAAAGTTTCAGAAGCGCAAAGGGGTTTGAAAGATCGATCTCTTCGGATTTTTCTTTACCATAATTACGAACCAAAGCGATTTCGTTTACCTTTAATTCTTTCTTAAATGCTTCCGTAACGGAATTAAAATAACCCACTTCATCAACTAGCCCTAATTCGCTCGCTTTCTTGGCAGTATAAGGCCCGTTATCAATCATCGTGCGAATTTGTTCTAGGCTCAGCTTTTTTGCGGTTCTTTCTATTTGCACCCTTGCAACAATCGATTTTTCATAAAAATCATCCAAAACAAATTCCAACTGTTTGCGATTTGCTTCGCTCATTGTGGTGCGGGTGTAGGGTTCAATAGCAGCTTTAAAGTCACCTACTTTAAGAAAATCAGCTTGGGCACCAATTTTATCTAACATTTCTTTGTAAAAGGTTACTTCTGCTTTTAAACCCGTAAGCATCAGCCAGCCAGATTCTGGAAGTATAATTTTGTGGGAGGGAAGTGCTGCTAAGTAATCCTTCATTTCTCCAGACTCAAGATAGGAGTAAATCTTTTTTCCAGACTTTTTGAAATCATTTAAAGCAGCAGTAATTTCATCAAGTTTACCCCACCCTAAACTTAAACCATCGATTTCAAGAATTAATCCTTTAATATTAGGATCTATGGACGCTTTTTTAATTCGATCGATTTTACTTTTAAGAGTTTCTTGAAAGGTAGAAAATAGAGGTTCCGCTGCTTCTGTACCTTCAGAAAGCGAACCACTCATTCGAATATGAGCAATTTGACAAGGCTTTTCCTTTACTTCTTTTTTGTTTTCTTGAGCTTGAATTAAGCCTTGTGGTAGAGTCAAAATAGCCAAAACTAATGAGGATGCGTATAAAATCTTCATAATTTTCCTTTAAACAAGTATGCTTATAGAAACCTTTGCTGAACTAATGCATCTTAGTTCAATTCAGTTTTATTTTCAAGTATTGGTTATAATGACAAGCTTGAACTTGAAAAGCAAGCTAATCATCGTAAATTTTCTCGATAAAAATGATAAGAATTATTAAAAGTTATAGCACTCTTACCATTTTTAAGGATAATAAGGAATTAAGTGCAAAATGAACCGGACGGCTCGAGGCCAACCAAAATGCAACGAATCAAAAACTTCATAAAGTTACTGCCAATTTTTTTTCTAGGAGTTGCAACCTGGAGTATTTTTTATGTTTTGGAAACAAGAGATATTCTTGCACAGGAAATTGGAACCCCTTTCATTACAAGGGCACAAACGGGAAATGAACCTCCGCTGGAGGGTCAAGCTTCGCCAATTCCTACTTCGCCAATTCCAGGATTAGGAAAAAATAGTAAAGGAACTTTTTCGCCTTCCGATCCCCCTGCCCCTTTCGTAACCATCCGAGTGCGAGTTTCAGCTCAGGCTAGTACCAACGATGAACTTGAATACCGACTTTTAGTAGAGAACCATTCGCCCGCGGAAGCGCATCAGGTTCGGGTGCGTAACAATATACCAAGTAATGCAAAATTTTTAAAAGCAACGCCACCACCAGATAGCCAAGAAGGAGAACTGATCTGGAAGTTAGGAAGTATTCCAGGAAATTCGAGCAAGGAAATTAAAATGGTGGTGCTTGTAACGGGTACAGGCGAAGTCGATTCTATTGCCAGAGTACTTTATGAACACGGGCAATCAGTAAAAACGCAACTGGCATCTCCGTTAGAAATTAAAATGACTGGCCCAACTCAGGCTAATCTTTTTGATACGCTTACCTATCAAATTGATGTTTCAAACAGTGGTAATTCAGAACTAACGGGTACGCAACTTACCAATCAAATTCCCGAGGGATTAGAATTCCTAACCAGCAAACCATCGACCTTGGGAGAAAACCCGTTGGTCTGGAACATAGGAACTATTGCAGCAGGTCAATCGAAAAGATTTGAATTTCAGGCTGCTGCCAAGAAAACAGGCGATTTCATTAACAAAGCAACCGTAACCTGCGCCTCTGGTATAAAAAAAGAAAGCTCTTCCAAAGTTAAAGTAGGCGAAGTTAAACTTGCATTAAATCTGGGTGGCCCAGACCGAAGAAATGTCAACCGTTCTGCAAGTTATCAAATCACCGTAACAAACACAGGCAACCAAGTTGCAAATGGGATCAAAGTTTCCAATAAGATTGATGTTTCGACTCAGTTTCTTGCTGCAAGTGGTGGGGGCCGTTTCGAAAATGGTGAAGTTCGTTGGATAATTCCCCAACTGGCTCCAAGGCAAAGGCAGACCTTGCAATTGGTGATCCGCCCTTCGGTGCCAGGCACATTAAAAAATCGCACCGAAGTTGTAGCAGATAAAGTTACAACTGGGCTCCAAGCAGAAAAAGTTACCCTCTTCGAAAACCTTATGGGTTTAGTTACCGAAATTGATAAAAGCATTGACCCTTTAGAAATCGGCGAACAAACCGCACTCACCATCCGGTTTATAAACCTTGGTTCTACCCCGTTTAAAAATCTTAATATCTCTGCTTTTATGCCAGACGATGCAGTAATTACTGAAGGGAAAGGCCCCACCAGTTTTAGTCGACAAGCCAATAAAGTTGGATTTCTACCTTTGCTTAATTTGGACGCAGGAAAAGAAGTAACTTATTCTATTTTCATCCAGGCAAAGAAGGCGGGCGATTCTTCTTTTAAGCTGGAATACACTGCGGATGGTGGCATTACCGGCAAGGCTGAAGAAACCATTACGATTCTTCCTTCAAGCAAGGCGCCTGCAAGCAACGAACCGCCTGCCCTGCCTTAGAAGCATTTTTAACGCATTGCAGAGTAACCGAATCCTTTAACCATAGCAGCCCGCCAATGCTTGGGCTGAACTTTTATATAGCGCTGAGCAGCTTCTGAATTTAAGGAGGGATTAGAATTAGTGACTAAAACGAGTTCATCGGCCTTAACTTTTTTACCCATAGAAGGAAAAGCGAAAGCTCCAAGAATCAGGGTAGAGAAAGAAACGCCAATTATCCATTTCCTCATTGCAACACTTCCTTGTGTATGGCTCCCTAAGAGCCCAAAATACTAGTTTGGCCAAGCCTTTAAATGCAATTGAATAAGAGCAACAAGCGTGCCTAAACAGAAATATTTGATTGACCATTGCATTAAAATTTGCCTAAAGGGTTATAAATTCAATCGTTGGCGATTTTATTTCGGCCTAAGGTTTAGCCTTAGTTTCAAAGAAAAGAATTGTAAAATTTACCGAAAAGGAGCAAGTGTTTTAAATGAGGTGCAAAAAATTCAAAATGAAATTAAAGGATCTTGCTCTACTTCGGAATCAAAAACCTGTAAAGCCGGAAATGCCATTCCCAAATCGGTTGCCAACTTTTCAATTCCTGGCTTTTCCGATTCATAATGACCTAACATTAAAATTCCTTTATTTTGCTCTTTTGCTTCTAGCAAATCGTGGAACCTTGCTTCCCCCGTGATAAAACATTCTGCGCCTAAAGAAAATGCTTTTCCCATCAGCGCTGCACCACTGCCACATACCACCGCAACCTTCGAAACGACCAAATCAACTTTGCCTGCGAATTGAATCTTTTTAAGGTTTAAAGTATTTGTAAATTTCTTAGCAATCTGGGCGATAGATAAAGGTTTTTGCAGCAGACCTAATCTTCCCGACCCAGCGCCCGAGGGTTTGGGCTTAAGCATAAATAAATCATAAACAGGTTCTTCGTAGGGGTGAACTTGCATAAGAATGTCAATAATGTATTGGATCGAAGCGTTGGGGCAGATAACTTCGAGTCGGATCTCTTTAACTTTTTCGATTTGTCCTTTTTTACCAAACATGGGGTTAGATAACTCGTTGCCAAAAAAGGTTCCCGTTCCTTCGTTATAAAAGCTGCATTGAGAATAATTCCCAATCTTGCCTGCACCAGCGTTAAACAAAGCTTCCGCCACTTTCTCGAAGACTTCTTCGGGCACAAAGGTTACCAGTTTCGTTTCGTCGTTAGAATCCGGCGTGACGATTGGCCCTAAACTCTTGGCACCAAGTAGATTCAACAAGGCATCGTTTATTCCTCCTACAGCATCGTCCCACCTTGTATGTAAAGAATAAACGCCAATTCCTTTATTTGCCAACTTCCAAAGTATTTTTCCCAGAACAGTCGATGTGGTTATTTTATTTAATGGCTTGAATGGTAACGGGTGATGCGTAACGATCAAATCGATTTTTTTATCAATAGCTTCCAAGGCAACATCTGAGGTAAGGGTCAGACAAACCAACACCTTTTTAATTTGCAATTCTGCATCGCCCATTAGCAACCCAGTATTATCCCAGGGGGCAGCAAGCGAATGTGGTGCAATCGAATCAAACCAAGAAACTAATTCGAGTATTTTAGTCATTGGGGCGACCTCTTTTTACATACCAGAAACATAAAGCAGATAAGCCAAAAGATGTGGCATATCCTGTTGTTTGATTTGCAAATCCAAACCTTCGGGCATCAGGGACTTTGCAGTTGCCTGGACACCATCAATTTGATTTCGCAGGATAGTATCTTCTGCATTTTCACCTCGCTTAAGAGTAACCGATGTTCCCGATTCTGAAGCTAATAATCCGCTAAAAGTTCTCCCTTGTTTGGTCTCAACAATATAATTGACATAGCGGGGGTCTACTTCTCTACTAGGATCAAGTATTGCAATAAGCAGATATTCAGCATTTTTACCACGAATAGCACCTAATAACTCGGGGCCAACCTGATAACCCATACCATCAAATTTATGACAAGTCGCACAATTCTTTTTAAACAATTCTTTCCCTTTTACCAAGTCACCCTTAATATCCAACACTTTGCTATAAGCTTCAACCACTTGCTTACGACTTGAAGAACCCGCATTATCAAGAATAGCAGCAAACTTTATTGCCAACGAGGTTTGATTCAATTTTTTGAGCTGTTCAATTCGTGAAAGCTCTAGATGGGAAGGCTGGATAATTCCTTTTTCAAGTCCATCAATAACAGCAAGAATGCGTTCTTTTCTTGAAAATAAAGCTTCCATAGCTTCACGCCTTAAGCTGGGGCTAAAGGAAGGCCAAGCATCCAAGATAATTTTGCTGACTTCGGTTTTTTTAGAAGCCGATAAAAGCTGTAGTGTTGCAGTTTGTATGGCGGGTGGAGTTTGAGCCCGCAGCAATTCTGGGGCGCTTTTTAATACCACCTCAAAAGGCCCCATTGCCAACAATCTTAATGCGGAAAGCCTGCTTGCAAGGGAAGCGGTTTCCATCTGCGCTGCTTTACCCGCATTTTCAAACAACGGTTTAAGTGTCGTTAGGGCCGCCTTTAATTCACCATCCGGGTTATCCCAAAGTTCTTCAGCAGAATTTCCTATCGCTATCTGACTTTGGGCAATGCCTTCAAGAATAGAAGCTCGAAGAATTGGCTTGAAATTAGTCTTTTGAACGATCTTAAGTAATTTCGCCATCTCGGCATTATCAAGTCTAGTAGCGGAAACCGCTGCAAGCCTTGTATAAAATGATTCTCTACCCGCACTTATCGTTTCTACCTTGGTTTCTTCTTCAAGTAAATCTAACAATAATTTACCACCAGTTCGAGTTGCAGAACTTAAAATTGCAGTTTGCATCCACCTATCTTCGCCATCACTTTTCACTAATTGCAGCAAAGTATCCTTGGCACTCTCGGAAAATAAATCTCCCATAGCAAACGCAACTTGACATCGAACTAAAGCCCCTTCATCCTTTGCTAATCCTCGAACCAATTTAAGCACTACTTCCGATTGATTGATAAATTTAGTAGATAATCTAATTGCGTGCTGGCGAACCCCAGATGATTCATCTGCAAGCGCTTTCACGATTTCTTTTTCTTCCAGAAGTTTTAACCCATCTAGGGTACAAAGTGCGTGCATCCTAGATGGCGCAGACTTCCCTTGGTACACCATTTGAACAAGTTGTTCTTTTGCGCCAATAAGATTTCGTTCGACTAGAAGTTTCTGTGCTAGGATTCTGCGAGATTGATTTCCAGATTCGAACTCGGCTACCAAAGGCAATGGGTCGTTTGAAGATGCAGGAAAAGGAGGAGACTTCTTCATATTATCTGAGGTTATTCGCCAAATGCGACCTTTACCTTGTGTTTTTAAAGGCAATACTGCTTTCATATCTTCGGGCAATGAAAGTGGCGTTTCTATAACTTCCCTATAAAAATCCAGCACTAGAATTGAGCCATCTAAGCAAAGGTTCAAGTGAACGGGCCTAAACCAATTGTCGGTTGAAGCAAGAAATTCTTTATCGGGATCGCCTCTACGAGAAATAAAAGTCACACCCCTAGGCTCAAGGACATCTCTTAAGATTGCGTTATTGGCAGGCTCACAAATAATAATGCTGTTTCGATAAGGGGGCTGAATCGAGTCAGAATCCAAAAGCAATGGGCTACAAGAAGAAGTTGAATATCCGCCCGGCACTAATTCTGTACTAGGCAAGCGTTTGGATTCAGCACCAGCATTTCGTCTTGCTGTTCTTTCCACACGCCAAGCCTCAAACGGGCTAATTCGAAATACTTTGCACGAGGCCCCGTGCTCTGCGATATCTAAAGCCAAGCTGCTAACGGGAAGGAAGGGATTACGCCTAACTTGATCATCTGGTAAAACCATATGCCTAAGGTGTTGTGAATTTGTTGAAGAAAACAAAGCGCCAAAGGAATCCATAGTCAAGCCATACTGACCGCCTCCAGTAACAGGGTCAAGGCTACCGGGGATATCTGGCCGGAATCGGATTCCCCTGCCCCGTAATTCGACTGGGGGCATTTTAGGGTTTTCTTTGCTAATAATCGTCCCGCCATTACTTCCCGCAACTGCGTGAATTTGATTATCTAACCCCCAGCGAAAGCTATTTAGCATTTGCTGGATATTATAAGTATGAAATCCTGTATATAACACGGTAGACCTATCGGCTTTACCATCACCGTTCAAATCTTCCAAGAAGATGAGGTCAGGTGCGTTGGCAACAAGAAGACCTTTTTTCCAAGGGAAAAGCCCAATAGGAAAACGCAATCCCTCTGCAAAAACCGTGCTAGTCTCATAAAAACCATCTTTGTCTTTATCTTCTAAAAGCTTAATCCTTCCCGAAGAAACATCACCTGTTCCAACTCCGCCGTTTGGATAACCAATCATTTCAGCAACAAAAATTCTACCAAGTTCATCTTCAACTAGCGCTACGGGATCAATGATTGCAGGTTCAGAAACAGCTAGTTCGATTTTAAACCCAGGGGCAAGTTTAAAAGTTTTCTTTTCTTCTTCGGGGGTCAAAGCACCGGGATTACTTAAATTAGGCATCTTTACTGGCTGGGCGATCAATGCAAAAGATAAAGAAATTAAGAATCCAAGAGAAAGAATTATTCGAGTAATTTTCATTTATCACCGTATTTTTACTAAACTGCAATAAGCAGAATTTATTAAAAGGTTAGAAACTATGCCCGATAAAATTAATCTACACCCGGTAATTGCTAATGCAACCTTAATATTAATAGGCGCAAGTGTAAGAGCAATGGCATTTTCCTGTATAAGGGCAGGTTATAAACCTTGGTGTATCGATTTATATGCAGATGCAGATTTGCAGAGAGTTTGCCCAACTAAAAAAATAACAGGCCTTTTTCCTGATGAAATAAGTGAAATCATAAAAGTTGCACCTCAATCCCCTATTCTTTACACAGGTGGACTCGAAAACCACCCAAACTTTATCGATTCCCTTGCAAAAAATTTCACTGTTTTCGGTATGACAGGAAAAACTCTTTCATCTCTACGAAACTGCAAATCTATTTTTGAACTCTTGCAAACAAACCACATCGCAACCCCTGCCACCTTGGATTCCATTTCAGAAATCAAAACCAACACACGGTATCTCATCAAGCCAAAAAACAAGTCAGGAGGCTTGGGGATTCGATGGCTGAATTCAAATTTCCCACCCAATACCATTCCTAAAGATCATTATCTGCAAGAATATATTGAAGGGGAAAATCGTAGTGCCATCTTCTGTTTCAATTCTAAAGGGTTTGAACTTCTAGGAGTCAGTAAACTTTGGTCGGGTTATAAAGCATCTCACGCAAGCGATTTTTTATATTCAGGAAACATTGGGCCACTTTATCCTTCTGCTTGTGAATTACAACACCTCAAAACCATAGGCGAAGCACTTTTCAAAAACTTTCAACCCCTCGGTCTTCTTGGACTAGACTACATTTTAAAAGAGGACCAGGTGTATGCTTTGGAAATAAACCCTCGGTACACCGCATCGGTTGAAGTCTTGGAATTAGCATCTCAAAAAAACCTAATTTCACAACACATTCAAGCATTCACAGGTGAAATAATTTTGCCCAAGTTAGAACAAAGCACAACCCAAGTTGTAGGGAAAATAATTTATTATGCACCAGAAAAACTTATGATTCCCAAGCATACACCTTGGAGCGAATGTTTTCAAAACGAACAACTTTTCCCAACTTTTGCGGACATTCCCCCCTTAGGCACCAGCATTGAAAAAGGGTCACCTGTAATCACCCTGTTAGCAAAAGGAATTTCTCATTTAAAAGTTAAAAATGAACTTAAAACACTAATAAATGAACTAGATCGCTTTTTCGCTGCTGGAAAAGCTGCCAACAAATTGTTCTAATAAGAGTTGTATAAATAAAATTACTGTTTCAAGATTCGGAGATTGGATGAGCTGCAACTTAAAACTTAATGAAGCATCGATTCAAATTGTAAATCAATTTTTGCCTCTTTCTTTGCAACTTGGTTTAGAAATTACAAAATCAAATTTGGGAGGAACCTTCATAGACTTTGGCATAAAATCGAAGGGCGGAATCCAAGCAGGCTTAGAGCTAGCACGAACCTGTATGGCGGGCCTTGCTTCCATCTCCCTCACGCCTAGTCACCTTGATGCATGGCGGGGGCCATCTATTTTTGTTGCAACAGACCATCCTGTTTTATCTTGCTTGGCTTCCCAATACGCAGGCTGGCAAATTGCCGTAGGCAAGTTTTTTGCGATGGGCTCTGGCCCTATGCGCGCTCATTACGCTTCTGAAGATTTATTCAACCTTATCTTAGGCAAAGAAACCGCTTCTCAAGTGGTTGGCATTCTTGAAACTGGTAAAATCCCCTCCGACGATGTCTTTTCTTTTTTATCTACCAAACTCAATCTTTCTCCCGACAAAATTACACTCCTTGGCGCACCTACTGGATCCATCGCTGGTTCTATTCAAATTGTTGCACGGGCTCTAGAAACCGCTATGCACAAACTTCTTGAATTAAAATTCCCTTTAGATTCAATCCAATATGGAACTGGTCAAGCTCCAATCGCACCCCCTTCGCCTGATTTTAATAAGGCCATCGGGCGTACGAATGATGCTATTCTTTATGGAGCAGAAGTTCACCTCTGGGTTGATACGGATGATGAAATCATTTCAAACCTTGGCCCCAAGGTACCATCCTGTTCTTCATCAGATTACGGTCAGCCCTTTGAAGAAATATTCCGGAATGCTAAGGGGGATTTTTATAAGATAGACCCTATGCTTTTTTCTCCTGCCAAGGTTCACTTTTATAACATCAAGACCGGAAGGTGCTTTCAGTTTGGTAATTTCAACGCTGAAATTTTAAGAAAATCTTGGAACTAAAAACAGAACTACAATAGGCTTTTCTATGCGTTTTAACATAATGGGAGGAAAAGAAGGCTGGCATGTCCGCGATCTAATCAGAGCTGCCGATGCCCTTCACTTCCAAGCACAAGTCACCGACTTTCGCAAAATCACTTACTCCCTAAATCACCCTTCTTGCAATTTTGTTGATGAGGCGGATTGTACTATTATTCGGACTATGCCACCCGGTTCTCTCGAGCAAGTTGTTTTTAGAATGGATGTATTGCACGCAATGCAAAGAAAAGGGAAGAAGGTTTTAAACCCGCCCCGCGCATTAGAAGTTGCAGTTGATAAATTTCTTGCAAGCGAGTTACTTTTATCTTCAGGGCTGCAAATTCCTAACACTTTTTGCTGTCAAGATTCCGAATCAGCGATGGAAGCATTCGAAAAATTCGGGAAAAATATTGTTGTTAAACCATTGTTTGGCGCTGAAGGTCGAGGCATCTTAAGAATTGAAGACGAACAACTTGCTTGGCGAGTTTTTCGCGCAATCGAAAAAATCAATGGCGTAATCTATCTACAATCCTTTGTTAAGCACCCCGGTTGGGACCTGCGCATTTTTGTCCTCGGAAATAAAATTCTAGGCGGGATGAAAAGAACCGCTCCTAAAGATGCTTGGATGACCAATGTCGCTCAAGGGGGAAAAGCCGAACTTTTTCAGCTAAATAGTCAATTAGAAGAAATCGGAATTAAGGCAGCTAATGCGGTTGGCGCTGAAATCGCTGGGGTCGACCTTATTCAAGATGAAAACAAAAATTGGCTCGTGCTTGAAGTTAATGCCGTTCCCGGTTGGAAAGCTTTTGCACCCGTTACCAAAATTGATGTCGCCAAGGAAGTGCTTCTCTATGCCAACAAACATAATTAATTCTGGTGATGAAATGGAACTCTCGCGACAAATGCACGCTGCTTGTATTTGGGAAACTTGCGCACGAAAGCCAGGCAATGTACACCCGTTGGCAGCCTTTAACAACCTACATTTTACTGATTTCATTTTAAGTGCGGGTGCCATTGCGCCTATTCTTTCAAAAACACGAACTCTTGGAATTGCCAACGCTATCTTAGAATCGGTTCGCGTTACTAAAAAATCTGTAGGCACCAATACCAACCTTGGAATTATCCTCCTTTTTGCTCCCATTGCCTTTGCCCATAATTCTTCAGATTTAAAAAACGAAATTCAAAATGCTATTGCTGCCATTTCTCTTCAGGAAACAAATCTTGTTTATGAAGCGATCAGGCTTGCAGCACCAGGCGGGCTAGGTACCGTGCCCAACCAAGATATCCAGAACTTACCACAATGCACCTTGTTGGAAGCAATGAGGTTGGCAAGTAACCACGACCTTATTGCCTTGCAATATGCGGATGGATACGGTGCGTTGTTTAACGATGCGATACCAACCTTCGGAGGTGCGTTAGAGCACTTAGGAACAATGGAAGGCGCAATTATTTTTACGCATTTGTATTTGATGGCAAAGTACCCCGACTCTTTAATTTCAAGAAAATGTGGGGCTAATATTGCAAAAGAATCAGCTCAAATGGCTAGCCAAGTGTTGGAAAAACAATGGCCTCTCAAAGAAGCGGGGTGGACTGCTTTTGCTAACCTTGATCGTTGGTTACGAGCAGACGGGAATAAGCGAAATCCAGGAACCACCGCTGATTTAATCGCTGCAACTCTTTTCATCGCTCTTAGACAAGGGCAAATTTCTCTCCCTTCTCTCTTCCCCTGGACCGATGGAATCGAAATTGCTCTAAGAAGAGTCGCACCAGATACCTAATTATTCATAAAATGATTTGAAGTGAATTCCGCAACCTTGATCGATTGAGAAAACTATGGCAAATGAAAAGTACAAGGTCTCTGTTACCAAAGATCACCTTGTTTTCTGTTCTGGACATTTTATCAGTTATGAAGGCAGCAAATGCGAAAGATTACACGGGCACAACTACCGCACCCGAGTTGAAATTGAAGGAAAACTTGATGAAAATTACTATGTTTTTGATTTCATCGCTCTTAAACATCGAACCAAGGAAATTGTTGATGCCCTCGACCATCGCCTTATGCTTCCCAGAAATAATCCAGTAATTCAAGTGCGAGAAGTAGGCAACCGTGTCTTAGTCAAACATAAAGAAAAGGAATGGGATTTTCCTCAAGACGACTGCGTTATTCTGCCCATTTTTAATACCACTGCAGAACAACTCGCCCTATACATAGGCCAAAGACTTCTTGAAAGTTTAAAAGTTCAGCACAACTATACGCCCGAGGTCTTGAGGGTTGAGGTGGAAGAAAGTATGGGTCAATCGGCCACTTGCGAATTCCAGACCTAAAGTTCAAAGAGCTGCTATTTGATTTAGTATTTCTTTAGTGAATGTTTGGTCGTGAATGCGTGTAGAAACAATAACAGCATCAGCCCCTGCAATTTTTAATTGGCGAACATCTTCAAATGAGCCGATTCCACCACCTGCGATAATATATAATCCGCTTGATTGCAATCTTGCGGTGTGAACAAGAGAAGTGGTAGCAACGCCTTGGTTGGTTCCAACCTTGTTTAAATCTAAGATGAAAAGGTTTTGCACGCCTGCAAGAATAGCGGAGTTAAGAACTTGAAGGGGTGATTTTCTTGCAAGTTCTTGCTCTTGGGTAAAAAGCTTGCCCGCCTTTAAATCTAAGGAAAACACCAATCTTTCTCGGTACAAATCACTCGCTTTTTCTAACTCTTTTAGACTTTCCAAAGTTTCAAGTCCTATCACTAATTTAGCAAAATTATAAGATTGTAAATCTTGCAGGTCTTTACAGTTTTTAACACCCGCATCAATCCAGATTCTTAAACCTTTCTTATCAAGTGCTTCATAAAGATTTTTGTTCTTCTTTCCAAAAAGGATTGCATCAAGGTCGGCTATATAAAAATCTTTTATTCCTAGGCTTTCTCTTAATCCCAAAATTAGTTCCATTGGATTTGAATTACTTACAATTTTAGAAACGATCGGCTTATAGGTATTTCTTATGCCAGCCATTCCTCGAACCACTTGCCCTTCGAGAATATCGATTGCTGCTAAAACCAACATTTTAGGCCTTATCGCTTGGGGAACTGAAGTTAGAACTCACAGCTAATTCTTTTGCCCAACTAGGAAAGTAATGGGGTAACGGTGAAATAACTTCCATCGGTTGATAGGTAATAGGGTGATAGAACCGAAGGAAATAAGAATGCAGGCAAATACATTTTTCAGTAAGATTGCGTATTGAGTTAGGTGAAGCATTGTAGTTGTAATCTCCACAAATGGGAAACCCTCGGGAAGAAGCCTGCAATCGAATTTGATGCATACGGCCTGTTTGCAGATGGATATCAAGAAGAGAAGTATTTTCTGAAAAACCCAAAGATTGCATTTCGAGTTGAGCCAACTTAGCACCGGGTGAATCATAAGTGCAAATCTCTCCCCTAGCCTGATCGGGGATTTTCCTCATATAGTCAAGCCAACAGCAATTACTTTCCAAGGCAAGTGGATTTAAAATACCTTCGACCAAGGCCAAATACCGCTTGGCTATTTTTCTATCTCGGAACTGTTCAGCGATTCTTGCAGCTGCCTTGCTACTGCGTGTAAAAAACACTATTCCTGATACGGGTCGGTCTAAACGATGAGGGATTCCTAAATAAGGTCGGCCGGTTTTTTTGTGTTGAATTTGCAGATAAGACCGAGCCCACGATTCCAAGCTTGGAAATGCTTCGGGCGCCTGAGTCGATAACCCTGCAGGCTTATTGATAATCAGGCAATGATTATCTTCAAATAAAATCTTGGGCTCATTGCTCACAGTCCACTCGAAAGAATTGGATTTCGCATCAGGTTAAGAGGCACTAGGCTGAAGGTTTTTCACCGCTGCCTTTTCTGTCTGTTTATTAATATACTCTAATGCTTTTTCGATAACACGGTCGGTGAATGGTTTTTTTTTGCCTTTATTTCCTTCGGGTTTCTTTTCCCGAATGATATCTTTTTCACTTCGGTCGAGTAGATATTCAAGCCTTTCTTCATCTTTCAAAACAACTTCATAATCTAGGTTTGGCTTAACTCCCCACTCATCGGTGTCCTTGCTATCGGGAAAGCGATGAATGTTTTTATTGCTGGGCCTCCAATAACTTGCAGTGGTAAGTTTTAAAGCGCTGGACTTATTCTCCATATCGATGATGTTCTGCACACTACCTTTGCCATAACTTCGTTCGCCAATAATGACGGCACGATTATGATCTTGTAATGCCGCTGCAAGAATTTCACTGGCACTTGCGCTGTAACGGTTGATTAAAACTGCGATCGGATATTTTTCAACAGGTAAAAGCATCGTTCCTTCTGCTTTGGCTTCGATTATATCTTCTTGCTGATACCTACCACGGGTGCTAACAATTTTACCCTCGGTAAGAAACATATCAGCGATTTCAATAGCGGCGCGAAGTAACCCACCCGGATTATTTCGCAAATCAATGATCAATCCTTTTGCATTTTCCTTTTGTAAATTTACAATGACTTCTTTGACTTCCGCTGCTGCTGTTTCACTAAAAGTGTTGATCCTCAAATATCCAACTTTTGACTTCGCATCAAGAAAGTAATCCCAAGATTTATCTGCTTTTCGCTTATCACCTAGCACACTTTGCACCTTAATTATCGACCTGCGAATCACAAAGTCGATGGGTTCTTTTGTACCCTCGTGAATCACTGTAAGGGTAATTGGCGCTTCTGGATCTCCTTGGATCATATCCACCGCTTCATCAATCCGCATATTCTCTGTCGACTTACCATCAATCTTGACAATGGTATCCCCTGCAAGAATCCCAGCTTCATAGGCGGGGGTTCCTACCATCGGACTAATAACGGTTAGCAGACCTCGGTTGGAACGGTCATAACCGACTTGTACCCCGATACCGCCAAACTTACCTTTACTGTTGCGATTAAATTGTTTTAGGTCGCGGTTATTGATATAAGAAGAATGAGGGTCAAGCCGTTCGAGTCCGCCATTAATCATATCTTCAACTAATTTTCGTTCTCGCTGAGGGGAAACCTCGGAGACATATCGGTTTCGCACTTCGTGCAAGACATCGACAACCAGCCTAACAAGTTCGTAATCACGGTCGTTTTCTCTAGAGGGGGCGTTTGCAACGATTACCAAACCTAACAAAGAAATAGAAATGATACCAATTAACCAGCCAAGATTTCTTCGTGACATAATTTTTCACTCCTTGAAAACCCGTAAAGGAACGGGGTCGGTGCAACGCATAAAGCAAATTAATTGTAATATAAAAGGGCAGTAAAAAGGGAGTGGAGAATTGGATAAATTTTGAATTATGGTAATTAAAGTTTGTGAGAGAATAATTGGGATAAAAAGGTCTGGGGGAGAAATGTAAGAACCTTCTATTATTTAATTGACACCGTTAACCAATTGCCCTATCTTACACAATGCGTAAAGGTTACCAAGTTTGACCTTTTAAAATTTATTCCTTAATGAGGAGATTCTTATGTATAGTGTAGTTTTAGCAGCAATGATGAGTACTTCAAGCGTTGCACCTGACACATGGTGGAGATGTTGCCCACCCCCTAGAATTCATCACGCTTGCTGTGGTGGTTGCTATGGTGGCTATGGTTATGTAGCTTATCGCCCTACCTTATATGTACCTTATGCAAGCTGCTATGGTTACCCAGTTGTTGCTTATTCTTGTGGCGGTTGCTACGGCTATTCTACGATGACAATTGCACCACCAATGGCACAACCTACCAAGCCAATGGCACAACCTTTACCAGCTCCTAAGCCAAGTAGTTCGTTAAATTCGAACAAGGCAACGGTAGTATTCAAAGCACCTTTGGATATCAAAATTTCCATCGAGGGCAATGTCATCAGCCGTACTAATGAAGAAGAAGCTTTTGTAACTCCAGAATTAGAAAATGGCAAAAGCTATATCTACAATGTATCCGCAACCCGAAACGAAGAAGGCAAAGAAGTTTCTTTCTCGAAAAAGGTATCCATTAAGTCAGGTACATCTGTGGTGGTAGAATTTGAAGAATTCACTGTTACGACGGTAGCAAAGTAACAAGAATTTTGTTAAAAAACTTAAAGAAGGCGAGTGTTCAAAGGCTCGCCTTCTTTTATTTAAAGAGCTTCCAGCGCTGTTCTAATTCCAGAACCCGATCTTCTTCCTTCAATTTAATTAGACCTGCGTAAATTTGTTTTTGAGCCAGTTTCATAAGCGGTTCTGGCAAGCCTCGGTAGACTTCAAAAGCAATTTCTTCTATTGATTTAAATTCACTTTGCAGCAAACAGCTTAGAAGAACTGATTCGCGTTTTTCCCTATGTAATAGCGCAGTTTCCAACACCTTTTTCCCATCTTCCGCTGGGCAACCGTGATACGGCATTAATAATTCCGGTTCCATTTTTATCATACGCTGAATTGATCCAAGATAAGTTGCAAGGTGTCCTTCGGGCGGGGAAATCAGAATCGTGGTTGAGGTAGAAACTAAGTCTCCTGCAAACAAGGTTTTGCTTCTCTCTTCAAAAAAAACAAGATGCCCCACCGCATGGCCTGGCGTATGAAAAGCGGTTAGAACCAAGTTCGAACCAGTGAAGTGGTTAAATCCTAATGGAAGTTGATCGCCATCGTTTAGAAAATGATTTACCTTAACTTTATCTAGAATACGCTCTGCGGTTGCTTGGTGCGCAAAAACAGGAACGCGCCAATGGTTTGCAAAGAATTTTGCAGAAGCAATGTGGTCGGGATGATGGTGCGTAAGAAGAATGCCCAAGAAGACATCGCCCGAATCGACCCGAGATTGAATTGCAGTTTGAATTGCTTGTTCACCCAAGGGGTCAAGCGCCCCCGGATCGAGCAGATAAAAAGTAGCGTGGCCAAGGAGACAAACATTGCCAGTTTGGGCCATAGAAGGGCCGGGGCAAATGACAGAAACCACCTCGATCCAAGATGCAAAACGAACGCGATCTAATTTAAATTCTTTGATATTAACTAGGCCAGATTCAGCGATGATGCGCCAATCAGTTGGCTTGATCTGATTTAATTTTTCGAGCAGCCCAAGGACTGGGGGAGAAATCAAAATTTCTTCTGCGTACCATTTTTTTAAATGGTCGGAAGGATTACCCCAACTGCCTTCCTCAAGTTCCTCGGCATAAACTTCGGGGACTTGACCCGATGGAATCCGTGTAAGAAAGAATCGGGTTTCAAACCGCATAGGAGAGAAAGACGGGGTGGTAAAAATTCCGACCGGGTAAAAGTCAGCAGATGAAATCGTCCACTGTTGGCTTGAAAGAATCTCTGCAAAGGTAAGCCTTTTTTCAAGAAGGTCGCACCTAATTTGAGCTAATTCTTGGCTAGATTTTATTGAATTCCCTTGGTTATCTCGCAACAACAGTACGCCTGTTTCTTCAAACATTTCTCGTACCGCACAAACCAAGGCGATATCCCAAGGGTCGAGGGAACTTGCTAATTCGTTATCTGCTGCATCAACCTTACCGCCAGGAAACGCATAAAAACCACCTAGAAACTTTAGATGGCGTGCACGCTTAACCAAGTAAAGGCTTCCGGGCGAATAGCGATCTTCAAGAATAACGGCAGCAGCAGGCAAAGGAATAGACAAAGAAATCTCCACGGTGGTGAAGGGTTTCATTTAAGAACATTGAGCCGAATTTTTAATATCCCTAAGCAACTGGGGGAACTGTAAGGGCTTTTTTAACTGCTGCTAGCAACTCATCCATTCCGAAAGGTTTCCGAAGATAATCAACTACGCCAAGATATTCTGCGTATGCTTTATGTCTTTCGCCTTCATTTGCGGTCATCATAATAAACGGTGGAACATCTGTTTTGCCTCGAAAATGCTCTAAAACTGGGTACCCTCCCATTTTTGGCATCATCATATCCAAAATCACTAAATCAGGTTTTTGATTGTAGATCTGCTGCCTGCCCTGCAACCCATCTCTGGCTTGTAGCACACTATAACCATTCTTTTCCAAAATTAACCTTAACCCATCACTTAGTTCGTAATCATCGTCGACCAGAAGAATGGTCTTAAGTTCAGCCATTGTAATCATTCCTTTTTTACTAAAAACACAAAGGCAGGTTAAATATAGATTAACAATCTTAGGCCAAGGGCACAAGAGTGTAAATTCATTATCAAATAAAATAACCTTTTAGAACAAATTTTTAAAACATCTGTGGTTGCTCTTTTAGAATAATGGATTAGCATAATTAAATCATAATTTATAGGTTAATAAACAAGGAAGTTTTAAATGCGATTTACGATTTTGGCAAGTGGGAGCAAAGGGAATTGCGCCCTTTTAGAAGATGGCGAAAACGCTATGCTCATTGATGGTGGAATTTCACCGCGCACACTTGAAACGCATCTGAAAATCAATCGCCTCACTTTCCAACAAATCAAAGGTCTTGTTCTTACACATACCCATTGCGACCACTGGAACGAACGGTTTTTATCTTACTGTAAGGAAATGAAAATTCCTTGGTACCTTCACAAAACTCACGCGCGAACTATTTACAACCAAAGCCCCACCTTCAAAGCATTTTACGAAGCTGGATTAGTGCAACTTTATGCCACAGATGAGCCCTTTGAAACGGTGGTTGGTTGGAATTGGCAGCCTCTAACTTTATGCCATGATTCTTCCGAAACTTTTGGTTTTCGTATTGATATTAAAAATGATAACGCTCCAAATTTCTCGATTGGTTACCTTGCTGACCTCGGAAATTGGACCAAGGAACTTGCAGCAAAATTCACCAGCTTAGATGTTCTTGCACTTGAATTTAATCACGATACTTCCCTCCAAAAAGAAAGCAAAAGGCCCCCTTTCCTAATTCAACGCATTATGGGTAACGAAGGCCATCTCTCTAACGAGCAAGCGCTTTCTTTCATCGAATATCTAAAAACTTTGGGCGTTGATAAGTTGCCCAAGCACTTAGTTCAGGTACATTTAAGCGAGCAATGCAACACGCCCGAAGTTGCAAGAAATTCGATGAAAGTGTTTATGGAAGATGATGCAATTGATATGATTCTGCATACCGCTCATTCTAAAAAAGGAACCCACCCGATTAATCTTTTGGGCAGAAATATGCTTGCTTTTGCAGGATACCTTAAAACAAACTAGAATATTATTGATTGCACAACTGCTTTAAACTAAAAATTTGGAAACATAAATATGACCCCCGAACAATTGCTTGCCAAGCTTTACGAACTTAGAAAAGATTATCAGAATGATGATGAGCCCAATGACCCGAATTACCTTGCGTTACACCATGCGTTTTTATTTATTTCTTACAATATAGATGGGTTTAAGAAATACGCCAAGGAAGCGATGAAGGGTAAAGAATCTCAAAACCCCCCGTCTGCCTAAAATGAAATCTTGCAAAAATATTGTTACAAACCCTAAAAATGCTATAGACACTTCTTCAAATTAAAGGCATAGCGCCCTCAACTTATTCAAAAACTTTGAAGCCGCGGGGGCGTGCTGATGGGGTTTGATTAGATTGCTTGGGGGAACCAAATGATAATTAAAAAATTAAGCTTCGCTGGCATTCTTGCCTTTTCTCTTGCAGGAGTTGTTTCAGGTGAAACAGGTACTGCAAACACTTCAGCACCAAAAGTTAAGCCTTGGTGGAATATGAGTTCTGCTAAAAAAGAAGCAGCTCCTGAAATCGATGTCAAAGACAAAGAAAACCTTAGTAAAGCTGTAGCTTCCGAGCAAAACCGCAAAATCCTTAATCGTGAAGAAAAAGCTTATTTCCGTAGGCTTGAAGCTTGCGATAAACTAATGCAAATTGCACTTACAAGCAATGATCTTGCTATGCAGGAACAAATCTTAAATCTGCAAGAAAAAGTTCAAGGTGTCTACAGTCGCAAAACTTCCAATTTGCAATTACCTTCTCAAGTTCCAGGGGGCGGGATTGCTGATATGGAATCCAACTTCGATACAGATGCGGAAAAATTACTTTCCCCTTCTAATCCTAAATCTATTAAAAATCAATCCGCTCAGAGAAAGGACAAATAATTATGAAATCACTTATTACCTCATTGATGCTGGGCATTATCGCAACCGCAGGATGCGTTACTCTGCCCGAAGTTGATAGTAAAACAACCGCGATAAATAATGCCGAAAAAACACGGGGCCTTCCTAACGATAAAGTTCCTGTAATGGCAGATCAAATCAATAGCGAAAATGCCTCAAAAATTCTGAAAAATCTTGAGGATGAAGTTACTAGAGCTTTTCAAGAACCGTTGGAAATTGCACCCGAAAACAACTAAAGCCCGGGTTGAACCCAAGCTTTAGTTGATGTATTTAATCTCAGCCCTTTGATTCAGCTTTAACCCTTATAAATGAAAGTTTTCCCTAAAGGTTTCTAGCTGTTGGCTGCGACTTGGTTGCCTAAGTTTCAATATCGCCCGAGCTTCAATTTGGCGAATTCTTTCTCGAGTTATATTGTAAGTATTTGCTACTTGCTCTAGCGTTTTTGGATGACCATCCTGTAGGCCAAATCTTAGCTCAATCACTTCCCTTTCCCTTGGGCTTAATGATTTTAAAACTTCTTGGATTCGATCCTTAAGAAGAAGAAGGTCAACAGCAACTCCAGGGTTTGAAGCATTTCGATCGTCCAAAAAATCCTCGAGGGCCCTCTCGCCTTCTCCCCCCATTGGTTCGTGGATACTCAAGGGATTTTTGGAAACAACACGCAAAAATTGGGTTTCTTCTGCACTAACTCCCACTATTTTTGCGATTTCTTCGATCGTGGGTTCTTTACCCGTCGTGTTTACTAGTTCAGACCTTACTCGCTCTACCGCTGCAAGGGCCCCAATTTGATGACAAGGTACCCGAATGGTTCTAGCGTGATCAGCAAGCGCCCGAGTTATGCCCTGCCTAATCCACCAAGTGGCATAGGTGCCAAACTTATAACCTAGGCGATGCTCAAACTTATCTACCGCCCGCATTAGGCCACGGTTTCCTTCTTGAATCAAATCGGAAAAAGCCATACCTCGGGATCGATACCGCTTTGCAATCGAAACCACCAGCCTTAAGTTACCCTCGGCAAGGTCTCGTCTAGCATTGAGATAAGAATCCCTTCTAGAGGATAATACAGCAGAAAACCCAAGAAGGTCATCTGCATTTGAAAACGAAGAAAAACAAAGGTCTCGAAGTTCCTTGGTAAGCCGGGTGTGTTTTTCTCTTTGTTCTCGCGACCTTAAACTTCCTTGCATCTCCAACACAATTTGATTCATTTTTTTAGAACGCGAGACCAAGTCCTCGACCCAATGATCGATAAGGTCGATACGGGGTGCCAACTCTTCTGCAAGCTTAATAGCTTTACGAGTTTTATGCCAAATTTCTCGAGCAATTTTTCTTTTGATGTTAACGGAAGTTGTACGAAACATTGCCTGAAAATCTTGCTTAGCAGCGTTAACAATTCGCTTCAAGGTTTTAAGGTGGATAGGTATTTTTGCTAGAATTTTTTCTCGCGTTATTCCAAGTGTACCTACCACATCAATCTGAGGGTCGATTGCTAATTCACCCGCTTGAATCTTTTCAAATAATTCAATAACCCGACTTAAATTTAAAAGGTTTAATAAACCTGCTTTGCGATACCGAATGCGATGCCTTTCCAAACTTACCGCAAGTTTAAGTTCCTGAGCCCTAGTAAGTAAAGGGATTGAACCCATTTGCCTTAAATACAAACCAAGTGCATCGTCAGCCCCTTGGCTAGAGAAATTTTTTGAATTAGAACCATCGCCTGTAGCACTTTCCGATTCAATTTGGTTATAAAGTTCTTGGGCCAAAGCGGGTGAAAACCCCTCATCGGTTTGATAAGATCGTTTTGAAGAGGAGGGAACAGATTTAGATTGAGCGACAAGTTTGGAGGGCTTTTCGGTTGGAAGCGTCACTTTTTTTAAAGTTTTTTTCATAGCATACCCATCCTTAGTAAAAACCTTACAAAACCACTCACACAATTATATACACCCCGAAGTTTGCCCAACTAAAAAAATTACTTTTGACAAAAGTCTTTTAACACACTAATTTTAAATAAGAATAACAAGGAAAATGCAAAGAAAATCAGTGATGTTAAAAAAAACTGCAAATTATCTACAGAACATTAGTATTATTAGGTCTGTACTAAAAGAAATTGCTCGTTTTACTCAAAATTGTTTAACAAAAGCGAAAATAGTTTCGTTTATCTTGCTTTTTGGTCTGTTACAGTTACTTTCCTTCGCTTTTGGGCAAAATAATTCTGTTATTGAACCAGATTTATCTCCCCAAGATCGCGCTCATTGGGCTTTTCAAACCCCAAAAACCTCTTTTTTACCTCAAGTCAAATTAACGACTTGGCCTTCTACCCCACTAGATCTTTTTATTCTTGCAAAACTCGAAGCTAAAAATCTTACCCCCTCTCCTCATGCCTCAAAAGAACATCTTATCCGTAGGCTTTCCCTCGACCTCACCGGCCTTCCCCCTACCGTAAGCGAAATTAATTTCTTTTTAAATGACACCCGACCCAACGCCTACGAGTCTCTGGTAGACCGGCTTCTAAGTTCCCCCCATTACGGCGAACGATGGAGCATTTTCTGGCTCGACCTTGCCAGATATGCTGAATCCAATGGCTACGAAGCAGATGGCGAAAGATCTCAGTTCTGGCGCTTCCGTGATTATGTCATTACTTCTTTCAACAGCGATAAGCCCTACTTTCAATTCATTCTCGAACAACTTGCAGGCGATATCCTTGCAAAAAACCTTATCAAAGCTAACGAAGACCTGCCCCAAGCTATTGCTCGAAACTCTAAAATAGGTGATCTTTTTCACGCTGCGGGGTTCAACCGCTGTGGCCCTTCTCATATGGTTGGGGGAAATCAAGACCAAGAAATTCTTAGACAAGAAACCTTAACTGAAATGACCACCGCAGTGAGTAGCATTTTTCTAGGTTTGACCATCGGCTGTGCTAGGTGTCACGACCATAAATTTGATCCCATTTCACAAGTCGATTATTACAGGCTACAAGCATTTTTTGGCAGCACTTATTCTAAAGACCTCGATACAGTTCACCCCGTACAAAAAAAATCTAAAGATGCTGATGCCTTCCGCTATAAGCAACAAACCATTCCCTTAAAAGCTGCGGTTGAAGCAATCGATAAACCGGTTCGAGAAAAATTGATCAAAGCAAAAATTGAAAAATTTGATAAAGAAACCAAAGCCGCTTGGTTCACCGATGTAAAACTCCGTACCCCAGAACAGCATAAACTTGTTTCCATAGCCCAACCCACAGCAAAGGTAACTTGGGACGAAATACTGGAAGCATTGCCCTCTGTTGTTAAGGCAGAACGCGATAAAATCAAAATGCGCGTTCACGATATTGAAGCAAGTATACCCCAACCTTCGCCACTTACTCTTACGGTTGTTGAAAATGGAAGTGGTGGCACCAACCTGCTTAAGCGCGGTAATCCAAAAAGCAAAGGCCCCAGAATTGAACCGGGCTTCCCTAGGGTCCTTCTTCCTTTAGACGCTGCACCTTCTGGTTCTAAAACCCCAGACAGGCTCGACCTTGCACAATGGCTTATTCGCTCGGAAAATCCTCTTACCGCCAAGGTTATGGTAAACCGTATTTGGCAACAACATTTTGGTGTTGGGTTGGTCGCTTCTCCCAGTGATTTTGGTATCAAAGGCTTGCTGCCTTCTCACCCAGAATTATTAGATTGGCTTACCATCGAATTTGTTCGCTCTGGGTGGTCCATAAAACACCTTCATAAAATGATTGTGCTTTCATCCACTTACAAGCAAAGTTCTAAAAACGAAAATCAAATTGCATTAGACACCGACCCGGATAACAAGTTGCTTTGGCGTATGAATCGAAGAAGAATGGATGCAGAAATTCTGCGTGATTCGATGATTTTTGTTTCAGCCAAATTTAACCAAAAATTAAACGGCCCGATGATTAAAATCCCCCTTGAACCCGAAGTTTATGACCTCATCTTTACCGAAGGAGAACCCGATGGGCTTTGGCTCGTTACACCCGATCCCCGTGAGCATTTTAGACGCAGCATCTACCTTTTCAACAAACGCAATGTTCGCCTTCCCATTCTCGAAGTTTTTGACCAACCCGATACCTTAGTGACTTGCCCCGTGCGAAACTCATCTACCCACGCTCCACAAGCATTAACTTTGCTTAACGGGCCGCTTTCTCAAGAACTTTGCTTCGCACTTGCTTCCAATATTATTAATGCAACTTCAGCAAACCAAGAAGATATGATCAACCTGCTTTGGGAACAAGTTCTAGGTAGGAAACCAAGTTTAACAGAACTGACAAGTGCTGCCAGTTTTCTTAAAGAGCAAACGATAAAAATCGAAACGGAAGTTACCAATAAAACCTTGTTACGAACTCCAAAAACCCTAAAAAGCCTCTTGGTGAACCCAAGCTATGGGGCGGCCGTTGCCGACCTTTGCCTTGCTTTACTTAACACGAATGAATTCGTTTATAGGCCTTAATACTTAATGATCCACTCAAAAAATTTCGACATCCTTGGCCTAGGATGCGTTGCTGTTGATGAAATCCTGCGCATCCCTAAATGGCCCGAGCAAGAAACCAAAGTTCGTTTAACCCACTACGATAAACAGTGTGGTGGGCTAACCGCAAATGCTTTAGTCGCTGCCTCTCGCTTTGGCTCTTACTGCGCCTTTGCTGGGCATTTAGGCACCGATGCAAACTCCGATTTTGTCAAACATTCTTTACTTAACGAAAAAATTAATCTCGACTTTGTCCCTTTCAAACAAGATTCTAAACCCATTCATTCTTTTATTATTGTCGATGAATCCAACGATACCCGAACCATCTTTTTTCATTTGGATGGCTCAACGGGGGCTCCACTGGATTCTCCCCCCGATAGTGTCGTCCTTTCTTCCAAGGTTTTATTTGTTGATCATTATGGCATCGAGGGGATGATACGATGCGCAAAGATTGCTAGGCAGGCAGGGATTCCTGTTGTTGCAGATTTAGAAAGAAACGAGTGGAAGGGATTTGATGAATTACTTTCTTTGGTGGATCACCTGATCATTTCGTTTCAATTCGCCAAGAAAATTTCTGGTTGCAGTTCTCCACAAGCGATTGCTCACAAATTATTTACGCCAGGGAAAAAAGTGGTTGTGGTTACGGGTGGCGAAGAAGGGTGCTGGTATGTTGAAGAAGATCGCATTTTAAAACATTTCCCTGCTTTTAAAGTAAAATCAATCGATACCACCGGGTGTGGCGATGTTTTTCACGGGGTCTATAGTTCTTGTTTAGCTGCGGGGGTCCATGCGCAAGAAAGGATCAGACTTTCGTCTGCTGCTGCTGCGCTGAAATCCTTAGAGGCAGGAGCACAAAAAGGTGCCCCCACGAAAGATCAGGTTTTAGAGTTTCTCAAAAATCGTTAATATAATTATAAAGATGGATTTTATGATTCTGTTGCGCCCCCGTTAGCTGGGGATTCTTGTTTGTGTTTCGCATTTCCCCACAGTTATAAATGCCAATCAGGAGATTGGCGTTCCCGGGATTAAGATTCCCAGCCATTGTCAGAGCCGGAAGCGTCTTTCAGAGCCGGAAGCGTCTTTCAGAGCCGGAAGCGTTAGCGACGGTTTCCCCAGCCCTAATCGTGTCGCTGATGCCAAGTTCCGTAAGCGGTGAAGGTGACGAAGTAAGCTAGGTCATTACCG
>JBDNHI010000161.1:0-13726 GCA_041694635.1 Gemmataceae bacterium | reverse complement strand
GAAGAATTATCACAAACTAATCAGAAATGATAACTTAACCATTTAGGAGTTAGCAGTTGAAACTAAATCGCCCCGATTCGGGTGGAATTTGGGAAAGACAGGATGATCAGGAAAAGATGAAAACTGCCTAAACAACCAAATCATGGGCAACTGCGTAAGTCCTAATATGGTAAAATTGAAAATAATTGTTTGAATAATCATAACTTTCTAGTAATTCGTATCATCGATTACTTCACCACCGTTCATAGTAACAAGTGAAATAAAAGTTTCAAATTTAATTTGCTCATTTAAAAATCTTATAGATCCATCAGCAAGGGATATGTTTATACCCCCGGTATGAAAAGAATAGGCTTCATTATTGTTAGTAACATTAATTACATTGGTTCCGGGGCAATTCATAGCAGTAACATCAAATCCGTGAATAGGACTTTCGTTTGCGTTATCTGCCCAGGCTGCACCTCTTACAACAGGTTCAGTGCCTCCAAGAAAAGTAATGTTTTGATTTGAACAAGGATATGCGGGGTTTGGTGGTGTTCCTGCAGGGGTTCCAGGATTGCCATTATACCATTGATCATATCTCCGTATTTTATTCTTAACATAATGCATTGGTCTTCCTGCACTTTCCATTATTAAAATAGAATTAAAGTGGCCATCCTTAATGTCTTCATTTCTGAAACCATCACCGCTAGAGTTGACCCCAAGTGCTGCGTGTGCGCCACCACCGCCTGACACAAAAGGAATTGTGAGTAATTTTAGATAGGAGGTTCGATAAGTCCCTAATAATTCATTGGAAACCCAGCGTGGCGAAGTGTAATCACTTATTTTTGCGTTTGCGTTCCCATTTCTACTACCTAAACCCGGATATCCACCAAGTCTTTTAGGTTCTTCTGGTGTAGATGGACAAGATAATATAGGAATAAATGTTTCAACTGCTGTTCTGTTTGAAACGGCCGCCCAGTCATTGTTAAAATTAAATAGTTTATAAACACTTTCTTGCTCAATAAATGGGAGTATTGGTGGGATCCAACTGTATCTTACTAATGATGTTGAGTTTCCAAAAGGTGTTTCTCTTGTACTAGGCGGAAACCTTCCATTAGCCTCTGCGAAATTAATGGTTCCTAGTGTAATATTTTTTAGGTTATTTTGACATCGAAGACGAGCCGCTACTTCCCGCACTTTTTGTACCGCAGGTAGAAGAAGGCCAATCAGTATGGCGATAATAGCAATTACCACGAGGAGTTCAATAAGGGTAAATGCTTGATTTTTATTAATAACGATCTGTTTTTTAATCATAAATCACTCTGGGCTTAAGGGTTCCGTTTATAAATGCGTTTGAAAAGTGAGGAGCGGCCAAATTTTTTGAAGTAAATTCTTACTATTACAAATAAATTTGCCCAAATTTAAGGAATTTAATTAAAATAAGACTAAAATATTTTAATGAAATTAATTTATAAAAGAAAATAACTCATAATAAAAAACCTTATTATGATTAAATACTTTATGGTGCTGGCGCAATTGCTAATTTAAAATTTCCGAATTCGGATAACCCCGAGGAGAAGTTATCACCAGGCGTGATAGAAAGAATACAGATTTTGGCTTCGTGGTTTTTGTAGGTGCCTTCCGAAATTAACTGATCATTAACAAATGCTTGGTATTTTTCGTTGGCTACACAGAGGGAGCAGTTGAGATCCTGATAAAGTTCATAATTCAGAAAGTTTTCTAAGCTGGCCTTTTTTCCAGCGCCGTATAATCCAATGTTTCGTGTGAACCCTTCATTGCCAATATGCATAAATTTACTTTTATTATTTTCGGCTGAATTCCAATTGAGAATAAGGCGAGGTCGGATACCCTCGAACACTTTCAGGCGAAAGCTGATTGTAAAACCGGTTTGCAAAGGTTCTTTGAATGTCAGGTTTCCTATTCCGTTGCCCACGAATGTTCCATCTGGTTTTTTTGACCAGATTTCTTTTTTTGGACAAATCCAGTAATCTAAAGAATTAAGCTGCTGATTAAGTCGGGCGAGGTTATGTTCATTTATATTTAATGGTTTTTTTAAACGAATTTTATCTATTTCGGAGATTTTTTTAGCAGGCGAAATATTTAAAAAAACGCCTACGAAAAGTAAAACCAGAAACAAAAATCCCAAGCCAGCATAAGCTATTCCTTTTTGGTTATATGGGGATTTATTTGCCTTTAATATTTCAGAAATTCGTCTGGAAAACTGCAAGGCAGATGCCAACCTTACTTCTGGGTTTTTTTGAAGGCATTCCTTTACTAGCAGATCCAAAGCCTTGGGAATTTTGGGTTGATAAAATTCTAAGGTTTTTGCAGGTGAATTTAAAATGGTTTCAATAAGTTTTTCGGTGCTAGAACTTTCAAAGGGAAGTTCCCCCGTGATAGTTTCAAAAAGAACCACACCTAAGCTCCAAATGTCTGCCAAGGCACTAGGATTAGAACCATTAATAATCTCTGGTGCCATAAATCCAAGGGCTCCATATTTTATTAATGCAGGGTCATTTTCCTTAGATAGGGAAATACCAAAATCACAAATTTTGGGTTCAAGGTTTTTATCTAGAATAATGTTGGATGGCTTTAAATCGCGGTGAATGATTCCAAAGTTGTGGGCATATTCTAAAGCAAGTGCTACCTCTTGCAGGATTACAAGTTTTTCATTCAGGGAAAGTCGATTGGACTTGATAGCCTCAAGCAGATCTCCCCCTTCCAGATATTCTGAAACAAACAAAAAGGAATCATTGAATTCGAGTATGTCAAATACAGTAACAATGCCTTTATGTTTTAACTTGGCAACCTTTTTCGCTTCTTCCAGAATAGTCTTTTTATCGTGGGGTTGGAGGTTTGAGATTTTTCTTGAGGTCTTAATGGCTACATATCGGTCCAGTTTTAAGTCTAAGGCTTTGTATACAATTCCCTGGTTGCCCTGCCCGATTATTTCCGCAATTTGAAACCGATTTTTTAAGACGGTATTTATTTGCAAGTATTGGTAATAATTGCTGTTGGAATCTTCTGGTTGTTCTAAGGTATGTTTGTGCGTCCAAATCCCTGATTGAAGCGCTTGGATTGCTTTTTGAACCTTTTCTAAAAGATGAGGTTGTTCTTGACATAACTGATCGGTTGCAATGAGGTTACCTTTTTCGTATTCCTTTTCCCAATAAAGTAGAAGGTCGGAAAGAATTTCATCATCTTGAGATAGGGGTACCATACTTGCATCCGACGGTGACTTGGTATTGTGCAAAATATTTAAAACTAAAATAACTTATACTATATAATGCGATAAAAAATAGTTGAGAGGACAAAAATGATGTTGATTTGAATAGAAAATTTGGTGGGAAAATAGTTCTATTTAGAATTATATTATTTAAAATAAATTATATTAACACTTTTGGTAAATATTTAATCGAGTAATAACTGCCTGATTTGTATTTAAATGATTAAAAATCAGGTAATCATAATCATTCCACTTTCTACATTTCTAATTTTTATTATGTAATAGTATTCGGAATTTTTGTAATGTTAGCATTGTTAATATTCTAAATTTAATTTAAATAATCAAGTGAGATGAGTTTAAACTTAAATCATTAGTACTTGAAACCTTATATCAAAAGGTAAACCTTATGCGTGAAGCCGTTCGCTTCGAATTTTACTAAGCCTTAAAAACGGTCTTGTTTATTCAAAGATTGACTTGTTAAAAAAGTTGATGTAAGAACTTTCAAGTCTATTTTTTAATCGAGGGTCGTAGGTTCAATTCCTACCGGGCGCATTACACTTTTTCTCTATAAATTTCCAAGAAATATTGGTTTTATAAGCAAGCATCACACCTTAACTATTTTCTTTGCGGGTGACTTTAAGTTAGCACCCGATATTAACAAAATTGTAGTATAACTGGTTTCCTTTAGCTGCGACTGAACTGGCTGTAGTTGGCTCGATTATGGTAATATACTTTATCGTCCGAACTAAAATTTTTTATCGGTTAGGTTCGTTTGTATCAGGCTATGTTCTTGTCCGGTTCTTTATCTTTACACCTGCTAATATAGCTGTTTGAATTTGATTTAGAAAGACAAAGTTAAATAAGGGAGATTTGTAAATTGAATTCAAGGGAAGAAATGGCTGCTAAAGCCAAAGCTGATGCTGCTTGGAATATCTATACAGCCGCTACGGCTGCTTTTCATAAAGCCCATTCTGATTACTTGGACGCTTATAATATTGCCTTTGCATCTTCCGATAATATAGAAGCTGATGCAGCAGAAGAAACGGCATGGAATAGTGCGATGGCTGCAGATTTAGGCGCCCGTATTGCGGGAGCTGCTTATGATTCTGCCCGAGAAACGCTAGAAAGCTTTTAGTAGTTGCTGTAACAAGATTGCTATTTATTGAAAAACTTGATCTGTTTAAAGCAGAACCATAGGGAATATAATTATGTTTCTGAAAAAGGCTCAGTGTCTTTTTGTAAAACTAAGCGTGAAAGTTTTAAATTAAAAGCGTTTGAGAACACTGAAATTGGTACACTTTTCTGTAATTTTTTTAGAGCTTCCAGCTTTAAATTTTTTATTTGCTGATGAATTTTGGACTGTTGCTTTAGCATTTGCAATAGCAATAGCTATTTTTTGTACCTCCTTCGCTGGAATATAGGGTAATGCTTCGCGCCATCAATGCCGATGGTTTTATTGAATTCTTTCAAAAGATCTTTTTTGATAAGTAACTAATGTTTAAGTTATTTTAATTAACTTAATATTTAGATAGTGTAAAAATTTAAAGATAGTGTTTTACTATAATTGTATTTTTTGATAAATTTATTCTATCTGATTGGCGTGGACGACCCAGCAGGTAAAAAGCCCTTGGCGGATCAAAGAAGCTGGGGGCTTTGTTTTTAAGTCTTCAGCGTTCAAAAGTTTAATAATTAGTGTTTTGTCGTCACTTCGTTTTTGCCAACCGAAAACCTTTGTAGGTATTGCGAGTTGTAGGTAGATTAAACCCTCGGTAAGAAGATCGTGCGTTCCAGGCATCATTGTGGTAAGAGCCACCTCTTAGAATTTTGCCAGGCCCTTTAGGCGGTCCGGTTGGGTCAATCTGTGGTTCGTTGGAATAGTTGCCGTGCCAGTCGTTACACCATTCCCAGACATTGCCGTGCATATCGTATAGGCCAAAAGCATTGGGTTTGAATGTGCCCACTGCAAAGGATTGTTGTGGTTTAATGTTTAGGATGTTGGCGTTAGAGAAACTGAGGGCGTCACCACAAGAGTAATTGGTTTTGGTGTTTGCTTTACAAGCGTATTCCCATTCAGCTTCAGTAGGAAGCCGGAATTCGTAACCAGTTTTAGTATTTAACTTTTCGATAAATTCTTGGCAAGCATTCCAAGTAACGGAGTCTACGGGTTTGTTTGCGCCTTTATGCTGGCTAGGGTTTTTGTTCTTAACCGCCTGCCATTGTTCTTGTGTTACTTCAAATTTTCCTAGGTAGAAATCTTTCGAGATAGTGACTTCGTGTTGGGGTTGTTCATCGTCAGGAATAACCGAAATTTTGTTGGCCACTGTTATAAGTTTTGATCCCATCAAAAATTTTCCCGAGGGGATAAGAACCATTTCTAGCTTAATTCCATTGCCTAAATCGAATGTTTCTAGGGCTTGAATTGCGGCGTGAAGCATTGCAATGAAAAGTGAAAAAAAACTGATCAATAAGCTGATTAGGATGGCGGATTTCATATTCTCCCTTTGGGCGTTAGGTTATCACTCTATTCGGGTTGGCAAGTAGACTTGAGAATGGAGTAATATATAACAAACTTTTAATAACTTAAAAAGTAAAAACTATAAGATTTTTGTGAATTCTATTAATTGTTAAAAAGTCAAATGTGTGTCGCTTTATATTTTATTGTTTTGTAAAATTAGTTTAACCTTGAATGGCTGCCTTCAATGACTTTAAACAGTTGATTGAAATTAAGTATTATTTGCTCTCATAAACTGATTTTATTTAAGCTAAGTTTTTTTCGATTTTTAAAAATCTTGGAGTTAGGTTGATGAGAACTTGAATCTTAGAAGTAAGTAAAATCTAGTTAGATTTAATTTGATTTGGTTAAGCGGAAGGCAAAATCTTGAGTTTTGCCATTACTTAAAGCGTGATTTCTTGAAGCAGACCTTGGCTGCCATTAAAAAAGAAAATGCTTCAAAGGATTCTATTTTCATCTTTGCTTAGAATTAATGAGTTTGAATGTATTTTGTTATAAGGATTTTGTGGTGCAGGTGTTTACTTTTCTTTGGCTTTGCCATCGGTTGGCTCGTAAATAATCCAAACAGCAGGGCGATCTTTAATTTCTTTGGTTTTGCGGGCTTGAGGCATCCAGTCGCCCGCATTTCCTTGAAGCATAATTTGCCTTTACAGGTGTGATGTTTGCCAGCGTAAACGCATTAATGAACACCATAAGTGATCACAAGGCGAATTGCAAAAAAGAAATGTTAACTTACTATTCATTCCAAATAAGGATTTCGGAGATGCCGCTGCGGGCTTTGCCTGCGTGAGTGAAAACAACCCTGACCTTCGTGGCTTTTACTGGGGTGAAAGTAATTTGGTTAAACTGCCCACCGATGGGTTTTTTGGGAAGCTTTTTGGAAGCGAGAACTTCTTTCCAATCAGTGCCATCCCAGAATTGGACATTATAAAGGGTGGGGGGTTGAACACCACCGCGGTCATCATAAATCGCAAGTTCGATTTTATTGAAGGATTTTTCGGTTCCAAAATCGACTTCAAGCCAATCAGAGGAATTCGGAGATTCGTAACTGGTCCAGCGGTTGGTTGGAGATGGAAGGAAGTTAGTTTTTCCATCAATAGCAGAGGCGGGCTTGCCCCCAAAGCGGTCGGCATAAGAAGCTGTGGCTTTTGGAAAGGGTAGGTTGCCCGGATTAAAAGCAATATTGCCCGGTGGGTTGATTGGTTGCGGAATGGGTAAAATGGTGTCGCCCCAAATTTCGATTTCCGAGAGTCCCGCCTTGGCATTTTCTGGGTGATGAAGCGTGACTCGGATTTTACTCAATTCCATTTCGGGAAAAGTAATGGTATTGGCTTTTCTGCCTATGGGTTTACCCGTGGAAAGTGTTTGGTTGGGAATAATGGCCCAAGCGTTGTTGGCCCAGTGCTCAAGGGTGAGTTGGGAAGGTGGTGCAACATTTTTGCCGTCATCAAGAAGATAAAGTTTAACGGAATGAACTTTGCGCTTGCTGCCTAGATCGATGGAGACCCAGTCAGTTGGGTTAGGGGAACCTTCGCAGGTCCAACGGTTGGGCGGAGAAATATGGTACCAGTAGTTTCCATCGATTAGCTTTGAGATTGGAGTTTTTGGGTTTACAAAAGAAGAGGCTAATCTGGGATAATAATCGCCATCGTTATTGACTGCATAATTGACTGCGACAAGATCAGACTTGATTGCGTTTTTATCAAGCAGTGGGAGTTTTGCAGAAAGGGGGCCAAGATCTGGGCTACTGGCGATTTCCTTGCCATTTGCAAATAGCCTGAGGCCCTTGCCTTTATTATAGCGGCTGCCATCTCGGTCCCAAATAATACTAATAATATGATCTTTGTATGGTACATCAGAAAGCGCAAAGTAAGGCCAAGAGGTTGGTGCCAGAGGTTTCACTTCGAGGGTGTTGTCATCTCGAGGGACGATGCCAACCAAACCGGTGATTAAAAGGTCGTTGAAGGAGGAATGAAAATAGTGTTCGCTATGGTTGTAGGCATCGTGTCCTTCGAAAGATCCGGTGTCAGGGTTACAGGCTTCTGCGAGGTAGGGCGAGCCATTTTTTCGGTGTGTTTTAGAAAAGGTTTTAAAGAGTTCGAAATAGTCGGAGCTAGTGACCTCGTTTTGTTTGTAGTTTTGAAGAAGGTTGGCAAGGGCTTTTAAAGTTTGGCTTGTAGCATAGGGCCAAGATTGTCCGCTCCACCAGCAACAAGATTTTTTCAGAAGGAACATCGGGTCGTTTCGTTCGACGGTACTGGGGCCAAAAGGGGCTTTGAATCCATCTGCTTGCAAGAGTTTTTTCCAAGCGACCTCGAATCCTTTATCTGCATCGGGCAGGTTGAATTGCCAAGGAATATAGCCAATTAGTTCTCTGCCATATTCGCTTCCTGCATATTTTCCTGATTGGTAGGTGAGAGTAAGGGCGTTGGTTTTAAAGCCCTCGGCTTCTTCATCGCGTTGGGAAAGTGGGAAAAAGAATTTGCGTTTGGGGTCCCAAAGTTTCTTTTGAAGATTATCTTTTAATGAATCGACTTTGGATCGAAATGAAATTGAAGTTGCTTTGTCGCCTGAAAGTTCTGCGATTTTTGCAATTGCGATGGCGTCGGCCCATTGGTAAGCGTTCGTAGTGGGTCGAAACCCCGGTGCCCCTCTTAAAATATCTTTTGTTTGTCTGCTGTTGATATTAAATTCCATGCCATCGTTGTGCCCGTTTTGCCAGAAGAGGCCGACTTCTGGAACAAAGTATCGTTTTTCCCAGCCTTCGTGATTCTTTTTTAGGTCGGGTAGAAGGCTTTTAGTAAAGGCATTATCTGGGTGAACGCAGTGCAAAGCCCAAACGGAATCCGCAATCCAGGTGCTGTAGTTGCGAGGTTGGGCCCCTGGGGTGCGAAACCAATAGCGAGAATAATCTTGTGCAAAGCGTTTATCTTTAAGCCAGCGTGCTTCGTAAAGTTGGTGGCCAGCGGGGCACGAGATAGCGCCATAGGTTCCCGACCAAAAAGGTCGATCGATAAACTCTGTGAAGGAGTATCCGGAATTTGCAGAGCCATAGGTTAGGTGTTTGGTTAGAAGTTCCCAACGATAGTAATAAGTTGTTTGGATCTCTAAGTCTGGGCATTCAAAGAAAGGGATGTTTGATTTATACCAATCCCAATCTTTGTTATCCCAAAAAGTTTCTTTCTCTAGGATTTCTTGCTTAGGTAGAAAAGAAGATTGCGCTTTGATCAAGTCTGGGAATGTGATTAAGAATGCGAAAGAAAAAAAGATCGTGTATTTCATTTTAGTTGACCTGAATATTAGACATAAGTTGTAAAAAGGATATTTTGGAAAAGGTTAACCATTTATTCGGTGCGGATAACTCGTTTGATATCAACCGGCTTAATGAGGGTAATGCCGTTGGTTTTGCCATCAAGGATTTTAGCGATTACTTCTGAGTTTTTAACAACCTTTCCAAAAGGGATGAAATTGGGATTGGGTGTGGAAGGTGCGCCTAAAAGGATGATAAAAGCGCCGGGGTTAGATTTATTTTGAAGTAGTGCAATGGTGTTTTCTGTAACGGTGTTACCTGCAAAGGGGATTTTGCTTGGGGAAAGTTCTTTAAGTTTGATATTGGATGCGAAATTTTGTTTCCACGATGGATTGACTTGGGCTTCAATCCATCCTACTTGTGGTTTCTGATTCTGTTGAGAAACAAGATGGAATTTGCCACTATGATACCCACCTTCCAAAGCAATTTTTAGAAAGGTTTCAGATGCTTGAGGTGCTGCAACTGCATCAAGCAAAATATCGAAATCGCCTAGTTCCGTCTGCATAGTGACTTTGGGTTTATCGATGAGGGGTGCAAATCGCCAAGTGAATTGAGGAAGTTTTTTTGGGTTATAATCAAATAAATGGGCTTGGTCGTTAGCCTTGCGATATGCAGGGCGAAGGTAGCGCCAATTTAAATCGCCAAACACTTCTTTGCAAAGCAAGGCAAGTGCTGGGTCGTAAAGCTTAAGCTTATCGCGAGTGCGGATATCGTTGTGTAGCGCATCGGGCGGAGCGTTGTCATCGAACCAGGATTGCGTACCCTCGGCCCAGTATTCCCCGGGGTTTGAAGCAGCGTAGGTATTTTTCCAAAGTCCGCGGTCAAGTGCGGCTTTAAAAGATGCCTGAAGCCGTTGATCAAAGGTAGGGTCAATTTTGTTGAGGCCTGTTAAATGGATTGCGTGGGCAAATTCGTGAATAAAGATGTTTTCGTTGGGGTAGGGGTCACGAGGAAAGCCGAGCAGATTTTCTTCGCCACAACTAGCTGCTGGGTTTGAAGGCGTAGCGCCCAAGCCACGGGCCCTGCGATCCCAAAATAGTTTTGGGGTAAGTTTGGAATGTTCCGGGATATCTGTGGTGTATTCATTGGCAGCCATCACCGCAATTCGGACTTTGGTTTCTTTCATAGCTTGAATAATATCGGGGCGATGCCCTAGCATTTGTTTGACAATAAAAGCTGCTTCATTAAGTGCGTTGGTTGAAACTTTAGCCGATCCCACCACGGGTAAACCGTTAGCATCGGCGAATTTTTGGTAGAAGGGGTCGAGCTTGAATTCGGTACGAATTGATATGGGAATAGAGATGTCTGGGGTTGATTGAGCCAATAAATAAGATGAAGTTTGAATTAAAAAAAGAATTAGGCAAACGATTAGAGGTCGCATTAGTTGTTGGTTTCTTACTTGTGACTAATTTATCTATTAAAACTTTACACTAAATCAGGAGGTGAAGCCAGCAAGATAAATTTTATAGGGGCGATGTTTGTTAAGGAAGCGGTTGGGACTTTTGTAAGGGTTGGTAATTTAACAGTTGGTGAGGAATTATTGAGCGGTGCTGGTTTAGATTTGTTAAAAAGAATATAGTTGGATTGTCATTTTTGAAGAGGGGTGACTGTGTCGGAAGGATCGGGGAAAATTCTGTTCAATGAAAAAGGAATTGTGATTACAGAAGCCCTTCTGAAATTGCCTAAGCAAACTATTGCGCTTAATGGAATTACTTCGGTAAGAAGGGGGTCTAACCCTGTTTATCCGCAGGCAAGCGGGAAGTCTCTCTTTCTTTATGTGTGTTTTTTTACACTGCTAGAGGGAATGTTGTTTTTAGTAATGATTGGGAATTTTTGTTTTTGGACGATGGGAATCAATCCGTTTTTTGTTCTTCGAGGAATTGGGGCCGGAAATCCAGAAAGTTTGCTTAATTTTGGCTTGGCATTGTTTATAACTACCATACAGGCATTGATCTTCCGTCAAATTCTAGTTTGGTGGATTTCAAAAAGAAGAAGGCAATGGTTGCACTTTTTAATAATTACTACTGCTTCGGGAGAGGTTCGACCTTTGGAAGATTTGGACGAAACTTTTATCCAAAGGGTGGCTTCTACTTTGGAAAATAATCTCCATTAAACAACTTAAACATTATGCATCTTCTCAGAATGCCATCAAATTTCTATAATTAGCAAATGAGTTTGATAATAGTATCGATGCGTTGATATGATTCTTGGCCTAATTTTTACAGGTTGAAAAAGAACGATGACAGCAACCTTTGCAGTTATGGAATGGTTTCCCCCAATTTTGAATGTGCTGATTTGGTTAGTCAGCGTATTTCTAATCCTTTTAATTCTTATTCAAAAAGGAAAAGGCGGGGGCTTGGCGGGGGCTTTTGGTGGCCCCGGTGGCCAAAGTGCTTTTGGTTCTAAAACCGCTGATGCTTTTACTAAGATCACTTTATATGTCGCAGGCGTTTGGGTAGCACTTATCATTGTGATGATTTGGCTGGTTCAACCTAAGTCTGTAATTTCTAGTCCAAATGAAACTCCAGTAATTACCAAAGATGGTACACCAATAGAAGGTGCTCCTAAGTCTGAAGCCGAAACTTCAGGCGAAACTAAAGAAGGTTCGAAAGAAACTCCTAAGGATGATTCACCAAAAGTTGAGCCTAAGGTAGAGAAGAAAGAACCAGTCAAGGAAGTACCCAAGGTTGAACCTAAAGTAGAGAAGAAAGAACCAGTCAAGGAAGTACCCAAGGTTGAACCTAAAGTAGAGAAGAAAGAACCAGTCAAGGAAGTACCTAAGGTTGAGCCAAAGGGCAGTACTGAAAAAGGCGAAATCAAAAAGAACTAAGTGAGGCACGGCCTATTTAAAAGGCCGTGGATAAGCCCGTGCTCTATAGCATGACTGGCTATGGTGAGTCTTCCCACCAGGGAGAAACCCTTGTTGTTGCAGTTGAACTGCGCTCAGTAAATAACCGCTATTTAAAGGTTTCGTTACGAGCGCCTGAATCGTATCAGGTTCTTGAACCGGATTTTGAGAAGGTTGTTCGTAAGTTGGTGCGCAGGGGGACTATACAAGTATCGCTGCGCCTGCAGCATATTAAAGCGGCTAGGGAGCAAGTTTTAAGCATCGAGGTTTTAAAGGGTTATTTGAACCAGATGGCGAAAGTTGGTGAGGAACTGAAGTTGCCTCAGGAAGCTAGAAATTTGCTGATGGGTAATGTTTTGCAATTGCCTGGAATTGTGCCTGAGAGTCAGATTGGAACCAAGAACCTTGAAGAAGACTGGGTTCAGATTGAAAAGACTCTGAGCCTTGCGTTAGGAAAACTGCAAGTTATGCGCCTTACGGAAGGTGCCAATATGGCTGCAGAGTTGTTGTCGCTAAGAAACCGTATTGTTGATCAGTTAGCAGCGGTAAAAGTATTGATTCCTATGGTTATTGAAACTTATAGGGATAAATTATTGGAAAGGGTTAAAAAATTGCTGGAGGGTACCGATGCTGTGATTCAGCCATCGGATCTAATCCGCGAAGTAACGGTATTTGCTGAAAGGTCGGATATAGCAGAGGAAGTGACACGATTAGATTGCCATCTAGAGCAATTTGGGAAGGTGTTGGATCAGGAAGAGGGAGCGGGTAGAAAGTTAGAGTTTCTGACCCAAGAGATGGTTCGAGAAACGAACACAATGGGTTCGAAGGCTGCGGATGTGAAAATTACGCAGCATGTGATGGAGATAAAAGGCGATTTGGAACGCATTCGGGAGTTAATCCAGAATGTTGAATAGTGTAAAACAAGCTTTTCGGGGTCCTTTAATTATAATATCTGGGCCAAGTGGCAGTGGAAAATCAACCCTGGTCCGGGAGCTTCTAAAAGAGAAGTCTTTGCCTCTTGAACTGGCTATTTCTGCAACGACAAGAAAGATCAGGGCAGGGGAAAAAGACGGTAAGGACTACTATTTTTGGGACAAGGAGAAATTCCAAAACGAAGTTTCTAACCAAGCTTTTCTTGAGTGGGCAGAGGTCTATGGGAATTTTTATGGTACATTAAAAGCTGAGGTTGAAGCACGAAGGAGTCGGGGTGCAGGGGTTGTTTTGGAAATCGATGTACAAGGTGCAGGGCAGATTCGAAAATCGGGCGATGTAAGTTTAAGTGTTTTTATTATGCCACCCGACTGGAGCGCTTGTGAACTTAGGTTGCGAGCCCGAGGCACTGAAACCGAAGAAACTATTGCCAAAAGGCTAAGTAGTTCTAAAAACGAATTGGATCGATCTCAGGAATATGACTTTAAAGTCGTTAATGATGATTTGGATAAGGCTGTTGCCAGCCTTAAGTTGTTAGTTAACCCGTTATTTTTAGAAAGGTAATTGCAAATGCTAGATGAACTTAAAGAAGAAGCTATTGTTAACCGGGTTGGTGGACGCTTCAAGCTTTCCACTTTAATTCAAAAAAGATTAGCTATGTTAAGCCAAGGTGCTAAGCCTTTGGTTCAGACTAGGCATAATGACAAGATGGCGATTGTTTTGCAGGAAATTCTTAACGATAAGATTTACCTTGATAGTACTGGTGCAGTAATTGCCCGTGCGAATAGTGAATCGGATGCAGCACGCAGGGCGATGGCAGGTGATGTTTCTGGCGACCTCGGAGTTGATTAACTTTTAGAGTTGATTAACTTTTAGAGTTGATTAACTTTTAGAGTTGAT
>JBDNHI010000160.1:0-5091 GCA_041694635.1 Gemmataceae bacterium | reverse complement strand
TTCGCCCAACGAAGCAGCCTCGGCACGAAGAAGCTTGCGACAAATAATAGGCCGCAAACACCGACGCTTCCCCAGAGTAATGCCCCTTGGTAGGGAGCAAGGTTCATTTCTAGGCTTGGAATTTCTTTCTTGATCAGTAGGGTGACCCCGGGAAGAAACACGAGCACAAAACTGCTAAATACATTCCCCGCGACAACGGGAAGCCACCGGATGTTCGTGCCCTCGGCACATCGCCGTTGATAATAGCACCCCTCAGAGATAACTGACATTGCAACCGCGATGATCGACCACAGAGGGCCAATCGTGTAAATCGCATAAATTCCGACGGGCATTGTGATATAGCCGATTACCAGGCTGACGAGGTTAGCCTGTAGTGAATACCAGAGGGTACGCTCACGGACGCCAGCCCATTTGACAAAGGGACGGTCAAGGAAGGCTGCCAACACCGATGCGGGAACCGCCATCCCAAGCATCATTGGAAGCACACCGGGCATAAAATACGCCGTCGGCGCAATGCTGTTGGCAAAAACAGTCGGTGCCGCTGCGAGCAGGAAAAGAATCGCAAGCATCAGTATGATATGCCAGCTAGAACGCATCGAAACATCCTCGACAAGGTGCCGAACAATGATTGGATGGAATTAATTCCAACTATCTCGGCTTTTCATTTTTGCTAATTCTGATTTGATTCTATCTAATCCGGAATAGCATGTCGCCGGAACGGAAGAGATCCTGCCTCTTTTCACATCGTCGTATTTTAACTAGTGAGCAGCGCGATTTCAAAGAAAAATTAAATGGATCCGCCACAGAAGTCGTGTTCATCCGCCGAAGTTGCTCGATGCGAGTTCCGCCTCGACGGCGTCAGCAACTTGGTTCTCGTACTTGGAACCCTGCGCCAACGGTTAGCCACTGTTTCCGAATGTCCGAGTTAAGGGGCGATGCGCTTGCGCGGCGTTCCGCTTGAACGCAGGGTTAGGCCATCCACGAATGTCCACACTTTGGACAAACCGTGGAATTTCTGTCGGCAAGTAATGCAAGTAGGCCAATTGGGAAAAAGCAGATTGCCACAATAATTTGCCACCCCTTAAGACCGCCTTGTGTAGCCATTTCTCCGCATTTTGGACAGGACAGTTTGTTCGCCATAATATTACCTTTCAGTGAGGGTTAAATAACATAATTAGCCAGAAGAGCACGAAGAAAGAGAATAACATGCGATTTGTCCCTGAGACAAGTCGCTGAGTAGTTGAGAAAGTTACCAGTCGACCTAAAGCGAATAAACGCACGACGACCTGAAACAAAAAAACGAGAGCAAGCGCAAAGCCCCCGGGATGAGTGGAAATAGATTTTTCAATATGAAGATGTGCGAGTTGAGCCAGCGCCAATGTGATGCTGCAACCTGGGCACGAGACACCCAGAAAATGCTCGAACAAACAGAAATGTGGCAAATTTGTGATGAGATGCAAAACTGAGGGCGACAGAAAAATTGCGATCAAGAGTGCAGCGCTCAAAATAGCGTTGATGTGGATGCCATCTTGCTCAGAAGATGCAATTCGACGTACTAGCGATCTTGGGATTATGCAAATATCCACTGTGTCCTTTGTGTGGTGGCCGAACAATGAGTAGATGGAATTAATTCCATCTATCTCGGCTATTCATTTTTGCTAATTCTGATTCGATTTTATCTAATCCGGAATAGCATGTCGCCGGAACGGAAAGAGAGACATTCTCTTTTCGTAGGATGATATTAAGCACCTTTTGAGCTTTTGAAAAGAGAAAATTATAAATTTGCTTAAAAACACTTCCCCTCACCCCCGAGTACAGGGAGAGGGAGTAAGCCGCCGAACGACATCGAGTTCAGGGGCGTCCTTTAGTGCGTCTGCTAGAACGAGTAGTTCGAACTGGCATTTTAACGGTTGCAGGCACAGCATGAAGTTGAACACCTAAAGCATGAATTAATTTCAAAACTGTCTCATAACGGGGCTTTGCTCCAGGTGCTAGTGCTTTGTACAGGCTTTCACGACCAAGCCCGGTATCTTTCGCCAGTTTTGATATTCCGCGTGCTTTTGCAACATCGCAGACTGCGGCCAAAAAAACATTTGGATTTTTGTCTTCAAGGGCTGCATTCAGATACTCGGCGATTACTTCCTCGCTATCGAGGTAATCTGCAGCGTCAAATGGGGCTACCTTTATCATGTTTTAAACCTCTAAATTTTTGAGTAGAGTCTTGGCTTGTTTGATATCTCTCTTTTGTGTGGATTTATCTCCCCCACAAAGAAGAAGATAAACAATTTTACCCTTGCGAGTGAAATACACTCTATATCCCGGGCCACAGTGAATTCTCATTTCTGAAATGCCATCTCCAACTGGTTCGCAATCTCCAAAGTTTCCCTGCTCAGCAGAACGGACTCGCAAAACGATGCGAGCTTTACCTAAAGGGTTGCGTAAAGATTTCAGCCAAGCATCAAACTCCGTTGTGCGAAGAAATGAATTCATTTATTTACTGTATCCGTATGGATACTTATTGTCAAGGTAATTAACATTGATAGTTCTAACGACACAGTTCACTTGCCGGGCTGCGATGCAGACCCATCGGCAGGAGCAACTGGTTGGGCGGCATTTGCATTTTGTTTATCTCGCATTACCAGAGCTATTCCACCGAGTATAGCTACGGACGCCAATACGAGGCGCACGGATGCGGACTCATCGAGGAAAACTATGCCACCCATGGCCGCTATGATCGGAACGCTAAGTTGCACCGTGGCGGCACTGGTGGCCTTTAACGCGGGCAAGGCGGTGTACCAAATGGCGTAGCCTAATCCGGAGGCTATGGCGCCCGATGCAACCGCGTACAACAATCCAGCGTTGTCAAAAGAGGTGCTGTTATGCATAAGCACGCTCAATGCGGCGGCCATTGGAACGGCCCGCATGAAATTTCCCGCCGTTACCCTAGTGGGATCGCCAGCACTCTTTCCGCGCAAAGAATAAACTCCCCACGCAACTCCGGCGCTCAACATCAAGAGAGAACCCAGCAGGGGTGGCGCAGATAGACCGGGCAATAACAGACCCACCAGCCCTCCGAGGGCGAGCACAAGTCCGACCATCTGTAGTCTCCGCAGACATTCTCCCGCCCAAATGCCATAGCCGATCATTGTTGCCTGAACTGCGCCAAACAGCAGCAGTGCACCTGTTGATGCGGGCAGACTCATGTATGCAAAGGAAAAGCCAGCAGCATAAACAAATAATGCAAACGCCGATCGCCAACTGCCCCTGCCAGTTTGTGTGCTGCGACTCATTCGTACGATCAACCAAAGCATTATTGCTCCGGACATCAAGCGGATCGTGGTAAAACTCGCAGCGTCAATGCCGGTATGTTGCAGGGCAACACGGCACAGCAGCGAATTGCACGCAAATGCAACCATGGCCAATGATGTCAGAGCAGCCATTCGTATATATGACATTTTATTCATTTAAGCAGTAGCCTATAGACGCCCAACAAATAGCTCACCTACCGCTGGGCGACCGGCGGTTAGGTGGGAGTTACCACTCGGCGCCGATCGCGTAATCCTCGCCCTCGCCGGTGTATGGCCGAATCCCCAGATACTGGCGAAAGATGACATCCATGACGCAAGCTGCTTGAATCGGCGTTGCCTTCGTGACCGAATAGCCGCCTTCAGTTTTGACCAGACAGGACTCGGGAACGCCCGCCTGCTTCGTCACCTTCTTTATATCCACATCAAGCGGCTTCTCAAACGCGATTTCTCCCTGCTGCATTCGAATTGCGGCGAAATGGTAGCTGTCCGCCCTGCCGACCATGCACTGGGCATTAAACATAATCCACCTGTCCCACGCCGGCAGCGCCCGAAGACGCTTGATTGCATCGGCTATCGCTTCAACTGCCGTTTCAAAGTCGCTAGAAGGGTGCTCCATAAACGGCCGGCCCATTGGATTCACCTTCGCGTCTTTCAGGTTGTTGTCCGCAGCGGGTTGCTTCGGAAGCGTGCTATACCGCTCTGCCGGCGGGGATGCCTCTGTACGGAGGTCTCGGCCGGTCCAAGCACCCCCAAGGGGGCCCAAGACCACGGCCATCTCAAGCATCGGGAGCCCGCCGTTCTGGAACTTGGCCCCGAGCAGCTCCGGCTCGAACAGGAGCATACAGGAGATGAAGAACGCAACCATTACCACCAGCCCGACGATCGCATCTCCGACCATCCCGAGCCGCTGGTGCAGCCCTTTGCCGGCCCACACGATGACCCCACACAGGAAACCCATGCCGAAGATGGCCGCAGCGAATCCGTCATCCTCGCCCCACTCAACCTTACCGCGGAAGATCGCGCGAATTACCTTAACCACCGTGGCGATTGAGAGGACGATACCCCCGAACAGGCCGAACTGCCACCACCTCGTCACACTAAGCCTCCGCCGCCGAACAATGATTAGATGGGATTAATACCATCCATCTCGGCTGTTCATTTTTGCTAATCCGGAATAGCATGTCGCCGAAACGGAAGAGATCCCACCTCTCTTCACGATAGTAGTATTTTAACCGGCGGACGGTGCGATTACAAAGAAAAATCAAATGGAATCGCCATAGAAATCGTGTTCAATCGCTGGAATTGCTTGACTCTAGGTACACGCGAAGACGCGCTTGTTGCACTACTCGAAACGGACGGAGGGGGCATACATCGATTGAATAATCCGGTTCATCTTGTTCCACAATAAATGGCATCTGCGTGAGATGGGGGGGCGGCGGAGATCGAGGCGTTTCTCACCTATTTGGCGGTGGACTGGAATGTGGCCGCCAGCACGCAAACTCAGGCGTTCTCGGCATTGCTGTTTCTCTATCAGCAAATTCTGCAAATCGAGTTGCCCAGCATCAACGCACTGCGGGTGCTGCGGCCAGATGTCACAAGGAATCAGGAGTGGCTTCCTTGATCAAGTTCAGCGCCTGGTTCGGCCCGGCCTTCGCCCAACGAAGCAGCCTCGGCACGAAGAAGCTTGCGACAAATAATAGGCCGCAAACACCGACGCTTCCCCAGAGTAATGCCCCTTGGTAGGGAGCAAGGTTCATTTCTAGGCTTGGAATTTCTTTCTTGA
>JBDNHI010000159.1:0-24109 GCA_041694635.1 Gemmataceae bacterium | reverse complement strand
CTGCCGATTATGGGGCTGACGCAAGGGGTATTTGGTTTGTTTACGATGTACCTTCCGCCGCTTTACCCCACACTGTTACGAACTACGGGTGCAGGATTTTGCTACAACATCGGTCGAATTTCTGCAGCAATAGGAACCATAATATTTGGTATGGCCACCTCGATTGATTACAATATGTCGCTTGTGATATCAGGCCTGCTGTTTATTCCTGCGGTCTTTTTCGCCCTGCAGCTTCCCGAACATTCTGAAATTTCTTTCGATGAACCTTCCACCGGGGCTAACCAGTCATGAAAGCAGAGATCATTTCAATTGGAAGTGAGCTTACCAGTGGGAAGAACCTAGATACCAACTGCCAATGGCTTAGCATTCAGCTAGCTGCAATCGGAATTCCAGTAGGCTGGCACACCACCATTGCAGACGATTTCGATGCAAACTTGCAAGCATTTAGTATTGCCTCGCAGCGAGCGAAACTGGTGATTGCAACAGGCGGACTTGGGCCAACTCAAGACGACCTAACGCGTGAAGTTCTAGCGAAGCTTGTTTCTCATCCTCTCGAATTTCATCAACCATCTTGGGAAATTATTCAAGAAATGTTTGCCAAGCGAAACAGAGTTTGCCCCGAGCGCAATAAGGTGCAAGCTTTTTTTCCCCAAGGCGCTATTCCTATTCCTAATAATGCGGGCACCGCGCCTGGAGTTTGGATGCGAGTGGGTGATTGTCATATTGCAGCACTTCCAGGCGTACCGCGAGAAATGAAATCGATGGTAACGGAGTGGCTAAAATCAAAGCTAGTTGAAATTGGACTTGCAGAAGGTGTTTTAATTCAGCGTAAGATTAACACCTTTGGGCTTGGTGAGTCGGCCATCGAGGAAAAACTTTTCGATCTTACACGAAGGGGGAATGATCCCGAAGTTGGGATCACCGCTTCGGATGCGGTCATTTCATTGCGAATTCTTGCTAAGGGAGAAAATGAAGCAGCAGCCTTAAAGAAAATTCAACCTGTTGAAGCAATTATCCGAGACCGACTTGGATCTTTAGTCTTTAGTGAAGAGGAGCAAGAGCTTCAAGATGTGGTGCATCTATTGCTTCAGAATGCAGGTAAAACTTTGGCAACAGCGGAGAGTATAACCGGCGGGTTACTTGCTGCCAGGATTACCAAGGTTGCTGGTGCCTCAGCGCAATATCTGGGGGGCTTTGTTACCTACACCAATGATGTAAAAAAAAGTGCCTTGGGGGTATCCGCAGATCTTTTAGAAAAGTATGGCCCCTGTAGTGGTCCTGTTACTCTTGCGATGGCGCAAGGATGCAGAGAAAGAACTGGAGCGGATTTTGCACTCGCCACTACAGGCGTTGCTGGGCCTGGCGATTTAAGCCCAGATCTTCCTCAGGGCAAAGTCTTTGTTGCCCTTGCTTGGAAGGGTGGCACTACTCTCGAAACGAATCAGTGGTTTGGTAATCGACTTGAAGTTCAAAGTAGGACTGCGAAGATGGCTCTCAACCTTCTTAGGCTTCACTTGTTGAAAGAATCTTACAATGGCTGCTAATAACTCGGTAAAGGATAGTTTTTCTTCTTCCAGCGTCGCAAGTATTCTTATTGCACTTGCCTTTGCTATCGCCTTGGCAAAATTGCTGGCGGCCCAACGACTCTATGAACCTTCTTACCACAGAGCGCCTGGTGAACTACCCGGCTCTAGGTCGGCTTGGCCTACTTCTCGACCTACACCAATGCCTACCTTTAGTTCGAATGATCGTTCAAGGTGGGCTACGGTTAGGTCGTTAGTTGATGATGGGACTTTCGTTGTGGGTAAGCGCGATTCCTTTGCGTACCTTTTAACTGCAGTTGCACAGACAGGCCATACCGAACTGCTTCCTGCTCTTACAACCTCGGCCTGTGGGTTGTCCAAACGCATTTCCTCTAGCTCTGGTATTTCCTTTGAAGAAGGTTGGCAAACCGTTGACCTTGTCCTTCACCCCGATGAGCTAAATTTTTATTCGACCAAACCTCCGTTGGTTCCGATTATGGTTGCAGGCGAGTATTGGTTAGTTAAGAAAATAACTGGATGGACCTTGAAGACAAATCCTTTTGCTGTGGTTCGTGTGATTCTTTTTACCATTAATCTTTTACCATTCTTGCTTTATCTGCTTGTGTTTTGGGCTTTGATACAACGATTTTCTCAATCCGAATGGGGCCGTATTTATGCCTTGGCAGCAGCAGCTCTAGGTTCCAGTGTTTTGCCTTTTCTTAATAGCTTTAATAATCACACCATGGCAACCTTCAGCATTCTCTTTGCAATTTATGGTATTGTTCGCATTCAAGAAATTCTTGAAACAAAAAATAATAATCCTTGGGCCGCTTCTTTATGGTTCGCTATTACGGGCCTGCTTTGTGGGTTTGCAGTTTGCAATGAACTGCCCGCGCTTGCCTTTCTAGCTTTTGTTGGCCTCGTTGGAATTATTAAGTTTCCCAAGCAAACTTTGCTAGTTTATCTTCCTTGTTCGGTTATCCCTTTGCTACTTCTTGGTGCAAGTAATTATGTTGCGATGGGTCAATTGCGCCCTGCCTACAGTGAGTTTGGCGGCCCTTGGTACACCTATGAAGGAAGCCATTGGCGGATTTTCCCAGGAATGATTCGCAAAGGCATTGATTGGGCTAGGTATAATGGCGAGAGTAGCACAACCTATACTTTTCATTTGCTGTTTGGGCACCACGGTTTCTTTTCTCTTTTCCCCATCTTTTTACTTACTTTAGTTGCTTTAATGCGCGCACCCTTTTACAACAAAACTTCTAAAACTTGGGGCTTCTTGGCTCTTTCTACTGTTTTAGTTGGTTCTGTAGTCCTTGGATTTTATATCTTTAAAAGCGATAATTATGGCGGATTCGCCGTTGGACCACGGTGGCTTATGTGGCTTGGCCCCATTTTTCTTCTTACCTCGGTTCCTGTGATTGATGGGTTATCAAAATCTCGATGGGGCCGCCTTCTTGCTCTTGTTTTACTTGTCTTTGCTGTACTTGCTGCTAACTATCCGGGGTGGAACCCGTGGCGTCATCCTTGGATCTACGATGCGATGCTCGATTCTGGTTGGCCAGGTTATTAATTATCCCAAAGAGGTTGTTAGATTTCTATGGATAATAATAAAACAGTTTTTGTAGCACCCCATCCGAGTGCACCCTTTGCGTGCCTTTGGATTTTATTCTTCCTAGCTGCAACGCAGATTCCAGGCGCACTTATTGTTATTGCGGGCATACTTCTTAAAGGCTGGATCTCGGGTGACTTTTTTGCCTTTCTTGATATTGCACAGGAAAAAGACTTTCAAGAATCTGCTGAATATGCCTTCATCCTCGCTCCGGGGCTTGCTATTGCTCAAATTTTAACCGTTATTGTTGGTGTGACTGTTTTACGCTTCGCCGCAGGTAAGGATTGGCCTAGAAGAATCGCTCTTCGCTTACCGGCGTGGCAACATATTCTGCTAACTCTTGCGCTTTTTCCTTCTCTCGTTTTTTTGGGCGAAGGGGTTGATCGCTTCGTTTGCCCATATCTTCCTGTAATCATTCCTATGGAAAATGCTATTGTAAGTTTTTCTAACTGGCCTTGGTGGTTAGGCGTTCTCATCATTGGCGTTGGCCCTGCCCTTGGAGAAGAACTTTGGTGCAGAGGTTTTATAGGCCGTGGTTTGATTGCAAATCACGGTGTTATTCGGGGTGTCTTAATGAGTTCTTTGTTATTTGGCATTATGCATATCGAACCTAGGCAAGTTGCTTATGCCACGGTTTTGGGGGTCGTTTTGCATTCTGTCTACCTTTGGACTAGGTCGCTCTTGATGCCTATGCTTTTGCATTTTATGAATAATAGTTTGAGTATGATTCAGATTTCCCGCGATGGGCCATCCCTAGAGTTTTTAAATCAGATTGAAGCAGCGGGGGCATTGCAACCATTGTATTTATACGGCGGAGCGTTTTGCCTGTTGCTGTGTACTGCAACAGCTTTACACTTAAGCAGAGCTACGCTTTTAATAATTGATGTGGCAGGTAAACCTGTTTGGAACCCTCCTTTTGCGGGGGTTGCTTATCCTCCTGAAGATTCCAATACAAGGGTTTACTACCCGGTGCCAGGAATTTTTAGTTGGGTGTTGGTGTTATTTGGGCTGAGTTTATTTGTTTTGGGAGCCTTTATGGCTTTAAAGGGTAGTTAAGGATTAGAAGAAAATGGTCTCTAGGCAAATCGTAAGCATTACAAAGTATCTAGGGTGCTTTTGGGTGTTTATTTCCAAGTTATAAGTTACCTATTACTACTTGGCTTTGAAAAGGAACAACTTGGTGCAATTGATAGAATAGGAATAATCCTATCAAGTTGTGAAAACTTTTTGTGTTAACCATCTCACTTTTCTTTGCCATCTTCTCCGCGTTAGGCATATTACCTTTGAGTTAAATGTTTGATCGATTACTGGTCACCGAATGTATGCGAGTGGCAAGAATCGACGTTACAGTACCAAGGAGTAGAAGTATGTTTTGGAAGCGCGCCCGCCTAGCATTGTTGGCGAGTTTCTTCATGGCCACGACGGCTAACGTCGTTCGGGCAGAAGAAGCCAAGCCAGTTACAACACCAGCAACCCGTACTATCACCTACAAGGTAATGGTTCCCGAGTATTATGAAACGACTCGTACCGTTAACAAGCAACAGTGTGTGGAAGAAAAATATACCGCTTACAAGTGCGAGTATGTTAAAGAAGAACGCACCCGCACCTGCAATGTAAACAAGATTGTAAACGAAATGAAGGAAGAAACCCGCACCGTATGCGAATGGGTTAAAACCTGCGAAGAACGCACCATCAACAAGAAAGTAACGACTTGCAAGCCAGTTACTACTACTGTTAAAAAGTGCGTTGACAAAGGTCATTGGGAATGCAAAGAAGTTCCTTGCGGCCCTAGCATTACCGATCGATTGAAAGGCCTTTTAGGCAAGTTCAAGAAGGACGATTGCTGCGAAACCAAGTGCGAAACCGCTTGCGCACCTAAGACCAAGACTATCAAATGCTGGGTTTCTAACAAGGTAATGGAAGAATGCAAAGTAACCAAAATGGAAAAGGTTACCGAATGCGTTCCAACCAAAGTAATGGTTCAAGTATGCAAGAAGGTTGAAAAGCAGATCAAAGTTCAAGTATGCCATAAGAAGTGCGTAACTGAAGCTAAGACTGAAAAGTACACCGTATGCGTACCTAAGAAAGTTGCTTACGAAGCTACCCGCAAAGTGATGAAGTGCGTTCCTGTAGAAGAAAAAGTCAAGGCTTGCAGAATGGTTGAAAAAACTGTTGAAAAGCAAGTTGTTGATTGTGATCCTTGTGCAGCTAAATGTGGTATCCTTGACAACTTGAAGAGCAAAATTGGCAGCCTTCGCTGCAAGCTTGCTTCCTTCAAGAAGGATAACTGCAACACTTGCTGCAAGTAACCCAAAAGGGTATTAGATAAAACCCAAAAGATACGGGGTCTCCGCTAAAACGGAGGCCCCGTTGGGCTTTTATAACTTCTTATTTTGTTGGTTTTAATACCAAAGTTCGTACCACAGCAGGCGGTACATTGAGCCAAACTTTTCTCGCTTTTACCTGATACTTTCTGATTTCACTGTCTACAATTTCTGTCACTTCTTTTAAGCGCTGCTTTTCTGACTTAGGCACAAACGGATACTTCAGATCTCTTATTGCAAAGTATTCGTAATAGCTTAGAGGTGCATCTGGTTTTATTAGCTTGTGAAAAACATCAAATATCTGCCTAACCATCTCACCTTCAAAATTATTCATAGGCAACCCAGATAAGATGCAGTCAAAAACCGAAGAACCTTCTAAATCTTCTAATTTTCCTACCACCACTTTAATCTGATTTTTTGTCTTGGCATATTCTCTTTTAGTTTCAATTTCTTGACGCAGGTGTTCTGCAAAGCTTTCATTGATTTCAATTGCGGTCAGAGTATCGCCTAGTTTAAGCACCTTGGCAATTTCTCTGGTGATAGCACCGGTTCCGGGGCCAACCTCCAATATATTCCAAGGCAACCTTTCACCTCTTATAGTAGAACAAATTGCCCTAGCTAGGTATTTACTACTGGGTAATATTGCACCCGTGGTCAGAAACTTTTCCCTTACTTGCTTGATGAAGCTGCGGGTTTCGTTTAAGGGCGACCAAGGGGTCTTATTTGATGAGGGAAGAGTTGGATTCACTTTACCAATTGCCTTTGTCTTAGCTTGATGTTCTTTGGTAGATCCTTCCTTTCCATCCAGAAGGTTTGCCAATTCCTTGGCAAAATAACGAGTACCATTGAATAGCCAGAAGCATCAGGATTGAAAATGGATGCAATAAAACGCCAAAAAATGACTGTTTAAATGCAAGCTTGGCGATAAATCGAGGCATATAGGCCAGAATTATTGCAACTACCGAAATCAACCTGAGTCCCCAGCAAGTTTCAAAATACCAAATATAACCAACTAATCCAAATGGAATCACCTGCCCAAACAAAAGAAAAATAGTAAAAAATGGTAAGAGAAAGGGCTTAGCCATCCCTTCGGTTGCATTTTTAGCTAACCCCGACCATACTTCTTTAAAACTTTTATACATTCTGCAATCGGCTAGGCTGGTTGCATCGCATAAATCTGTAGGGTAACCATTTCTTCTAAAAGCGCGCGGTAAAGTAATTCCATCGTGCATTGATTGCTTGATTGCAGAATGCCCACCAGTTACCAAGTACGATTTTTTATTTGCGAGAAACAACTGACCACACCCCGCTGCAAAAGCTGGGCTTGTTGATTGTCTCATACGGTTTATAGGCAAAAAGCAAAGAAGAATGAAGTGAATGAGAGGGATTAATAATTTTTCAGACCAAGTTTTTGTCTCTTGCCAAGGTATTCCGCTTACCAGCTCTGATTTACTAGCTAATAAAAAAGCAATCATCCGAGATGCACAATCTTTCTTAAGCTTTACATCTGCATCTTGAAAAAGCAAAAAATCGTGTCGGGCGTGTTGTGATAAAACATAGCAAGCGTGCTGCTTGCCGCACCATCCTAAGGGAAGCGCGGGCGCAGATTCTAATCTTACCCTCGAATCTTCTTTTGCAATCTTACTTACTATACTTGCAGTTTGATCTTCAGAATGATCATCCAAAACAATAATTTCAAACTCCACATTTTCAGTGGTTAACCCAGCTCGAATTGCATTTTCGATACCCGCAGCTTCATTTCGTGCAGGGATTAATATGGAAACAGAAGTTTTAACATCCAAGGGTAACTGCGGTGGCTCAATATAACTTTTAAGGTTGGAAATTAGCATTAGTAGGGGAAATAGCCCAGCGATTACTGATGCAATAAGTAAGATCCAGAGAATCATTCTTTGGCGCCTTTATTACTGTACCCGTGTTCGGGATCGAAAGGTTTGCCAATAATCCAAGATTTAGCCCTGCGCCAAACATCATAGACCCCACCTATACCTGCTCTACCTCGGATGTAGGTTTGAAATAATTCAGGGTTTCGACTATTGGCTTCTTGTGCCAGGGTATTCATGTTCGACTCAAGCGCATTGGCGAAAATCTCTGTCCATTCGTTTACTTTAAGATTTTTCCCTTGCCCCAGCGGAATAGGTTTCCCAAAGCGAGCCAGTGCTTCGGGGTATCGTTCGTTCCAGAAGGGATATTCGATTGCAAGGGGAATTACATTTCCGGAATCAAGCCTTCGTGCAAGGTGTGCTAGGCCAGATTTTAAAACGATGGGTCTGGTTCGTGGATCGGAAAATTCTCCCTGTGCTGTAATCCAAATCATCGTTCTTGGAGCATTAAGAATTTGAGTTGTGGTTTTTAGAAAATCAATTGCGCCCTTTGGTGAACCAAGTTCAACAGGGTAAAAGCCAATCCACTTTAGGAATTTGTATTTTTGTAAACCTTGGGAATCAATTGGGCTATAGGTCCGCCTGGGGGAAAAAAATTGCGCAACCAAAGTCCCTGTGATCGGATCCCACCACGAAGGATGGTTAAGTATGAAGATTAGGGGGCCATTTCCTGGTTCAATTGGTAAACCAGTTTTAGAGATTCTTAGCGCATGAAAATTCTTGGCTATAAAACCTCGGCAGTACCATACAAACCAAGATCCTATCCATTCCCATCTTTTAGGAATCGGTTCTTCTTTATTCGTCTTTTTATCAGCAGATCTCATAAATAACTGGAAGCCATTGACTTTGTATTACTTAAACCTTTTCCAGTAGAAGGTGCAATTTTATCTAAATCAAGTGTATTCGCTGCAATCCATCCAGACATAAGAACCATAGGCATACCTGGCCCCGGATGTGCTGAGCCACCCGATAAGTATAAACCCTTAAGATCGGGACTTCGGTTGGCAGGTTTGAACGCACCAAACATTTTACCATGACTTGCCAAACCATAAATTGCCCCGTTAAGAACATGATAACGGTCGTTGATATCTTGTGGGGTAAGGGCAGATTCAAAAACAATATGCTTTTGTAAATCTTTAAGCCCTGCAGTTTTCTCTATCTTCTCAAGGATCACTTTCCTGTAGGCAGGAAACATCTTATTCCAATCGTGGTGCTTGCGAAGGTATGGGGTATGCACAAGAATGTAAAGAGCTTCGCCCCCCGGTGGAGCAACTCCTGGTTCAGTTTTTGCAGGGGCACAAGCATAGCAAGAAGGATCTGGTGCAGGTTCACCCTTTTTATAAATCCAGTCAAATTCTTCTTCTGGATCGCGGGAAAAAACAAAATTATGATGTTCTAATTGTTCGTAGCGCTTGTCTAGCCCAAGGTATAAAACCACGCCTGAGCAAGCAGGCTCGTACCCTCTGCGATTTTCAAATTTGTAAGCAGCACGGGTATCGGGAAGAAGTTCGCGGTGGGTTCTAACCGCATCAGAATTAGAGATAACCGCAGCGCCCAATACTTGCTCGCCATTTTCCAGTTCAATGCCTAGGGTTTTTTTCCCATCATTAAGAATCCGCTTGACCCCCATACCCGTATGAAAAGCGACCCCTAACTCTTCGCCTAATTTTTTAAGTGCCCGAGGCACCGAAGCAGTCCCCCCCAAAGGATACCAAATGCCTTCACTGGTTTGCATATGGGCGATGCCACACAATACAGCCGGTGCTTGATAAGGAGAAGAGCCAACATACTGTGTAAAGTGGTCGATCATTTGAGATACCCGGTGTTCGGGAACGAACTTTCTGACGCACTGAGCAACAGATTTTCCCATATTAATTGCAAGCACATCGGTAAGGCTAGAGGCTTGGAACATTGTGCGCCAATCGAACATATCTTTAAGTCCGCCGATGGATTTCCAAAAGAAGAATCGTTGGGAAATGCGGTTTAGTCTTTCGGAGTATTGTAAAAACTTTTTATAACCCTCAGCGCAGTTGGGCCCGAACTTATCAAGATTAATGGCCATCTGTTTTTCATCACTAACCAGATCTAAAATAGAGCCATCATCAAAGAAAGAGCGCCATTGGGGCTCAAGTTTAACCATTGGAATGTAGTCTTCCATTTTACGATTTGCTTCGGCAAAAATGCGCCTTAATATCGAGGGAATGGTAAGAATGGTGGGCCCCATATCAAAACGAAATCCCTCCTTTTCAAGTACTGCGGCTTTACCACCTAGCCAAGCGTTTTTTTCAAACAGTTCTACTTTGTAGCCCCTTGCAGCTAAGGTGCAAGCAGAACCTAAGGCTGCTAAACCACCACCTACAATCAATACTTTTTCCTGATTTGTTTTTACCATTTTGCTTCTCCTAAGGGTTGTACCTATTTATTTTACTAAGACATAGGAACAAGAGGACTGTTTTGACCTCGGTTTGTCGGATTGGTCGCAAGACCTTGGCTTAAAAGATCGGGGTAACCTTGTTCGGGGTGGTATTCATCGGGCGGAATGCAATGATCAAAAGGCAAGCCCATATCGCCCAATAAAAGCCTTGAAGAAATCCGTGCTGATTCGTAAATCACGGGCAAGCCACTTCCTGGATGAGTACCGCCGCCTACAAGATAAACGCCATCGAGTTCTGCAAATCGATTGCGTGGCCTGAAATGAAGCATCTGCCCAAGGTTATGTGCAAGGTTAAAGGTCGCACCTTTGTAAATTTCCATTTTGTTTTGCCAATCATCAGGCGTGATGATTTTTTCATAGCAAATTTTCTTCTCAACATCGTGTAAGCCAACCTTACTAAGTTGCTGAATAGCTAAATCGCGGTAGCGCTTTTTTTCTTTTGACCAATCTACATTGGCGTGCATATGCGTAACAGGCACTAGTACATAAAGGGTACTTTTCCCCTTAGGTGCAAGTGAATCATCTGTAATACTTGCATTTTGAATGTAGAAAGAAGGATCCTCGGAAAGAACATGTCGTTTTTCAATATCTTCGAGGTTACGCTGATAATCCTTGGACATATAGATGGTGTGATGCTGGAGGTTGTCATAGCGCCCATCGATGCCAAGGTAAAGCATAAAGGTGGAACAAGAATATCGAGCGGAAGCAATTTTGCGATTGCTCCAAGAAGGTCTAATATTATCGGGGATGAGCCGTTCCATAACTCTGCCAAAATCTGCATTGATGACTAAAGAATCACACGGATGTTTTCCAGTTTGCGTATTAATCGAGACAGGCTTTCTACCTTTAAAATCAATCCCGTTAACATCTTCATTCAATAAGATTTCAACCCCTGCTTCGCGCGCCAGATTTGCCATACCTTCGCTAACCGCATTGCAACCACCAATGGGGTGGTATACGCCGTGCTCATATTCAAGAAATGAAAGAATCGAAAAAAGGCTAGGGCAATTAAAAGGCGACATACCAAGGTATTTGGACTGAAATGAAAAAGCGAGCCTAACCCGAGGATCAGAAAAGTATCGACTAAGCTCACTATCAAGAGAACTCCAGGGCCTTAATAATGGAAGGAGTTTTAACATTTTGAGTTTGAATAAATCGCGCCAACTGTTGAAAGGTGTTTCGAGTGTGGATTTAAATTCTTTAAGCTTGACCCGATTTTCATTAAGAAATCGTTTGAAGTTAGAGGCATCGTGGGAAGAGATTTTAGAAATTTCATGTTCCATAGCAGGAATATCAGGGCGGGCTAAAATATCGCCTCCTGCACCAAATATCAAATGATACTGCGGATCTAAGCGAATCATGGGAATCTCTTTGAAGAGATCCTTGCCCATCGAAGCATAAATACTTTTAAGAACTTGGGGAAATAGGAAGAATGTGGGGCCTATATCAAATTTGAATCCCCCACCTTGAAGCGCAGAGGTTCTCCCTCCTACTTTATCCTGCTTTTCTAAAACCTTGACTTTAAGCCCAGATTTTGAAAGAAGTATTGCAGCAGCAAGGCCTCCGGGGCCTGCACCAATGATTACAACTTGTTTAGACATCGCCACCTCCGTGGCATTTATAGCTTTCCTTAGCCTCAATTCCCAATATTATCCTAATTTTATTGAATTTAGAAAGCATTTTTCACATTACTGTATTGATCTTGCCCACCTCATTACATTTAAGGTACTGACTAGCTTATAAGAATCGGTAAATTCCTAAAAAACACGGATGTTTCTTAGGCACTTTTTTGTCACGGATTTCGCTAATGCTTCCCTATGAAGTGCTTTGCCTAAAAAGCGTAAGTCTTAAGTACGCAACAACCTTGGCAGTTAACAACCTCGACCTTACCATTTATTCTGGTGAAATCCTAGGTTTACTTGGCCCCAACGGGTGTGGCAAAAGTACCACCCTTAATGCGATCGCCGGGAATCACGAACTCGATTCTGGTTGCATTCTCCTTGAAGGAAAATCGCATTCCCAGCAGCCTCTTTTTTATCGCAGTCAAATCGGCTTTGTCCCTCAGGAACTTGCCTTCTACGAAGAATTTTCCCCATTCGATAACCTTAGCTTCTTTGCAAAATTATATGGCATACCTAAAAACATTTTGCCCCAACGCGTTAACGAAGTTCTCTCTCTAGTGCGACTTGATGATCGGGCACACCAACCCTCTCGTAGTTTGTCAGGCGGTATGAAACGAAGGCTGAATCTGGCCTGTGCCTTGTTGCATAAACCAAAATTATTATTGCTAGACGAACCTACGGTGGGCCTAGACCCCCATTCTCGCGAAGCAGTTTTTTCTTGCCTAAATCTCTTGAAAGAACAGGGGTGTGCCATCATTTATACATCGCACTATCTCGAAGAAATATTTCGCCTTTGCGACAAGGTAGGCATTATGTCTCAGGGTAACCTTTTGTTTCTTGGTTCGATTCAAGAATTTCAAACCCGTATCCTTAAAAAGAAATCTAAAGTAAGTTTACCTATTCCTAACTATCGTTTTAGCGATGATTGCGATTCATTATTACATCAAGCCAATATGCAGCGTAGTTCCCTTGCAGAAGATACGCATTCCTTGGAACAATATCTAATAAAACTTAGTGAAATAAAGGCCGCGTAATGATAAAAAACCAAATTTCTCTGCTTTGGATACTAGCTTTAAAAGATCTCCAATTGTTTATGGTAGATAAAAAAGCAGCGGTCTTATGCTTTCTCGTTCCTATTATTCTTGCAAGTACTTTTGGCTATGTATTTTCTAAGCCTCTTCAAAACGAAGAAATAAAACTTCCTCTGCTGATAATCAGAGAAGATGAAAGCCCCCTTGCAATAAAATTGGTTGAGGCTTTGTTGAAAAGCCCTAAGCTTGAAGCTTCCCTTTCTAATCGTTTACAGGCTATGGATCGCATTGAACGCAGGTCAGCACGATTGGCATTAGTTATCCCATCTGGGTTTGCAAGTATGATAAGCCAGAAGAAAAAAATCCCTTCAATTGAGATCCTTCATCATCCCGCTAGTTCTCTTGAAGTTAAATGGGCAGAAGGTTTGTTCACTGAAATTGCATTTCGTGAAGCGGCCCCCGAGTTGTTAGGCTTTTGGGTACCTGGGGCTAGTTCACTTAAACTTGAAAGACCTTTTGATGTAAAAAAAGAGCAAGTTCCTTCTAGCATTGATATTACCAGGCAAGCTTACAGTCATAGTTTTAGCGGTATGACTATGCAGTACTTATTATTCTGGGGTATGGATTGTGGGTTGTTGCTTTTAAGGGAACAGAAACAGGGGATATGGAAAAGGCTGAAGGCATCGCCTGTGCCTCTTGCAACACTTTTGGGTGGAAAGATTATTGCGACGGCATTGATTGCACTTTTGCAAATACTTGTAACCTTTAGTTTTGGCGCATTGGTATTTGGCGTGGTAATTAACGGGTCGGTAATAGGTTTTTGTATGATGGCGATTGCTACCGCAATTTTATCCGCTGCTACCGGGCTTCTTATTGCAGCTTTAGGTGGTAATGAAAATCGGGCCCGAAGTATGGCTATTCTTGCCATCTTGGGCCTTTCAATGTTAGGGGGAATGTGGCTGCCTTCTTTTATGCTGCCACAATGGGTGCAAAATTTTTCCCTCATTCTTCCTACCACTTGGATGGTGCGAGGCTTTGAAGGGGTGACTTGGCAAGGAATGGGTCTGCTAGATGCTTCTTTTTGCGCCCTTGTTACTCTTTTATTTAGTTTTAGTTTTATCCTTTTTTCTATTCTCAGATTTCAAATTGCTTCGTCAAATTATCCTGCGGATGGAGTTGGTTTATGAATCCGATTCTTAAGATTTCTTTAAGTTTTTTTCCCCTCGTCTTTAACACTTCTCTTTTTGCAGAAGTTTTGATTTATCGACCCGTTGCAGTTCCTAAATTCGAAATGGATGATCAGTTCCAAAAACAAAATAAAATCGAAAACTTTCGTGGCGATGTCGTTGTTCTTCTTTTTGGCGATAAGGAAAGTGCTGAGGCTAACAAAATATTGGGCCAAACTATTCACGAATCTTTTCATCCCCAAGCAAAGGGAAAAACCCCTGCCCAAGCACGCTTAGCACCCGTTTTAGAACTTGCTGATCAACCCCCAGGAACTAAAAGCCCAGAGGTGCATACCATTGCTGTTGCTTGTGTTGGCAAGGTTCCTAATATTGTCAAAGTTTTTATTCGCAATCAGTTAGTTAAGGGTTCGCCTGATGTACCCCTCTGGCTCGATTTTAATGAAATAATGCGCACTACCTTTAAATATAAACCCTCGGTTTCTAATCTTGTGGTCATCGATCCTTGGGGAAACCTTAGGCTTAGTGCAAGTGGTAACTTGAGCCAAGCTGAATTTACCGATCTTGTTAATGCGATCGAAAGCATTAGGCTTGAAGCGGTGCGTTCTCAGGTGCGCTTTCCTGAAAATCCGTAACACATAGGTTTTTTCATTTGAAGAGAAATTTAATAAAATAGAAGCTTCATAAGCAGGTCTTATAAAGTTATATCATTTCTAAACTGTTTGCAAAAAGCATTATTACTGCAATCTTTATTTTTAAATCTATGTTTATGTTATTCTTTTTCTTGTCATGAAAACTCGGGCCTTAATTAAATTAAGGTGTTGCTATGCGAATTGTTCTTGGGTTTGTTTTTAGCTTCGTTCTTGTTTTGTGTTCCTTTGCGCAGGAATTGAAAAAACTTGCTTACAATAATTTAGAACTTTCTGTCGATCTTGGAGTCGGCTTATGGGCTTGGCCCATTCCTGTAGATTTTGATAACGATGGCGACTTCGACCTTGTTATTTCTTGCCCGGATAAACCATCGAATGGCATTTGGGTTTTTGAAAACATTACTGGTGATACTAGTAAAAACAAAATGCCTTTGTTTAAACCGGGGCGCAAATTGAGCCCTTCTGTGCATTATGTTATGCCCAGTTATGTTGATGGCAAAGTGCGAATTTTTTCTCCCAACTTTGAATACCCTAACTTCTTTTTTACGGGCCTTTCTGACCGTAAACCCATCCCCATTAACTCCTCCTTCCATCAGGTCGAAGGTAAACAATCCAAGGGGCCCAAGATTCGGCACAACCAATGGCGTTTACTCGATTTTGATGGTGATGGAAAACTTGATTTTATTACCGGTATTGAAGATTGGAGTTTCTACGGTTGGGATAATGCCTTTAATGCTAAGGGGGAATGGGTTAACGGCCCTTTGCACGGTTTTATTTATTTGCACCGCAATTTAGGTACTAATGATTTGCCTCGGTATGACAAACCCGTAAAAATTTTGGCTGATGGTAAACCCATCGATGTTTTTGGCTGCCCTTCCCCTAACTTTGCAGATTTCGATAACGATGGCGATTTAGATCTGATCTGTGGCGAATTTCTCGATGGTTTCACCTACTTTGAAAATATCGGTACTCGAACCAAGCCTGTTTACTCAGCAGGCAAAAAAATTCTCACTCCTACAGGAAAACCTTTGGCTATGGATTTGCAAATGATTGTTCCCATTGCTTTCGATTGGGATAACGATGGCGACTTCGACCTTATCGTTGGTGATGAAGATGGCAGAGTTGCATTTATCGAAAATGTATCCGATAAAAAGAATGCTGCAGGCAAAGGTATCACCCCTCTGTTTCTTGAACCCAAATATTTTCAACAGCAAGCTGATACTTTGAAATCTGGCGCCCTTGCTACCCCGGTAGGTTTCGATTGGGATGGCGATGGTGATATTGATATTCTTTCTGGCAATACTGCTGGATACATCGAGTTTTTTGAAAACCTTTCCGGACCAAAAGTTTCATCCCCTAAATGGGCCGCACCGGTGAAATTAAAAGCGGATGATAAAATATTCAGGGTAATGGCGGGGCCCAATGGTAGCATTCAGGGCCCTGCAGAAGCCAAGTGGGGCTACACTACCCTTAGTGTTGCTGATTGGGATGGAGATGGCTTGCCCGATATCATTTTTAATTCAATCTTAGGAAAGGTGGAATGGCTTAAAAATATTGGCACCCGTACTTCCCCTCGATTAACCAAACCCCAACCCATTGAGGTTGATTGGCAGGGCCTCACGCCAAAACCTGCTTGGAATTGGTGGAACCCCATTGGCAAACAGTTGGTTACGCAATGGCGCACCACCCCGGTTGTTTTTGACATAAATAAAGATGGCTTGCCCGATTTATGTATGCTAGACGCTGAAGGGTATTTTGTCTTTTTTGAACGCGCAAAACGAAACAACAACCTTGTGTTGTTACCTCCCCAAAGGGTTTTTTGTGATAAAACTGGTCAACCTTTGCGCCTTAATGATCGGGTTGCGGGGGGCAGTGGTCGAAGAAAGCTTGCCTTGGTTGATTGGAATGGGGATGGCGAAATTGATTTGCTTCTAAATTCTTTCAATGCGGATCTTTATTTAGGTCTGGGACAAAAAGAGGGTAAATGGTTGTTTGAAAACAAAGGCACCCTTGCTAAACAAAATATTGAAGGCCACGATGTTAGCCCAACGACGGTGGATTTTGATGGCGATGGCATTCCCGATTTTTTGGGTGGGGCAGAGGATGGACGGTTTTATTTTCTTAAAAACCCCAGAAGTAAGTGAAACGCAATTTATAACATCAATTCCCAAGTTTATTTTGGTAAATAGTTGATGAAGGATTAAAGTGTTTTTGATTAAGGCTGTTTCTGCAATGGGATAAATGCCTATAAAATAAGGCCCTTTTTTTCTACTTCACATCTACTTCTTTTTTTCATCATTTCTTGTTTAGGTTTTATTGCTCTCCCTTTGTTTAATATCCCTACGAAGCACATGATTGTGCTGGGGGTTCTAATAATCTGTTTTCTGGGAGATGTATTATGTTGAAGCGTTTGAATTATCTGAAGAAAGGGAAAACTGCGTTTACCCTTATCGAGCTTTTAGTGGTGATTGCAATCATCGCTATTTTAATTGGCTTGTTGTTGCCTGCGGTGCAAAAAGTACGCGAAGCTGCTGCCAAGACCCAATGTGCTAACAATATGAAGCAAATTGGTTTGGCCCTACATAATTTTGCAAGTACCTACGGTTGTTTACCAACTTCAGGCGAAGGCATAACTGCCGGATTGACTACTTGCTTTGATACTGCTTCTACTTTTACAGTTATTCTTCCTTATGTGGAGCAAGAAGCTGTTTATAAAATGATTAATGTACAAAAGCATTATGTTGCTAATGACGGAGTAGGTACAGCTGGAAATGCAACATCCCAAGTCCCTTTTAAATCTGTAATTAAAAGCTTTGTTTGTCCTGCGAATCCAGTGCATCAAGGTAAAGATGCTGAAGATTATGGCCTTACCGATTATATGCCGATCGCTTATTGCGATATCTCCCCCACTACGGGGATGCGTTGGAATAATGCTGCAGGCAAACAAAAAGGCGCTTTAACCCTTACGGGAAAAGTTATATATAAAGGCACCGAAACCTATTTATTAAATATGACGGGTGGTATGTCTTTAGTCGCGGTTAGTGATGGAACCAGTAACACCGTTGCAATTATTGAAGATGTGGGCCGTGGTGTAAAGTTTGCCGGTGCAAATATGACAGCTTCTTCCAAATATGTTGATCCTGATGGTGGAACATTTGTTACGACCGGTGGCGTTGGTACTTTTCGCCGTCTAGGCCGTTGGGCAGAACCCGATAATGGTAACGGTTGGTCTGGTGCTCCTACTTGGCCAATTACTGCAGCAACTGTAGCAACTTCTGTTACTTGCCAAGGTACTGCTGCAACGGATCCTGCAAATAGTGGCACTTGTGACCAAAGGAAATTCATCAATAACACACCTCAAAGTTTTGGTGCTTCGGGTAATAATCTTTGGGCGACTAATAATTTTGGCCCTAACGATGAACCCTTTAGCTTCCATACGGGTGGTGCGTTTGCTGTTTTTGCAGATGGCCATATTTCTTTCCTCACCGATGCAGTAGATTGGAAAGTTGCCCGTGGCCTTGCAACTGCTCAAGGTGGCGAACTCTTTCAACTTCCCTAATGGATATTACTTCTTAACCAGAAGTTTTATTTTTCAGAAAAGCCAGTGGGAATATTACCCGCTGGCTTTTTTATTTCTTACCTTCCCTTTTATGCTACCCTATATCTTCTGCTACTATTCTGCCCTCTTTAAATTACCTTGGAGAAACATTATGTTGCCAAAGTTTATCTCTTCCTTGGCCCTAAACCTTGTTTTAATCTTGGTTATTGCATTTTTCCCAACCACTTGCCTAGCTGCTGAAAAAGTTTTTCGTGCGGGTGCTGCAACTTCAGATATCACTTCACCCCTAGGCAGCAAAATAGTAGGTGGCTTTGTTCCCTTTCCCTCTACTCGTGTTCACGATCAACTTCATTGCCGTTGCCTAGTGCTTGATGATGGTTCCACCAAATTAGTTTTTGTGGTTTGTGATTTACTTGGCATCGCCAGGCAGGTTAGCGATGAAGCCCGCTTGATTATTGAAAAAGAAACCGGGGTTCCAATTGCTAATATTCTTATCTCTGCAACGCATACTCATTCTGCTGCAAGTGTGCTGGGACAAAACCCACGAACTATCAAGCAAACCTTAGATGAATATCAGAAGCTTGTGGTTCGTCGGATTGCAGAGGGTGTAAAAAAAGCAAACGAAAACCTACGACCTGCACAAATTGCTTTTGGCACTGTTGAAGCTCCTGAGCATGTTTTTAATCGTAGATGGTTTTTAAAAGATGGAAAAATGCCTTTAAACCCTTTCGGAAAATTAGATAAAGTGAAAATGAACCCAGGCGCAGGCAGCCTCGATCTTATTGAACCCGCTGGCCCTACCGACCCGACCCTTTCCTACATTGCTCTTCGTGACCTTAATAGTAAACCTTTTGCTTTGTTCTCAACTTACTCGCTTCACTATGTGGGTGGTGTGGAAAATGGCGATATCTCTTCCGATTACTATGGCCTTTTTTGTGATAAAATCGCAGAGTTTCTTAAAGCCGAAAAGCTGACAACCCCCTTTGTTGCTGCTTTGGCCAATGGCACTAGTGGCGATATTAACAATATTAATTTTCGTACTCCACGGGGTAGGCAAAAACCTTACGAACAAATGAATCTGGTCGCTGATGACCTTGCTAAGAAAGTTGTCGCTTCTATGCAAAATCTTAATTATCAATCTTATGTTTCCTTGGGCGCACGATACCGAGAACCTTTGATTGGTTTACGAAGGCCCGATTCTTCTGATATGGAATGGGTAAAGCAAACACTTGCAGACACCACCAAAGATCCCGCCAAGGGGAATCTTTCTGCGATTTATGCCCAGCGTGTTTCCACGATGGCGGAGTATCCTGAAAAGTTAAAAATGCCACTTCAGGTTTTTAAAATGGGAGACAGGGTAATCGCTACGATGCCTTGCGAGGTTTTTTGTGAAATCGGTTTAGATTTTAAAAAGAAAAGCCCTATCAAGAATGCTTGGATGATATCTCTTGCACATGGTTATTATGGCTATCTTCCTTCGCCCCGCCATCACGATTTAGGTGGATATGAAACATGGATGGGAACGAACCGATTAGAGAAATTCGCATCCGATAAAATGCTTGCAGAGTTATTAGAGATGACTTCAGAATTAAACGCCAAGGCAAGATAACCCAACTTCGTAATGAGTTTATTCCTGGCATATTAGTAACAACTCCTTTTTGGGGCTTTTAAAAAGGAATAACCAAAAATCTTAAGGATTGTGCCTTATTTATTAGGCTTTTTAGAACGCCAGAGGCGGGCACATTCAAAAGGATAATCCGTAAGAATTGCATCTAGCCTCGCCTCGTTGCAGAGTTGCCAATTCTTGGGTTCATTCCCTGCTGTTAAAACCCCTGCAATAAATACTTTCTTTCCTAAATCATGAATTTTCCTTACCTCATCTGCATTGGGAATGAAGCGCACATAAATCCAGTCTGCGTGTTTCGTAGATAAGGCTTCCGCCAAATCTTCCCTTTTATTCGCAAGCACCGCTACACTTGCCTTTTCATTAGCAACCTTAAGTTTATGTCTAACTTGCACATCGTTAATTGTTAAGCCGATGAATACTAATTGATTCAATACTTCATGTTTGGTCGCAAGGGTTACGATTTCCTTTTCGAGGGTTTCGTCTGTGATTTTAATATCGATTGCGACCAAAATCTCTTTATGATTTGCATTTCTTAGTAGGGTAAAAAACTCTTCGAGTGTGGGGACTTTTTCCTCTTTGAATTTCGGGTGAAACCAACTACCCGCATCGAGTTTCTTTAATTCTAAAAGGGTGATGTCGAAAACTTTCCCTTTGCCATTCGTGGTGCGATTTAGGTCTTCATCGTGGAGGATCACCAAGATACCATCTTTGGTGCGCCTGACATCGAGTTCAATCCCGATGCGAAGATTAATACAGGTGGAAAAAGCAGCGAGAGTGTTTTCCGGTGCTTCGTATATTAAGCCCCTATGTCCAATTATTTTTGGACTCGGAACCAGCGTTTGGGCACAAAGTCGAGATGTGCTTGGCCATAATAAACCAAAGCATATTAGCGAATAAAATAGAGATTTCATAAGAGTGTTTCTTTGGTTATTCCCAAGCACGCCTTAGAAGATTGATGAAGTTCCCTGACATAATCCCATTAATATCGTCTTGCGAGTAGCCACGCTTTTTTAACAATCCTGGGATGATTTGCAAGTCTGCAATGGTATCAAGATCCATTGGGGTTTGTTCATTTCCAAAACCTCCATCGAGATCGGTGCCAATTCCCACATGTTTGGCATTACCAGCAAGTTGGCAGATATGATCGATATGATCGCAGATGCGTTCGATTTTTAATTGAAAATCTGCCGGCTTACTTTTTAAATGTACCCAACCTGGGACCATCATAATTGCGTCAAATGCCATGCCTAAAACTCCACCCCGTTCAATTACAGCTTTGATCTGATCATCTGCAAACTGGCGATTCCAAGGCGCTAGGGATCTGCAATTCTGATGGCTTGCCCAGAGGGGGCCTTCATAAATTTCTAATGCGTCCCAGAAGCATTCATCATTCAAATGGGTGACATCAAGGATGATTCCTAGTCGTTGCATTTCTTTGATTAATTCTTTGCCTGCAGAGGGAAGCGGGCCTTCCGCATCGGTGCCGTGCGCATAGCGACCGGGGCCATAGTGAGCTGGGCCTAGGGCTCGAAGCCCATCTGCATAACTGCGTTCCAAATTTTTCAAGGTAACCATAGAGTCTGCGCCTTCTAGGCTAAGAATATAGCCGACGGGAAGGTGCGAAGTTTTACTGCGTGAATCTTGAATGTAAGGCAGTTCCTTTGGCTTAGGTGTTGGTTTCATCCAAAGATCGAGGTGTTTATTTAGTTGGGCGAGGTTGCGAATTTGCACCATTTCACCTGCTTCTTCCATAGCACGATACCAAGCGAGTTGACCTTGGGTTTGGGCCCAAGCTTGTTCGGGGGAATTCCAGCCCGGAAGTTTATGGAAGTATGGGGAATAGCGCCCTATTTGGGTTGCTACGCATAAGCCGATATTCCCTTTGCGCATTTCTGGCAGGCTGACGGTGTTGTTACCCCTGTCTACTTTATCTTTCATCGTGTATTCCCAACGGCGAATCTTTTCGATAGGCCAGCGTAAATCGCGATTCCATTCTAATGCGTTCATACTGAGGTCTAGGTGAACATCGAAGGTAAAAACAGGTTCGCTCATAGTAAGTCTCGCAAGGTTTCTATCTGGATGAATTATTAAGCAGAGGTTTAGAATACTATAAAAGATAAAACTTATTAAGTGTTTTTTGATGTTTAAGTTATAAAGGATTCTCCGCATCATGCCTCTAAAAATTAAATGTTTGTAAAGTTCTCTGATTGTAAACTTGCTCGAACAAATTATTGAGTATTTTTTTGAAGAGTGTGCAAAGCGTAACCGTTCGGTGAAAACTCTTCTTGCGAGGCCTGTTAGCCTTGGAGTTTTCAATAACCCCCGGGAGAACAAGCAATGTCAATTAGATACGAACCCCGAGCTTAATCTCTCGGGTTTTGTTTTATCATAATTCTCTTTAACACAGCACTTAGGCAAACTAAGCTTAAATCACTTATATTAAAAGTATAAACCCCCAGAGGTGAGAAATGAAAGTAATAATAAGCGGAAGTATGGTATTAGGCTTGGGCTTAATGTTTTTAGCGATGGTACAAGGAGCAGAGCTAAAGGAAGAAGTAATAGACCTAGGCAAGGGCGTTAAGTTAGAGATGGTATTAATTCCAGCGGGGAAGTTTTTGATGGGTTCAACGAAGGAAGCAGCAGAAGCAGCCCTTAAAGGTGATGCATTTTTTAAAGAATTAATGAAGGATAAAGAAGAAGGAGAAGTAAGTAAGTTAGTAGAGAAGGTGGTTGAGAGAGAGACAGCACAAGGTCACCATAACGAAGCCATTTTATATGGGTAAGTATGAGGTAACGCAGGAGCAATGGGAAGGAGTGATGGGAAAGAACCCTAGTTATACAAAGGGAGCAAAGTTACCAGTAAATAATGTGTCGTGGAATGATTGTCAGGATTTTATTAAGAAGCTAAATGCAAAGACTAAAGGAGGATACCGATTACCAACGGAAGCAGAGTGGGAATATTCCTGTAGGGCAGGAACAACAACGGAGTATTCGTTTGGAGATAGTATCAAGCCCAAGGATGCGAACTGGAATCATAATTTTATTAGTCTTAAAGAGTTAGAAAACCAATATCAACAGGGTAAGGTTAAGCCAGAAGTAGTAGGAAGTTATAAATCAAATGCGTTTGGATTATATGATATGCACGGGAATGTTTGCGAGTGGTGTGAGGATTGGAGGGGTGACTATCCTAAGGGGCTCGTAACTGACCCCAAGGGCCCAGATTCTGGAGAAAGCCGTGTGTTGCGTGGCGGGTCTTTCATCGTTGTTGCTAGGGTTACTCGCTTGGCCAACCGCAGCTACTACTCGCCTAGTGACCGGGGCGACAGTCTTGGGTTTCGTCTTGCGAGGACTCCGTAATTACGGCTTGGTTATTTACCGCTTACGGTTTTTGGTTGTGTTGTTGTTAAAAATAGTGCTGGATAGGTTTGTGTTTTTGGTCTTATTGCGCCTTTGAAGGGAAAGTGAAAATATGATAAAGGATGCATTGCTTGGATTTCTGGACCAGTGGGAAAATTTAACCTCGTTCTTAGGGATTCCGGTATTTGTGCTTATTCTGTTTATATTGATTATGAGCTTGTCTATAATTGTTGCCTATTAATCCTCTTTGGTTGGAAAATGGAAGCGTGGGGTGGGCCTAGCTTCTTTAGTTTGTGTTGGAGGAATTTCGATTTTTTGTGTTTTTGTTGGGATTGTTTGGATTGGCGAGCCACGCGGCTTTAAAGGAAACTGGGATATATTGGGGCCCGTGCTTTGGATTGGTGTCGGTCTTGGAGTGGGTTGGAAAGCAAGAAATATAAAGCTAAAATTAGACAAAGAGATTAGAGCTGAAAGAGAAGAGAAGGCTGAATTAGAAAACCAGGTGAAGCTTTAGGGATGAAAATTCGGGATGCTAAGGCGATTACCCACGATGCCTACACCCGGCTGCTGCACCGCCTTTTGCCAATCAGGTAATCAAAACACCTGATTGAATTCGCTTATTGGCACCTGTTCTTCGCCGAACGGACGCGGAATTCTACCTTTTTTATTGACGGGACTTTTCTCATCGTCATACTAGGCAAAAGATTAATATCTGTAATCATTACGGTCATTTCCGAGACCCGTCGTCGCAGGAGATAGTTTGTGCAGGGCGCAATATTGACCAAGATAGCTTGCACAAACGAATACCTGTTAGCCCGACTTCACGAGGTAAATTATGTCAGTGCCAGACTTTCAATCATTCTTTAAGCCACTTCTCGAACTCTCAAGTGATGGGGCTGAGCATTCTGTTCGGGAAGTGGGTGAGAAAATATCGAAAATAATGAATCTGTCGGAGCAAGATCTGTCAGAACTATTGCCTAGTGGAACTCAAACCAAATTCTACAATCGTTTAGCTTGGGCAAAAAGTTATTTCGTGCAGGCGAAAGTTGTCGAGTCAACTCGGCGCGGTCATTTTCGTATCACCGATAGAGGGCGCGAATTGTTGTCACGCAACCATCCGAGAATCGATAGCCGCGTTCTTAATCAGTATCCAGAGTTTGTTGAATTTCATGCAGCCAACCAAGAAAATGAATCGATGCCCTCTGCTGTAGCATTGCAAGCTTCACCCGAAACTCCTGAGGAATTGTTGCAGAAAGCACACCAGAGTATTCGGAATGAATTGGCT
>JBDNHI010000158.1:0-5769 GCA_041694635.1 Gemmataceae bacterium | reverse complement strand
TGCCTTTACCTTGGTAGAGTTAATGGTCGCAATGGCGATTATTATTCTTATGCTTTCGATTATGAGTCAGGCGTTTGTGATAGCGACCGGTGCGATGCAAGGGCTTAAAGAAGCATGCGATATGCACGAAAAAATGCGGCCTGTGATTACACTTCTTCAACGAGATTTGGGCGCCTTACACTTTGATGGTTCAAGAAAATTAAGTGATTCTAACTTTTGGGATTCTGGCCCGCCTAAAGAAGGTTACTTTATGCTTTGGCAGGATCAGCCTTATGAATATGGTGGCACGGAAAACGGTAATGAAGCGTCAAACATTAATTTCTTTTCACCCAATTTATCACTCCCTTACGGTGGAGTTTCATTTCGGCGAAGTGCTGCTGCAGCTAATCATATGTTGGCTTTTTCTGTTAAACTGCCTGCCAAAACTCCAGATGATTTTTTTCAAACCAGCATTGCTAATTTAACACATAGTACTACTATTCTTCTTCCTCCTCAAACTCTAATGGGTGCTGCTGCTTTTGATAATATTTTTCATGCAACCACTACTAAAATGATGGATTCTAATGCAAGGCGGTTTCAAACAGATCAAAATAGCATTAAATCGGATTGGGCAGAAGTTGCTTATTTTCTTGGCCCGCATACCAATAATGGATTAGTTACTCCAGATGGAGCGACCGACGGAAAAACTGGCCCGCCGGTTGTGAACCCTTTACCCTATTTTAATCTTTATAGGCAACAGCGCTTAGTTTTACCTTCCTATAACATTTCTGGGGTAACTGTACCCACGCCTACGCCTATTGCCCCTTCTACTTGGCAAGATTCTGAAATAAGTTTTAGAATTGAAAATGGTGTTAAATTTAATACTCCTTCTGATTTAACCGTTCCTTGGAAGCGCATGGGGAACAGAATTCAAAATTTTCTTGGAAACCGTAATGGGCCATTGTTTTCCGAGTTTGTTAACCCTTCTGCTAAAGTTAATACCGATATCATTGCAACCAATGTAATTTCCTTTGATGTAAGAATTCTTACCGATGATCGTTATGACTATGAAGATTTGGCAACCATACTAAGTCAGCCTGCTTATAGTGCTTACCTGCCGGTTTATAATTATGGTGCCCCTCCTAATTCCCCTTCTATCGTTAGAGTTTTTGATACTTGGACGACCGATCAAGGTAACGGAGCGAATACTGTCCCTAAGTATGATCTAGGTGATTGGAATAGTAATTTGGGAAAATACCAACCTATAAAACCTTTCCTGCCTCCAAATCCTCCAAACCCGACTCAGCCTTGCCCAATATATGATCCGCGTTATTACCCATTGATTCCTGTATGGAATGAATCAGCAAAAACCGGACTTACTATCAAATCGGTTCAGATTTCCATTCGTGTTTGGGATCAAAAATCTAATTCTGCAAAGATGTTTGTGATCGTTCAGAAGTTGTAATTCCAACTTGGAGGATTTTTACTATGTTACATCCATTTAAAAGTAAAAATAAACGATCAGGCATGATCCTTCTTATTGTTGTTGCATTTCTTGCAATGTTTATGGTGGTGGGCACTACTTATTTGTTGGTTGCAGATTCTATTAGGCGAACCAGCGAATTTGATTTAAATGCAACAGATAAGCGATCTGATTTTGCATTAATGCCCGATATCGACCCAAGATACATTTTTAATATTGCTCTAGGCCAGATTGTTTACGATGTTGCTGATCCTATTGGTTTTGATGCAACCGGAAAAATTCTTGGAACCAATAGCGCCCTTCGGGGTCATAGCTTAGCTCGCGATATATACGGTGGTTATATTGCTGACGGTTTTAATGATCGGCCTTTTCAAGGAATGGGCAAAGATTCAGCAACCGAATTGAACGGATCTCCAAATTATATGGTTGTCGGACCAACAAACGGAATTGGCATCAGAGATCCAGAGAAAGGCACTAGAACGACTGTTAATCCAAATATAACAAAGATTTCATCTTGGAATCCACCGTATACTTACCCGGGCAAAAACCATTTGTATTTGGGGTCTTATACCTTAGGTACCAATGGAATTCCTACTATTACACCTTCTTTTTTTGACCCTGCAAATCCTCTATTAATGGATGCCGCTGGCCTTGGGCTTGATGTTAAAAATCTTGAAGGCTACCCAGGGGGGAATGATAGCATCTGGATTGATGCTGGTTTCCCTGTAATGACTACGCCCGATGGCCGGAAATATAAAACCCTGATCGCACCTCTTATCCTCGACCTCGATGGCAGAATTAATCTCAATGTTGCAGGCAACTTGATGAAGCGTGATATAAAACCTCCTCCCGCCAGTCAAATGCCTCCAGTGCTTGACCCATATCTGGCAGATCACACAAGTAATCAGGGGTGGGGCCGCTGGGAGATCAATCCCAAAAAACTAATCGAGCCACTTCCCGGACAACCGGCATATCTAGGGCAACCACAATATTCCCCTCTTTTACCTTCTAATGAATTTTTAAATCTGCTTTCTTACGGTACTAATTCTGGCCCTGCTGCAACCTTGAATACTTTGGGAAAAAACCAGTGGAAAAATTATGGCAGATTGTTTCAAGATAACTATCTGCCCATCAATAATAACAATCCACTTTCCACGAATGCTTTTGCAAGCCCACTTTGGCTGCATAATTATGCCCTTCTGGATTTTAATGGGGCAGGGGATTCTCCTAATTGGGGACCGACTGCTCAACCTTCTTTTGCCACTGGTTTCCTGTCTTTTGGTTATGGTTTTGGTAACGGTCCGGCACAAGAAGAGCAATATCTTGATTGCAGCAATCCCCTGGCACCCCTTTATCCTTACCACGCTCGCAATTTTAATCCTTATCGCACCCAATCAAATGCCAATGGCGTTTCCACGGTATTTCCTATTTCTGAAACTGCATCGATTCTTCGCTGGCAGGGTAAAGGCGAACCCTTTAGCAAAAGTCAATTGGGGCAATTGCTTCCTAAATCTTTAGGGCTGGATATGCCCTATGAAAATGCAGGGGTTGCTAATAGTGATGGAAACTTTCGCCAGCGAATTCGTAATATGGTTACAACCCATAGTGCTGATTTAGATAGGCCAACACTTACCTCGATAGTCGCTGATCCTTTGCCACTACCAAATCCGCTGCCAAATCCTTTGCCGGATCCTATTACCTATAAGATAAGAAGTTTCGGTTTTCCGGAAAGAGTCCTTCCGATTACCCTAATGGGCCAGACATATTATGCGCCAATTGCTGATACTTTTTCACTTGCAGGTATCCAAAACATCCCGGCTTTAAAATTGAATTTGGATAGAAAGCTTACCGATTTTCCAGATTGGGATTTAAACAATTATCTTAATTATGCAGGGAATCAGCCTCAATTTGATCAAGCTGTAGAAGATCGTCGAAAGTTTGCCCAAGATATATTTGACCTGCTTCGAAATGTTACAGGAGTTGTTAAGTACCCACCTATTCCTCCGGTGGACCCAAGTGTGGTGAATGATATTTTGGAAATTAAAAAAGCTAATAGGTGGCTTGCTCAGCTTGCTGCAAATATTGTCGACTTTATTGATACCGATGATTACAACACGGCTTTTCAGTGGAACACAGATAGTAATGGTAATAAAGATTCTAAAGATTGGGTGTTTGGGGTTGAATTGCCTAGAGTTGTAATTAATGAAGCCTATTCTATGGCTCAAAATGATTCTACCGAAGATTTTAATAAGGATAAAATGGCCACAAAGGATACGCATTTATATACCGCAGTTGAATTGATGAATCCGTTCCCAGCAGATCCAAACTTTGTTGCCGGGCCGGCAGGTGGGCCAGCTAGGCCGGGTAGGCCGGGTAGGCCTAGCGCTATTCTCCAATTTAAAGATGCTACAGGAACGTCATACCCAAATTACAAAGTCGTTCTTTGCAAGCGTGGCCCAATTTCAGGTAAAATGAATGCTCTTAATGGTAATTACTTTAATAATACCGGATCTTATGAATTTATTGAAACTAATCCCGCGGTGGCCCCCAATATTGCGATGGATCGTGATGGAATGGGCAAAGCTATTTTAGACGATTGGACTAACGCTGGATCTTGGGAGTTAATCCCAGGTTCTAAAATAGTGGTCAGTGATGATACGGTTTTTCGTACTGAAGCTGACCCTAAGATTACCGCAAATTTCACAACAGCTAGTATTAAATTGCAAAAAATAGATAAAACGATACCTCCTGTTGATGGGCACACCCCTGAATTTATGTTGCAAAAGCTTGTCTATCCTGGGTTGCCTCCTAATGACTATGACCCTATCACGGGGCTGCTTGCAAATCCTATGCTGCCTTACTACAACCCTTATATAACGGTAGATGTTTTTTCTAAAGGGCGGATGAATGACCTTAGAAAATATGCTGACGCTGTAGCTAGAATGCCAGATGTTACCATTTCTGTTTCAAGCGGGCGTAGGTCGCCTTACTTAGATTCTGCTGGATTGGATTCAATTACTTTGGTAAACAATATGTACAACGGTAATAATTCTGTAAATCAAGCTGGTGGAAGGGGCGGGGCACAACATACGATGGAGTTGGGGATACCTAATTCAAATCTTATAAACCCTGTAATGCCTTGGCTTACCCATCTCGACCGCCAACTGATTAAACCGATGGAATTAATTTATGTTTCGACTGTTAAGCCCCACGAATTAACCCAGACTGCAAATCGTTGGAACGATTCATTTACTCAACCTTTGGATGCAGTTAATAATATTCCAGCAAAGGTTTCGTACCCTTACGCAGCTAATTGGCCTTGGTTTGATGAAAATACTAGGCTTCATCGGTTTTTAGAAGTCGTTAATGTTTCGCCCCTTCAAGCAGGCGAAGCAATTCACGGCAGGGTTTTGGGGAAAGTGAATGTTAATACTATGCCTAGCGAAGAAGTATTTCAGGCTGTGGCTGATGCAGTCCCTGCGAATTTTTTTACTTCACCTGATGTTAATACTGCATATACAAACCTTGTTTCACTTCGCCCGCATGCAAGTTTTGCTGCCAATGGTGTTAACCCTGCAACTGTAAGCCCTGCAACTTATGCTCGAAAAGAATTGCTCACGAAAATTGGTAATAGTGTCACCACAAGAAGTAATGTCTTTGCTATCTGGATTACCATAGGTTACTTCGAAGTTGCTAATGATACGACTCAGCCACCTACCTTGAAAACAGAAGTAGATAATACTACTAATCCCCCGACAAATAAAGTCGTTGAGATGGGAAAAGCAGATGGCATAAATATTCGCCATCGTATGTTTGCCATTGTGGATCGAACCAATATGGTGACCGGAACCGGAACATCAAATGTTCAAATCAATGCGCCAGGCCCGCAAGGTTTCAGCGTAAATTTAACTCGTCCAAATATTCTTCCTCCAAACAATACCTTTGCAATCCAAAATGGAATGATCCTTACCTTTAGACCCAATACTGATTATGAAGAAACTGTTCAAATAGAAGAAATTTTCCAACCAGCCCCTGCACCCGCTTTTACCCCTTATACCCCCAGACAATTTAGGGCTAATTTTCAAAAAACGCACCCTAATGGTTGCACCGTCATCAACCGGGGGAATCCGGGGCCGTGGATTGGATACGACCGAACTAAGGATAAAGATGTCGTTATCTATTCCGAAATTATTGAATAACCCTAGGGAAGATGCTGTTTGTTGTTAAGTTTTAATTCAATTGTGTTTCCCTGATTTGTGAGCTATAATTAATTATTGCTATCTTCTATTTTTTAAGGAGTTTCTCCC
>JBDNHI010000157.1:0-9405 GCA_041694635.1 Gemmataceae bacterium | reverse complement strand
TTAAACCTAATGTAATTCGTTAAACCTAATGTAATTCGTTAAACCTAATGTAATTCGTTAAACCTAATGTAATTCGTTAAACCTAATGTAATTCGTTAAACCTAATGTAATTCGTTAAACCTAATGTAATTCGTTAAACCTCCTTCTTCGGGAGAGATCATCACCCTCTGGTTGACCCTATCCGCTACCGCCAGATCTTCCAATACCCTGTCATCAAGGTCTATCAAGTAATTGGCTTCAAACCCGATGAGTCATTTTTTTAGGTGGTGAACATAAAGGCGCTGCCCAAACGCTTCATGGCCGCCTACGAGATCCGCTAGGCCGAATGCCTCCTTATATGCACATTTTCATATAATTACAATAAGGGGCCACACAACGAGCGTAAACTTGGTCACATCACCCTTCGAACCGACTCTCTCCAATTACTTAGTAATAAGTTGTAAGAAAACCTTTTTCTTTTACCTAACCCCATTGCCTTAGCTTGGCAAAACAGGATGTTTAGGTGAAAAGAAAGAACCTAGTGTTACCTCGTCCAATGCCTGTCTTGCTTTACTTTTTACTTCCTTGCATAATCCCTCCCTTGAGTATTTATTAGTTTGATTTATTACCAATAATTGTGGGATGGCGTCATGGATGATGTCTTTGAAAATAATGGAAAATTAGCCACGAACCTTTTTTCTCCTAATGCACAAACCGTGCTTGCCGAGGCTTTAAAGCAAGCCTATGCAACTCGCTCTGACAGTATCCGAACCCCACATCTTTTTATGGGATTACTTGCTTTTCCTGACCCAGGGATTTTTGCCTGGGGACAAAGTTTAAAGGCAGATTTAAACCAATTGTTAATGCAGTTCCAAGAATTGTTTCATCAAGAAAACTCTCCAGAATTCCCTAACCTTTTTTTACACCGCGAGTTTCTCTCCGATCAGGTTATCGGCTTAATTCGAGATGCCCAAAGCAGATGTTTCATTCATTCCCGCAAAAATATCACCCCAATGGATTTGCTTATTAGTCTCCTTACCGATTCTGAAAGCGTGGTTACCGATTGTTTTCAAAGAATTGGAATGTCACCTGCTAAATTAACCGAGTACGCTGTCCTTGCGGAATGCAGATTTAGCTCTCCTGAAGAACAAGGCTTTCACGCAGCTTAATTCTTTTCCCCGAGGTTTCTGATGCCCCCTAGGCTACTTGCTTTTGGTGATATTCACGGTTTCTTAAACCCCCTTAATCTCTTGCTCGATTATTTAAAACCTAACCTCAACGACACCGTTGTTACACTGGGTGATTACATCGACCGTGGACCTCAATCGAAAGAAGTCCTTCTTCGTTTAATCGAACTTAAACAGCAAACTAATTTGATCCCTATAATCGGAAATCACGATTTGATGTTTCTTGAAGCAATTCATTTTAAAAAGTTAGCTAGCCATTGGTTGGCCTTTGGCGGCTTGCAAACCCTTGAATCTTTTGGGGTTAATGCGAATGACCCCGACTTTAACCTTTTTGATCAACCTTTGATTGATTTTCTCAAATCCGATTGCAGGCGCTTTTGGCAAGATGACAAGTATATCTTTGTTCACGCTAGCGTTTGCCCTACCATTCCTTTAGAGGAACAAACCGATGATTTCTTATTCTGGGAAAAAATAAATCACGATTTTTTACCTCATCAATCAGGCAAAAAAGTCGTTTGTGGACATACCAGACAAACCTCCGGTGTTCCACTTAACCTGCAACATCTCCTCTGTATCGATACCAATGTTTATGGTAGTGGTTGGCTTACTTGTTGCGATTTAAATTCCCAAGAGTATTGGCAGGCTAATGCCTTGGGCGAATTTCGACAAGCACTTATACCTACCTAAATTTTATCCTTCTAATAACTTGTAAAAGTCCCCTGCAGTCAATTCTTCCAGACTTTTTACAATTCTGTCTGCCCCGGCTTCTTTTAATTTCTCTTCGCTGTGATGGGCAACAAACCTTACCGCTACGCATTTCATTCCACCTGCCTTGGCAGCTTCAACCCCGGCGACCGCATCTTCTACCACAATCGACCTGCTAGGAGAAACTCCCAACCTCTCTGCGCCAATTAAAAACACCTGTGGGTCTGGCTTACCTCGCTGGGTATCTTCCATTCCTACCATGGCTTTCATATATTTTCCAACCCCTGTTAGTTCTAAAATCAAATCTAGGTTTCCCCGAGGTGCACTTGACCCGATTGCTTGTAAAGCACCAGATTGATGTAAACCCCTAAGTAGGTTTTCGACCCCAGGAAGCAGCGAAATACCACTTTTTCTAGCTTCGCTTCGGTAATATTCTTCTTTCTGATACCCTAAAGTATCTGCGGCGGAATCCTTTATTTTTCCTTCAAACAGGTAGTTTATAATCTCTGGGTTTCGTTTTCCAAAGGTAGCTGTGAAGTCTGACTGAGTATATTCTTTGCCATATTCTTTGCAAATTCGCACCCAAGCGTGGAAATGAAGTTCCCCTGTATCTACCAAAGTCCCATCCATATCCCAAAGTACTGCTATAGGATTTTCATTCATGATTAAGTTTCCTGCTTATTTTATAGGTTATTCTTGTTTCAAACTTATGTTCTATCACTGTTAAGTTGCAATTTCGTCATATATAGAAGTTTATACAGAAATAATTACCTAAACTTCAACCCAGTCCTTGACAACTACCCCTAGTGGCCTTCAGAATAAGATTTGTTAATATAGGGAGAATAAGATTTGGAAAATTTGAATAAAAAACCACTTAAAGAAATAACAAACCTATTAATTGCGCTTGTGCTGGTTGCCTGCGTTTGCATTCCATTAATGGAATACTATATGCCTGGACAGTTTTTTCAGAGTAGTAAATGGGGGCAGCAACGCATTTTAAAGTTGTTGCTTGGTCCCGAGCAAATCCTTTGTTACATCGCATTTACTTGGGCCTTCCTTATCCTCCTAGGAAAAAAAACAGAGGTTGACAGGCAATCTTCTGCGTTTTCACTTAACCTTTTATCTCTCGATGACTCGCATCGAATTTTGCCCGAAGACGCTCGACTTATTCAACGCCGAATTATTGACCAAACTAAAAACAAGGGTTCCTTCATCCTCGCTCAACTTCTAGAAACCGCTCTAAATCGTTATTCAATAACTAAATCAAGCAGCGATGTCGTCGATGCTGTTAAAATGCAATCCGATGTCTTTATCGACCGCATGGTTACCTCGATGTCGACGGTTAATTACCTTGCGTGGTCTTTGCCTGCAATTGGTTTTTTAGGCACCGTAAGAGGCTTGGCAGGTAGCCTTTCTATGGGCGGTGAAACCGAAAAAGCTATAGGCGCTTTTATTAAAGAAGCTACTTCTTACCTTAATGTCGCTTTCGATTGCACCTTGGTTGCTTTGGCATTAAGCATTCTGCTTATGTTTTTCCTTCAAATAGTTCAACAAAAGGAAGAGCATCTGGTTCTCGATTGTAAGCAATATTGCCTGGATAACCTGGTTGGCAAATTGGATGAAGCAAGTAGGGCAATTGGCCCCGGTGTTCTTAACGAGTCTTCTGGTTCTTATCAACTTGATTTTAACCTAGTCAAAAACAAGGAAGTTTGATTATGAATGTTGCAGGGATTTACATTGATTCCCTTTCCATTCATTGCTTGCAGGGTACCACCACAGATTCACCTTTAAATAAAACTCCCCATACTTTTAAAACTAAAGAGTTACTTTTATTGCTTGATGATAAAGTTGTTCCGGTGCAGGGGTTGGCCCAATCAAGATTGGGAAGTCACCGGGTTTGCAGTAATTTTTTACCTTATATCGATTCCGATAAGACTTGGGGCATTGGGCAAAATGCTGTTCACGCCGATTATGCCCTTGAATTTTATCTTGCAGAAATTGCAGAAACTCTTATTCCAGAAACTCAAGTCTCTTTTGCTCTTCCAATTTATATCAGCCAAAAACAAATTCGCAGAATTGAACAAATTGCACTTAAGCTTCGGATGAAAGTGCAAGGCTCCTTAGCTTCTTCTACATCCTTGGCAGTTGAAAATGTAACTACTTGGAATGGATCATTTAATAGTAATTTAACTTCCGATTTTTTAGTGCTTGAAATTGATTGTTTTGGATTATCTTTATCTTGGATAAGGTTAGAACAAGGTCAGGTTCAACTAAAGGCGGGGAAAATTTTCCCAGAGTTTAGCTGGAATCATTGGGTGCTAAAACTCTCCGATTTTCTAGCTAAAAAATCGATTGGCCATTGTAGGAAAGATCCTCGGGCTAATCTTAAAACAGAGATGAACCTTTTTACCCAAGCAGAAAAACTTCTCTTAAGTATTTTTGCCCAACCTTCTTTTAAAATTGTTTTAGATGAAGATTTTTGGAATCAAGAATTTCTAGTTTCAACTCCTGATCTGGATTTTTGCTTTAAATCAATGCTCCGTAGCTTAAATGCCAAAATAAATGCCTTCATTCAGTCTAATATTCCAGAAAGCACTGCCATTCAGATAATTTGTACAAAAAAAGTTGCTATGCTTCCCGGCCTAAATGCCTTCTTGAAAAATATCACTAGAGGCCTGCCTTCGCCTTCTGATTTAACCTTTGATTCTTCCTGTTCTTACAATATTTGTAAAAATGCGATGACGATGGCGGGGCAGTGGTGCCAAGATTCTTTGGGAATTGGTTCTGCAAATGGAAAATTATCTTTTTCTACTCTTAAGATTTGATTTCGGGTATCCCTATGCAAAAAAAACACCGCACGCCTAACCTGTTTAACATTTATATGATCGATGTTTTATGCTGCGCACTGGGTTGCATTATTTTTCTTTGGCTTGCCAATATGCGCGAAGCTCGAATGACCGAAGAAAAATTACTCGAACAAACCGCTTTATTAGAAGACGATAAACAGAAAGCCCTTAACGAACGAGATCAGGCCAGAACTAATGTCGCAATTTTAGGCGACAAAGTTATGGACCTTCAATCACTGTTGAAACAAGATCAACTCGTCTTGCAGAATAAAGACAACATCATTAAGGATGATCTTAAACAGAAACTACTTTATCGCACTGAAATTGATGCGCAAAAAAAAGATATCGAAATTAAAAACAGGCGCATGGAAGATGTTGCAGAAAAACTCACCCAATGGGTGAAGCTTGCAGATCTCGCAGATGCCAAAGCTAAATCTTTAGATAAAGAATTAAATACGCTTAAAGCTGATGCGACAGGATTGCAAAAATCCCTTGCCAAGGAAATAGACACAAAAAAATCTTTGATCATTGCACTTCAATCTAAAACTATTGCATTAGCCGAAGCTAATAAAAGTCTTGATCTTAAAACAACTGAACTCGCTTTTCAGGTTAAGAATGCAGGGGAAGTTGCTATGATGGTTAAGGATAAAGAAAAAAAACTTTTAGAATTTGACTCCGATCTTAAAAATAAAAATAGCGAAGTTGCCGACCTTAGACCTTTCAAATTAAAATACACCGAACTTCAGCTTCGATTAGATAAATCCGAGCGCCTTGTGCAATTAGAAAAATCTTCCATCGATAAAATGCAAACGGAATTGAAACTTCTCGAGTTAGATAAAACAAAACAGATTTCTCAGTTAAATGCCGAGCTAGATAAAAAGAATAAGGAATTAATTGATCTCAGGCCTTGGCGTACTAGGTTTGACGACCTTCAAGTCAAATTGGAAAAAACTGAAAAACAGGTGGAAGTTGAAAAATTTTCTATGATTAAAGTTCAGCAGAATATCAAGAAACTTGAAGGTGATCGAGTTGCTTTGCAAAACAATGTCAGCCAGCTTCGCGCCGAGGTTGATAACCGATTTGCCGGGTTGGAACTTGCTGGCGAACGCGTACTTTTCCTGATCGATGCTTCAGGAAGTATGTCGATGTTGGATGAAAAAACCGAAGCTCCAAATAAGTGGAATGAAGTGCGCGAAACCCTTGTTAAGGTTTTACAAAGTCTTCCTAACTTAAAAAAGTTTCAGGTTATTGCCTTTTCTGAAAAAAGTAGCTTTCCCCTTGGCGCTGAAGGCGAATGGATTGATTATTCTCCCGAGGCTATTTCCCAAGTGAAAAAAGCCCTTGAACCCGTTAAACCATTGGGCGGGACTAATATGTCGGTAGCGTTTGAAGAAGCTTTTAAATTGCGTGATAGGGGATTAGACACCATCTATTTGTTCTCGGATGGTTTGCCCAATTTGGGTGAGGGAATCCCTTTCGGAAAGGAAAAAGACCTTAAAGATTTGGACCGAAGTGAATATCTTTCCAAGTACATAAGGACCAGTCTTAAAACCAAATGGAACTCACAAAAGGCTGAATTTCCAAAAGTTAAAATCAACACGGTTGGTTTTTTCTATGAGAGCCCTGAGGTGGGTGCTTTTTTATGGGCCCTCGCTAGGGAAAATAACGGAAACTTCGTCGGGATGAGCAAACCATAGTCTAATTTGTGCCAAGTCCGAATGCCATGAAGTTAAGCTACAATTCTCTGTGTTTTTAGGCGTTTGCGACCGTTTCCATGTTTCCGATTTGCACGCCACTATTTTACAATTGATGGGCTTTGACTACAGGCATTTGAAATATTTTTATAATGAACTTGATCAAAAGCTTACCGGTACTTTAGACCGAAAAATTATCACTAAAGCCTTGGCTTAAAACAACACAAACTGTTTTAAAACAACACAAACTGCTTGAAAGTGAGTTCCCTTTATACTTCGCAATACCCGTAATACCGCACTAAATCTGCGATTATTCTGTATACTATTTGTTAAAGTTTCTTTAAAATAAGTTTTAGTTTTAATGATAGGACTTACGCTGTTGCCGGGACTTGAGCGCCCCAGCCAGCGGGTGTTTCGCATTTCCCAGGATTAGACATCTGTAGGCGGTGGAGTGACGGACGCATCCCTGCCTTGACCCCTTTAAGGACCACGATCCCCTGGATGATTTTTGGGGCATTCCGGGACTATTCGATGATACGGAGGATGATCCATGGAAAGCATAAAGGTTGCTGCTTTCGTGTTTGCCTGCTCCTTGGTGTTTGCTTTGGGCTGCGCCGTGGAACAGCAAAAATCTAAAGTAGATCGCGAGATGGAAGCCGATCCGGACCGGAAGCAAACCGCCGAGGGAAAAAAAGCCATCGAGTTTCTCAAAAGCAAGGGTGCGGCTTTCCAGTGGCATAAGCCAAAAGTTGGCAAGGAGCCCATCGAGCCTTATTGGTCTGCTTACTTGAATAATGCTCAGATTTCCGACGCCGAGTGGGAACACTTGAAAGTCATCAAAAGTTTGAAGCAAATGCGGATCGGCGACAATGTAACCGATCAAGGTATCGCCAGGCTGGCTGAACTCGGTCAATTAGAGAAACTATACATAACTGGGACTGCCATTTCCGATGACGGCATTGACAAACTGGCGGACATTCAGACCCTTGAGAAGCTATCGTTAGTAAGTATGGAAATAACGGGCCAGGGATTCGAAAGATTTGGCCGTCTGCGGAGACTTAAGCAACTGATGGTATTGAGCTGCCCCTTCACCGATGTCGGTCTACGGGGTCTGGAGGCATGCACTGGCCTAGAGACCCTCAGCCTCGGTAAAACGAAGGTTACCGATGAAGGCCTCAAATCTCTGCGAGCGTTAGAACGCCTTGACAAACTTAACGAAACGCAGGTTACCGATAAGGGAATGGCTGAACTGATTGCGCTGCCATCCCTGAAAGATCTCTCGCTTCGGGGCACTGAAGTCAGCAATGACGGCGTCAAGATTCTGTCTCGCTGTAAGGCCTTGGTTTTTCTAAGACTGCCAGGCAAGCGAATTGATGACGGAGCCTTGGAGCATATTTCGGCTTTTGAGAACCTAGCGTTCCTTGATGTTGGCAATACGCATATTTCCGATGAAGGATTAAAGCATTTACGGAAGACCAAGTTAACGAGGCTGTATTTGGGGCCTAAGCACAAAATGACCGACAAAGGACTCGAATACCTCCAGGAGCTAAAAACCTTGAAATACTTGGGTTACCCACACTTGTCAACGAACTTCACGCCGGAGGAACTGCGAAGATTACAAGAGGCCTTGCCGGAATTGAAACTTCCCAGCGGGAAGAAATAGGATAACGCGTTAAGAATACGAACGGAGGGTGACCCATGGAACGCATAAAACTTGCTGCTTTCGTGTATGCCTGCCCTCTTCTCCTTGATGAGTCTCTTGTTGAGGATCCGCGGACGCCCGGCATTACCGAAGATGAGTTGGCGGCCTTTTTTGCAGCTGCGATCGCCGGTGCACCAACAGCGCCCGGCGATATAAACAAACTTTTTTTCTTGAAGCAACTATAAGCTCTCTCTATTTTTAGTCCGGGGGGTTGATTACGATGGAAACGCTCTTGATTTGCTTCTTTTATTTTGCAACCCAAGAGGCGCTACACGCCCGATACTCCTATGTAAGCTTGCCGGCGCATGGCACGATTCACAAAAAAACATTGTATGGCTTTTTTGGAAAAAAAGGTGATGACTCCGGACTGGATGCGATCGCAATCGACAATCCTCCGAAGGTGCGCACGAAGGTTTATCAGGCCCATGTTGTTTGGGGAGACCTCGGAATTAATTTTCGCCATCACATCGCGTACGATAGCATTTGGATATCAACTCGTCATATTGAGCCATACCGATGGAATTTGGCCGAGCTGGAGTTGTTCAATTCAAAGAATTGGAAAGCTTTTTATGAAAAGTATCCCGATTCAAATCCGTACCAAATGTTTACGATGTCACTTTGGGACAAGTACGAAAAAATCGCAGAAAATCAGTGTGGGATAAACTGGTCGCTGTGCGGTTATCCGATGGATGTGTTGGGATTTGGAAGTGCGCCCATATCGGAAACCAGTGTCAAATCGTACATATTGCCCAAGACAACTAGGCAACTTGAAGTCTGGGACAGCCAATTCGTTTGGGAAGAAAAAGCCAAAGTCTGGAAAACGAAGCCTTCAGCGCGATTCGAAAAGATCGGACAATGGATCGCCGATCTGGATAACAACGACTTCCAAAAGCGGGCCAAAGCCTCCGAAGAATTGGAAAAACTCGGCGACTTGGCTGAGCCGGCCTTGACGAAACTCTTGGCATCCAAGCCGCCCGTGGAAGTTCGGCGACGCGCTCAGATGCTTCTCGACAACCGCAACTCGCAGTCCGAGGGGCTGTTGGAGGACGCCGACAACTACGAAAAAATCCCCTCTCTGTTTGCCGAAGACTTTTATTTCTTCTTGCGCAAGAACGACTATTACTTCGTCACACAATCCGGCAAGCTGTATTACGCTCCGCCGCGCAAGGAGGGAGACAAGTCGCGCATCATGAAGGAGCTATGGGGCGATGCGAAGCGCCCGATTGTTGCGGTGATCGAGGATGCGGATCGCGATAAGGTCTGGCTGTTCGCCAAGGACAAGAACGCCGGGG
>JBDNHI010000156.1:0-110729 GCA_041694635.1 Gemmataceae bacterium | reverse complement strand
GAAAAGCGAGGGTTTAAAACAGGCTTACTAAAATGCAGTGCTGAAGGTGGGACTTGAACCCACATGCCCTCACGGGCGCCACCCCCTCAAGATGGTGTGTCTGCCAATTCCACCACTCCAGCGAAGCTAATTTAAGTATGGTATTTTCGGGGAATAAATCAAGACCCCGAGGCTTTAAATTCGTTAGTCATCCCAAAAAATCCGCACGGGTTGCTTGAAAATACGCTGTATTTTGCCTGAAAGTTCCCATTTTTTAAGCTCTTGCCCCTTGGGATTCAATTCGAAAACAGTTTGAGTCAATCTGGTACCTAAAATTAAATTTCCGTATGAATTCATAGTAAAAGTAAGCCCATATATTGTTGGATTACCTTCAATTGTGCTTGTTGAGAGGTTGCGCACTACTTTTCCCGTTACATCATATTCATTAATGGAATTTCCTCTGGGTTCTGGGGTAAGAATTGTTCCTTTTTTGGTTGATTCAATCTGAAAACCAAGGCTAGGTCGGGAATTATCATTGGGTGCAAATGAAAACTCTCCTTTCTGCTGATTCAGGTTATTTCCATTTAATATAATCATTTTGCAATCTTTAAGTGCAACTGCGTAATCGCCATTATTTAGTCTTGCACCTGCAACGCAATCTTTTAAAACAATGTTTTGCATCTCTTTGTTTTGGTAATCAAACACCATAAGGCTTTGCCTGTTCAGAATAAATTTGTTTCCCAAGGGGTCAAAATTTAAAGCGCAAGCCGATATTAGGGGGTTGCGTCTTTCGTAAACTTCTCCAATATTATTAACTAAGGCTTGCCCTGAACTGCGTTCAATTAGAAGTAAAGTGGTCTGGTTGATTGCACAGGCCTGAGTAACATAATGAGGCGTGGAGAAGAGGGTAGAAGCAGTGCCATCTGGGTTGAGAGCGCAAATTTTTCCGGCTAAATTTGCTTCTGATATAGAAACAAGTATACGAGTAGGTTGGAGCTCTAGGTCTGAATAATCTTCTAGCTTCAGATTCTTTTCTTTTAAATCAATAGCGGAATGAAATAATTTTCGTAATTGCGTAGCATTAGGTTTTGCTTTTCCTAATTCTGCCTCAATGTTTTGATCTTGCAAAATTTCTTGGAGCAACCCGGCTAACAAAAGTACTTGGTTGGTTTTTAGTTCTGGTAATACACCAGCTAATATTCGTAACGCACTTTTCTCCCTTTGTTGTAAAAGAGCCAAAGCTGCATTGGCTTTAATAATGGGTAAATCATTATTCAGCAAAGTTTTAAAAGTATCACAGTTTGGATTAGTCCGAGAAAGAATCCAAGCGATAAGAATTCTAGTTTTAGGGTTTTTAGATTTTGCAAAGGACTCTAGGCGTGCAAAAAGATTTGCGTTTGTTTTGATCGCAATTGTAAAAGCATCTAACAAGGCTTCAGAGGTAGGTAGATCAAGTTCATCCGAGGCCGCAATAATATTCAAATAATTGAGTAAGACCTCTGGATCCCGAGTTGCTAACTTGCGAATGATTGCAGTTTTGAGAGCCAAGGAATCATTGGGGGAGATTTTATCTAGGCAAATTTTTGCCCTACTTGCAACTTCAATATCTTTACTATTTAAAGCTTTTTTCAACTCAAATACTGCTGTTTTATCCAGCTTTAATAACTCGCGGGTTGCTTGTTCTCTTACTTCAAAAATCTCATTGCCTAAATCTGCAATCCACTTAGATGCAAGGTGCTCATTTTTTTTGTCAGGTATTCGAGTTCCAAGCCATCCACTAAGTTCCTTTGTCGTATTCGTTATGCCAGAACTTTTTATTAATGCATCATCTAAATATGAAATCTCATTCTCAGGCCAACCAGCAAAAATTAACCCACAAGAGAAAATCAAAAGCAGCAAAGGTAGATGAAAATTGGTCACGGCCTGAAGACTCGGGTAACCCTGGTGTTAGATTTGTAAGCCCAAAGTTCTTTGCCTTTAGAGTCTATCTCCAAGGCCCTCATTTGAGTCATCGAGGTTATTAAGGTGTTACCATTGGGAAGTCGAACCGCTGCAACCGGTTGTTCACATTCAAACTGCCAGACTTCTTTGCCCGTGGGATTGTATTCAATGACTCGATTGCCATACACCTCGGTGATAAGTGCATTACCGTTGGGAAGGACATCAACTTTGCCCCCAGAGGTTCTAACATCAATGTCGTAAGATGCGATTTGCTTTTTGTTTTTATCAAAGGTGACAAACTTAGCGTTACCTTGAGGGGTACTAAGAACCAAGTATAAATCGCCATTATCTGCAAGGTTTGCTTTCATAATAGGTTCAGAATTCGGGGGGGTGAATTCTGAAATTTCTTTGCCTTTGGGGTCGACAATAATGATGTTAGCTTTGCTTGCAATGAAGGTATTGCCATCTTTTAATCTCGAAGCGACCAAGGGCCCTTCAACTTTCTTTTCCCAAAGAATATCGCCCTTACTATTGCGCTCGGTGACTTTATTCCCCTGATGTTCTGCAATAAGAACTTTATCGTCTGGAAGAATCTGAGCATCAAGTGGGAATTGTAGGTTTTCAACCTTCCATAAAATGCTATTACTGGAGTCGAGCATAATAACTTTTCCCGCATCAAGTAGAACGACCAGAGTTCTGCCGAGATTTTTTGCTGAATTTGCAAGAAGTTGTGGAGAGACATTTGAAGTTTCAGAAAGGAGTTTGAGCCAAGCTTTTTCGAGTTCAACTTGGGTTAGGTTATTGGGTGGGCAGTTTACAGTGAATAATTTTCTAAGCATATGATCAGTCAAGGAAGATTCCCAAGCACTTACTTTGCTAATGGTGTTAATCAAGGGTTCGAGTGCCTTTTTGTCGCCTAATTTTGCAAATGCAATTGCTATTTTATATCGTACCCTAGCATCCTCTGCCTTGAGAAGTGGTAGGGCTTCTTTGGCGAAAGTGTTTGGGTTTATGATCGCTAAGGCAGAGGCGCAGGCAATTTTAAGTTGGGAGTTTTTATCCTGTATTCCAGAAAGAATAAGTTTGTCTGGTGTTCCATTATTTGACCCAGAAAGGGCAAGTGATTGAATAAGATCTTCATTCGTTTGGTCAATCTCAGAAAAAGGGGCATAATTAATAAGGGCTTGTAAAGTGCCTTCAGGATTTTTCTTGCCCAAAAGGCGAATGACGGAAGCGATGACAAACTTTCTAGACCCATCTTCTATTTTTTGAATGCAATCTTTCGCCCTACGAGAAACTTCAATGTCTGGACTAGTAACAGCCGTTTTTAATTCTGCTATTGCAGTTATGCCAATAGCCCCAAGGCTTGCAGAAGCTTGTTCCCTGATTTCGAAATTGTCATCACCCAGTTTTTTTATGAGAGACTTAATATTATCCGGATCTGGCTTATCTTCAGACCTGCGTGCTAAGAGTTGCAAAAGTGATGGCCCATCAGATTTTAATCCAGCATCCGCCAGCGTTTTTTCATCTTCGGTTGAAGTATCTAAGGCAAAGGGTAATACCATCGCGAGAATAAATGCCGCTATTTGTTTGATTGGCATTGGGAACGCCTCCTGGCTTTGATGGACTATCTGGTTCGAATCCTGAACACGGGGTGCATCGCTTGTTTCTCCGACACCTGTTTTCCTGAACGATCTATCTCTATAAGTTTAGGCGGAACAGCTTGAGTAGAAAACAAGATATTTTTGTTGGGCAATTTGATAGCAGCGGTCGGCTGATTTGCAACCACATCTAAAACCACTTTTCCAGTGGCATCGATTTCCTGCAATTTGTTGTGCCAAGTTAAAGGCATAATCGTTGTGCCATCGGGAAGAATATCGTTTGCGTGGCTCGCAACGCCCAAGGGAAGTCGGATGATATTCGATTCTTTGCCCATACGATCAACTTTTATTAAAGTCATTTGATTTGTGGCAATGAGATAAGAACCATCTCGAAGCCTTTCAGCACTCATAATATCGCTTTGAGGCCTAGGTAAATTAAGAATTTCTTTGCCAGATCGGTCGACTTCCAAAATTTGATTGCGGCAGGTGATTGAAGTAAGCCCGCTGCGAAGCCTGGTAGCACTCAAAGGGTTGGAATTAACGGATTTAGTCCAAAGGATTTCCCCTTTTGTATTTCGCTCGGTTACTTTTAAATTGTGGTGTTCGGTTATAAGAATTCTGCCATTGGCCAGAGCCTGAGCATCCATAGGGCCAGAAAGCCCGGTGATCGACCAGCGCACTTTGCCATTACGATCTATTTCAAGAACTTGGTTGTTGGCAAGGCTAGAGATGATGATATTACCGTTAGAAATCGGTTGAAGGTTGCCAAGGAGGGCTTTGGTAAGAGAGGTTGTTTCCGCATTTTTGTTCCACCACGCCAGCCAGGCATCTTTAGTTTTCTTGCGATCTGTTGAGCCAGAAGGAAGGTCTGCGGGAAGGTTTAATCCCGCAAGTTCCGAAAGGAATGTGTCGGATTCAGAGGCTTGGTCGGGGGTTAAATCTGCTAGGGATTGGATCAATTCGAGCATCGCACTTTTATCTGCTCTTAGCACTAAGGCAAGCGCTATGCGATTTTTAATCCACGGGTTTTTATCATTTAAAAGCGCTTGAAGGTTGGCGCGTGAGTTCGTGTCGTTAAAGGGTAAGAGAAGCATCCCTGCTGCAAGTTTTATACGAAGGTTGGTATGGTCGAGTGATGTTAAGATAATAGGATCTGGTGCAGATAGTTGGCCAGAGTATAAAATTGCAGATTCAAGAAAATCGTTAAACTGTTCATCGGATTCCGCCACGGGAAAGTAAGCAAGTAACGCTGCTAGTAGGCCCTTAGTTTTTTTGAGAACGAGTAATTTTACAAGAGAGGATGAAACTGGCTTGGCTTTAGTTTCTCCCATTTCTTCCAGTAAGATCTTGGCCCGACCTTTTATTTCAGCATCGGGGGAATTGCTCATAGACCGGAGTGCGGGCACAACAAGGTCGCCTAGAGTTTTAATTTTCTGGGAAGCTTTTTCTCTTATTTCAAAATTATCATCGCCTAGCTCTCGTATTAAATCTTTGATTTTAATCTGATCTGATGCGCTTGGGGTTTTTTGAGTGAATTCTAAAAGTAGATTTTCCGCATTGAGCGACTTCCACCATTTGAACCAGATTTCCTTGTTCTTTGATGCGATCCCCCGGGTTTTGATTAATTCCGGTGGGGCAAGATCTCCTGCAAGATCCATCAGAATATCTTCAGCTTCTTGTGCCTGATTTTCAGAAAGAAGAGGCAGTAATTCAATCAGATTTTCAAAACCCAATGCATCGAGATTCCTCACGAGTGTTCCGGCGATTAAAAACCGGACCTCGGGTGATTCATCCTTAATATGCTGTTGCAGTAGTCCTTTAGGAAGAAGCTTTTGCGCGGGGAGAAGCATTTCCCAGGCAAGTAATCTTTGCTTTTTTGAGGGTGCCGACAAGCAATCTATTATTAATTTGTTTGGGGTTCCCTTGCTCCAAGTTAATTCAAATAGTGCTTTTCTTGCATAATCGAGAGTAAGTTCTTCATCTAGAATCGGAAAAATATCGAGGATTCCTTGCATTGCTAAATCGGGAGAGAAAGAAGCTAGGGTGCGAATAACGGCGGTATCGGTCCTGCTTGAAAGAGGCCCCATTGTCTCAAGGCAACTTTTCGCCAATTCTTTAACGACCCCTTCAGAGCTGTTTTCTAAATTGCGTAGAGCTGGCCTACCTATTGGCCCCATCGAGGTGATCGCCATAATACCTTGGGTTTGAGTTTCTTTCGAAGTCGACGAAAGATCTGAAATAGCTTTGGTAATATCTGTTCCTGAAAAGTTGGTTTTTGATTTTCGAGTGAGCCAATTAAGCAGGTCGTTTGGCAAGAGCGAAAAACCAGCTTTAGATAAAAAAATCTTATCAGATTCAAGCAAGGTTTCATCAGCAGAGGCGTTTAGTAATTTTATCGAACTTAGAGCAACAAGAAACATAAGCGCTAAGTAAAAAGAAAGCTTTGTAGTGGTTGAAATTTGTTTTAATAAGAAAGAATTTTTCATTAGTATTTGCCTGCTTTATTGATGCGAAAAGGACTAGGTTGACTTTCCCAAGCGATTTTACCATCCATCCGAACTTCAATGACCTTGGAACCATTTTGCGAAGGTGTGACAACATTTCCATTGGCAAGTTTTGTTGGAACGCCCGGCATTGTAACTGCGACTTCCCAAGTCGATTGGCCATTAAAATCAAATTCTAGAATTTTGTTAAGCGTGGGGATGCTGACAAGGACACGATCATTTGCTGTTATGGTCGCACCATTGATTCCAAAATTAGTAGGGAAAGGAATCCTAGAACGAAAAATCTCATTTCCTTTAGGGTCGATTTTTAGAAAAGTTCCGCTATAGGTCAAGAGGGCATATTCATTGTTTCGGGTTTTGCAGGCAGCAAGTATAGTTTCCTGAACATAAGAGAAACCGAAAACTTCTGAGCCATTTTTGCTTACTTCGAGTAATTTATTTCTGGAAGCAATAAAGGTGTTACCATTTGCCAACCGTTGGGAATGAAAAGGATTTGCGACCGATTTTTCCCAGGATATGTTTCCTTTGGCATCTCTTTCAGTAATGCGGTTAGCCCCTTGTTCCGTAACGAGAACTCTGCCATTGATAAGTAGGCTAGCATCGATTGGATTAGAGAGGTTGGCGATTTCCCAAAGAATTTTGGCTTGGGGTGTCATAAGGAAAACTCTACCAGATTTTTTTTCCTGACTAAATGCTTCAACAAGAAGAAAGTTTCTTGGAGTTTGAGTGCCTTTGAAATAAGGTTCAAGTACGAGTTGAGTGCCTTCTTTTTTAAGCCAATTGTTCCAGGCATCAACTAAAAGTTTAATGTTCTTTTTTTGGTCGGGTGTCACCTCGGGAGATTTATCTTTTGCAATGGTGCGTAAGAAATGATCCAAGACTTCAACTTTTTCTTCTGAAACTTGGCCAAGCAATTCAATTAATACAGGTAGGGCAACCTTCTGTTTGTTTTTTACCATAGCGGTTGCCACTTCAAAACGCACGCGAGTGGAAGGGTCTAAAAGAAGATTGTTACAAATCTTTTTGGCTTCTTGATTTGGGGAACTTGCCAAGGCCTTTCCTGCAAATCCACGGATTTCTTCGACTAGACTTTTTGACGCCTCAACCAAAGGTTTAGGCAGATCGCTTCCTTCTATAAAAAATGACCTCACACATTCTATAAGCGATTCGTGAAGTGTTTCGTTTGAACACGAAGGAATATAATTAATAATAGTTTCTAGGGTATGAGGAGGCTTAACCAATGAAATTATAAGGATAAGTGCAGGGGTAATCTGTTTGTTTTGCAATTGTGATTTTAAGTTGTTGTTTTCGGATGCCAAAACCTTTGTGAAATTATTATCAAAGCTTGCTCGGTTTAAAAAGAAATTCTGCAAAGCAAGGTTATCTTTGGAAGTAGTGTTGTTGATCTGAGTTTTTAAGAATTCAGTGTTGTTTGATTTACTTGCTTTATCGAGGTCAAGAATCGTAGTTGTTGCAAGAGAAAGATTTTTGAATGGTTCTAGTAAATCTTGTTCGTTGATTGATTTCCACCACCCGTTCCAAGCTGCTTGGTTGATTTTCTTAGAAAGGACATCGTCATTTTTCGCACCTTGAATAGCCCATTCGCCTGCAAGGCTTACAAGAGAAGCTTCGATTGTAGATGATAACTCTTTGGATTCGGAGGCGAGAAGATTAAGAGCAATAGGAATTGCAGAACGGTCGTTTTGTTCAAGAAGAGCTAAAACGAGTCTGGTGCGAACGAGAGAGGAAGGGTCGTTAAGGAGTTTTTTTGCCAAGGCGATTTGGGAGGGGTTGCCATTTTTTGTCAAGATTTCTGCGGAGACCGCTCTCTTGTATAAATTTTTATCGCTGGTTTTTTTTTCGAATATCAAACCTGTTTCTAATGAAGTTGTAAACAATATTTTTAATGCAGATTCTACTTCATTTCGTAAAGTTTCTTCCTCTGCAAAGGGCAGAAAATCAAACAGGACTTCTACAGATTCTGGTTTCGCTTCAAAGGCAAGAATTCTTAGAGCCGCAGTTGTAAACGCATCTGCATTCTTTCCCTCAATTAAGTTGATGCATTCTTTGATTATGTTTTCTGCACCCGGTTTTACTGTGTTTGCAATCATTGTTCTTAATGAGGGAACGGCAAAATCACCCCAGCATATTAAATCTCTTTTCGCTGCGATTCCTTGGGTGGCTGAACTTCCTAATAATAAAGCAATTGCTTTATCAACAGATTCTCTAGATGGTATTGGTGAAGAACGGATTCTGAAAAACGGCGTCAGAGATGCTGTATTTGGTGGGTCAAAGCCTGCGTTTTTTACCAACTCGCGATCCGAGGTTATATCTTCCGACGAATATACTGTTGATGAAAACCAACAACTCAGCATTACTACTAATACAAGACTTTTTGTGAATTCTTTAAATAGTGATAACATCAGTATCATATCTGCAATTCAGTTAGGAGGTTTAACAGCAACCTTATCAGAACTGATTTTAGACGAAATGGCTAAAGAAATAAAAGAGGATATGGTTTAAAACACAAAAAAACCAAGATTCATTCTGATAGCTAAATCGTAAAGTAAATTTAAGATTTTTCTGAGTTTATTGAACTAAAAAATGAATTTAAGGGATGAAGACTTCGATACGGCCGATTTTTCTTAGTCTCGCAAGCGTATCTTGGAAGAATTCCTCGCTGCAAAAATCTCTTACATCGTCCTTGATTTTGCCAAATTCCGATACTTTTCCCTCTTTCCTCTCATTCACTCGTATTAGGTGAATACCCGTTTCGGTCTCCAGAACTTCACTCACTTGACCGGGCATCATCTTAAATGCTGCAATTGCAAGGGGTTCTTCCAATGCATATTTTCTTGGAACTAACCCTAAGTTGCCTCCTTGCGAAGCGGATGCATCTTGAGAATAAGTTTTGGCTGCGTTGGCAAAATCTATTTTCCCCATAACAATCTGATTCTTTACCTCTTGCATTTTGGCTTTGTTCTTGGCCGCTTCCGTTGGGCTTATGTTAGGGGGTAGCCGCATAATTATTAACGAAACTCCTACCACAGTGCCATCAAAGAAATCTTTGTTGGCAACATAGTAATTATAAATATTTTCATCTTTGATTTTTGCAGCAGCATAGTTCCCCCACTGTAACCGTAAGCGCATTGTTCGTTTGAGTTGTGCTTCGGTTTGTTGGGTTTCCTTGCACAGTGATTCAATGGTTTTGCCTTGTTTTTTTAAGTCGGAGGCAAGTTCGCTCATTTTCTGATCTACCGCTAGTTCTGGAATAGCTATGGTATTTTGCCTAATGAATTGCTGCATCAGCAAATCATCGATAAGCATAGCAAGTGCATCGCGAACCATTTGTTTTCTTGTGTTTTCGGGTACTTGGACTGGGCTAGGGCCCATCTGCTTAATAATGCTTTCAAGCTCAACGCCACTGATTTGCTCGCCATTAATGCTAGCAACGGTTGGGGGGAATTTTTTTTGTAAGCCAGATTGCCCCAGAATTGAGGAGGTTGTGACAAAGGATGCCAGTATTAAACAGCCTATTTTAGTGGTCCAATTCATAAATATTCTCCAAATTACCAGCCAACGAATTTTCCTTGCGTAAGGGCAATACCACGAAAAAAATTAATTGGGTAGACCAATTCCTTTTACATCCGACACTAAAACTGTTTATACTTATAAAAGGTGTGTAAATATTCTTCTTATGTAACTGTAGGAGCGTTTTATGATTTTTGATTCTATGTCAAGACGCGGGTTCGTACAAAATTCAGTTGCGGCACTTGCTGCCACAGGATTACCACTTTGGTTCTGCAAAGAAATTGTTGCAGCACAAGAAGCTAAAAAACAAGCTGCTCCTAATGGTCCTGTTATGGGTGCCATAGGTATCGGCAGTCCTCAAAGCAGGGGCCGGGCTATTTACGGTGATGCTCGCAGAAATAAAGCAACTTATGTCGCAGCGTGTGATGTTGAATCCGATCATCTTGCCAATGCGGTTGCAATGATGAAGAAAGATGGCTCCGCCGATGTTAAAGGTTTTAAAGATTTTCGTGAACTTCTTGATAGGAAGGATATCGAAGCTGTAACGATTGCCACTCCAGATCACTGGCACGCCTTGGTTGCACTTGAAGCCCTTAAAAAAGGTAAAGATGTTTATTGCGAAAAGCCTTTGACTTTGACAGTTGAAGAAGCTCTTGCAGTGATGAAAGCTGCTGAGAAATCTGGCCGTACTTTCCAAACCGGTAGCCAGCAAAGGTCTGCTAAGCAGTTTCGTCTAGCTTGTGAATTAGTTCGCAATGGGCGGATAGGTAAAATTCAGCAGGTTGAATGTCGTATTGGTGGAAATCCTGCCAGTGGTGCGATTGCCAAATCTGAACCACCAAAAACTTTGGATTGGGATATGTGGCTTGGCCCTACCCCTATGGTTGATTATCTTTATGAAGATCGTGGTGAAAAGAAAAATGCCAAGGGCGTTTCTAAAAAGGTTGATTTCACCAACTGTCATTATGAGTTCCGTTGGTTCTACAATTACTCTGGTGGCAAAATGACCGACTGGGGTGCTCACCATATCGATATCGCTCAATGGGGGCTTGGTATGGATGGCAGCGGACCTATCGCAGTTGAGGCCAAAGGTGCGGAACCTTATAAGGGTAACAACGGCTATAATTGTCATCCTAATTTCAAAGTTACTTATACCTATGCCAACGGCGCTAAGCTTTTGGTTTCAGATAATACTTTGCCTGATACTATCGGTGATAAAGATGGCAACGGTATTCTGTTCGTAGGTGAAAACAAGCAATGGATTTTTGTCAACCGCGGTAAGATCACTGCAAGCGACCCTAAATTGCTTGAAGAACCGTTGAAGTCTGATGCCACCAGACTTGAAGTTTCCAACGATCATATGGGTAACTTCTTTGAATGCAGGAAGAATGGCAAAAAGCCAATTTGTAATGCATCGATTGGTGGTGGCTCTGTGATTGTTTGCCAAATTGGGGCTATTGCTCTAAGAACTGGCAAGAGCCTAAAGTGGGATCCTAAGGAATATAAGTTTGATAATGCAGAGGCTAATGCAATGCTCAGTAATCCGATGCGAAAGCCTTGGAAACTGGAAGTTTAGTCTTAGATTTCGGATAAGTTTCTTTGTTCCAACAGGCAGGGGGGTCCACAAATTATGGGCCCCCTGTTTTTTAATATGCGTAATGATTGGGTTGTACTTTCCGACGATTTATTACTTCGCCAATGTGAAGTGGATACTTATCGTGCAAGTGGGCCAGGTGGTCAGAAACGGAACAAAACAAGTTCTGCTGTTCGGATTAGGCATTTGCCTAGCCAGTTGATTGTGATTGCGGAAGAAAGCCGTTCTCAGTATGAAAACAAAGCCAAGGCCCTGAGGCGATTAAGGAAAGCTTTTTATCTGAAGTTAAGGTTGCCTTTGCAGATTATGGTGGAAGAAGGTTGGCTCTCGAAGCACCCGGAAATATTGCCTGCTTTAGATAAACAAGGTAGACTAAGTGTTGGCAGTAAAAATCCTTCTTTTTTGCCCGCAGTTGCTGTTTTGTTAGATATGATTGAGTTGTGTCAAGCACGGGTTAGTGAAGTTGCTGATGCACTTGGAGCCTCAACAGCTTCGGTGGTTTCTTTTCTCAAGCAGGATGATAAAGTTTGGGAGTCGTTAAACCAGTACCGGCAAAAGTTTGGCCAACACGCTATGTATTAGGATGAAATGATGATCGAACCATACGGGTTTTCTTGGGTTGATGAAGTTGCACTTGCAGGCTTGGCACGGCCTTGTTCGCAAGAAGAATTGGAATGGCTGAGGAAAGAAGGGGTAGATCTTCTGATCACCCTTACCGAAGAAAAATTACCCCGTTTCTGGGTAGATTCCGCAGGATTATTGGCTATCCACGAGCCTGTCGAAGATATGCAGCCCCCATCTCTAGAACAACTGGATCGGATAGTAAAATCGATATTGAAAGCACACCTTTCGAGTATGAAAGTTGCGGTACATTGTGCTGCTGGTATGGGAAGGACCGGAGTGGTGTTGGCCTCGTATTTTGTTGCAAAGGGTTTAGATGCAAAAAAAGCAATTACTAAAATCCGAACACTTCGGCCTGGGTCGATCGAAACACCAAGCCAAGAAGAAGCAATTTATGCTTTTTCAAAGATGTTAAAAAAAGCTAATAAAGTTGATTGAACCTTAGTTCCTTTTGTTTAACTTTTTAAATTGGGTGAGGCTTTATTACCGCAGGCGTCAAGATGGGCAAGAAATGCGTCGGGGATAAAAGTTAGAATATCTAGCGCAGTAAGGCTGTGCTCGCCCAATTTTGCTTTAGCGAAATCCCCTGCAAGTCCGTGAAGATAAACCCCAAGTTTTGCTGCATCAAATACAGTCAAACCTTGGGCAAGTAATGCGCCGATGATTCCCGAAAGCACATCACCACTGCCTCCAGTTGCCATCCCCGGATTACCAGTTGAATTGGTGTAAACTGTTGTACCATCGGTCACGATAGTACCAAAACCTTTAAGAATAACGGTAAAGGAATATTTTTGCGAAAAAGTTTGTGCGTGGATAACTCTATTTGATTGAATGTCTGAAATGCTTAATCGGGTGAGCCTTGCGAATTCGCCTGGATGCGGTGTGATGACCACTCTTTTATTTTTGAATGTTGAGGGAATCCCATAGATTGATAAGCTGTTTAAAGCGTCGGCATCAAGTAAAACTGGAATTTCGAGGTCCAGTAGGTGCAAGATAAGTTGTTCACAAGCTTTGCTGGCAACAACCCCTGGCCCCAAAACCACTGCATCAACATTTTTAAGATGCGTTGCAATTTCGTTTATTGCTTTGTGGTTAAATTTTCCTTCCTTGTCTTCGGAAAGAGCAAGTGTCGTGTAACAGGGATTTCCTAGAGCGACTTCAGTTTGAATGGAGGCGGGGCAAGCAATTCGAACAAGGCCCGATCCACTTTTTAAGGCTGCGATGCCCGATAAAATTGCTGCACCCGACATTCCTTTACTACCCGCAATAATCAAGGTAGTTCCAAATGTTCCTTTGTGGGCTTGAATATTTCGTGGAGCTAAACAAGGTAGGTCATTACTCATAAGGTAAAAAGCCTTTATGCCGGAAGTATGGTAATAATCGGTTCAGATTTACCAAACCCAGATAAGAGTAGCATATATTGACCTGGTATAAGCAGATTTAAATCAGCAGCGGCTTTTCGAGCGCTAGATTTCGGATCATCGAAATCATTTTGGCTTACGAGGACCGATGTAACGCCCCAAAGTAGGTTCATTTTTCGTACCACATCAAGCTCGGTTGATAAAGCAAGTATAGGGGGAGCCAATCGTGTTGAAGAAACTACTGATGCAGATTTTCCACCTTTACTTCTTACTATAACAGCGCAAACTTTGATGTCTTTAGAAATGTTTGCAATGGCCCGAGCTATGGATTGCCTTAGCGGATCACTAGATTTAAAATTGATGGGTGGAAGATTGAAGTCGGAATGGAAGGATTGAAATTGCCAAGCTTCGACTTCACAAGAAACTTTTCGCATCATTTGAACCGATTCAATGGGATATAAACCAGCAGCAGTTTCTGCTGATAGCATAAGGGCGTCCGCGCCTTCAAAAACAGCATTAGAAACATCTGAAACTTCAGCGCGAGTTGGTCGTTGGTTCGATGTCATTGATTCAAGTATTTGAGTTGCGACAATAACTGGCTTAAAAACAGTTCGAGCTTTTTGTACCAAATTTTTTTGCAGAATTGGCACTTTTTCTGGATCCATTTCAACACCTAAATCACCCCTCGCAACCATAATTCCATCAGAAACATCAAGGATATCATCAATGTCAGCAATTGCTTGTGGTTTTTCAATCTTTGCAATGACAGGAAGGCTTTTATCTCGTGTTTTCATATAGTCTTTTAGCAAGGTAACATCGGTTGCGTTGCGAACAAATGAAAGTGCAATATAGTCAATTTCGAGGCCAAGAATAAAATTGACATCTATTTTATCTTTTTCTGTCAAAGCAGGTACGGAAAGAGATAATCCAGGTAGGTTCATTCCTTTGTTGTTTTTAAGAATTCCTCCTCGGATCACCTCTGCTTTGACATCACTTTCTGTTTTGGCGATTACTTTAAGTTCGAGCAATCCATCATCAAGAAGAATGCGAGTATTTTCCACAACTTCTTGGGCAAGTTGGGGATATTGGGAGTGAATGATGTTGCTGTCACCCAAGCAGGGTTTAGTAGTAATTGTTACGAGTTCGCCTTTATTTAAAAGGATTTGGTTATTGATAAAGGAACCAACGCGAATTTTTGGGCCACACAAATCTGCAAGAATGGTGGATTCTATTTTTAAATCTGCTGAAATCGTTCTGATTAATGCAATGTTTTTGCAGTGAGTTTCGTGGTTGCCGTGTGAAAAATTTAAACGAAATATCTTGGCCCCCGCTAAAATCAGATTTCGAATCATAGTTTCGTTGGAACTTGCTGGGCCAAGTGTTGCAATTATTTTTGTTTTAAAAGGCACCATGAAATCAATCCTAGCTAATGGTAATTTGTTAATGAAAGTAAACTTAATAGAGCTGTGAGCTTATTTTAGAGTATTTTTTAAAAAATACACCACCGCTCTTTATAAATGCTATTGACAGGGTTTTTATTATGTTTATTGCAACCTTAGTTAATTTGAATTTTGATTTTTATGTGGGATACAAGAAGGAATTAACTTTTGATTTTCACATTTAAATGAGAGGGATTTATGTTTAATTTGTATAGCAAGAAGATGAAAGTAGGCTTAGCTATTGGTTCTTTTCTTGGAACAGCTATCGCAAGTTTTGCTGAGGTTGAACCATTGGAATTGCCAGCACCACCAAGCGAAGTAAAATCCAAAAAAGTAGAAAATATAAGCGATAAACCATTTGTTTTGCCAGTACCCCCAGATCTTTTGAATAATAAATCGGCTTCAGAGGTCGATCAGGCACCCCTGCCCATTTTGCCTCCGGTCTCAATAATACCAGGCGATAAGAATAATGTTTTGAAAGATAGTATCGCTAAGCCGTTTTCAATTAAAAAAGAATCCGAAGTTAAAGAATCTACTCCGGAGAATGCGGCTAAATTTGAAATTATGGAATCTAAAGATACTTCAAAAGAATTTAATGAATCAGAAAGCCACGGTAAAAGCTATCGGGCGGAAGGTCTTTTTATTAATGGCGAATACCTTTTGATTAAACCTAGGCGCGATGCTTTCGATTTTGCAATTACTTCCAATGATAGGGTTGGTGTTGTCAATGGTGAATTGAATTCACTTGACTGGAAAACGCAAAGTGGTTTTAGGGTAGCCCTTGGTTACCAATTTGAAGATGGTTGGGATGCAACTGTTAGCTATTTCTATTTGCATTCGAGTGCTGCTTCAAGTTTAACAGCTCCGGCTGGGGGCTCACTTTATGCAACACTTACAAATAACACATTCGATGATGTTTCAAGTGCCTCGGCAATGGGAAATTTAGATATGAATGTGATCGACCTTGACCTTGGCCGTAGTTTTAAGGTTGCTGAAAATCTTAACCTAAGATTGACAGGCGGTGGCCGGGTTGCTTGGATTGAACAGCAGTTTAGTGCAATTTATAACGGGGGAAGCCTTGGTGCAATTAACGACTTTGTTAGTAGTCCTGTGAATTTTACAGGGGCAGGCATAACGGCTGCTGGCGAAGGAACCTACGCCTTGACCAAGCATTTTGGTATTTACGCCAGAGGAAAAGTTGCACTTCTTAGTGGTACATTTAACAACAACCTGACAGAAACTAATGGTAATGGCGCAACCACCTTTTACAACATTCAGAACAAATACCAAGAAATTGTTCCTGTACTAGAGACTGGTATTGGTGCTGTGGTAACCAAAGATCATTTGCATTTCAAGGTTGGCTACGAGCTTTACAATTACTTTAATATGGTCGATAGTCTCGATTTTCAGTCATTAAGTTTTGGGAAAGTTTCAAAACGATTTAGCGACCTAAGTCTTGAAGCCTTAACGATACAGGTTGGATTAACTTTCTAATAAAAAAGTTTGAATTATAAATTAGAAAGCCGGGGGAAAAGACTTTCCGCCGGCTTTCTTTTTTGTTACTTTTACTTAGTGTTCTGGTTCAATCTAATGCCTTGAAAAGGTTTGTTTTTTGAAAGCAAAATAATGCTTCGTTTTATAATTACTTATCGTGGAGAAATGGTTCAAATAGAACATTCTTCTGGGCCTTTCGAGTTTGGTAGAGGTCCCCAGCGAGATAATATCTCGAGATATACCGTTAATGATTCTTATGTGTCCGGAAATCATGTGAAAGTTGAAGAACTTAACGATTCTTCAGCCCTCCTTGTGAATTTAAGTCAAAGAAATTCTGTTCGGCTTGCTGAAGGTGAACCTATTTCCATCGGGGGTTCAAATGTCATTCAATTACCCGCTACTTTTTTTATTGGTGAAACTTCCATTCGAGTAGAGCACGGTTTGGTAGAAGGCGAAGAAGAGGTTGATGATTTAGAAAGTGGTTTTGAAGCAGCACACACTCTTAATGCTAGTGGATCTTCAGGAAGTTTGTTTGATTTGGGTAAATCCCCTAGTCCTGAAAAGCTTGCTTTATGGTTTGAAACTTTAATCGCCATTCAAAAATCTGCAGGAGGGTCTCAAGAGTTCTTTGATGATACTGCTAAGGCAATAGTCGAATTGATCGGCTTAGACCGTGGTCTTGTAATGATGATTAAAAATGGCAGGTGGATGGTGCAAGCTCGTTTTCCAGATGTAGACATAGATTCCCGAGAATTTAGCACGGGTGTCCTCTCGAAAATGGTTAAAGAAAAAAAAACTTTTTATCAAAGTGGTGCAGCACTTCAGTCCCAAAGTGAAAGCGTAATGGATATTCAGGCTGTTATAGCTTCACCAATATTTAGTCAAAAAGAAATAATAATTGGGGCGATATACGGTACACGAAATAAGGCAGCCATTAATTCTGGTTCTAATATTGGTGTTAATCCGCTCGAGGCTCAAGTTGTTCAGCTTATAGCAAGTTCAGTAGGCGCCGGCCTTGCAAGGCAAGAACAGGAAGCAGAGGCGGGGCGTTTGCGCGTTCAGTTTCAACAATTCTTTTCTGCAGACCTTGCCAGAGAACTTCAGCAAAACCCTAAACTCCTTGATGGTAATGAAACCGAAATTTCTGTTCTTTTTTCTGACATTCGAGCTTTTTCTAGAATTTCGGAACAACTTAACCCAACCGATACTTGTAATTTTGTTTCCGATGTTATGGAAGAATTGACAAAATGTATTATGGCATTTGATGGGGTTGTAGTCAGTTATATGGGTGATGGAATTATGGCGATGTGGAATGCCCCAACTCCCCAACCCGACCACGCCATCAAGGCTTGTAGAGCCGCTTTGGCTATGAACGCCAAAATGCCCGCAATCCAAGAAAGATGGAAAAATAAAATTACTCTTCCTGTGAAAATTGGAATCGGCATAAATACTGGTATGGCTTTATGTGGAAACACGGGTAGTAAAATCAAATTTCAGTATGGCGCTTTAGGCCATACGGTCAATCTTGCAAGCCGTATCGAAGGTGCTACCAAAGTTTTGGGAGTACCTATTTTAATTAGTGGTTCTACAAAACAATTGGTTGGCAATAGTTTTGCAACCAGGTGGCTTCGAAAAGTAAGAGTTATTGGGATTAATCAGCCTGTAGATATTTATCAGCTTCACGCTGAGTCTGCCTCTATTGAATGGAAAAGTGATGCTGATGTTTACGAATCTGCACTTAATCACTATCAAATAAAAAACTTTGGCCAAGCTTGCCGTGATTTATACCCCTTGATTGCTAATTGCCAAGGAAATTACGATACACCCACCTTAAGTTTGATGGCAAAATCGATTGAATTGATACGCAAACCTCCGGATGATTACTTTGATGGCGTTGAAGACCTTGAATCAAAATAATTCTAATTTAGATTAGGGTGAGATAACTAGCAATGATTAAGCTCAATTTTGTAGGTTTTTTTGCGGTTCTACTTTTGGGTTGGTCGGTATGTTTTCTCCCTGGGGTAGGTGGGGCAGATGACCAGAAAGAATTGTTACCAGATGACTTGGGCACTCGAAAATTCGGGTCCGATTGGGAATCTTTCCTCGGCCCTTACGCTAATAGTTCTTCTCTTGAAAAAGGCATCAAGCCTTGGCCTAATTCTGGCTTAAAAATCCTTTGGGCTTCTTCTATGGCTGAAGGGTATGCAATGCCTGCCATTAGTAGAGGCCGTGCTTTCCTTTTTGACCAAACTCGTAATCTTGCAAAACTGCGCTGTTGCAATAGTGAGACCGGCAAGGAACTTTGGGCCTTTACCTACAACTCGATTTACCAAGATCTTTATGGTTATAGTAACGGGCCTCGCAGTTATCCTGTTGTCGATGGGGCAAGAGTTTACATCGTAGGGCCCGATGGGCAATTGCATTGTCTTTCAGTACAAGATGGCAAGGTTCTGTGGAAACTTAACACCACCGAAACCTATGGCGTTATTCAAAACTTCTTTGGAGTTGGCAGCACCCCTGTTATCGAAAAAGATCTTCTTATCGTTCCGGTTGGTGGAAGTCCTGCTAGTAACAATAAGCTTGAATTTACTGAAATAAAGGGTAATAAGAGTGGCTTAGTAGCTTTTAATAAATATACAGGTAAGGAAGTCTATCGTTTTTCGGATGACCTTGCGAGTTATTCCTCACCTGTTATAGCAACTATTGAAAATCGCAGGATTGGATTTCATTTGGGACGAAACGGTTTATCCGCTTTTGACCCAACTACGGGAAAACAAGATGCATTTTTTTCTTGGCGTGCCCGTATCCTTGAAAGTGTAAATGCATCTAGTCCTGTTGTTGTCGAAAACAAGGTGTTTATTTCCGAAACTTATGGACTAGGATCTGCTTTGCTTGAAATTAAGAATGATGCATTTAATCGCATTTGGTCTGATGAGGCGAAAGATCGTGACAAAGCAATGCAATGCCATTGGAATACCCCAGTTTATAGCGATGGTTATTTGTATGGCTCAAGTGGTAGGAATAAAGGGAATGCTGAATTACGGTGCATCGAATTTAAGACGGGCAAAGTTATGTGGTCGGAACCAAGGTTATCCCGTTGTTCCTTGCTTCAAGTTGATAAGCATTTAATTTGTCAGGCTGAAGATGGCCTTTTGTATCTTCTCAAAGTAAACCCCGAGAAGTTTGAAAAAGTATCCGTTGCAGAAGTTGCGTCTAAAGGTGTACCGCTACTGGATGACCCCTGTTGGAGTGCGCCGATATTATCGCATGGGTTACTTTATGTGCGGGGTAGAAAAACGGTTATTTGTATTGATTTGCTGCAGAAATAACTTCCTTGATTGCAGTTGGATTAAATTAGAAAAATGAATTATAATAGTAATGATTATCCCTTGCACCTAAATCCGTGAGCAAGTTATGAAATCTAATGTTTTTTATATAGTAATTTGTTTTCAAATGTTTGTTGTTATGCCGCAATTAAATGCAGCAGACATAAAAGAAGTTGAGTTTTTTGAGAATAAAATTCGTCCATTATTTGTAAGCCATTGTTATGAATGCCACAGTCAGTCTAAAAAGCAGCGTGGCGGACTTCTTCTTGACTCTAAAATAGGTGCTTTAAAAGGCGGAGATAACGGGCCATTGTTTGTTTCAGGTAAACCAGAAGCAAGTATGATTGTTAAGGTGATAAGTTACAATGATGAAATTAAAATGCCTCCGCGAAGCAAATTGACTGATGTTCAAATTGCAGACTTAACAAAATGGGTAAAGGATGGGGCTTATTGGCCTGAAGAAAAAACCGTTGCAGTTAAAAATAAGGTCTTTGATATCGAAGAGCGAAAAAAACAATGGGCTTGGCAACCCATTTTTAAGTCCCAACCTAATTTTGATAAATCTGATCCTTGGGTTAAATCCCCAATTGATGCTTTCTTGTTAGGAAAGATGAAGGAAAAAGGTTTGGTCCCAAACCCAAAAGCAGCGAAAGAAGTTATTTTAAGACGGATTCATTTTGACCTTACGGGTCTTCCTCCATCTTCCTCAGGTCTGAAATCTTTTCTTGATGATAATAGCGCAGAAGCTTTTTCAAAAGTAGTGGATAAACTTTTAGTTTCCCCTGCGTTTGGTGAAAAATGGGCCCGGCATTGGCTCGATTTAGTTCGTTATGGGGAATCCCGAGGTCATGAATTTGATTTCAATATTCCCAATGCTTTTCAGTACAGAGATTATGTGATTCGGGCATTTAATTCTGATGTGCCTTATAACCAGTTTGTAAAAGAGCATTTAGCAGGCGATCTGCTTCCTATTCCAAGAGTTCACCCCACCGAAGGTTGGAATGAATCTATTTTGGGAACAGGGTTTCTCTACCTTGGTGAAGAAATTCATTCCCCCGTAGATATCAGGCAGGACCAAGGAGATAGGTTCGATAATAGGATTGATGTTATCGGAAAAACTTTTATGGGTCTTACTATTGCCTGTGCTCGTTGTCACGATCATAAGTTTGATCCGATCCCAACAAAAGATTATTATTCGTTGTTTGGGTTTTTGGAGAGTAGTCACTACAGGTTGGTTCGATTTCAAAGTATGGAGAAGAATAAAAAAGTTGATCAAAAATTAACTGCAACAAGGAAAGAGTTTGAAGAGTCGGTTAAAAATGGATTAAGTATAGCTTTTAAGAATGCTGCAGATGAATTTCCAGCTTATGCTAGAGCTGCGTTTTTAGCCAACAAAACAGCATCAGAAAGCGTTTCAACTAAGGCGGATGCTTTTCAAAGCGATATCATCTTGGATGATTTCGAATCGGGAAGTTTCAAAGGTTGGAAAAGTGAAGGTGATGCATTTAGTTCTAGTCCTATTTCAATAGAAGACCTTGCACCTGAACAAAAAGACCGCTCTTATCAAGGGAAATTTTTAGTAAATTCTTACATCCATAAAAAAGGTAAGAATGTTTCCCGCTCGGATAAGCCAACAGGAACCCTTACTTCCGATCCTTTTCTGCTTGAGCGAAATTTCATTTCATTTCTTGTTGGAGGAGGAAGTCATTCTGGAAAAACTTGCATCAATTTGCAAATTGATGGCAAGGTAGTTGCATCCTCTACGGGAAAAAGTTTGAACGCTATGAGCTTGGCTTCTTGGGATGTGAAACCATGGAAAGGGAAAAAAGCCACAATTCAAATTGTTGACCAAGAAAGTTCTGGTTGGGGTCACATCGCAATCGATGCAATTTTACAAACAGATAGGGGTTCGACAAATGGTATAAACCCACCTGCAATTGCAAACTTAGATAAAAAAATAATGGAGAAGATTGCAACTGCGGAAAAGGTTGATGCAAATAAACTGATGAATTTTTATGGATATTTGGTGTTAGCAAATGCTGACCCCAAGCATTCTGCTCATTTTTTAGCGAAAAAGATTTTTGACCTTGATGCAAGAAAAGTTGGCACTGCAGTTTTAAATCCAGTCAATAACGATTCTAGTTGGTCGGAAGCGTTGAAAGGCAGAAAAGTTGTGGTGGATTACCTTAATTGTGCCAAATCAGATTGGAAGCCTGACGATCTGAGTTTCGGCCATATACCCGTTCAAGTTGGTTCCCTTCGTCTAACTTATCTTGGTGACAAGGTTGATTTAGAAATAGCGGCTAATAACGGAGCATCGCTTGACCCATTTTGGAATGATTTAAAGTATGCCAAAGATTCTGAAATGGAACCAGGATCATTAGGGGGAAATAGGGCGGGGAAAATTATCGCAACACCTTCTTTCATTTTAGAAGATGGATGGGTTCATTTCCTTTCTAAAGGTAAAGCAAAAGTCTTCGCCTCGGTTGGGGATCACCTGATGATGGTTGGCCCTTTGCATACTAATTTGGTGCGCTCGGTAGATTCTAAGGAATTGATTTGGACAAGCTTTGACCTTGGGCGATATAGGGGATTGCCAGTCCGATTGGAATTTTCAACGGATGACTTAAGTTTTGTACTTTCCGCAGTTTTAAAAAATGGGGCAGATAGGCCCGCGGAATTACCTACTAACGAGTCCTATTATAAACTTTTGCCTTCACTTGATGATTCGCTCTTCTTCAAAGAAATACAAAAACAGTTATACAATGCAGCAGAATTAGTGAAATTAGATAATACGAATATCAAGTTCAACAAGACTTTCGTCGCTGGTTTTGCAAATGGTTTTATAAATTCGGGATTAATTTTGGGCAGTAGTAAGATTGTTACGAAATCAAACTTTTCTGAATCTTTGGCGAAACTTATAGAAAACGAAAAAAAACTGCGATCTGAAGTACAGTGGGAATCCCAATTAGGACTTGCCTTACATGATGGTTCTGCAATTGATGAAAAAGTATTTCTACGGGGCAGTCATAAAAATCCCGGCGAGATTTCACCAAGATCTTTTCTTGCAGCATTAGGAGGAAACAAGGTTCCTAGTGATATTCCAGGCAGTGGCAGATTACTTCTTGCCGATTGGATGACCGATCCAAAAACAGATCCTTTTCTTCCCAGGGTGATGGTTAATCGAATATGGCATCACATTTTTGGCAGGGGCATTGTTGCTTCGGTCGACAATTTCGGATTGCTAGGTGAAAAACCTACCCACCCAGAATTGCTGGACTTTCTCGCAACTGAGTTTATAGATGAAGGTTGGTCGGTCAAGAAGATGATTCGAAAAATGGTTTTGTCCTCTGCTTATCAAACTACTTCGAGTGAAGAAGAAAATGCAAAAACAATTGACCCTGAAAACCTCTACCTTAGTCATTTCAATTCAAAGCGACTTTCTGCAGAAGCAATCAGAGATTCTGTCCTTTTTATCTCGGGCGGGTTGAGTGATAAAATGTATGGCCCTTCAGTCAATGTTAGCCTGTCTTCTTTTCAGGAAGGTCGCGGCAGGCCTACAAGTGGTCCTGTAGATGGAGATGGGCGCAGAAGTTTATATCTATCGGTTCGTAGGAACTTTTTATCTTCATTTATGTTGGCTTTTGATACCCCGATTCCATTTTCTACCGTAGGAAAGAGAAGTCTTTCCAATGTTCCTTCGCAGGCATTGATTATGATGAACGACCCATTTATTCATCAACAATCGGAACGGTGGGCAAAAAAAGTGATCGCCGATTCATCAGATGCTAAAGTCCGGTTGAACATAATGTTTACTCAGGCTTTAAATCGATTGCCAACCGAGGTTGAATACCAAGCGTGTTTGGAATATTTATCAAGCAAGGTTGCTGATGCTCCAGAGGTTGGGCAGTGGTCGTCATTAGCTCATTCATTAATAAATTTAAAAGAATTTGTATGGATACCTTAGCAAGAATTTAAGTTTAAAGGGAAATTCGATGCATTGTAATAATTTTTTAAAGCGTGCAATAAATAGAAGGCAAATGCTTTTGGGTTGCGCCAACGGTTTTGGGGCCGTTGCGTTTAATGCTTTGCAAGCAAGTGAGAATATTAAAGAGCTAGGTAAAAACTCTGAAGGGTTGCATCATAAAGCGAAAGCTAAAAATATTATTTTTCTTTATATGGATGGCGCACCCTCACAGATGGATACATTTGATCCTAAACCGATGCTGCAAAAGTATCATGGTGAAACGCCAGATAAGGTTTTGAAAGTTTTACCCACGCAATTTAATAACATTGGGAAGATATTACAGTCACCTTGGAAATTCAAACAGTATGGAGAAAGTGGTATTTGGGTAAGCGATTTATTTCCGTATCTTTCGAAGTATGTTGATGACTTGGCAGTAATCCGTTCCGCAGTTTCCAATTTTTCAGAGCACACCAGTGCGAATTATTTCCTTCATACGGGAAGTGGGTTGCAAGGCCGGCCTAGTTGGGGAGCCTGGACCAGTTATGGCCTAGGAAGTTTCAGTAAGAATTTACCAGGCTTTTTAGTTTTAAACGGAGGGTTGATACCTCCGGGTGGCCTTGATAATTTCAATAGTGGTTTTTTACCTGCTGCTTTTCAGGGGTCTGTTTTTAAAAGCGGCCCATTTCCAGTTGCTAACATCAATCGCAAAGAAGTCACCGAAAAATTGCAAAAAGATAAGCTCGACTTGGTTAATCGATTAGATCGATTAAGTTTGGTGAAGAATGGCGCAAAAAATCAGATCGAATCCGCTATTGCTAATCAAGAAACTGCTTTCCTTATGCAATCCTCTATCCCAGAATTAATGGAAATTAAAGGCGAATCTAAAGCAACTCAAGATCTGTACGGAATTAATTCCTCTAATGTACCTACAAAAACTTTTGGAACTCAATGCCTTGTTGCTCGAAGATTGATTGAAAGAGGCGCACGATTTATTGAGCTTACTTGTCCTTCAGTTGGATCCGACCGATGGGATCAACATAGTAATTTAAAAGATGGGCATACTAAAAATTCCTTAGCGGTTGACCAACCTATTGCAGGTTTGATCCATGACTTGAAATCGAAAGGTTTGTTAGATTCAACTTTGATTCTTTGGTCGGGGGAATTTGGTCGTACTCCTTTCGCACAAGGAAATGACGGAAGAGATCATAATCCATTTGGTTTTACCTGCTGGATGGCTGGGGGTGGAGTGAAGGGTGGAACAACTTATGGCACTACGGATGATTTTGGCTACCACGCCATTGAAGGGAAAGTAGAGATTCACGATATTCACGCAACAATGTTGCATTTATTAGGAATCGATCACACCAAATTAACTTACAGGTTTGGGGGCCGAGATATGAGGTTAACCGATGTTCACGGAGAAGTTATATCGAAAATTTTGGCTTAACAAATTTAAAATATAATGTTTTGATCAACCCCGTAGTTTTGAGGGAGATTTTTATAATGCGAGTAATTTCTGGTGTTTTGATGTTTTTGCTTTTGTACCAAGTGATTGGATCGGCTCAGGAAAAAACTGCTGCCCCAGAAACGGTTGCAGTCCTAAAAGAAGGGGCTTTTTTACCCGCTCCTTTTTATGCTTTTGTGTTAAATGGCCCGAGGAAAGATCGCTTGCGTTGTTTAATTAATGAAAAAGCTGATAAGACCTTTATTTTAATGTTTTTTCAAAATACCGTGGTGCCTGATTATCTTCCTAAAGCACTCGAAGAACTCAATGGGAAATTGAAAGCGAATAAAGATAAAAATGCACCTTCCTTTGCTATGGTGATTCTTGTCCACCCTGAAATCAAGAGCATCGTTAGAGATGATGAAAAGCGCAACGAGTTTGCCAAAGCAATTCGCACGGTTATTTCAGAAGAAAGCACAAGTTTCATTGACATAGGTCTGGACGATTTACAGGACTTGCAACAATATAATATTCAACCCACAGACAGTGTTTTAATTTTGCGAGTGGAAAACCTAAAGGTTACTAAAATTCTGAAATTAAATGCAACTTCAGCTAGTGAAGAAGGTTTTACCAAGGAATTAGCTGGGGTTATGGGCAATGGGGTTGGGAAATAACACCGTTTCTCAACTTAAATCAGATTAAGTCTTTATTTTTAATCAAAACAAAGCATCTAATTTAAGTAAGTTGTTATAAAAAAATACTACAATAGATCATATCTATTCATTTTTTGCAGGGTGGTTTGTTATGAAAGCATCACAAGGTATCTTTGCAGCAATTCTGTTAAGCATAATGGTATTTGGATTAACCTTTGCGATGAATTATCTTGGCGGGTTTAATGATTCCAAATCTTCTGTAATCAATAAAGAAAAACCTATTACTACAACCGTTGCAAATGATGAAGCTTCTAACCAAGAACTCACTTTTTTGCAAAAGGTTTATCCTGCAGACGGTATTTCTGCAATAGAAAATGAATTTAAGATTGGTGGAGGTCAAGATTATCTTTTTAGCAATGATGGTCCTAAAAATCTTCGAGTTGGTTTAGACAGTAAAAATTGTACCTGCACAAGTGTGTTAATTTATAGTATTCCAAACGAATGGCTGAAGAATAACTTTTTTTTAGCCGATTCTAAAGGTGTGTATGACCTATCCAAATTGGAAGTGATGCTTTCTACAGTTGGAGTAAAGGCAGAATTAGAAAAAGAAATCACCCCGGTTGCTTTAGAAAAATACGAAGAACCATTACTTGCACCAGGCTCGATTGGATGGGTAAGGCTAAAATGGAAAACTGAGAAAATGGGACCTAATAGGCTTACTTCTAATTTATGGATGGGGAAGAAAGGGTCAGGAAATGAAGTTAGGCTGGAAGCGATGGTTAATGTTCAATCAGCATTATTTGTAGATCAAGCAGAAGTTTCAGTTGATGTATTGTCTCCATTAATTTCTGAAAAAAAAGTCGTATTAAAATGTTACTCTTCCACTCGAAAAGCGTTTGATTTTGTTGCGAGAATTTCTAGACCAAGACCCGATGAAACACTGGTGGTAAGTAAACCTATACCTTTGACCCAAGATGAACTTCGTGCCGATGAAAAATTACTGAATATGCCTATCCTTTTATCTGGTTATAGGGTCCCTATATCCGTATCCTACAGCGTTCCCGGGGGTAAAGATTTGATGGAACTTGGCCCTTTCAGTAGGCAGATAGAATTCATTATTTCAAAATATGATGGGAAAGAACTTGAACAGGATACGAGAGTTGAATCAAGAATTACAGGTAAGGTAGAAGGGGAATTTAGAATTTTAGATGCTGAACAAAAAGGCCGGCTTTCATTTGGAGTTTTCCCTAGAACTTTAGGAACGAAAAAAGAATTAAAAATCGAAACTGATTTGCCAAATATTGACCTAGAATTAGATGCATTAAAAACTGTCCCCTACCTTAAAGTAAAAGGTGCCCCTGGATGGCCTCAAGATGTTGCAGGCCGTAGGACTTGGAAGTACCTAATTGAAATTTTACCCAATACGGTAAGTGGCCCTTTTCCACGCGATGATGAATTCTTTCGGGATTCCGCGTTTTATTTGAAATCAAAGGGCAATGCTGGCAGGTCGATTCGTATTCCTGCTGAAGGCCGGGCTGATAATTAAGTTGCTTTATTTCTCACCAAGGAAGGTGGACAATAATGAAAATTTTAATGTTAATTACTGACTTATTTATGAAGATTTTAAAATCATTTAAGGTATTGTTTGCAATCAGTTTATTTGCAGTGGTGCTACTATTTGCGGTAAAGCCTTATTATTTAACAAGTTTATTTGCCCAAAGCACTAACAACCCGGTTCCCGTGGCTTCCACAACGGCTATTCCAAAGCCGCTTTCCAAATGGACAAAACCTGATTTAACTATCATTCTAACTGCCCAACAGCACGGCTACTTGCTTCCTTGCGGTTGCTCTAGGCCTCAGGTAGGAGGTCTTGAACGACGGTACAATTTTATTGAATCGCTAAAAACCAATGGCTGGAATGTGACCGCAGTTGACCTAGGAGACTTGTCGCAAAAACAAGGCCCTGTCTCTCTTCCAAATGAACAAGGGATAATTAAATATCGATATGCAATGATGGCACAAAAAAAACTTGGGTACTCCGTTGTTGGATTTGGTGAATACGAATCTTCACTTCCCCTGTTCAATGCCCTTGCAGAATATTCCCTCAACGAAACTATACCTAGAGTTGTATCATCTAACCTTCTGGAAAAAGATCGTGAATTTCCTGATCAAGTTGCAACTTGGCAAAAAGTTGAAGTTAAAGGCTCGAATATTAAGCTTGGTGTAACGGGCGTTGTAAGCCCTGGTGTTGCTGAAAAAATCAAGGATGCAAGGGTGAAATTTGGCCCTTCTAAAAATGGGCTTGATGTATCTCTCAAGGAAATGGAACAATCCAACATCGATCTTAAATTATTGCTTTATCAGGGGATTCTGAACCGCTCTACAAAGGGGCAACCAGCTACTGATGCCTTAAAATGTGCTCAATCTTATCCTCAATTTCAGGTGGTAATGTGCCTTAGTGAAGAAGATGAACCCGCCTCTAATCCTGTTACTGTTGACCATCCAGACAAAAATCAAACGCTTATAATTCGATTAGGAACTAAAGGAAAATATGTTGGTGTTTTAGGGGTCTATAAAACAGGTAAACCCGAACAACCTTTGCAATTTCGATACACAATTGCACAGATGTCTGAAGACTACTTAACCTCAGATTCGGCCAAAAAAAATCATCCCGTTATCGAGCTTATGGAAGCTTACGCAAAAGAACTTAAAACTGAAAATTATTTGTCAAAGTTCGGTCAAGCTCGCCATCCAGTACAAGTTTCTTCACCTGCATCTAATCCAGTTTATGTTGGTTCAGAAAAATGTAAGAAGTGTCATGAATCTGCTTATGAAGTTTGGAAAAAATCTCCCCATAGTCACGCTTATAAAACTTTAGTCGATGCCACAGATCCTGGCTTTAGGCAATATGACCCAGAATGTATTGTTTGCCACACCGTTGGATTTGGTTATCAGTCTGGCTTTACGACTTTTGAAAAATCGCCTTTACTTATGGATGTTGGTTGCGAGAGTTGCCATGGGCCTTCTAGCGAGCATGTCAAAAAACCAAATGATGAGGTTTGGCAGAAATTGGTAAATCCTTGGAAAACCGTAGTAGGAGAATCAGCGGCAGAAAAGGAAATTCGTGTTGGAAGGACCGATCAGTTTTGTCAGAAATGTCACGATATAGACAACGATGTTACTTGGACAAACAAAGGTTTCGAGCGAAAGTGGCCGAAAGTCGCCCATCCTAGCCCAGTATCTGAGTAAATTGTCAAATTTCTTTTATCGATCTACAACTATGGGCGGTAACCTATGAATCGCTTGGTTCTGTTACCTTATTTATATATGATTTGTGGCTGCTTAGCTTTCACTTTTATGGGAAATTTCACTTATGCCTTGGGCCATTTTTCTGCAATCGGAATAAGTTTAGATTGGCAGATTATCGCATTTTTTAGGGCCCTTCTAGTTTTCGTTTTCTCCTTTTTTGTTGCTATGTTCTTTAGTGTTAATCCCATTGTCTTTGGCCCTAAAAGTCTTTGGCTTCGAAGTATTGCTGGCAGTATTAGTCTTGTTTGCACTTTTTACGCTATGACAAAATTGCAACTTTCTCTGGTCTTAACTGTGACGAATATGTTTCCGTTGTGGGTGGCTTGTTTATCTTGGCCAATGTTAGGAAAAAAACCAACGATCTTAGATTGGGTTGCTATTTTAATGGGATTAGGAGGGGTGGCACTTATACAAAAGCCACATTTTAATGAAAATTTTCTGGCTATAATAGCGGCTCTTATTGCCTCCCTTGCAACTGCTTTGGCAATGATTGGCCTGCATAAAATCAAAGGCATTGCGACTCAAGCTATCGTTATTCATTTCTCGGGACTAGCAACTTTAATTTGTTTATTCGTGTTGCCTTTCTCTCCAAATCTAACTTCACTTGTTTCCGATATGAACTATACAATCCTACTCCTTCTTTTTGGAATTGGCATTTCTGCAACCATTGGTCAGAATTTTCTTACTATGGCCTTTTCTTGTGGCATACCTACCAAAGTTTCTGTCGTTGGACTTAGTCAAGTTGTCTTTGCTGTTATAGGCGATATTATTTTTTGGCAGAAACCCCTTGGTCTTGCAGAGTTCATAGGTATGTTGTTGATACTATTTCCAACGGCTTGGCTTATGACTAAAACAGATCCCGATCCCAAGGTTGAATAATTTATTTTGAGATGTTTCCGGGTAGTTCAAGGCTGCCAATTAATGATAAATCTTTGGTTCCTAATTTTTCAACTTGCTTGGGTGATAAGCTGAATGTGACTACTACTTGTTCGCCTCCTGGGCTTGCCACTAAATAATAAATTTGCATAGTGGGAACATTATCAAGCTGGCCTAAAGAAGCAATTCGGTAGATGTAGCGTCCTTTTTCCCCTGAAGGAACTTCGCCTTCTTGCAAATCTTTTTCAACGACCCATCCTGGTGTTTTCTCTGCAACATTTTTGAATTCTGCTACAGACAAATGTTTACCTGGCTCGGCTTTATTCCAAACTGAAACAGTCGACTGAGCAATAAAATCACCTTTCTCGACTAATCGAAGAACCATATGATTGTCAGTTTTTGCAACAAGTTGCCAATCTCTGCCCATCGATAAATCAAATCTTCCCTGCCCGTCTTTGTACTCAATATAACTCATCAAAGCAGGCACTTCAAAATCTTGAGGAATTGAAACCAAAGCAGCATCGGCCAAAGATTGAGGGGTTTCTAAAACTTCACGCTTAATAATAATTTCCATATCGGTTTTAGAAGCTGGATTAACAGGGCCTGTTTCGCGTTTGTCGCTTTGCTTCCAATTTAAATGAGTTATGATCCCTATTTTTTCGTTCCAAATTCCAGTGGCATTTACAACCGAAGATACACTTGCACCCGATTCTACTCCCGATGCCGTTCCTTCAATTTTAAAAGTAATCTGATCTTTTTCTTTGGTGATAATTTTGCCAATTAATGTGTGTTCAGATAAACCTTCAAAATTGCAAATCCATTGGACCGTTGTGTCTTTAAGCTTCCAAGGTTCGGTTAAAATAATACCTTTTTCTGGAATTAAATTACATATCGACAAAGTGTCAAAATGTTCCCCAGTCAGTTCAAGTTCTTCTCTTGATAATGGCCCTTTGGGGCAATAAATAAAGATGGTGCTATCAGGCCTTTGAGCCACGCACAAAGAACGGTCTTTTCTTAATTTCCTATCAGATTTATTGCCATCGACATTAAAAACGGCCTCCGCCTTAGTGTAATGCCTAGCCACTTTGTCCGGGTTACCTGACTTGGAGAGGTGAAGAATGCGTTCTTCAAATTGATGAACCGCTGATGCAGTCATAGGAATTGAAGTAAGCTTACCATCCCGCTGCACTTGAATTTCTCCTTTTAAATTGAGAGAAAGTTCTGCTTTGATGCACCAATCGAGTTGAGGAATTTCTTTAAAAACAGGTGCATTCTGCCCTGTTAAAATGAATGCCGCTGCGGTAACAATATTTAAAGTAAACATTATAGCTCCAACCAAAAATAAGTTTCTTATTTGAGGTGTGATAACTATAACTTAAAGCTTAGTCAATCCTAGGTTTGTGAATTAAAATTTGATGTTTAATGAAGAAAGCCGGGGTAGCAATACCCCGGCTTTCTTCAATTATCTATTTTGAAAGATTTAGCTTTTTGGCTCAGCTTCGATAACAACAGCAGGTTTTGTAGTAGTAGTCTTAGTGCGAGATTCTAAAACTAGTTCAAGAAAAGCGGTTTGACCCCCATCGCCTAAACGCCGTTCTTGACGCTTAAGAACCCGCGTGTAACCACCCTCACGGTTTGTGAAAAGTGGCGCAATTTCATTGAAAAGTAATTCAACAGTCTTCTTGTCACGAAGGCGAGAAAGGCATAATCTGCGTGCGTGAAGGGTGTTTTTCTTGGCTAAGGTAATAAGTTTTTCCGCAAACTTACGAGCTTCTTTAGCTTTTTCAAGGGTAGTAATAATCCTACGGTGCGTAAATAACGCCATCGTAAGATTACGGAACAACGCAATGCGATGATCCTGATTACGACCTAATTGTCTTCCTCTTCTTAGATGACGCATAGCTGATCTCTATATTTTCGTTGGTAAATTAAAATACTTATTTTCGAATCAAGGGCGACCTTAAACCAAGTTTAAGATTGCGCTCATCCAACTTAATCTTAACTTCTTTAAGCGTTGTTTCACCAAAGTTACGAACTTCCAGAAGTTCTTCTTCAGAGCGAGATACAAGATCCCGAACGGTAGAAATGCCTTCAGATTCAAGGCAATTAGTTGCCCTAACAGAAAGTTCCAATTCAGCAAGACTCATATTTAGTTTGCGCTCAAGTTCTACATCAACAGTAGAAGAAGCCGCAGGTTCACTTATGTACTCTAGGCCAACTTCTGGACCAGGTTCAGCATATTGGATGAAAGGATTTAGATGCTTACGAAGGATTTTTGCACCTTCAACCAATGCCATCTGTGGTGTTACAGTACCATTTGTCCAGATTTCCATAATTAACTTATCGTAGTTGGTTTTTTGGCCAACACGAGTTTCTTCAATTTCATACTTAACACGAACAACTGGAGTAAAACTGGAATCAATTGGAATAACTCCAACTTCGCGGTCGCCTGAAACATTTTCTTCAGCCATTCGATAACCACGACCGTTCTCGATAGTCATCTCAATTTTGAATGGGACATCATCTGTCAGGGTAGCAATCACATGTTCAGGATTAATAATTTGTACAGCTTCAGTCGTAATGATATTAGCTGCAGTAACCACACCTTTTTCGTGTTTTTCGATACGAATAACTTGTGGAAGATCGCTGATATTTTTTACAACCAAACTTTTAATATTAAGAACAATGTCGGTAACATCTTCGATTACACCTGGGATGGTGGTAATCTCGTGTTGAACCCCTTCGATCTTGATTTGGGTTACAGCAGAGCCTTCCAAGCTAGAAAGCAAAATTCTACGGATACTGTTTCCGATGGAAACACCAAAACCCCGTTCAAAGGGTTCGGCATAAAATTTACCATATGTATCGGACAGAGTGGAACGCTCGCCATTAACTCTACTTGGTAATTCAAGTCCGCGCCAACGAATACGCATAATTTATTCTCTCCTAGTACTTTATAGGCTTATTAAAATAGCCTGTTTTTTATCCAATGTAAAAGCAAATATCAAATTTTAACGGGAGCAGAACTCAATGATTAGCTGTTCCCTAATATCTTCAATGTGTGGATCCATATCCCCACGAGTTGGCATACGGGTCATTTTGCCTTCTGGTGGTTCAGCATTAATAACCGTAAGAAAATCAGGTACATTTGGCGAAGTTTGTTGAACTTGCAATCGAACCAAATCGATAGATCGCTTACGATTTTTAACGGAAACTACATCATTTGGCTTCATAATCAAGCTTGGAATATCAGTTGGTATCCCATTAACCTTGACATGCCCGTGAGAAACAAGTTGCCTTGCAGCAGCACGATTAGGTGCAAACCCTAACCTAAACACCACATTATCAAGTCTGCGTTCAAGAAGAGTGATAAGAACTTCACCAGTATTTTGTTTGGATCGTGAAGCTTGATCAAAGTACCTGCGGAATTGTCTTTCGAGCAACCCGTAAAAACGCTTAAGTTTTTGTTTTTCACGAAGGCGGATACCATATTCGCTCGGCTTACCTCGTCTAAGGTGCATACCGGGCGGTTGATTACGCCTTTCGATAGCACATTTAGGAGACTCACAACGGAGCCCTTTGAGGTAAAGCTTTACGCCTTCTCTTCTACAAAGTTTACAAACTGGGTTTATGATTCTTGCCATGGATGTTTTTGCTGTTTCTAGCGTTAAAAGTAAAGGAAATTCTTCCTGAAGTAACAAATTTTAATTATACACGACGACGCTTGGGCGGCCTACAACCATTATGAGGGAGTGGCGTTACATCTTCAATAGCCTTGACACTTAAACCAGAGGCTTGAAGAGCAGTAATGGCGGATTCCCTACCAGAACCTGGGCCTTTGACGCGCACTTCAATCTCCTTTAAACCAAACTTTAAAGCTCTGGAAGCAGCTTCTTCTGCAGCTCTTTGTGCAGCAAAAGGGGTGCTTTTTCTACTTCCTTTAAACTGACAAGAGCCACCCGATGCACAACACAAAGTATCACCATTAGTGTCAGTAATGGTAACAATTGTGTTATTAAATGTAGCAAAGATATGGGCAATACCTCGGCTTACATTACGACGCTGTTTTTTCTTCTTGGACACGAAAGAATATCTCCGGAAAAATTAAGAAACCAAAATTAACCTCTAAGCTCTTTAACGCCTTTTTTACCAGCAACAGTTTTTCTAGGACCTTTTCTGGTTCGAGCATTTGTCTTGGTGCGCTGACCGCGAACAGGCAAACTTCTACGATGCCTGGAACCACGATAAGAGCCGATATCTCTTAACCGAGCAATATTTTGTTGAATTTGTCTTCGTAAAGGCCCTTCTACAACATATTCTCGGTCAAGAATTGTTGCTAAGCGACTTACATCGTCTTCATTTAATTCTTTAGCCCGACGAAGCGGGTCTACTCTTGCTTCTTCACATAAACGCAAAGAAAGAGCGGGACCAATACCATAAATATAACGCAAGGCTATATGGGTAGGTTTGTCGTTAGGAATATCCACACCTAAAATACGCATTCTCTAAGCTCCCTTGATCAACCTTGTCTTTGTTTATGGCGAGGATCGCTGCAAATTACATAAACTTTACCGTGGCGACGCACCAGTTTGCACTTTTCGCAAATTCTTTTAACACTAGATCTTACTTTCATAACTCACTCCCGCCCATTTGACGGATTAAGAAGGAAACTACTTTTTTACCATGGATAAGACCATTCGGCAAGTAGTTCATAGAAAATACAAGTCTAATTACTCTTTTTTTTCTCATTTCTCCACCAAATTCATGCTTTTCATTATTTATATTTTTATTACCATTTCTTCTTCTGCCGTTAACACATACACCCCATCTTTAGTTAATGCCAAAGTGTGTTCTACATGGACACTAGGCAAACCATCTCGGGTAACAACAGTCCAATGGTCCCTAAGAACCTCAGTATCAGGTTTTCCCATATTAATCATGGGTTCAACGGCAAGAACAAGGCCTTCTTCAAGTTTAAAATCGTGTCTTTTTACTTCTCTATTAACATAATTAGGAACTTGGGGGATTTCATGCATTAATTTGCCAATACCATGCCCCACGTATTGGGTAACCATACTAAAACCAGCATCTTCTGCACATTTTTGCATCTTGGTGGCGACTTCGGTCCACCATTGGCAGCGAGAAAGTTCTTTGATCGCTATCTCAAGCACTTGTTCGCCAATTTCAATTAAGCGCTGTTTTTCTTTGCTTATTTCACCCACTGCAACTGAGATCGCAGCATCAGCACACCATCCATTAAGCTTGCAAGCCGTATCAATTTTTAAAATATCCCCATCTCGAACAACTTTGGACCCCGGAATACCGTGTACCACTTGTTCATTAACCGAGATGCAAGTAACGGCAGGAAAGGGAACTTTACCTGGGTAACCTTTAAATAAAGAAAGCGCATTATTTTGCAAATAATAAGATTCAACAGCGGCATCGATATCTGATGTAACTACCCCCGGTTTTACCATCGCCCTGCAGATTTTAAGGGCTCCTGCAACTAATTTGCCTGCCTCTCGCATCAAGGCGATTTCTCGGGGGGATTTTAGCTCAGGTCGGTTCGCAAATATGTTTCTTAACATAAATCCTCTAAAGGCTTAGTGCTTTTAAAGTATCTCGATAAATTTGTTCAATATCACCCGTGCCGTGTACCTTTTGTAGCAAAGTTTTTTTTTCATAATAATCAATTAACGGGAAAGTATCTCTTCGGTAAACTTTCAACCTCGATTTTACCGTTTCAACTTGGTCGTCTTCCCGCTGAACTAAAACTGTATTGCAATCATCGCATAACCCAGAAACTTTGGGCGGGTTACTGAATGTTTGGTAGGTTGCCTTACACCCTAATTTTGGGCAACTCCACCTTCCCGTAACTCGATTAATAATTTCGTTATCACAAACATCAAGCAATACAACCGCTGAAAGTGGCAGAGCGTGAGATGCTAGAACCTTATCAAGAGATTGGGCCTGTTGAAGTGTTCGTGGATAGCCGTCAAGTATAAAAGTTATAGGACGGTCATCGCGTTGAAATCGTTCTGAAACAAGATCGTTGACAAGTTCGTCTGGGACTAGGTTGCCAACTTCAACAAAGGGTTTAGCTCTAATACCAACAGCCGTTTCGTTTCGAATAGCTTCGCGGAGTAAATCGCCGGTGCCAATATGTTCGACTTTATTCCGTTTACCAAGAAGTTTGGCTTGGGTACCTTTACCACATCCTGGAGGGCCTACTAAAATTATGCGCATAGATTAGCCATTTCAATGCCAAATAGATTTATAAAAAGTCCAAATATCTATGAAACTAATAAATTTAGACATACAAAGGCAGGAAGCGCAACCAAATAAAATAAATTATCAGCTCCGAAGAATTAATCTTCTGTGAGGCCAGGATAATTTCTCATCACTAAGTGACTATTGATTTTTTGTACTAAATCTAAAGCCACACTTACAACAATCAATAAACCTGTACCACCATAGAAACTTGCAACTTCCTGCCTAACATCCATAGTGCTAGTAACTAAAGTAGGAATCACAGCGATAATAGCAAGGAAGGCGGCACCAACATAAGTAATTCGCATCATGACTTTTTCAAGGTATTCAGAGGTTCGTTTGCCTGGCCTATAACCTGGAATAAAGCTACCATAATCTTTAAGATTATTTGCGACATCTTTAGGATTAAAAATTATAGCGGTCCAGAAGTAGCAGAAGATGTAAATCATTACGATAAAAAGTACGGTGTACGCCCATCCCTGACGCTCGAAAGCATCTTTTAGTGCAAGGGCCCAACTCCATTCCGTAACACTAGAAATAAAGTTAAAAATAAAGTAAGGAAGAATGAGTAAACTGCTTGCGAAAATAACTGGCATAACTCCGGCCTGATTTACTTTAAGAGGAAGAAACTGTCTTGTGCCTCCGAACACTTTCCGACCGCGAACATGCTTTGCAGATTGTGTTGGAATTCTCCGCTGTGCTTTAGTAATAGCAATAACAGCAACCACCACCACCACAAAAAGAAGCAATAAAACGACTAGCTTTTCAAAACTAATATCTTGGCCGTTTCCTCCACCAAGAGTAAAAATAGATTCTTTAAACTTGCCATTTTCGAAAAGAAGGGAAGCAGTAGCAGCAGGAATACGAGCAACAATACCTGCCATAATGATAAGACTGATACCGTTACCAATACCATATTCATCAATTTGTTCGCCCATCCACATTAAAAACATAGTGCCCGTGGTCATCATTAAAACCATTGTGATCCAGTAATATCCTGAATTGTAGTCAATGGGGCTAGTTAAAGCAAAACCTTGTCCACCTCTTGATGAAGGTTGCATAATAAATTGCACATACATAAAAGCTTGAAAGAAACAGATAACAACGGTTGCCCACCTAGTATAGTTGTTAATTTTTTTTCTGCCTGACTCACCTTCTTTTTGGAGTTTTTCAAGGGGCGGGTAAACTGCACCAAGCAATTGGAAAATAATTGAAGCAGAAATGTAGGGCATAATGCCCAAGCCAAAAAGGGTTGCGTTACTAAGGTCACCACCACTAAACATAGAAACATAACCAAGGATATCCCCAAGGGGACCGCCTTGACCTACATTTTTATTCATTAAGTTTTGATCAACGAAGGGTAGTGGAATTGAATACCCGACTCTGTAAACAGCAAGAAACAACAAAGTAATTAATATTTTATTCCGTAGTTCTGGAATAGAAAAAATAGCACTAAACTTTCCCATATTTGGCTCCTGCTATCAGGTAGGCTGCAGATTGCCAATAGAGAACAACCTAGGCTACCCGAAAATCCGTTTCCAGAATAATATTCTTAAGCTGCATCACAAAAACAAAACTAATAACAACTAGTTTTTGTTTTTCATCTTATTTCTAACGGGCTTGGCTGGAGGCGGAATCAATTCTGCAACTCCACCCTTGGCGGAAATTTTTTCCATTGCCGCTTTAGAAAAATGGTGTGCCCGAATCGTCAATTTCTTGGAAAAATCACCTTTAGCGAGAATTCTAATACCATCAGAAGGACCATTTGCTAATCCTTTTTTCTTCAAGGTATCTGAATCCACTACTTCACCGTCGATAAAATGGGCATCAATTGCACCCAAATTGACAACATGAAATTTCTTATCCCACATTCCGTGACTGAAGCCACGCTTAGGAATACGGCGGAACAACTGCATCTGGCCGCCTTCAAAAACGGCTATCGGCTTATCTGAACCAGCACTTGCCCACTGGCCTTTATGACCACGGGAGGCAGTTTTTCCATGACCGCTACCAACGCCACGACCGACTCGCTTTTTCTGCTTTAGTCGATTAATACCATTATGTACTTTTGTCAAATCCATTACAGTGTGACTCCACGAAGCATAGCAACTTCCGCACGAGAGCGAAGTTGTTCTAGGCCTTCAATTGTTGCTTTAACAAGGTTGATGGGATTTGTACTACCATGAACTTTGGTAAGAATATTTTTAACACCACAAACTTCTAATACATCGCGTACACCCGCACCAGCTTTTACACCAGTACCAGGACCAGCAGGTACCATCACAACTCGACTTGCGCCAAACCTGCCAATCACACGATGAGGAATAGTATCACCACGGAGTGATACTTTTCGATTTCTTTTAATAGCGCCCTGTGCGTCTTTCGTTGCTTTTTCAACAGCGGGCGGAACTTCATTGGCTTTACCATAGCCAACTGCAACCCGTCCCCTGCCATCACCTACAACAACTAACGCATTAAAACTGAAGCGACGGCCACCTTTGACCACTGTTGCAGACCGGCGGATTTTAATAACGCGGTCTTGTAAATCGTCTTGTTTTGATTCGCGATCTTTTGCCATGATCTCTAGTTACCTGTATTAAGAAAGAAACTAACCTTGTATTAAAACTGCAATCCAACTTCACGGGCTGCATCTGCAAGAGCTTTTACCCTTCCGTGATAACGATAGTAACCACGATCAAAAGCAACTTTAAGTATGCCTTTAGCCTTTGCTACTTCAGCTATTTGCTTACCAACAGCTTTAGCCGCAAGTATATTTCCACCATAGGGTAATGCCTTACGAACTTCTGCACTGGTACTGCTCGCAGCGGCTAAGGTACAGCCAGTTGCATCATCGATCAGTTGGGCATAAATATGTTTCGAACTTCGAAACACAGTTAGCCTAGGACGGATAGCAGTTCCCACCACTGTTCTACGAACATGGTTTTGTCTGCGAATTCTACGGACTTCTTTTAATTTCTGTTCGCTCATTTTACCTTCCGGGCTTAACCACCACTTGCGAAGGCTTTGCCTTCTTTGCGGCGTACTATTTCATAATCGTAACGAATACCCTTGCCTTTGTAAGGTTCTGGAGGACGAACCGCCCTAACCTCAGCAGCAAATTGTCCAACTCTTTGTTTATCCGTACCCTTTACAAGTACAACTGTTGGTTCTGGAACCTCGACAGTAATACCTTCAGGAGGATGAACTTTGATCTTATTAGCAAAGCCAACTGTTAGTTCAACAGCTTTCTTATCCATCTTTGCTTGGTAACCAATACCTTCAACTCTCAAACGCTTTTCAAAGCCTTTTAATACACCTTCAACCATATTTGCGATCAGCGTCCTTGTTAATCCATGAACTGATTTACTTAATCGTTCATCGTTGATGCGATCAACATGAATTGACCTTGTAGCATCATCAAAAGAAACTTTGATATTCTTGTGAGGAATTAAATCAAGTTTGCCTTTGGGGCCTTCGCAAAATACATGGTTCCCATCAAGTATTATCTTGACGGCAGCAGGTACAACAATAACTTTTTTACCAATTTTCGACATGGGAAGATCCCTTAGTTAACTACCATACCTTACAAATCATTTCGCCGCCCAAGCGTTTCACGCGGGCCTGACGATCACTCATAACACCACGGCTTGTTGACATTACACTAATACCAAGGCCATCAAGAATGGGCCGTAATTGATTGCTTCTGCAGTAATACCGTCTGCCTGGCTTGCTACTTCGTTCAATGTGACGGATCACTTTTTCGCCTTCGGGGCCGTATTTAAGGAAAACCCTAAGGATAAGATGCGATTTACTAGGATCAGATTCTGGTATCAAAACATTAACACCATGAGAATCTTTTTGAATAATCCCAATCTGATAATCAACTATAAAGCCCTCGTCTTTAAAGACTTGTGCAATATTAGCTTTCATCTGAGTGGAATCCATATCCACAGCAGGCCTCTCAATGCGATTAGCATTGCGAATTCGGGTGAGCATATCTGAAATCGGATCTGTCATCATTTTGAAAGTACCTTACCAGCTAGCCTTGGTTACACCAGGAATTAAACCATCACCTGCAAGATTTCTGAAACAGATTCTGCAAATGCCAAATTTACGATAAACGGCCTTAGGACGGCCACAAATTTTACAACGAAGTCGAACTCTAATTTTTTCCCTTGGTTCCATAGGGTTATTCTTAGGATCTTTCTTGTTTTTATCAAGCCTTGCTAAATCTCTTCGAAAACGAGCTAATTTTGCATCCGTTGCCATGTTTTAACCTTTTTCAGAAATTATTCTTTAAATGGCATACCAAAAGCACGAAGGAGGTCACGCGCCTCTTCGTCATTTTTGGTTGATGTTACAAAAGTAATATCCATACCTTGAACAAAATTAATTTTATCAGGATCAAGTTCGGGGAAAACACCTTGTTCGGTGAGGCCCATACTATAATTCCCTTGCCCATCAAAACTCTTTGGATTTAATCCTCTAAAGTCTCGAATACGAGGTAAGGCCATACTTATTAAACGATCCAAAAATTCATACATTCTTTTGCCACGAAGCGTTACTCTGCAACCAATCGAATTTCCTTCACGCAAGCGAAAACCGCTTACTGCAATTTTCGCTTTGGTTATCTGTGGGCGTTGCCCAGCAAGTTGAGCTAGTTGGTCTGCTGATTGTTCCATTCTGGATTTATCTTGCAATGCTTTACCAACACCCATATTAATTACGATTTTTGTAATTTTTGGGATACTGAAAACATTTGACCTTCCCACTTTGGTTGCAATGAGGGGGACGATTTCTTTATGATAGCGTTCTTGTAACCTTGCCATATTTCACTCGCTGGGCCAAAGCCCAAATAACAATAAAAGAATCAAATACCCTATTTCGCCTTGGAAATAGTACCTAAGTCAGATTTACATTTTTTACATTCCCGAAATTTTCTACCATCGGCGGCAATGTTTTTGCCATACCGAATACCTTTTTTGCAGTTTGGACAAAACAATAAAACATTTGATACTGCTATGGGTGCTTCAACTGAAAGACGGCCACCTTGTGGATTTCTTTTATTAGGTTTCACATGTTTGTAAACACGATTAACACCTTCAATTACAACTTTATTTTTAGAAATTAAAACCCGAAGTACTTTTAGGGCCCTGCCTTTAACAGCATCATCCCCAGAAATAACTTCAACAAGGTCATCTTTTTTAACATGCATGGCATTATCTCTTCTTCAACAAATCTCTAGGGACTTAGACAACTTCGGATGCTAAGCTAACAATTTTGGCAAATCCAGTATCTCGGAGTTCTCTTGCAACCGCTCCAAATATGCGGGTACCTCTTGGGTTCAATTCTGCGTCAAGTAAAACTAAGGCATTTCTATCAAACCTAACATAACTACCATCACTTCTACGCGTGGTTTTCTTAACACGAACAATCACGCCTTTAACAACTTCGCCAGGTTTTACTTCACCACCTGGAATTGCTTTTTTAACGCTAGCAACAACGACATCGCCTAAACCGGCAAATCTTCTTCGTGTACCACCTAACACCTTAATGCACATACATTCTTTTGCACCGGTATTATCTGCTACATCTAAATAAGAATACATTTGAATCATAAGACACCAATATTCCTGTTATATAAACTACCAAATAAAATTTGGTTCTTTAAACTAAATAGGCAGAACAATATCTTTCACATCAGTAGTAGCCGCAAGGCCTTTTTTAACTACACTTGATAATCGCCAAAACTTTGTCTTTGACATTGGTCGCGATTCTACAATTTCTACTGTATCGCCTACTCGAGAATCATTATTTTCGTCGTGAACATGACAAACAGTACTACGACGAATATATTTCCCATATTTAGGATGTTTTACTAGGCGTGGAATCTCAACCGTGCGAGTCTTACTTCTCTTATCGCTGGTGACTACACCAACCATAACACGCCTTCTACCACGACTGTTTTGAGCCTCCAGCATTTGCTACTTACTCCCTAAACTTGCAGCGAGTTCTTTTTTAATAACTCGCTCTCGTTGAATGGTTTTAATTCTTGCTATCTCTTTACGGGCCTTACGAATCTCACTCGGAGTTTCGAGACGATCGGTAGCAGATTGAAATCTAAGATGAAAAAGGTTTTTCACCAAATCTTTCAAGGTAAGTTCGACCTGCTCGTCACTCATTCCCCTGTAATCTTCAGACTTCATTTAAAAATTCCTCAACTATCAAAAACGGGTATTACCCAATACTTGGTCTACGAGTAACAAGCCTACAACGAAATGGCATTTTATAAGCCACTTTGCTGAGAGCAACTTTAGCAGAAGCTTCCGGTAAGCCACCAATCTCATAAAGGATCATACCTGGCTTAACGACAGCAGCCCAATACTCAGGCTCGCCTTTGCCCTTACCCATTCGAGTCTCGGCAGGAATGGAAGTAATCGATTTATTAGGGAAAACCCTGATAAAAAGCTTACCTTCTCCAGCGATAGAGTGGGAAGCAGTGATACGACCAGCTTCAATAGCTTGAGCAGATAACCAACCAGCATCAAGAGACTGTAAGCCAAAATCACCATAGCTTACGGTATTACCCCTAAGGGCGTTCCCTTTTATTTTGCCGCGTTGGCTTTTTCGAAACTTTACTCGCTTTGGCATCAGAGCCATCGTTCGTCTCCTCGGTCAAGAAATCGCCATTATTGATCCAAACTTTAACGCCTAATTTACCTTGTGCTGTGTTAGCTTCATAGAATCCGAATTCAACTTTAGCACGGAGTGTAGATAGCGGTACGCTACCAAGCATAGCACCTTCAGTCCTAGCCATTTCGGCACCGCCTAATCGGCCAGAAAGTTGCACCTTAATACCTTTTGATCCGGCTTCCATTGTTGTTTCAAGGGCACGCTTGATAACTCTACGGAAACTAGAACGCTTTACCAATTGTTCTGCAATATCTTGGGCAACAAGTTGAGCATCAATTTCAGGTCGAGACACTTCAACAGTCTTTACTTCAATATGGCGGTGACAAAGATTTTCAAGGTCTTTAGTAAGTTTTTCAACTTCCGCACCTTTCTTACCAATAATAACCCCAACTTTAGCCGCAAAAATATTAACAACTACTTTTTCACGAGTTCGTTCAATTCGCACCTTAGAAACACCAGATGCAACAAACTTGTCTTTGATAAACTTACGGATCTTAAAATCTTCAACAAGAAGTTCGCCGAAATCATTTTTCCCAGCAAACCAAGTGCTTTGCCAAGGCATCATAATACCAGTTCGAAAACTAGTTGGTCTTACTTTTTGTCCCATAATAAACAAATCCTCTAGCACAATTCTCAAAATAAATTACAAAATCCAGCGGGAGTTATACTTCTGCTTCCGGTTGTCCATCAGACAAAGTAACATGAATATGGGCAATTCTTCGTTTAATTGGATAAGCTGTACCCCTAGCACGCGGCATAATGCGTTTCATGATAGGGCCACCATCCACACGAGATTCGCTCACCACTAATTCTTCAATATCCCTTGCACCACGAAACTCAGCATTACCTAAAGCACTTTTAACAACTTGTTCAAGCAATCTGGCACTACGATTATGCAAGAAACGAAGCAGTTCTAATGCTTCTTCTGCAGTTCTACCACGAATCAAGGTAGCAAAGGGCCTGATTTTTCTTGCTGACATATCCGCATATCTGTGTATAGCCTTGTACTGCATAACCCACCTCTAAAACAAACTTGACACTATTAAAAATTCCGGGGACAGGATTTGAACCTATGACCTCCAGGTTATGAGCCTGGCGAGCTACCTCTGCTCCACCCCGGGGTATATCTATAAATAATAATTAAGCTTTAGCTTTACCGCCACTATGACCCCTAAAAATCCGAGTAGGAGAAAACTCCCCAAGCTTGTGACCTACCATATCTTCTGTCACATAGCATTTTAAAAATGCTTTGCCATTATGCACCAGAAAGGTTGCCCCAACAAATTCTGGAATAATAGTACAGTCACGAGACCAAGTTTTAATAGGATCACGATTATTGCCTTTAACAGCTTTTTCGACTTTTGCGAAAAGCTTCTCATCAACATAAGGTCCTTTTTTTAGCGAACGACTCATCTTTATTCTATCTCCAAAAAACCCCGAACGGAATATTGTAGTGTAACTTTCGATTCCGTCCAGTTATTACCAGACATATGATCGACAAAATTATGAACCAGCATACCTTGGACCAGGTTTCCTTCTTCGCACAATAGAAGAATTCGATGGTTTACGCTTCTGCCTAGTTTTTCCACCTTTGGCAAGTACACCTGTCGGACCGCAAGGATTACGACCCCCGCCAGTTCTACCTTCACCACCACCCATCGGATGATCCACAGGGTTCATAGAAGTACCACGGTTATGAGGTTTTCTCCCTTTCCACCTAGAACGACCCGCTTTGCCTAAACTTACATTCATGTGATCGGTGTTGCCGATCATTCCAATTGTTGCTCTGCATTCTGAAGTGATCCTTCTTACTTCACCAGATGGTAAAGTAATTTGAGCCCACTTTCCTTCACGAGCAGTAAGTATAGCTTTAGTACCCGCACTTCTGCAGATTTGACCACCCCGACCGGGTTGCAACTCAACATTATGAATTGTAAGGCCTAAAGGGATTTTCTTTAGGGGCATCGTGTTGCCGATTTTCGGCTCAACAGACTCGCCACTTTCTACTTTATCACCGGCTTTAAGACCTTCTGGCGCAAGAATATAGGTTTTTTCGCCATCTTGATATTCAAGTAACGCAATCCTAGCGCTTCTATTTGGATCATATTCAATTGAAATAACCGTTGCAGCAATATTATCTTTTAAGCGTTTAAAATCGATGATACGATATTGTTGTTTATGGCCACCCCCACGAAACCTCACGCAAGTAACGCCTTGATTGTTACGACCGCCTTTTTTGGGCTTAGGGACCAATAAGGTTTTTTCAGGTTTACGCTTCCTATCAGTAATCTCAGCGAAGTCGCTGACACTGCCCTGTCTGCGGCCCGGTGTAACCGGTTTGTATTGTCTGATTGCCATCTCTCACCTCAAAAAACGTCAAAACTCAAAAAATAATTTAAAACAGCTCAATTTTGTTACTATCTGGTTTCAAGGTAATGATTGCCTTTTTCCAGTTAGAAAGCTTGCCCATTCTAGATTTAAAGCGTTTGCTTTTTCCTAGACGATTTTGGGTCCTTACCTGAGATACCTGCACCCCAAATAACTCTTCCACCGCAACTTTTATTTCAGGCTTGGTAGACCAAGGGTTGACCTCAAAGGGATACGCATTCTTGTGCGTAGCTTGGTGGGTACCTTTTTCAGTTATCAGTGGCCGAATCACAACTTGATGTGCATCAAGAGTTGGGCCACCCGTTCTTACTCGTTTACTGTGTTTTGATGTATTCATCGTCATTTATCCTAATTGATCACAAACGAAAAACTAGTTTTGTTTCTTATTCAGAAGTTCGGCCAACGCTTCCCTTGTTAGAACAAGACGCTTTTGTTTTAAAACGGTATAAGCATTCAACTCGGACGCAGGCATAACTTCAACCCCAGGTAAATTCCTTGCTGAAAGATAAAGAATTTTATTAATACCCGAAGTTCCTAGAAGACAGGTTGTTGCATCAAGTTTTAAGGCTTTAAGGATTGTTTTAATATCTTTTGTTTTGATAGTTTCAAGGTTCAAATCATCAATAATCAATGCTTCTTGATCTTGAAATTTGCTAAGAAGTGCCATTCTGGTGGCGGCTCGTACTGCTCTTTTTGGTAAATGGTATTCATAATCTCTGGGTTTAGGACCTTTGGCAGTACCACCCCCACGGCGTTTATTAGTGCGCTTATTACCCACTCGAGCATTGCCCGTGCCTTTTTGTTTAAATAATTTTTTTGTACTACCAGCAACCTCGCCACGGCGTAGGGTACTGTGCGTGCCTGCTCTTTGGTTAGCAAGGTACATAAGCACAACATCATGAAGAAGTTGTTTTTTAACTTCGCCACCAAAATCTGCAGGGTTGATGCTTTCGCTTCCAACCTGCTCACCTTTTTTATTGAAAACATTTACTGTTAACATTGCCATCCCGCCTGTAAAATCGCCTTGAATCAATAATTATTACCATCAACAAATTCTTCTGTATCTAACTAACTTCCAGAAAAATATTTTATTCCAAGTATCTAATTAGCCTATTAGATGTTTGTTAAACTGGCTGTAGAAAGCTGTTGCAATCGACAACTAACCCGATTAACTAGGAGTTCCAGCCATTACACGAATCTTAATATCAACACCAGGAGGCAGACTAAGGCCTTTATTAAGAGCTTCAATAGTTTTGCCTTGAGGTTGAAGAATCTCAATTAATCTCTTGTGGGTTCGAATTTCGAACTGTTCCCTTGATTTTCGGTCAATGTGTGGACTGCGAAGAACCGTATACCGCTCCACACGGGTAGGGAGGGGGATAGGTCCATTAACAATAGCCCCAGATTGTTGAGCGATTAAAACGATCTCTTGGGCAGTTCTGTCAAGAACTTCGTGATCGTAAGCTTCCATTCGGATTCTGATTTTTTCTTTACTGGTAGCCACCGTTCCGCTCCTCACAATTTGAATCTAATTCCCACTAAATAAGTAAACAGTAAGGATATGCGCTGAGGAACCATATGTCAAGATTCTATGAAATATTAACGCAGAGCATCCAAACCTCTAAAATAAGGAATAATTCCTTCTTTTCAACAACAAACAAAATAAAAACATTAAGTTTGATAAAAACCTGAAGGTTTAAAATGATTAAATCGCAAAAGGATTCAACATATTTTTCAAAACTTCTTCGGGGGCAGGGGCGTAAGAATAAGGCTCCATAGTGGAGGATGCTCTCCCTTGACTAAGGCTTCTAACTTTATCAGCATAGTCGAATAGTTTTGCCATTGGAACAATTGCTTCGACAACGCGCATTTTACCCCGAATGTGTAATTCCCGAATTTCTGCCCTTCGCGCGTTTAGATCGGCGGTAATTGGACCTAAATAGTCTTCTGGGAGCGTAACCTCTAATTTCATCACGGGTTCCAGAAGGATCATATTTTCTTTTAATGCTTTTTGGACCGCATCGGCACCCGCCGCTTGAAATGCTATTTCGTTTGAAAGTTGCTCATCTATTTTAGCACTTATGATAGTGGCTTGCACATTCATTACTGGGTAACCCAACTCGCCCGATTGTAATCCTGATTTTATACCTTGTTCAGCGGCTAGTGCAAAAATTTGAGGTAAGTTATCAGGTTTTACTTTATTGATGACGCATATCGAATCCTTATTTTTGTCTTTGCCTGATGCAAGCGGAGTAAATTCCACAACAACTCTTGCGAATAATCCAGTAGCCCCTGTTTGTCTGATGCATTCTCCCTCAACGCGCAGAGGTTTTTTTAGTGTTTCGCGATAGCTTACTCGAGGTTTACCAACCCTAACTTTGAGTCGAAATTCTCGCTCCATTCGGTGTTGTTTTATTTCGAGGTGAAGCATACCCATACCGCTCATCAAAGTTTGACCAGTTTCTATATCAATTTTTACTGAAAAAGTAGGATCTTCTTTTTTTAATAAATTTAATGTGTCGATTAGTTTTTGTTTGTCAGCAGAAGATTCTGGCTCAATCGACCGGCTTACAACTGCTTCGGCAAAATTAATTTTTTCTAGAAGTATTGGGTTTTGGGGGTCACAAAGGGTATCTCCAGTGACGGCATCCTTCATCCCAACCACCGCAACAATGTCGCCTGCGAAGGCTTCAGGCAACTCGGTTCGGCTGGCAGGGTCAGCAGCGGTGTGATAAATTTTTCCTATGAATTCTTTAACATCTTTTCCGGTGTTAAGAACTCTGCCCCCCGTTTTTAGAATTCCAGAGTAGATTCTGACGAAGAACAATTCTCCATGAGTGTCTGCGGTGATTTTATAAACAAGGCCACAAAAAGGCTCTTTGTTGTCTGAATTTCTTTTTTCTTCTTTGTCTTTTTTCTTGGGATTAGTCCCAGTCACGGGGGGTCGGTCAAGTGGACTAGGCAAGTACCAACTAATACCATCCAAGAGAGTTTGAATACCGATATGTTCTCTTCCGCTCCCGCTAAAAACAGGTTGTATGATTCGTTTAATAGTACTTTCGCGGATAATTTCGCGGATAAGTGTAGGTGGGATTTCTGCCCCTTCGAGATACAGAGTTGCAACCCGGTCTTTTTTGTCCAAGGCACTAACTTGATCGATAAGATTTTCACGCCATTTATTTGCATAATGTTGATACTTTTCGGGTATTTCAAATACGCTTATAGTTTTTCCTTGGTTGGAATGATCAAATTCAAGAGCTTTCATTTCTATAAGGTCGATGATTCCGTGAAAAGGATTATCACTATCTTTAATAGATCCACTACCCATTGGGATTGCAACAGGGACTGGTTTTCCTTCGAGTCTTTCGATTATATCTTCAAGTGAGCGCTCGAAATTAGCGCCTACAACATCCATTTTGTTGATGAATACCAGTCGTGGAACTTCATACTTGTCTGCTTGTCTCCAAACAGTTTCTGATTGAGCTTCGACCCCTTTTTGGGCATCAAAAACTACGACACACCCATCCAGAACCCGAAGGCTTCGTTCAACTTCCGCGGTGAAATCGACATGGCCTGGGGTGTCGATAAGGTTGATTTTGGTGTTACGCCATTGAAAAGGAATGCAAGCGCTGTAAATGGTGATACCACGCTCTTGTTCTTCCTCATCGTAATCAGTTGTTGTGTTGCCTGCATCTACAGCGCCCAACCTGTGGACAACGCCAGCATAGTAAAGAACATGTTCGGTAGTTGTAGTTTTACCTGCATCGATATGTGCAATAATGCCGATGTTGCGAAAGTTTTCAAGTTTTAAATTTTCATTGGCCATAGATCAGCTCAGGTTTCGAGAGTATAGAAAACAGTAAGTAAGGCGGTTAGAAATAATTAAGGGTAATAAAAAAGGCCTGCTGGATGAAATCCAGAAGGCCCGGTGTATTGACAAAGGGAGAAGGATCACCAGGCAAAATGCGCAAATGCCTTGTTTGCTTCTGCCATTTTGATTGTGTTTTCTCGCTTGGACATTGCTTCGCCTTCCCTGCGGAAACCAGCAATGAGTTCATCTGCTAATCTTAGATACATCGGTCGACCAACTTTATCTCGCGCTGCTCCGACTATCCAACGGATTGACAAGCTTTGTTGCCTAACCCTATTAACCTGCATTGGAACTTGATAAGTTGCACCACCTACGCGTTTACTTCGAACTTCAACACTTGGCTTTACATGTTCTACAGCTTGGGTGAAAACCTCAAGGGGATCTATATCAGGGATACGTTTTTTGATTTGATCCATAGCATCATAAAAAATCCTAGAAGCAGTTTGCTTCTTACCGGATAGCATAACCACATTAATAAACTTGCTGACCAGTTTAGAATTGTAAACTGGATCTGGCTTGAGCGTTTCAGCGCTAGCAGTCCTTTTTCCCATGATAAATTTTCACCTTTAGCTTTTGAAATCCAAAAAATTATATTACTTGCCTTCTCGCTTCGTACCATACTTGGAACGAGCTTGTTTACGATCCGAAACACCTTGTGAATCGAGTACACCGCGAACAATATGGTAACGAACCCCAGGAAGATCGCGTACACGACCGCCACGCACCAGAACAATTGAATGTTCCTGAAGATTATGGCCTTCACCGGGAATGTATGCTGTGACTTCAATTTGGTTAGAAAGTCGCACACGAGCAACCTTACGAAGCGCTGAGTTAGGCTTCTTAGGGGTCATCGTTTTAACCTGCAAGCAAACGCCCTTCTTATGGGGGCACCCTTGCATCGCAGGATGCTTGGGCTTGCTATATTGCTGGGTTCTGGGTCTTTTCACTAACTGATTAATCGTTGGCATAGTAATCAAACCAATACAAGTTTTACTGTTATAGAGTTAGACCACCATCGTGGCAGAATAACCATAAACAATTAAATTAGGAACATATCAACACAAGGTCAAGTAAGTACAGACTTAGGGTTTAGAAGAAAATAATCTTAAAAGCTCTAAGTCCAATTCTACTATGTAGTTATAGCTGGCTCATTGTCTTCTGAATTAACACTTATGTTTTCGGTACTTTCACCTACATAAGGGGAATTTACTTTGACTTCGGCTTCGTGATGAATTCGGAAACCAGTTCCAGCGGGAACAAGGTGACCAAGAATCACATTTTCTTTAAGCCCTACCAAGTAATCGCTCTTGCCAGCAAGTGCAGCTTCGGTAAGCACCTTGGTGGTTTCTTGGAAGGATGCCGCAGAGATAAAGCTATCAGACTGAACCGATGCTTTGGTGATACCAAGAAGCTGAACACTACAAGTAGCGTGAACTGGTTTGGTAAAGGTAGGAAGGGTTTTGCCTTCGGCTTCGAGCAAAGCTCGCTCTTCTTCAAAATCTTCCTTAGAAATAATCTTACCTTCTTCAAACTTAGACTCACCGACTTTTTTAATCTTAACGCATTCTCGAAGTCTCTGATTAACATTTTGGAACGCAAAGCGATCAACTACGGAGCCAGGCAATAATCCAGTATCACCCATAAGTTCGACTTTAACCTTACGAAGCATTTGAGAAACGATAATTTCGATATGCTTGTCATCGATATCAACGCGCTGAGTTCTGTAAACGGCTTGAATTTCACGAACGAGATAAGCCATTGCAGCTTCAGAGCCGCTGATGCGTAAGATATCGTGAGGAGCTAGAGGTCCTTGAACAAGGGCCTCGCCTTCACGCACCCTATCGCCAGCATGGACTCGAAGATGCTTGCCTGGGGGAACAAGATGTTCTCTCTTTTCGCCCTTAGCTTTACCGTTGTCATCAATAGGTTGGACATAGATAGTACGCTTGCCCCGTTTCTTTTCACCCAGTTCGACAATACCAGCAACTTCTGCCATAACAGCAGGGTCACGAGGCCTACGGGCTTCAAAGATTTCAGTAACTCGAGGAAGACCACCGGTGATATCGGTATTTCCAACGACCTCACGGGGAGTTTTAGCGATAAGAGTACCGGCAGAAACATTTTGATTTTCGCGGACTTCAAGGATAGCTTTTTCAGGCATATAATAAAAAGCCTGTTTCTGTCCAAGTTCATCTTCAATCAAAATTTGGGGATGGTAATCGCCCTTATGTTCCATGATGGTCCAGCGTTCAGCACCTGTCACTTCATCGCGTTCTTTAAGGAAGGTTTCGCCTTCAATGATGGTGTCGAATTTAACTTTTCCACCTCGGTCAGCCAAGATAGGAATAATATGTGGATCCCATTTACAAAGCAAAGTACCTGGAGTAACTTGCTGACCTTTTTCAACATAAAGAATTGAACCGTTAGGGACAGCTAAAGTTTCAAGGACTTTATCTTTAGGACCAAGGATTGTAATCTCACCATTTCTAGTAAGTGCAATTTTTTCCTTTTTATCGTTAATAACGATATCAAGTCGTTCGAAGTTAATAGTTCCAGCCTTCTTGGCTTTATGTTCACTTTCTCCAACTTCACGCTTAACGGTACCACCAATGTGGAAGGTACGCATAGTAAGTTGGGTACCAGGTTCTCCAATAGATTGAGCAGCGATAATACCAACCGCCATACCTTCTTCAACTAAGGAACCTGTAGAAAGATCCATACCGTAACAAAGCCTACAAATGCCTAGGGGAGCCTGGCAAGTCATAGGACTACGAACGGAGATTTTATCAATGCCATGAAATTCTAGGAGCCGAGCTGCCTCGGTAGAAACCATATCGTTTTCGTTCACAATCGTTTCACCCGTTACAGGGTTAACAATAGTGGTACGGCTAACTCGACCACGAATGGTATCGGCAAGGGAGCGTTCTGTTTCATCTCCTTTAAGCATAGCGGATTTGTCGACACCAGCAGAGGTGCCACAGTCGTGCATTGTGATGACAACATTTTGTGCGACATCAGCAAGCTTACGAGTAAGATAGCCTGAGTCTGCGGTTTTAAGTGCGGTATCTGCCAAGCCTTTTCGTGCACCGTGGGTAGAACTGAAGTATTCTAGAACGGAAAGCCCCTCTTTAAAGTTGGCTTTAATAGGGGTTTCGATAATGGTGCCGTTAGGTTTTGCCATTAGCCCGCGCATACCCGCAAGCTGACGGATCTGTTCGATACCACCACGAGCGCCAGAGTGGGCCATCAGGAAAATAGGATTAAGGTAAGGTCGTTTTTTTCCGTGTTCGTCAAGGCGAACATCGTTCTTAAGATCTTCCATCATTTGTTTAGTGATGGTTTTGCTAGCCGCGGTCCAAAGATCAAGAACATTATTGTAACGTTCGCGTTCAGTAATGTTACCTTTGTCATAATTTTTGCGGATTTTTTCAACATCTTTTTCTGTATCGTTAAGAACTTTCTCTTTGATATCTGGTGTCCGAAGGTCATCGGTAGCAAAGCTAAGGCCGGACCTAGTGGATTCGCGGAAACCAATTTCTTTCATGCGATCAAGTAGTTCGATGGTAGCCCTTCGACCTAAAGCTTGGTAGCATTCTGCGATAATACGAGAAAGATTCTTAGTGGATAAAGCAAGGTCGTAAAAAGCCATTCGGTCATCAAGGATATTGTTAAAGAGAACCCTACCAACGGTTGAGGTCACAATGCCATTTGATTTACGGGGCAATTCTTCGACTTTGGTTTTATCTTTTTCAAAGCGGACTTCGGAGATAAACTTTTTGTGAATAGGAAGGCGCACATGAACGCGGGCATGAATGCCGATTTTACGCAGGTCAAAGGCGGTGAAAATTTCCTTGGTGCTAGCGAAAGTCATACCTTCGCCGCTTTCACCACTTTCGCCCATTTCCCCGCGGGTTGCTGTAAGGTAGTAGCATCCCATAACGATATCTTGAGAAGGACTAATAATAGGTTGTCCGTTTGCAGGACTAAAAATATTATTGGTCGACATCATCAAAACACTGGCTTCAACTTGTGCTTCAATTGATAGGGGAAGGTGAACAGCCATCTGATCACCATCAAAGTCAGCATTAAAACCTTTGCAAACTAAAGGATGAATGCGGATAGCATTGCCTTCAATAAGAACTGGTTCGAAAGCTTGAATGCCCATACGATGAAGTGTGGGTGCCCGATTTAAAAGAACAGGGTGGTTCTTGATAACTTCTTCAAGAATATCCCACACCTGATCATCTTTTCTTTCAAGCATTTTCTTAGCAGATTTAATTGTATCTGCGTGGCCTAATTCCTTAAGCCTTCGAATGATGAAAGGTTGGAATAATTCGAGAGCGATTTTCTTGGGTAGACCGCACTGATGTAATTTCAATTCGGGGCCAACCACAATAACTGAACGAGCAGAATAATCCACCCGCTTGCCCAATAGGTTTTCTCGGAAGCGACCCTGCTTGCCCTTAATCATATCGGTAAGGGATTTTAATGGACGGTTGCTAGAACCAAGCACTGGTCTCTTGCAACGACTGTTATCAAAAAGTGAATCTACCGATTGCTGAAGCATACGCTTTTCATTACGAATAATAACCTCAGGAGCGTTAAGGTCGACCAGTTTCTTAAGGCGGTTGTTACGGTTAATAATCCTACGGTAAAGGTCATTAAGGTCGGAAGTAGCGAAGTTGCCACTATCTAGCAAAACTAAAGGACGAAGGTCAGGAGGAATAACTGGAACGGCTTCAAGAACCATCCATTCGGGTTTATTTTGCGGGCCACCTAAACCTGAATCACGAAGGGCTTCAACAACTTTAAGCCTTTTTACAAGGTCTCGAAGTTTTTGCTTACTTGGTTTTTCTTTCTTATGTTCATCATCTAATCGCTTTCTTAAATCAACAGAAAGATCAACTAGATTTAAGCCTGAAAGAAGTTTGCGAATTCCTTCAGCACCCATCTCGGCTTTAAAGGTATCTCCATAATTATCGCGATTTCGTCGGTATTCATCTTCGGTAAGCAGCATACTTTTCTTAAGAGGAGTATCGCCTGGATCTGTGACGACATAATCTTGGAAGTAGATAATTTTTTCGAGACTGTTGGTTTTCATTTCGAGCAAAGTGCCAAGACGGGAAGGCATCGCTTTGAAAAACCAAATGTGAACGACCGGGGCAGCTAATTCGATATGGCCCATTCGTTTTCTGCGAACTCGAGAGTGGGCAACTTTCACACCACATCGATCACAAATCATACCTTTGTATTTCATACCACGGTATTTACCGCAGGAACATTCCCAATCTTTTTCGGGTCCGAAAATGCGTTCGCAAAAAAGTCCATCTTTTTCTGGCCTATAAGTTCTATAGTTGATGGTCTCGGGCTTCTTTACTTCGCCAAAAGACCAATTTCTTATGTCGTGTGGGCTTGCAAGACTGATGCGCACGGCACCATAGTCATTGATACGGTCATAAGATCCATCGCCATTGCTTGCATTACTCATAGGTACAATTGCCTCCGCAGTGAAGATTCCGGTTCAATACCTGATTTACTTAAAGATAAAATCTTATAAGAAATTTAAACTATTCTCTCGGTGTCAACCCATTAAGGGAAAAGACCGAGAGGAAGAAAACTAAACCCGTTTCTTTTCTAATTGCATATTCAACGCAAGGCCACGGATTTCATTGGTTAATACATCAAAGCTAGCAGGGGTACCTGCTTCAAGAGTGTTTTCACCCTTGACCATCGATTCATAAATCTTGGTTCTACCTTCAACATCGTCACTCTTAACGGTGAGAAGTTCTTGCAAGATATACGCAGCCCCATAAGCTTCGAGAGCCCAAACTTCCATTTCCCCAAAGCGCTGTCCACCGAAGCGAGCTTTCCCGCCCAAGGGTTGTTGGGTAATAAGAGAGTAAGGACCCGTTGCCCGCGCGTGAACTTTGTCATCAACAAGGTGATGCAGTTTAAGCATATAGATGTAACCAACGGTAACTTGCTGTTCGAAGCGTTCTCCGGTTCGTCCATCGAACAACCAGCTTTTGCCGGATGTATCTAGGCCACCTTCTTTGAGGACTTCACGAATTTCTTCTTCGGATGCTCCGTCGAAAACAGGGGTAATAGCCTTGAATCCAAGCTTGGAAGCCGCCCAACCTAAATGGGTTTCAAGAATTTGCCCTACATTCATACGGCTAGGCACACCAAGAGGATTCAACAGGATATCAACTGGGGTACCGTCCGCTAAATATGGCATATCTTCCGTGGGTAAAATCTTGGAGATAACACCTTTATTCCCATGTCGGCCAGCCATCTTATCGCCAACAGAAATTTGTCGTTTAGCTGCAACATAAACCTTAACCATTTGTTGAACGCCTGAAGGAAGCTCATCACCCATTTTAAGGATATTTAGCTTGCGATCTTTTTCATCAAACAAAGTGTCAAGGCGTTCGCGATGTCTGCCGAATACCTCTGCACATTCCTTCTTCCTATCAGCACTTCGAACATCAAGCCTGTCGAGGGTAAAGTGTTGAGCAAGATCAAGCAAAGCCTTGTCATCTTTTTCAGTACCACTTTTTCCAGCAAACTCTTTGACGAGATTTTTATCGGTAACTCCGCCCAACTCGGTGAGCATCGCACGAAATTCTTCGATGATCAACTTGTTGTATTGAGCTTCTTCATCACGATATTCCTTATCAAGTATCTTTCTTTCATCATCAGTCATACTAGATCGACGACAGAAGCGCTTGGAATCGATGACAACACCTTCGATACCAGAAGGGACTTCTAGACTATCGTTCTTAACATCTTCGCCTGCTCTGCCGAAAATTGCATAAAGCAATTTTTCTTCAGGGGTAAGTTCACTCTTAGACTTAGGAGAAACCTTACCAACCAGAATATCTCCTGGTTGGACAAAAGTCCCTGTGCGAACTACACCGTGCTCATCCAAGTTGGCAAGTGCCCGAGGTGAAACATTGGGAATATCGCGGGTAAATTCTTCTTTCCCAAGTTTTGTTTCTCTGATTTCAAGTTCGAAGTGCTCAATATGAATACTGGTATAGGTATCGTTCTGAACCAGTTTTTCACTAATGATAATAGCATCTTCAAAGTTGTAACCATCCCAAGACATAAAAGCAACAAGCACATTTCTGCCTAGGGCAAGTTCACCATTACTAGTAGCAGCACCATCGGCAAGAATAGCACCTTTTTTAATCTTCTGCCCCACCTTGATTAAAGGCTTATGATTTTGGCAGGTATGTTCGTTAAGCCCAACAAATTTGCGCAGAAGCATTTCACGGTAACCAGATTGAGCCCTAGCACGAACTAATAAGCTGGTTTCGTTATTATCTTCTAATTTATGTAGACCCACGATTATTCGATCGGAGTCGGCATAAGTGATATAGCCATCCATCGGAGACTTGAGAACCATACCGCTATTGTAAGCAACATCTTTCTCAAGGCCGGTAGCAACAATGGGTGCCTCTGTAATTAAAAGAGGAACGGCTTGCCTTTGCATGTTGGAACCCATCAATGCACGGTTTGCATCATCGTGTTCCAAGAATGGAATAAGACCAGCAGAAACGCCAACCATCTGCTTAGGGCTGATATCAATGAATTCGACTTCATCGGAAAGGACCTGTTTAAAGTCGCCTTCATGACGAGCAATAATACGCTCATCTGTAATTTTCTGCCCATCGGTTGGGGCATCAGCAGGTGCAAGCCTAGCCAACGCTTCTTCATCAGCACGAAGCCATTGAACTTCGGTTGTAAGTTTGCGTTTTTTGATTTGCCTGTAAGGGGTAATAAGGAAACCATAATCATCCACCCCTGCATAAATGCTAAGGTGAGAGATCAAGCCGATATTTGTACCTTCAGGAGTTTCAATTGGGCAAATTCTACCATAATGCGAAATGTGAACATCGCGCACATCAAATCCAGCTCTTTTACGATTTAACCCACCAGGCCCAAGGGCCGAAAGGCGCCTTTCGTGAGTCAACTGAGATAGCGGATTTGTTTGGTCAACCACTTGACTAAGTTCGCCACGACCAAAGAAGTACTCGATAGCAGCAGAAATACTCTTCGGATTAATCAATTGCCTTGGTGTCATATCAATTTGTTCGCGCATACTCATGCGTTCTTGAACCGTACGCTTCAGCTTCAGGAATCCTTTGCGCAATTCGTCTGCTGCAAGTTCATCAATAGTCCTAACACGCCTGTTACCAAGATGATCGATATCGTCTGCATAGCCATCTTTTGCACGAAGTTTCAAAACATATTTAATAGCATTAAGGAAATCGATAGAGCGTAAAGTCATTTCAGATTCGGCAACCTTTTGGTCGAATTTTCGATTTAACCGAAAGCGACCTACTTTACCAAGGCGATATCTACTAGGATCTTGGAACTTTTCCTTAAAAAGCTCTTTTGCTTTTTCCAGTTGTGGAGGATTACCTGGCCTTAGCCGTTGGTAAATTTTGAGCAAGGCTTCTTCATGGGTGTTGGTTGCATCATCCTTCAATGAAGAAATGATAATAGGATCTTTAGCAGTCTTAAGAATGATGATTTCTTTAACATTAGTCAGAGAAATACTGTTAACTTTCTCTTCGGTGAGAATTTCACCACTTTCAGCGTATATTTCGCCTGTTTGTGGATCAATCACTTCACCAACCACTTGGGCGCCCTTGAGCTTAACTTTTCCCGCCGTAGTGATTTTGACAGATTCAGTTTCGTAAAACTCTTTAATTATATCAGCATCAGTGGAATACTTAGGATCCATAGCACGAAGAAGAGTCATTGCGGAGAATTTACCTGATTGGTCAATTCTAACGCTTAAGGCTTCCTTCTTAGTAACATTGATCTCGATCCAACTACCTCGCTCTGGAATAATTCTACAACTATGAAGCTTTTTATCGCCATCTGTAGTTTCTTGAAAATCAACACCCGGTGAACGGTGCAACTGGCTAACAACCACACGCTCTGCACCGTTGATAATGAATTCACCACCACCAATCATAATCGGCATTTCACCAAGAAAAACTTCTTCTTCAACAGGTACTTCTTTTTCAAGACGAAGCCAAACTTTGAAGGGTCGACCGTAGGTAAGTCGCAGCTGCCTACATTCATCAGTACCAAAGCGAGGTTTTCCTAGCTCGTAGCGAACGAATTGCAAACGAATGGTCTTATCATAACTTTCAATGGGAAAAATTTCCCTAAGCACACCTTCGAGGCCAGAGGCTTCGCGTTTATCGTGGGGAACACCCAGTTGCAAAAATCTATCATAAGATTTTGTCTGGATCTCGGTCAAAACCGGAACATCAATAGTATCGCCAAATCGCCCAAAGTTTCTTACAGCTTCAGGTTTAATAGTACGAATCGACGGGATGGGCATGGCAGCCAGCTCCTAACCCTTGGTGTATTCCAAGCAAAGTTCAAAAATGGCGACAAGGAGGAAAGAGGTGACAAACCAAAAACGCTCCCGAGTCAGCCCTGGGAACATCAAAAATCTAAACAATAAACCGGGGGATATCTAAATATTAATATAGCTTTACGGACTTCAAAAAAACAAGACTTGAAAACTGTATGGACATTATAAGGACTTTTTGGCATAAGAAATAATCTCCCAAAAAGGCTAAGGCCAAGTATCCAAACTTGGCTAACGGCCCTAATAAGTACAAGTAAATAAGTAATTCTAACCGCTTCTGTTAATAACCTAAACAAATATCTACCCCCAACAGCAAGCAGGCCTAAACAAAGGAATCCATTCACTTAGTTCAGAACTAAAAATCCTAAATAAGGAATGCTACCTTATATTAACCAAAATAAATACAAAACTACAAACAAAAATCAAAATATTAAAGAACATCTTTATAAATAAAGATGTTCCTCTAATAATAATTCGATATTTTATTTTAAGCTAACTTTTGCACCAGCATCTTCAAGCTTCTTTTTAATGGCTTCAGCTTCATCCTTAGAAACGTTTTCTTTAACGTTCTTAGGTGCTCCTTCAACCAAATCCTTAGCTTCTTTTAGGCCTAAACCAGTGATTTCTCTGGCTACCTTAATGATGCTAATTTTCTTTTCTGCTACGATAGATTCAAGAACTACTGTGAATTCGGTCTTAGCAGCAGGAGCTTCACCAGCAGGTGCAGCAGCAGCAGCCATCATAACACCACCACCTGCAGCAGGTTTGATATTATGAACTTTTTCAAGGTAGTCAGCTAATTCGACTGCCTTGCTTAAGGTTAGGGTAACGATTTTATCTCCAAGATCTTTAATCTCAGGAGCATAGGTAGTTGCATCAGACATTAGAAACTTTCCTTTCAAAAACGCTGCTTGAAGCTTAGCAGCAAACGGTGCGTAATAACGGTAAAAAAAGACCCCTAGTTTGCAGCAGGTACTTCCGCAGCAGATACTTCTGCAGCGGGTACTTCTGCAGCAGACCTTTCCGAGATAGTTTTGATCTGGCCCGCAATGGTACTTCCTGCAGATATAATCTGACTTGCAAGAATGGCCGAAGGGGCAAGAACCAAACCAACTATTTTTCCAATGGCCTCTTCGCGAGTAGGCATCTTTAATGCTACTTCAAAAGTAACAGGTTGAGAGTCTGCTATAGCCCCTTTAATTTTAACTTTATCTTTATACTTCGCAGCAGACTTGGGGTTTTTGAGTTCAACTTCTAATTCACGACTAAGTTCAGCAATACTATTAGCACCCCAAGCAACAACGGTAGGCCCATCAAAGTAACCTGCAGATTTAGGAACAACAATGCCTTGTTCCGAAAGAACCATACGAGCCAAAGTGTTTTTTACAACTTTTAAGCGAATATTCTTTTTTCTTAGAACTGCCCTAAGGCCAGTATTGTTTTGAGCGGTTATTGCTTGAATATCAAGAAAAACCATATCTTTAACATTTTTGAAGTCCACTCGAAGGGCTTCAATTTCCATACCCTTAATTAACTTGCTCATTTGAATTTACCTGCGTTTTGGCCAAACTATTAGTTTAGTTGTAAGTCCATTATTGGTTTATAGCGTTACTGATATTCCGGGAGACATAGTAGCAGAAAGAGTAACTGATTTAATGTAATTTCCCTTGATACCAGTTGGTTTAGAAGACCTAACCTGTTCCACGAAAGTAAGTGCATTGGAAACAATTTGATCGTCATTAAAACTAATCTTTCCAATCCCAGCATGAACATTGCCACCTTTATCGGAACGATATTCAACTTTACCAGCTTTGAATTCTTTAATGACTGAACCAATATCTTGCCCAGATGTAATCACGGTTCCAGCTTTGGGTGTAGGCATTAAACCACGGGGCCCAAGAACTTTACCAAGTCGGCTGACCTGACCCATCATATCCTGAGCAGCCAGAACCACATCAAAATCAAGCCAGTTTTCGTTTTGAATTTTCTTGACGAGGTCTGCATCACCAACAAAATCAGCACCCGCTTCTTTTGCCTTGGAAACATTATCACCTTGGCAGAAAACTAAAACCCGTACTTTTTTACCAATCCCATGAGGTAATGCAACGCTACCGCGAATCATTTGATCACTTTGAGTAGAATCGATTCCTAAAGACATATGAATTTCAACAGTTTCATCAAATTTAGCGCGCTTAATTTGTTTTAAAAGACCAATAGCTTTAACTAAAGAAAGTTGGCCTTCCTTAGACACTTTTTCATAAAGTGAGGCAATTTTAGCGTTTAACTTTTTACCTTTTCGAGGTGGTCGACCAGGTTGCTTCCCTCTTCTTTTTGTATTTGTAGCCTCTGATACAACCTTAGGTTCGGTTTTTTTAGTATCAGTGGGGTTAACACCCTCTGCAAGGTTGTTACTTGTTTCATTATCTGATTTTGATTTTGCCATAGCTACTTTCCAAAATTATGCGTGAATATCTTATGGTAGATACAACAAGCCATATCGGCCACAAGATTTTGGCCGATTCTTGATGATATTTTGTTTAGACTCTAAGCTTCTACTGTTAAACCAAGGCTGCGAGCAGTCCCAGCAATGATACGAGTAGCGTGATCAAGGTCACGAGCATTGAGGTCGGAAAGCTTCTTTTGAGCAATATCCCGAACTTGAGACTGTGACACTTTGAAACCTTTGTATTTGCCACTACCTTTGGTTTTCTCATCCCCAGGAATGACATCTCCACCCTTTTTCTTTTCAGGAGGAATACCGGCAGCGATTTTAAGAAGAATCGATGCTGGAGGACTTTTAACAATAAATTCAAAAGATCGATCTGAATAAACCGTGATGACAATAGGAACAATAATGCCTTTATTATCTTTGGTCCGCTCATTAAATTGCGAGACAAAAGCCCCAATATTCACACCATGCTGACCCAAAGCAGGGCCAACAGGGGGAGCAGGGGTAGCTAAACCACCTGGACATTGGAGACGAATCTGTGCGGTAACTTGCTTTGCCATTTCTAACCCTTAATTAAACTGTTTCAACTTGCCAGTATTCCAATTCAACGGGAACTGGTCTTCCAAAAATAGTTAATTCCACTTTAACCCGGCCTAATCCTTCTAAAATCTCTTTAACTTCTCCGTCCATTCCAGCAAAGGTTCCATCCTTTACCTTAATGCGGTCACCCATATCAAACGCAGGTTTGCTAACAAGGGTAGGAGCAACATTGTCTCCCTTGACGCGAAGCATGCGTTCAATTTCTTTATCACTCATAGGGGTAGGTAATTTATGGGATGCAGTACCGCCCACAAAATCTCCAACACCTGTTGTTTCGCGGAAAAGATAAAGGATAGGATCGTTGAATTCAACTTCCACCATTAAATAACCGGGGAAAAGTTTCCGTTCTCGAGAAACTCTTTTACCTCTGCGCATTTCAGTAACTTTTTCGATAGGGATATAAATTTGCCCGAAGAAATCTTCTAGGCCATCAATTTTTACCCTGCGTTCTAAAGATTCTTTGATCGCTTCTTCCCTGCCACTTTGCACCTTAACAACATACCATCGCTTGTCGGAATTAGGCAAGGAAGGGGCAGGTTGTGGTACAGAATTCTGAATAGTACTTTCAGAAGTCGTGGTAGGATCTACAGAATGTTCCGCATTTTCAGATGCCATTGTTCCCAACTCCGAAACAGTTGTTTACCATTTTTTTAGGTCAACACTTGTGTTTTTCTGAACATTATCTTGACCAAAGCGAAGCACCCCCGCTTTACTCAAGAAAATTCTCCAAAACTGATCCATCGCAAATAGAAATACCGACATTAGCACCAAAGTGGTCAGTACAACAATTGTGTCATGGAACAATTTTTTATTCGTTGTCCAAGAGACTTTATTCATCTCGGCTTCGGTGGCGATTAAGAAATCTGCAAACACCGGAATATTAACAATTCGCCAAGAAATCCAAATTCCAATTATAATTAACAAAATAGGAACCGAAAACTGAGTCCCTGGGATAAGTATTATAGACTGGTAAACCAAATTACCATCTGCAGTTTTAGGCTCCGATGACTCAGCAGGCTTACGATCATTTTTTGTAAGTTCTCGAGATTCTTCTTGATAGAATTCTTTTGAAACTATTTCATTGCTTTTGTATTTCGAGTCACCCGTGAGCAAACCAATTTTTACAAAGTTGTTCGCATCGACAGATTGATTAGCTAAACGATACTGTTGACGGGAGACATTTGGTTGTTCAGTTTTGTAACCAAAAGTTTCCAAAATGGCGATGGTGTCACCGGTTTTATCTGGATTGATATTTACTCTAGCAGTAAAAGGAATTTCAACTTTAAGGTTATTACCGCCACGAGACAAAGTCTCATTTTTTACAAGAACATAAATTCCCGTACCAAAAAGAACTAATAAGCAAAGAATGGTGCCTCTACGAATCCGGGGTCCCTGATTATGTTTAAACGATTCTCGGGAGAACCAACCTTGCTCTTCAATTTGCTTAAATAATTTAAGATTGGAAGGTTTTACAAAAAACATCAAAGAAGCAATTATGAATACTGCGCAACCCGCAATTGCAAAACTAATACCAAATGATTCAGGAAAAAAGCCTTTTTCAAAAACAAGAGTTTCACTAAACTTACCCCACCAAGAAAAAACAACTAGATTTAACAAAATAAGAACAAAGCCAATAAAAACGGCTGCTTTTAACCCATTTAATTCTGTAAATAATTTGTTTTTGCCTATAGTTACAAGTGCAAAAATACCAAGTGCAAAGGTGACAACTGCAAGGGCTATTTTAGAAGTAGGGGAAGCTGGAATTTTAAGAATATCAAACCAAAAGAAAGGAAGTAACTGCAGCAATGCAAAAGCAATCGCTGTAAAAATAATAACAAATCCCAGACCGTAATACGCTGGATTTGCGTAATCGGATTTAGAAGAAGTTATCTGCTCATTTTTGATGGTCGATGCCATTGTAATCCTGAGGCTACCAACACTATGAAAAGATCAGGCGAAAATACGATTATCACCTACAAGATCTTATAAAAAAACAACAGTTATCCAAGTTAGTTCCAAAATCACCAAAAGCACGGGCGGAGGGAGTCGAACCTTCAACCCCCGGTTTTGGAGACCGGTGCTCTGCCAGTTGAGCTACACCCGTATTTAAGTCTTACCAAAGTAATTGTATGATTTATTAACAATTCAAACAGTAATTTATGTATGAATTAATGTTAACAATGATGCAACAACTCGGAGTGACAACTATTTTTTTCGGGTTTCTTTATGAATCGTAACCTTACGCAATTTGGGGCAATACTTTTTAAGCTCCAAACGCTCAGGTCCACGAGTTTCTTTTTGAACCCTGTAGTTTCGTTCACCAGATTCTGTACACTCCATCCAAACATATTCACGCATTATAAACTCCAAGAAATCTAAAACTAAGGAGCACCTACTGAAGAAAATTCTTGCGCGGGTGCTCCGCAGTTTTTACCAAATCATTTTTACTCAAGAATCTTGGTTACAACACCTGATCCCACTGTTCTGCCACCTTCTCGGATAGCAAAGCGAAGGCCTTCATCCATTGCAATCGGTTTGTCTTGTTCCAATTGAACAACCAAACTTTTCACATTGTCGCCAGGCATACACATTTCAACACCTTCTGGTAATGTTACGCTACCAGTAACATCAGTGGTGCGGAAATAAAATTGGGGGCGATAGCCACTAAAGAATGCGGTATGACGACCGCCTTCTTCTTTGCTTAATACATAAATGGAACACTCAAATTTAGTATGAGGGTTGATACTACCTGGTTTGGCAAGTACTTGGCCTCTTTCTAGGCCATCGCGGTCGATACCACGAAGTAGTACACCAACATTGTCGCCGGCCATACCTTTGTCCAAAGTTTTTTGGAACATTTCGATCCCAGTGATAACGGTCTTGCCTGGAAGTTTACGGAGTCCAAGAATTTCGACTTCGTCGCCAACTTTACAGCCGCCGCGTTCAATACGACCGGTTCCTACCGTACCACGACCTTTGATTGAGAACACATCTTCGATACTCATCAAGAAAGGCTTATCTTCTTCACGAACAGGTTCAGGAATGTAATTATCAAGTGAGTCCATAAGATCGTCAAGGCATTTACCAGCCGCATCATCTTTTCCAGCCGAAAGCATAACAGGAAGCGAACTACCCCGAACGATAGGAATCTCATCGCCTGGATATTCATATTTATTAAGAAGTTCTCGAACTTCCATTTCAACAAGGTCTAGAAGTTCAGGGTCGTCAACAAGGTCGCACTTATTAAGGTAAACAACGATACGAGGTACACCAACCTGCCGCGCAAGCAAAATATGCTCGCGGGTTTGAGGCATAGGTCCATCGTTCGCAGCAACGACAAGAATTGCGGCATCCATTTGTGCAGCGCCGGTAATCATATTTTTGATATAGTCAGCATGGCCTGGGCAGTCGATGTGGGCATAATGCCGTTTACCTGTTTCGTATTCGACATGTGCAACTGCAATAGTAACGGTTTTAAGATCATCGCGTACGGTACCACCCTTGGCGATTTCTTTATAATCCTTGAATTTTTCGATCTTATTTTTAAAAGCTTGACGAGCGACGATAGCCGCAGTCGTTGTCGTTTTACCATGATCGATATGGCCAATAGTGCCAACATTAACATGGGGTTTATTACGATTGAAAATTTCCTTAGCCATCACGCCTCCGAAGGATCAAAAAAGGTTTATAAAAGAATGCCCGCAAGACTTATATCCTAGATTCTAGGAAAAGTCAGATAGTTTGCACCCATTTTTTTTAGAAAACAGGTATTCTTCAGTGCCACACCGAAGAAATACTAACCACAACTATCTACCGAAAAGCTGCTGCTGGGGCTCGAACCCAGGACCTCTGCCTTACCAAGGAAGTGCTCTACCACTGAGCTACAGCAGCGAAGTGAAACTTTTTAAAGAATCACAAAGCGGGTGAGGAGAATCGAACTCCCATATCCTGCTTGGAAAACAGGGGCTCTGCCATTGAGCTACACCCGCAAGGCAGAAAACAAAACTCCAATGGGTAGGGGGGGATTCGAACCCACGTAGGACAAAGTCCGTCAGATTTACAGTCTGATGCCATTGGCCGCTCGGCCACCTACCCAGCCGAATTCTCGCTCTTTCTTAACTTTACTCACCCAAGTAGAAGCAAAAAGGAGCCAAACCCTTAACAATTTTCTCAAAAGCAATTCTATTAACCGCTCAACAGAGCTAGCGGTGGGACTTGAACCCACAACCGCTGGTTTACAAAACCAGTGCTCTACCATTGAGCTACGTTAGCGTAACTAGCCTTTAAAGAAAAAGTAAATATAGGCCAGCTTTCGTCTTAAGGCAAGATGAAAACGAAATTGAATAAGAATTACCCAAAAATTTTAAGGAAATAAATCTATTTTTCCCGATTTATCCTTTGGAGAACTTTTTATATTGAAGCAATGCACCTTCTAGAGCAGGGTAAATTCTGGCAGAATCTAGCCTAGAAAAGTTACCTTGGAAGCCGGGTGATTGAGGAACCGCAACAATTTCAAAGGTTTTTCCATCTTGAGAAGTTCGAAGGGGTATTAACCAATTTTTAAAATCTTTTCTATCAAAATCACCTGGTTTAAAATTAGCAAGGGTCAAAAAATCCCCCACCTTTGGTGTTTTATCTGCCAAGGTTGAGTAAAGCACCTCCTGGACTCGAAGTTGATTGTTAGCATCAAAAGAGCCAATTAAATCGAGTGTAGAAATAAGAAACTGAGGTTGTGAAAGGCGAAGAGGTTTACCATCAATACCGCGGGTTGTTTTTGAAACCAGAAGGGCTAAATAACTAATCCACCCCGCAAAAAGCAAGAAAGCAAGGAGAAGTTTAAAGCTAGCGAACTTCATTTTGCCCCTTCAGATTCTGAACTTGTAGTGATTTTGTAATCGGTCATAAGGTCCGTTTCAATATCAAATATATCTGCAAAATCTTCCCTTGCATCATTGTCTGTTTTACTCATCAGTCCGATTTCTACCAAATTAAAAACCATATCACCAAAGTCGACGGTTTTTTTAATGCCCCACTGGTTAAAGACGCATCTTGCCATTAACCCGAATTCATCTAAAGCGAATTTTCGAATACCTTCGATTAATTGCTTTCCTGAAATATGATGTTCTTTGGCAGGATCTTCGCTATCAGAGGGTTTAATTTTTCCAAGTAATTTTTGGGTGTAAGCAAGAGACTGAAAAAGAAACTCGTAAGCTTCGTAGGGAAACCTTGAGTCTTTTTTAATGATTTCATTGATCTTTGGATGATGGTAACCCATGTCTATAAAATTCCGTAAAAATAGTTAGATATCAGAAGAACCAAAAACCTCAGAGTGAAGGACGGAAATTCTGCGCCCATCATCAAATTGTACAAGAATCTTGCGAGCAAGTATTTCTTGTGCTAGTACTTTACCTTTACCCTTATCCGTTGTAACCAGAGAGCCAACTTCTGGCAAATCTTTTTGGTTAGCATCGTAAACATCTTGCTCAAAGCGTAGGCAACATTTAAGTCTGCCGCATCTACCAGAAATTTTGTTGGGGTCGAGTGAAGATTTTTGCATTCTAGCCATTTTCATAGAAACCGGTGGCATTACAATCAGGTGTGAGTTGCAGCAAACAGGTTTGCCACAATCTCCGTAATCCGCAAGCAGTTTAGCTTCATCTCGAACGCCGATTTGTTTCATTTCGATACGAGTTTGAAATTCTCGTGCAAGGTTTTTGACCAAATCTCTGAAATCGATTCTTCCCTCAGCAAGGTAATAAAAAACAAGTCGTTCGCCACCAAAAAGGCTTTCAGCGTCAACGAGTGCCATTTGCAGACCTTTGGCAGCGGATAACTTAGCACAAGTATCAAGAGCATTAGATTCGAACGTTTTTAGGTGCTGAATTTGTAAATCATCATTTGGTGTGGGTTTTCTAATAATTGTTCCAGAAGTTGGATCGACAAGCCATTTGATAGTTTCAGGGGTTGATTCGCAGAGAATTTCGCCGAATTCAATGCCCCTTTGAGTTCGAATAAGAACCCGATCCCTTCGCGAATAAGAAGAAGACTCTGGGTCGAAAACGCCCATCATACGCATTGCACCATGCCTTATAATCCATTTAATATTCATAAAAATTGTTCCACTGTTTGGATTCAATCTATTTAAATTGAAAAAAATCCAAAGGAGATGTTGGCCACCTTTTTACAAACATAAGTAAAAATAACAAACTTTTGATTTTCTGGAAAGCTTGTTAGTAAAGCAGGTTTAGTTAATGATTAAATTGAAACGCTTTGGAATTAAGCAAAGCCCAAGTTAAATCTTGGGCACCGATCTGCCTTTTATCAATAGGTTTCCCGAAGTAAGAAACTAAATTTTGCAAACGAACTAATTCTACATCTTGAGTTCTGAAAGCGGAAAGCAGAATATCTTTTTGTTGTGGAGTCCGTTTTTCGGGTTCGATTTGGAGATTGCGAACAATCTCACTTTCAGCCCCAAAAGGTTGAACAGTTCCGGGTGTTTTAGTCAGAGAAATTCTGACTCGCCCAAGGGTATGCTGCGTTCCAAAATTTTGGGTTAAAGTAATAGTAAATTCTCCTTTATCTTTAAATAAAGTAGGGGTTTGAATTTGAAAATAAGCAGAGTTTGCCTTACCAAATTGTGGAGAAATGGCCCACCCAGTTGTTAAATTATTATCTATAGCGTTTGCGATAGGGAATTGATCTTGGTTGAAAGTTGATTTTGGATTGGTTAAGGGAACGGGAATTGGTTTTTTATCATTTAAAGAATAGGTAGCTTTAAATTCACTAAGGACAAAGTTGCCATTTATAGCCCTTCCGGGGCCTTTTGCAGGTAAACTATCGTCAGGAAGGGTTTCAAGTAAAAAGCCAGTCCAAGCATTTTTATCGACTGGGAATTTAAAAGTAATAGTTTCAATCGGTGGATTTTCCCCACTAAGCAGATAGCTGCCATCGGGTAACTCCGAAATTTTAGCCTTAGATTTCGCAACCGCACTAGAGGGTTTGATTTTTTCCCACACAGCAATTTTGTTGTAAGAAGATTCCCACTGAGTCATTCTTTGAGCTTCACTTTTTTTATAGAGTTCTAAGGATTCAAAACGGCGGTTGTATTCTTCGACCAGAGGTTGAAATTCGGGTTCTCCATCTTTTAACGCTTTTAACCCCGAAGCGATTTCTTGTGGACTTGGCGGTCGGTTTAGCACCGCAAGAAAAAGTTCACTAACCAAGTTGATATCGTTTTTTTCTGTGGCAAGAAGTTTGCTTATAAGGTTTTGCGGGTCTTTAACAGCATCACCAATAACAGGGCCATTAACCAAACTCAGTATTGGCCCAAGCATCATTGAAGAAGACCTCTCACATTCGCAAGCACTTTGGCGCGGCGGTTTGCCAAATAGTTGGAAGAATCCTCCTCCAACATCGGCGGAAGAATCGACTAAAAGCGCAGCGCGTGCCCCAAGGGGTAAACCAGGTAATTTAGAGGCCGATCCGGTCGCAAGATGAATAGAATCAAATAAAACCTCTGCGGGTAATCGACGCGCTAAAGCGTGCGAAAAGTTAGATTCATCATCCTTATTCCAGATATTGGTATCAACAGAAAGCTGATAAATTCTTGATTTGCAAATCAGCTTAACAATATGTTGGATATTGAATTTACTTTGAATAAACTCTTCAGCAAGTTTTTCTAGCAGCTTAGGATTTGAGGCTGGATTTCCTGCGCGAATATCATCTATCGGTTCAATTAAACCTACACCCATTAAATAAGACCATTGCCTGTTGACAAAACTTTTAGCGAAATAAGGGTTTTCGCTTGAGGTGATCCAATGAGCAAGTTGTTGCCTTCGGTTTGAATTATCTGCAGCTTTATCTTTTAAAGCGAATGGGAACTGAGGTTGAACAACGAGTCCGGTTTTTTCGTGTTTCAAATCTCCGGTTTTTACATCTTGAATTATTTCTACCAAAGGTTGAGCCCCTTCGACCGCACTACCTCCAACTTTCTGACCTTTATATTTTTGATCTTCTACTCTAGAAATCTGGGCGAAATAGGCCGATAGCTGGAAGTACTGATCCTGGGTCCACCGTTCAAATGGATGGTCGTGACACTTGTTGCAATTAAACCTGACCCCAAGGAAAAGATGAGTACTATTTTCGGTGGCAGCAGTTGGGTCGCGTAAGATTTTAAAATAACTTGCGGCGGGGGTTTCTAGGTTAGACCCTGTGCTAGTAAGAATTTCGCTTGCAAAAATGTTGTAGGGTTTGTTGCTGGCAATTAAGTCGCGGATATAAGCTCTGAATTTTGTCGCACCTTGATCACCTAAAAATGCTTTATTTACCTGCAATAAATCTGCCCATTTGTTGGTTGTATGCTCGATGTAATCATTGGAACCAACAAGCTTGTCAATAACTTCATCGCGTTTTATTTTAGAATCGCGTTTGTCTGCAAGGAATGCTTTCACTGCTTCACGATTAGGTGGCAATCCTGTAAGATCAAGAGTGACACGCCTAAGGAATTCGGTATCAGAACATAGGTTACTGGGAAGGACTTTAATCGCCTGGAGTTTTTCGTAAACAAGGTTATCAATAAAGTTGTTTTTGGGCTGATCTTGCCATTTAAATCCTTTGCGGTCTCCCATTATAATAAATGTAGAAGCTGCATAATTGCCTTCAAAACGGGCTAAAACGGTAGCTTCGCCCCTTCTTAAACCTTGAATAATTCCATTTTTTTCCACAAGTGCGGCATCAATATTACTGCTTTCAAGAAACGCCTCTGCAGTTACATCTCTGCTGGAGTTATCGGAGTAAAAAGCTCGAACCTGCATTTGTTGTTTCATTCCGGGAAGGGGAAGAACAAAGTTGCGAGGGAAAACTTCGATTCTGGAAACTTTTGGCGAGGTTGGGTCGTACTTAACTCCTTCTGCAATCCATTTACGAATGATTTCGTAGGTGCGGTCGCCTGGTTGAATCAAGGCTCCTCCCACATGGGGAGTCTGGCCCGTGGATTTTAAAAGCATCAAGCTAGAATCTGGGGCAGCTCGGTTGAACCGTCTACCTTCTAGGTCATCGGTAAGGGCTCTATGGTCGAAAAGGGAATCGTAGCCACGCAGACTTAATTTGAAACCATTTTTGCCATCCGCAGAACCATGGCAAGTGCCTGAATTGCACCCGGTTCTAGTAAGAACGGGCATAACATCTTTTGTAAAACTAGTAGTGGAGGTAATTTTTGTGTCTGAAATTTTGATAGGGATACTTGCGGTATTTCCATTAAAAGAAGCGGTGATTACTCCTTCCCCATCTTTAAGAGGTGAAATAATTCCAGAAGCAGAAATTTTAACGAGTGCTTCAGGAACCGTCCATTTACCTAGTCGGGTAAGGTCTGCGTTTTCGCCAGATTCGAGTAATCCTAAAAGTAAAACTTGAGCATATGAAAAAGTACCTTTAAGTTCAATTTCACTAGGATAAATCGAAATTTTCTGAATTTGTAACCCGGGTTGCAGTTTTTCCGTTTCCTGAGAAAAGGCAAAGTTTGCTTGAACCAAAATAACCAGCGCTAATGGAATAGCAAGAACCTTGAAAACTGAGAAAGTATTTTTCATATGAGATTCTCCGGAAGTACGCTTATGCGAATGAATTAGTTCTTGGTGATTGTAAAAGGAACGGGAATGAACTCTTTATCTTTTTCGCCGGTTGGCACTTTAAAAAGCTTAATGGTTCCATCAAAACCTGCAACAGCGATTTTCGTGCCATCTGGGGTGAATGCTAAAGAGTAAATAGGTGAAATTCCGTTTTCGATGCGAGTAACGATTTTGGCATCCTCGGTTTGATAGATTTTAAGGAACCCTTTGCCATCAAGGCTGCTTCCGATGGCAAATAATGAACCAACCTTATTAAAGGAAGAAGAATAAATTCTTCCAGGAATAGCCTCGTATTCGCGTACTTTGTTAGCATCGTCACCGATGACTCTTTTTGTCACTCGATGCATTTTGTATAGTCTGGGAATACCATCTGAACCTCCTATAAGAAGCTCCTCGTATGCTTTTTCAGCGGTATCGGTACCCTCCGCACCTTTGACCATAGTTTTATCAGTTCTGGGTCTAAGAGAAACAGTTTGTAGGCCACCTTTAAGTGCACCTGGTGTAATACTGGTTATATTGTCAATAAAGCGCTGGGTAGCAACTTCGGTTAGTTTCATAGAGCGATCCCTGCTAACGGAAACAAGGAAAAGTCCATCTCTAGAAAAAGCGGTTCCAAGGACCCAATCGGTATGGGCACCTTGAAAAAGGATTTGTTTGCCATTAGCAGAATCAATTGCACGAACGGAGTTATCTGCACATCCGAAAGCAATTTTAGAACCATCGGGAGACCAACTGACACCGTAAAGGGTGTCAAAAGTGGAAGGAACGGAAAGGGAAAGTTTCATTTTTTGGATATCCCAGATTTGGATTTCTCCAAATCGCCCAGGAGATCCAGCGGAGACTGCTAACTGCTTGCCATCGGGAGAAAAAGCAATGGATTCGATTCTTTCAGATAGTCCAATAAGCCTTGCGAGCATCCCCGAACCATCGGCTTTATGTAAAATTACTTCGTGGTATGCAGAAACAGCAAGGATTTGGCCATCTGGCGAATAATCCATTGCAGTTATAACAGGTGGTAAGGTGTAAATAGGGGGGTGTTCCGGGTCAACTAGCTTAATAGCAGATTTTGGAGAATCATCCTTAGCTCCATCTAATATCCAATTTCGAACTAGTTCTGTTTGTTCTTTGGTTAAAGGATCTTTTCCTTTGGGCATTTCGGCTTTTTGGTCTGCGTGAGCAACCAGCAATTGATAAAGATTACTTTTGCTTGGGTCGCCTGGCTGAATTTGGTTTTTATCTCGATCGCCCTTTAAAAATAAGGAAGGGAAATCTGTCATCATAAAATTACCATTTTTCTTGGAGGGTTGATGACAACCCTGGCAGTTTTGCTGAAATATTGGCCTTATATTCTTAAAATAACTTGGCTTCGCAGCAACTTTGCCATTTTCCTCAACACTAAGTCCACTTTGAGGGATCATTAACATTAGAGCAATTAGCCATAAATAGTAAGATGATTTCATTTTTAAAATTCTACCGAATAGGGATGGAACCACAAATTTCGCCTAGGAAGGCCTAATCTATCTATCATTTTTGCAACAAAAATCAGTTTTTGCAAGAAGATATCTGAAAAGCGGTCTTGCTAAGTGCAAAAATATAAGGAATCCTTGTTCTATGGTAGAGAGAGAAATGAAAACCCATTCGCAAAGGGGAAATTTATGAGACAAAGTATTTGGTTTAGGGTTTTATGTCAAAAATCAGTTCTTTTATGTTTAATTTTGGGTTTTATAACGGCTTCCGAAGCACAAAGCACCGCCCAGTCGGATACTTCTAAGAAAAGTGATGGCCCTAAAATACCTATTAAGTCTCTTAAATCTTGGATTGTTGATCTAAAAAGTCCAGATGCCAGCGTTCGAGATTATGCCCTTGTTGCTATCCCAAACTATGGGTCATCCACCTCCGAGGCGGTCCCCGCTGTTATTGGCAGTTGCCTAGATCCCGATGCTGGTTGCAGAGTGAAAGCAATTTTAGCGTTAAGCGTACTTGAGATATTAGATAAAGATGTTCAAAGAACTGTGGATGCATTAGCAAGGAGGGCTCAGGAAGACCCACAGGCACAAGTGCGTTTCTTGGCTATAAGTGCGCTGCAACGCTTTGACCCAATTGATGGGAAAAAAACTATATCCGCTTTAGTCGAGGCATCGAAATATGCCAACTCGTATGAAGTAAGGAAAAGTGCGATTTTAGCGTTGGTAAAGTTTGGTATGGATAAGAATTTAGGGCCCGATGTAAAAGCGGTAAGTGCGGCATTAAATGCTTTAAAAGATCCGGCAGTTCCTGTGCGCTATGCAGCCATTACTTCCATAGCCCTGTTAGGCAAGCCAAATAATCAAATTGTATCTGCAGCGGTAGATAAAGCGTTAATGGATCTATCGACCGGGAATGATAAGATTTTTGCAATCTGGGCAAAAGTTGGGCTAGCAAATCAAGATGTTTTAACGGTTTCTTACCAAATGGAGTTTATCTCTCGGATGCTAAAACAAGGAGATAATGGGGTAAAACTCGAGGCCCTATATGCGGTTTCGGTAATGGGCGTTCAAGCGAAAGTTTTAGTTGGCGAGCTTATTGATGTGCTTGAAGATAAAGAACCTTTAATTGTTTTTAACGCTTGTATTTCGCTTGCAAGTATTGGAGTGGATGCGCGAAAAGCGGTTGAACCTCTGACCAAACTTGCAGCAGCAAAAGAAACGATTGAACCGGTTAAAAATGCTGCAAATGTTGCTCTTAATGCAATTAAAGGTATGAATGTAACACCGCCTGCAGGTGCCCCCAAGAAACCTTAAGCCTAAATAATCCCGTGCAACGGGCCCCCTTTTGCACCCATTGCATCTACCTTTTTTTCAACGGTTGGGTCTTCAACTAATGCGGGGGCGTGGTGTGGTTTTGTTCTCGCATCTATAACTAACGAACCTTGGCATCCCCAATGCTTGTCTTGGTTAAATGCCATAATCCCGTAAATGTCTTTTGCAGGGTTGGTTTTTGTAAATACATTCCAAAGAAAATTCCTTGGTGATGCGCTGGTAAAGTCGCTGTCGTCGACTAACAAAATCATCGGAAATCGATTGAGACTATCGCTTGGCTTAAATGCCTCGCAAAAAGTTAAAGGCGTTACATCGAATTTATTTTGGAAGGGGGGAGATTTGATTGCAAGTATTCCCGGGAGGCATACTTTCGGGTTTTCAAAACCCAAAGGAAGGTTGAGCTTTTCAGGAATTGCTACTGGAAGTTCTCTTCTTTTTGGGCCTGCTGCTGCAAATACAACTTTAGATCCTTCATTTAAACCAGTACCACTGTAATCGAGCGTATCCATCGTAGTTTTGGTGTAAAAGTGGAGGTCGTTGGTAAGGTCTATTCTTTCTAAAAGATGATTGAAAAAAGAAGGTATGTTGTTGATATCGAGTTCCGGGTTATCTTCCTTAGCAACGATTAGCAGGAATTTAGCGAGCGAAAGTTGTCCTTGTCCTAGGATTGCATTAGCAGCAGTTAAAAGTTCTTGCGGTCGTTCAAGTTTATTAAAGGGCGTATACCGTTCGCTTCCGATGGCGAGTAGAAGTGGATGAACTCCAGCTGCATCTACCGCATTTACCGCATGAATTCCCGGTATGACTGTGGGCAGAAGCGGTCCTGTCAGTTCGTGGATTAATTCTCCAAAGGCGGTATCTTCCTGTGGTGGCCTTCCCACTACAGTAAAAGGCCAAACCGCATTGTTACGATGATAAACTGCTTCTACTTTCATTACGGGAAAATTATGCAATAAACTGTAATACCCTAGATGATCGCCAAAAGGCCCCTCGGGTAGAACCCTGTCTGGGTCGACAACGCCAACAATACAGAAGTCGGCTTCCGCAGGTAGTAGAATGGGCTTAATCAATGGAGAAGGTAAGGGAAATTTTGCTAAATCTATTCTTCTTCCACCTAAAAGACCAGCAAAGCAAATTTCAGGCATCGCTTCTGGTAATGGCATAACTGCTGCAACGGCTAAGCTTGGTGGCCCACCCACAGAAATGGCAACTCGAAAGGGTTTATTCCTGCTTAATGCTTTGCTATGGTGCACGCCAATGCCCCGATGTAACTGATAATGTAAACCAATTTCTTCATTAGGAAGGTAACTGTTGCCAGACAATTGAATACGATACATTCCAATATTAGAAAACCGCCAACCAGGCGCATCAACATCTTCAGTATGAACTTGAGGGAGGGTAACAAAAGCACCGCCGTCTTTTGGCCAAGAAACGAGCTGAGGAAGTTGGTCGATGTGGATTTGATTTTCTAGAAGTGGAGCCCTAGAAACAGTTCTAGGAAGACAATTCCACAAGCCACGCAAAACTTTAGGCCAAATAAGCGGGTTTGCTAAGACTTTTTCAGGGTTCGCCTTGCAAGCAACAATTGCTTCAACCGTTGCAAGTTGGTTTCTAAAAATAAACTTAGCTCTTTGAATATTCCCAAAGAGGTTACTGACCATTGGAAATTTCGAACCCTTAACATTACTAAAAAAAATTGCGGGGCCATTTGCTTGATAGACTCTGCGGTGAATAGCAGCCGCTTCTAGGAATGGGTCAATTTCAGAATCGATGCGAATAAGATGTTTATTTTTTTCTAAGTCTTTAATGCAAGCCCTAAGATTTTTATAATTCATATTGATACATCCCTTAAAATGAACACTGTACTTATAGCTTTAAATAGTGCCTAAAGGCTAGAAATCATACAAATCTTTAAAATTTAACGATTAGTGAGGATAGACGCACGCACTCAATTATTCCACCCTTTCGATTCCATTAAGTTTACTTGGTGTCTAGTCGATTTTCTATCTATATGGTTGCATTCCTTCCAAGAAGGAGTTGGTAATTCCTAGCTCATTTTTGTCAAATGGATTTGCTTTATCCTAGGTGCTGGCATGATTGAAACAACTCTATTTCGAGAACCGGTAAACGCAATAACTCACGGTGTTTGGGTTTTATTATGCTTACCAGGTGTTGTTTTGCTGCTTCGGCACGCCCGAAACGACAAACTTAAAACTATTGGTTTGTTAATTTATGGCTTATCGATGATTGCTTGTTTTGCCAGTAGTTGTTTATTTCATTCGGTGCGTGGTTCTGAAAGATTGATCGAGGCCTGCCGGTCTTTAGACCACATTTGCATTTTTCTTTTTATAGCAGGAACCTGCACCCCAATGGGACTTGTATTTTTTGAAAAAAAATTCAGATTCTTATTCCTTAGTAGCATTTGGTTTCTAGCAATTGTTGGGATAACGATGAGGTTAACCGATTTATCTATGCCGTTATATAAAAGGACAACTTTGTACCTTTTGCTAGGTTGGATGGGTTTGCTGATTTACATTCAATTGTTGAAAAAGTTGCCAACTAAAAAAGTGATGCCTATCTTATTGGGCGGAGTTATTTACAGTGTAGGAGCAGCGTTAAACCTAGCCCAGCAACCAATTATTCTTCCAGGAGTAATTGGCCCTCACGAGTTTTTTCACTTGATGGTTATCCTTGGAAGTCTAGTCCATTATTACTTTATGATTAAAACATTGGCCCAATATAAGAAACCGATTTTTATATCTACCCCTGATTTTGCTTTACCCTTAGTTCTTGCTAATTCTGCAATAGCAGTTCAAGAAATACCTATGGCTAGAAAATCTGCTTGATTCTAGAATAGAATCACAATGAAAATTATTATTTCACCACCCCTTGATCCCCATCGCCTCCGTAGATTAAAAGCCGTTGCAATTAACCATAATGTGGTGAATGCACAAACGCAAGAAGAAGCCTTGCAAGCCATTCAAAATGCGGATGGTTTTTTAGGTAAAATAACCCCCATCTTGCTCTCAAATGCCACAAAACTACAATGGGTACAGTCGATGACTGCAAGCCTAGAGCATTATGTTTTTCCGGAATTAATAACTCATCAGGCGGCTCTAACGAATATGAGGGGAATTTTTTCGGATGTGGTTGCTGACCACGCCTTGGCAATGGTGCTATGTTTTTCCCGCAATATGCACAAGTATATCTTGCAGCAAAATCAAAGCAAATGGGAACCCATTGGGGGCGAACAGGGAAGGGTTGATTTTTCTAGCGGGCCAGGCATTACCAACTCAATTGATTTATCACATCAGGTTTTAAGCGAAAAAACTCTGGGTGTTTTTGGCCTTGGGGGGATTGGGAAAGAAGTTGCAAAACGCGCCCACGCTTTTGGTATGCAATGCTTAGGGCTTGACCCCTTTTGTGTCGAACCTTCAAAGGAAATACCCGACCCTTGGTCTATGGACCGAATTTATCAGTTTTTACAATCTTGTGACTACCTTGTTATCGCTTCGCCTCACACCCCCCTAACTGAAAAACTTTTTAATCTTAAATTATTAAAGTTTATGAAGTCTAATGCTGTTTTGATAAACATCGGCCGTGGAGCCATCATTGTTCTTGATGATCTTGTTACTGCATTAAATGATGGCATAATTGCAGGAGCAGGTTTAGATGTTTATGAAGCAGAACCGTTGAGCGGAAATCATCCTTTATGGAAAATGTCCGATAAGGTTATTCTAACGCCCCATGTTGCAGGGTATGCCCCTCCGATTGCAGCAAGGCATTTTGCACTATTAAAAGAGAATGTTAGAAGGTTTTTGAACCACGAGGCTTTGTTAAATTTGGTTGATAAATCCCGCTGGTTTTAATTAAATAGAACTCATTATGATGAGTATCAGATTTTAAAAAAGCTAATAGAATTTTTACTGGTTACTATTATTTAACAAATAGACCTCGTTCTATTCGTAGCCCTCTATTTTAAATGAGAAAATAGACTGATTTTTTAAGCTTGGCAAAGTTGTTATAACCTTTGAAACAATTTTTATGATTGTTTAGTGAAACAACTAGATTTTTAAAAAAACTGATAGCTAGAAGGCTTGATAATCCTTAAGATAACATTTCTTAATTAGATTTGTATAAACTTTTGGCCATTTTTAAGGGCAATTTATATGACAACACCTCTGCAATCATTAATTAATGCTGGAACTAAGCTGTGGTTGGACTCTATTGACCCAGATTTAGTTAAAATTAATAGGGAAATGGGTGCAACTGGTGCAACTTCCAATCCTATTATTATTTCTGCTTTGTTGAAAACCGGACGGTTTAATGAACAGATGGCTAAATTTGTTGCAGAAGGCTTTGATGATGAAGCCTTGGCTTGGAAAATGACTGACCTCTTAGTTGGACAAGCACAAAAGGTATTTCTTCCCGTTTGGGAAGCAACGAAGTGTAATGATGGCTGGGTAAGTTTTGAACTAGATCCATTACTAGAAGATAAGGCTTGCAAGCTTTCGGTTGCTGAAAAATCTGCCAAATATATTGAACTGGGTAAAAAATGGAGCGCCGGTCATCAAAACCGTATGATAAAAGTTCCTGCAACCCCCGGTGGGTTAGGTGCTCTTGAAGAACTCTGCGCTCACGGGGTTACCCTTAATGTAACTCTTATCTTTTCTGAAAGACAATATCTTGAAGCAAGAAATGCAGTATGGCGTGGTGCTCAACGCCGTAAATCTTTGGAACATTTCAAATCGGTTTACAGTATTTTTGTAAGCCGGCTCGATGTCTACACCGAAAAGCATGTTCCCACTCTTACTCCTGAAGCACAGGGTATGGTTGGTATCGTAAATGCGAAGCGGTTGTGGGCGATGAATCAGAAGTTTTGGGCAGAAAAAAATCTTCCATTGCAGGAAGAAATTATTTTTGCAAGCACTGGTACTAAAAAGCCATCGGATGCACCTTATAAGTATGTAGCAGCCTTTGCTGGATCTGATATTGAAACTAATCCTCCCGAAACCAATGATTTGACCCAAAAAAGTGGCCAAATCTTTACTAAGCAAGTGGATGTGTTTCCTGCCAAAGCGATTCTTGACGATATCGACGCCAAGGTTAATATTCAGCATTTAGAAGAGACCTTGATGTCGGAAGGTTTGGAGAAGTTTGCAGATCCGTTTAAAAACCTGATTAAGAATATTGCGGACCTGCGTGCTAAAGTTTCCAATTAAAATTGGTTATAATGTAAGAGGGTTCATTTTGAACCCTCTTTGTCTTTGTTCTGGTATTTTTTAACTTGGCTCGGGAGAAATAGTTAATGGCAAAAGAAGAGGCTATTTTAGTTCAAGGTAAGGTTACTGTCGCTCTTGCGAATACTCAGTTTAAAGTTAAACTTGAAAATGGTCACGAAGTTGTGGCTCATATTGCCGGCAAAATTCGAAAAAACTTTATCCGTATCCTGCCCGGAGATATTGTTACTGTTGCTATTTCTCCTTATGACTTAGGCAAGGGAAGAATTACATACCGTGGCCCTCTTCGTGCCAAGCAAGATGAAGAAGCTGCTGGAAATATTTAAAGTTCAGTTGCTTCGTTTGAGTTAGGATCTACTTTATTATTAGATCTACCACCCACCTTCTTTTTACTTGGCTTATCTTCTTTGTTTTCCTCTACTAATAAGATTTGCCCCCACAAACTTGGGTCTTCTGCAAAAGGGAACTCTAGCGTACTGTCATATATCTGATCGCCTAGTTCCCTATCGTGAACCTGGATGCAAATCCCAAGTCTTGGGCACTCTTCTGATTCATATCCCGAAAGGGTAGAAGCAGGCAAAAAGAATTCCATTAAATAGCCTTTGGGCTCAACAATGCAGCGGAACATAATTTCACTGGGATTGCAAAAAGTTGCATCTTGAAGCGCCCGGTGTATTTTTGATTGTGTTAAGCAAGCATCTTCGTTATCTGGGCCACCCCCAGTAACAAGAAAATGAAATTGATGGCAGTATCTAGTAGCCCGATGGCTAGCCCTAGAATCTCTTGTATCAATCCAAAGGGTAATACCATCTGAGGACCGAGGCCTAAGTCTGTCGCCTTCAGGTGGTTCTTTTTTGCCGTTGATGCTGATTTGAAAGCCAAGGCCTTGTTTGTTCCAACACATTCTGATTTCAGCAAATTCGGGCTGAGAATCTAGGCGGCTTAAGTCTTTCAGAATGAACGCTTCGGAAAGGTCTAAAAGTGCTTTGCCCTTTGCCAATGGGACATTCGGGTTATGTAAGCACTTTCGAGCAATACGAAGAAGGAATCTAGGGGGAATTGGTTGCATAAAATAGTGACTTTATTAGTTTAAAAGGCTACGGGTTAAAACTTCTTTTGCACGGTCGTAGCAGGGTTGCCAAACGATTTGCGGTGATTCATTAACCAGACAATCTCTAAGTTTTTCGAGAGTGTTTCTTGCCATATGAGGGCATTTGTTGCAAGCACAGGTAATTCCGGGAACTGGATAATAACGGTGTTGTGGGAAGCGATTTTGCATCTGCCACATCATATTAGGCTCGGTAGCAACAATAATATCGGCTGGGGAATTATAAGAAGCAATTTTTTTAAGCATAGCTTCGGTGCCCCCAACAAAATCGCTGTAGGCACGGATGTTCGCAGGGCATTCTGGGTGAGCAAATACTAAAGAATCTGGGATTTTTTTCTTCATTGCGAGAAGGTCTCCTAGGCTGAAAATCTCGTGCACAATGCAGGCTCCATCCCACAAAATCATTTTTCTGCCAGTAACTTCCGTTAGGTATTGTCCTAGGTGTTTATCGGGAACAAAAAGAATTTCCATTCCCTCGGGAACCTTGCGTACAACGGCTTCGGCATTGCCCGAGGTAACCACCCAATCGCAAAGGCTTTTGACTTCCGCAGTGCTATTAATGTAGGTAATGGTTTGGAATTTTCTGCCATTGATTCGTAGCATTTCTTGGTATCGTGCAAGCTTGTCTGCTGGGCAACTTTCAGCAAGGGAACAGCCTGCCTGAAGGTCTGGAAGAAGAACTTTTTTGGAAGGGTTGAGGATTTTTGCAGTTTCTGCCATAAAATGGACGCCACAAAAAACAATAATAGGGTTTTCAACTTTGGTGGCTTCTCGTGCCAAGGCAAGGGAATCGCCTGCGAAGTCTGCGATTTGCTGAATTTCACCTTCTTGGTAATAATGAGCGAGAATAGTCGCTTTTTTTTGCTGCTTTAGTTCTTTGATTTCTTCGACAACATCTTTCATATTTATTTCTCCTGACTTTTTATTACTGTTGTAGGGCTTTATTTACTTTTTGACCTAATGTAATAGTACCTGTTTTTTCTGTTGAGTCATTGGAGAATGTAATGAATGAGCAAACTGATGGTAAGTTCGCAAAGATTTTGCAACTTACCACCGAAACAATTACTCTAAGCCAGGCAATTAAAAAAGCAGGCATAGGCACCACAGGTGGGCACTCTAAATTTATTGTTAAGGATGGTTTGATCCAAGTGAATGGCCAAGTCGTTAAAACTCCGGGGCTTACTTTGCGTGCGGGGGATCATTTTGGGTTGGTCAAAGGAGAATTATGGGTGGTTCAGCAACAGTAAGCCAAAAAGAAAAGGGCAACTTTTACACAAACCCAAATCATTCCAGCATTCTAAAAGTATTTTATCTGGCGTGGCCAGCATTGATACTTCAATTCCTGCACTTAATAATTAATTTATGGGACAGATTCATTGCTGGCCGATTTTTACTTGTTGATTCTTCTTCCCACCTTTCCATTCAAACTGCTCAAACCACTGGGCAATATTTTGCTTGGTTGATTTCTAGCTACAGCGTGATTGTTACAGTAGGTACCACGGCTTTAATCGCAAGGTTTATAGGTGCTTGTGATTTTAAATCCGCTTCCAAGGTTGTTCAGCAATCTATATTCTTGGCATTTCTATTGGGAACCCTTGCCAGTATTTTGGCTATTTCCTTTGTACCTTTTATCTTGCAATTTATTGGTCTTCAAGGAAACGCCGCTTCCGAAGCTTATGGCTTTTTGTTTAATATTTTTATTTTACTTCCATTTCAAATGGTTGAAGCCGCTGGTATTGCTTGTCTTGTAGGTGCGGGAAATACCTTTGCGGGCTTGATGGTTCTTTTCTTTGTTACTCTTTTAAATATTCCTCTTTCTTTTATCTTGGCAACCGGCTTTCTTGGAATTGTTAATCTTGGATTTCCGGGCATTGCTTTGGGAACTTCACTTAGCCATACGGTTGGGAGTCTTATTGTCTTGATGTTGCTTTGGCGTGGAAGTTCTGGGCTAAAGTGGGACTGCAGAGAAAAAGCTGATTTTGATATTTTGCTCAGATTACTTCGAATTAGCCTACCCGCAGGATTGGATAGCTTAAGTATTGGCATTGGGCAGTTTTTATTTCTTGCAATCATTAATAGGCTTGGAGAAGCGGCAGGTGGTGCTCATGGAATAGCACTAGGTTGGGAAGCGCTGGGGTATCTTTCTGGAGCTGCCTTTGGGACGGCAGCCACGGCATTGGTAGGTTTAAACCTAGGTGCTGGTCTTCCTAAAGAAGCGGCCCGTTGCGCTTGGACTGCCTATGGTTTAGGGGCGGTGTTCATGTCGTTTATGGGTGGGTTGTTTTATTTTTTTGCAGAGCCTATGTTTTTGGTATTCTGCCCAGAACCTGGGCAAAGTGAAATCATTCGAATTGGGGCTCCGGTTCTTCGACTTATTGCCTTTGCAATGCCTTTTTTAGCATCCTGCATTATTATGACCGCCGCTTTGAGGGGTGCCGGAGATACGCGTATGCCCGTTATTTATACGGTCATTGGATTTTTCTTGCTCCGGATTCCTGTGGCGCTTTTATTTGCTAGAAATCCAGATCAATCCGATTTTATGCCTACCTTGGCTTTAGGTTTACTTGGAGCTTGGATTGCAATGTTCGTCGATTTATTTGTTCGAGGAATCTTATTGCTTACCAGATTTTCAACTGGCGCCTGGAAAAATGTTAAGGTCTGATTCCTACTTCCCTAATTCTATGATTGCGGAAGGAAAATCTTCTGCAAAACAAAAGCGATCATCTAATTTGCAAGCTGCAAATATGGATTTTACCTGTGGGCTTACATGACAAATAGCAAATTTCCCACCTAATTCTGTCAATTGGCGTTGCAGCGAAATCATCTTACCCAAAAACACACTGTACATACATTCCATATTTGGCCCAAGGCTAAGTGCTACCTTATTAATCTTTTCATCTGCTATGATTTTTCTGATTTCTTGAAATGAATCTTGAATCTCTAATTCGGATGGGCGTAAGTTTTTGAACCGTAAGCAAAGTGAATCACCTTGCCTTTCGTAGCTTATAAATTTAAAAGTGCTCATTGCATGCTCCTTTGGGCTTGGTCGCTATCTTTAAGATAAATCTTAGCAAGTAAATCTATATATTATTATAATTTAGCTCTAAACTCGTTAATGTCAAGCAAGGAATATCTCTCACAAATTTAATTTTAAAATTGTAATAACTCAGGCTAGTTGTTTACCAAAGCTAAGTTAAAACGCTTTTTGCCTACGGGTTCCCTTAACTGATGGATGCTATTTTCTGGTTCGGGCAATGGTTCAGCTTCAAGCATGCCTTGATAAATTCCTGAAATGGTTACAGGGATCATTTTTCTGCGAATGGCTTCAATCATCCCGGGCAACATTATTCGAATTCCCCGAGACGAAGTTCCTTCAACCCAACCATCTCTAAGGCTACACTTCGACTCTACAAGAACATTTTCCCGCATCCCCAAAAGGCTTTGCTGGTAAGTGTACAGATTGGACTGTTCGATTTGCTCGAGGATTTTTCGTCTTTGTAGCTTTATCTGCGGGGAAACAGGGTCTTTTAGTAAGGCTGCAGGGGTTCCTTCTCTTGGGCTATAAGGAAAAAGATGCATTTTATAAAAGCCAATTTCTCTTGCCAATTCGCAGGTATCTTTAAAATCATCATCGGTTTCTCCAGGAAAACCTATGATAATATCAGTCGAAAAGCCTGGATTTTCGAGCGCTTTGCTTATGCGCTTGCACCTTTCAATAAACCCTTGTCGCGAATACCGCCTGCGCATTTGGCGCAGAATATTATCAGACCCGCTCTGCAAGCAAAGGTGAAAGTGTGGCGCAACTTGCGGTCGCGCTTTTATAGTATCGATAAGGTCATCACGAGCCTCTGCCGCTTCTATACTACTGAGCCTGATTCTAATCTGTGGGAATTTATCGCTTATTTTTTCAAGAAGATGCCATAACCTACACCATTGAGCTTTTGGTTTCCCTTTGGAAAGATCAATTCCGTAATGCCCTAGATGAATCCCCGTTAGAACAATTTCCTTGTAACCAGAAACAATAAGGTCTTCAATTTCAGCAATTATGAGCTCGGGTTTTCTGCTTGAAAGGGCCGGCCTTACCGAAGGAATGATGCAGTAGCTGCAATTTAATAGGCAACCATCTTGAACCTTGACAAACGCTCGTTGGTGGTCATCAAATCTGGTGATATGAAGGGGGCGCTGATCTATGCCATATTGTTCAAGTGAATTTAGAAATAATTCTTTGTTTCCTATAACGCTAGAAACCCCTTCGATTTTTGCAATCGATTCGGGGGCTCGCTCGGCATAGCAACCCGTAACTAAAATTTTTGTGTTTGGATTTCGGGAGTGAATTTTCCGAATTAGGGTTCTACCCTTGGCATCTGCATCGTGGGTCACGGTGCAGGTGTTGATAATGCAGAGGTCTGGGCTTTCGAAATCATTGGCCTCGACTATGCCATTAAGTTCAAGCATTTCCCTGAAATATTGTGATTCGTATTGGTTAACCTTACAACCGAGGGTTTCAATTTTACAGGTTTTAGGTTTCCACATTATAAAAGTTGCTTTAGATAAATGCAAAATTGCACAGGATAAAACAAGTACCGAAGGTGGGACTCGAACCCACACACCCTTGCGGGCACCGGATTTTGAGTCCGGCGCGTCTGCCATTCCGCCACTTCGGCTTACTGATGAGTTTAGCGATTGCGATTTAAACTTCAAACAGATGATTGTGAAAAGTTAGATTTATTCATTATTTTTACGGTAGAAATGTTGGACTGGTGCTATGCTATATAGATAAAGAACGATCTAAAGTGATTCTAGGAAAAAGTTTGATATGAGTGAATTTCCACAAGAAAAAACCGAGTTGGGTAATTACTTTGTGGCTAATTATCCCCCTTTTTCCTTCTGGAAGCCCGATTTTCTGCCCGAGGCATATCGGGTTTTAAATTCCCCATCCCTCCCTGAAACCCCTTTGGGCCTCTATGCCCACATACCTTTTTGTAGAAAAAGATGCAAGTTTTGTTATTTTCGAGTTTATACCGATAAAAATGCCAAGGATGTTGATAATTACCTCGATGCTCTTATTCATGAATTTTCTTTGTGTTCTCAATTACCCGTCCGCAGTGGCAGGGATTTGAAGTTTGTTTATATTGGCGGGGGCACCCCTTCCTACCTCAGTGTCCAGCAGCTTGAAAAACTTTTCAATGGCCTCAAAGACTCTTTTACTCTTAAAAGTGCTGAAGAAGTTACTTTTGAATGCGAGCCTGGGACTTTGCAACAGCATAAACTTGCTGCCCTTCGGGAGATGGGGGTTACGCGGTTAAGTTTGGGGGTTGAGAATTTTGATGACGAAGTTTTGGAAACCAACGGTAGGGCGCACCATTCTCAAGAAATATTAAAAGCCTATGGTTGGGCTAAGGATCTAAATTTCCCGCTGATTAACATTGATCTGATTGCAGGAATGGTTGGGGAAACCACTGAAAATTGGAAGTCTTGTATTAAGAAAACAATCGAGATTGCACCAGATTGCATTACAATTTATCAGATGGAATTGCCCTTCAATACTGTTTTTTCAAGGGAGTTGAAGCAGGTTGATCATCCCGACCCTATTTCTGTTTCTGACTGGCCTACCAAGCGCGGTTGGGTTAAATATGCTTTTGAAACATTGATGGAAAATGGTTATGAAATTTCCAGCGCCTACACTTTGGTCCGCACTAGTTCAAAAGCTAAATTTGTCTATCGGGATGAGCTTTGGCATGGCGCAGATATGTTTGGCACGGGTGTGGCTTCCTTTGGTCATATAAATGGTATGCACTTGCAAAACCTTGACATTTGGGAAAATTATCTTTCTGAATTGCAAAAGGGCCATATTCCATTGGCGCGTGCTTTACCTGTTTCCGATCATCAAAAGCTTATTCGAGAAATGATTTTACAACTGAAGACAGGTCGACTTGAATCTGCCTACTTCGATAAAAAATTCAATGTTCAGATTTTAAAAGATTTTCAGCCCCAATGGGAATCATTAAATAAAGAAGGTTGGATTACGCTTGGCAAAGATTCGGTTCAGGTTAATATTGATGGATTAATGCAAGTAGACCGACTTTTACCAAGATTTTTTGAACCGTCACACCTAGGCGCTAGATACACTTAACCTTTATATTTGTTGAATAAATGAGCGAATCTTTGCAATTTATGATGGGAAAGCATGCAGCAGTAATACCTGTTGACTTCTATTATTCCCGCAATCATTTCTGGGCTAAAAAGGTGGATGGAAAGAACCGATTCGGGTTTTCTACCTATGCAATTAAATTGATGCAGGATGTCTTTTTTCTCGATTGGCAGGTTAATGCTGGTGATAAAGTTGCATTGCTTGATCAAATAGGGCATATTGAAACATCCAAAGCAGTTTCGGATTTATTTGCCCCCATTGCTGCTAATATCCTCGGTTTTAATCCAGTGGTTTTAGCGGATCCTTCCGCTATTAATGTCGATGGGTATGAAAAGGGCTGGCTATTTGAAATGGATGGTTCCATCGAAACCTTGATGGATGCGAAATCTTATGTCTCATACCTAGATGAAAACTGGGAAAAAACCCAACGCATCCTCAAGGGTAAAATTAACGCAGGAGATGACTGAACATGAGTCAGAAAAAACTTACCGTCGTACTTTCTCAGGCACAGGGAAAAGATCCTACTCGCAGGGCGATCGAAGAAGAAATCGCTGCCGCTTTGCTTATGGAGCCAGGCATCGATCTCGGGATTGTTCCTCACTTGTACGACTTGCAGGAGGGGCATACGGGAAGGCTTTACCTCGAAGGTGTTCCGGGCGATATGGTCGTCATCTCTTGGCTTTACCCTAGAGCTGCTTTCTGGTTGCTTGACCGAAATGCAATTCAGGGCAAGTTAGGTGAAACTAATATCAAACCCGCGGATGAAAGTGATGAGGAAGAGGAAGATAAAGAGGTTGCTAATAAATCCAAGGGGATAGGTGCGGTTAAGATTCCCGACCGATTTATCTATTGCCTTGATTTACGCGACGCCAAGGATCATCGAACTTATGTTGAAGAAATTCGCAGGATTTTAGCAGAGTGCAAAGCAAGGTGGCAGGCGGCTATAACTGAAATTAAACCTGCAATGGTAGAACTTGGCATCATTATTTCTTCAACATCCTCCAATGGTAATAAATCGCCCACAATCAATGGCGCCAGCCCTATTCCTTTTCCCAAGGAAGAAATGCTCAAAATCCCTGGCAGGCGCTGGTACCCTGTGATTGATTACAGTCGTTGTACCAACTGTATGGAATGCCTCGACTTTTGCTTGTTTGGAGTATATGGCGTAGATAGTTTAGAACGCATTTATGTAGATAATCAAGATAGTTGCAAGAAGGGTTGCCCTGCGTGTAGTAGGGTTTGCCCAGAGCAGGCGATTATGTTTCCCGATTATAAAAGCCCAGCGATTGCAGGCGCACCGGTGGGTGCGATCAGTGGCTTAAAGATCGACCTTACCAAACTCTTTGGCGGGGGAGACGCCCTCGTTATCGCTGCCAAAGAACGCGACAAGGAACTTGTTCGAGATGGTCGAGACGCCGTGGGATTAAGCGTTGGCATTCCGAAAAGGCAGGCCGACAAAAAAGACTTTCCTAAAGACGACCTTGATAGTCTTATGGCAGCACTTGATGGCTTAGATGTTTAGACCCCACCTTAAAAACAACGGGAAGAACCATGTTACATAAACTTGCTTATCGTGCAGTGACTGAACTTTCTCCTAGGCTTGCTATGAAAGCGGCCCACCTTTGGGTTTATAAGGGTTTCCTTGCGGTGCAATCTTATAAGCACAGATTGAAGAATAAAAAGTTATATCCCCCTTTTATGTTTGTTGCTTTGACCAACACTTGTAACTTGCGTTGCCATGGTTGTTGGGTTGAAAAAGAGGGTACCGCATTTCATCTACCCCCTGAAGACCTCGATGCAATCATTCGGGTGGGCAAGAAGAATCGAGCCTACTATTACACACTATTGGGTGGTGAACCCTTTATGTACAAAGGCATCTGGGATGTCTTCAAACGCCATAAAGATTGTTTTTTTCAAACTATTACCAATGGGATGTTATTCACCGAGGCCCATGTCGATCGTTTGGCAGAAGCCGGAAATGTGACGCCTTTAATCAGCATTGATGGCTTGCAGTTTCAGAATGATCTCAGGCGGGGTGAAGGGGTGTTTGATTCTGCGATGAAGGGAATGGAAAGGCTGAAAAAAAAAGGAATCATCTTTGGTGTTGCCTGTACTATTACGGGTAAAAACATGGAAGAAGTTCTCTGCGACTCTTTCCTAGAAATGGTGATTAAGCAAGGTGCGATGTATATCTGGTATTATTTTTACAGGCCGGTGGGCGAAGATCCTCATCCCGAATATTGCCTTTCTTCTGAGCAATTGCTCGAAGCTAGGAAGAAAATGGTTGCCCTCAGGCATCATCAGCCAATCATCATTATTGATAGTTATTGGACTGCGACGGGTGAAGCTTTCTGCCCAGCAGCGATGGGTATGGGTTTCCATATTGGGCCTCAAGGAAGTATCGAAATCTGCCCGCCTCTTTCCTTCGCTACGAATAAGGTGAGTGACAACAATTACGATTTATACAAAACGATTAACGAAAGTTCCTACCTGCGAGGGTTCCAAGAGTTTGTGAAGGATCGTACCAAGGGTTGTGTGATTCTTGAAAATCCGCAGGAACTTGCCGAGTTCATTCAGAGTCATGGTGCCAAGGACTACAGCGCCCGAGATGCGATCAAGGAAATAGGTTCTGGCAAACCTAGGCAGAGCCAGCATATGCCCGGTAAAGAAATTCCCGAGTCTTACTGGCTTTATCGCTTTCTTAAAAACAATGTGTTTTTCGGCATGGGTGCTATGTGACCCAGGTCGGATTCAAAAGACCAACACCCTCCGGCCTAGGAATTAATCCTCTGAGGGTTGAAAAGGCATATGTGTTAGCGAGGGAAAAACTACTCTCTTTAAGAAAATCGGGTGGTTGGTGGGAAGGCGAACTTTCAAACTCGGCATTATCCACAGCAGTTGCAGTTGCTGCCCTTGTTGCTGCTAAAGCAGATGCTACCACCTTAGTTGAAAATGGACTTTTATGGCTTAGAGAAAATCAAAACACCGATGGCGGGTGGGGCGATACCACCCTTAGCTTTTCTAACATCTCCACCACACTATTGGTTAAATCTGCTTTTTACATCGCAGGAAAAACAAAAGAATTTGCACCATCTCTAGAGAAAGCGGATCAATGGCTTGCTGTTAAGCATGGAACTACGGGCAAAGAGTTGGCAGAAGCCTTGCGCCAGAGATACGGCACTGACAAAACTTTCTCCGTGCCTATTCTTACCACTTGTGCGCTTGCAGGCCTTGTGGGATGGGATGAAGTTCCTGCTTTGCCCTTTGAGTTAGCGTGCCTTCCTCAGAGTTGGTATCGGTTTGTGGGGTTGCCCGTTGTGAGTTATGCCTTGCCTGCGTTAATTGCAATTGGCATTTGTATTCATCATTTTAACCCTTCTAGTATTGGGCCACTTTGGCTTTTGCGAAAACTTTGCACCCGATTTGCTTTGAAAGTATTAGGAAAAATTCAACCTGTAAATGGCGGATTTCTCGAAGCCACCCCTCTTACCGCTTTCGTTACCTTATCTCTTGCTGCTTCTGATAAACACGATCACGAAGTTGTAAAAAAAGGAATCGCTTTTTTGAAGGATTCGGTTCGCCCCGATGGGAGTTGGCCTATCGATACAAATCTTTCTACTTGGGTTACTACCCTTGCTGTAAATTCCTTGGCGACTTCTGATGACCTCCAATCGCTTGGTGATTCCGAGTCTCTCGTGCAATGGCTTAAATCTCAGCAATATTCTGTTGTTCACCCTTATACGGGTGCGGAACCAGGGGGATGGGGTTGGACGCCGCTTCCTGGTTGTGTTCCCGATGCAGATGATACCCCAGGGGCTTTACTTGCTTTAACAAATCTAGGAGAAAAGCCTGGGGAGTGGCTGAGGGCTGGGGTCCGATGGTTAGGTGGATTGCAAAACCGAGACTCTGGGATTCCAACTTTTTGTCATGGATGGTCGAAGCTTCCTTTCGATCGCAGTGGCTCGGATCTTACCGCTCATGTTCTTCGTGCTATCGCCCCGTGGTATCCAGAAGGTGGAACTGAAAATATTGATCCTCAATTGCTTGCTGTAGAGGTAGAACTTGAAAATCTTTATGATGGCGGATTAAGTTATTTGCGCGAGCAGCAAAGTAAAGATGGTTCTTGGCTTCCACTTTGGTTTGGTAATCAGCACGATGCTTCGGAGTCTAACCCAGTTTATGGGACTAGCAAGGTTCTTGCTGCCTTTCGGGATTTAGGGCTTTGGGAAGATTTGCACGCACGAAAAGGGGTTCGTTTCCTTGAAAAAGCGCAGAATTCTGATGGGGGATGGGGTGGGGCTTTTGGGTGTCCTTCCTCTGTAGAAGAGACATCTTTAGCCTTAGAAGTGTTATGGGATATGGACCCAGACCTGAAAGTCTTAAAAAATGGCTTATTATGGTTGATTAATGCCGCAGAAAATGGTCAACTATTTAAAGCAGAACCAATTGGGTTTTATTTCGCAAAGTTATGGTATTACGAACAATTGTATCCTATAGTCTTTGCTATTGGCGCTTTAGGAAGAATTAGAACTAGTACTGCGGTCAAGTAGACTGTGGTGAAAATGATAATACCTCGCCGTTAGGAATTAATAATAATGTCTAGTCAAGTTGTTGAATCGATAGTTGAGCCAATTTTAGAGCCCAGCGTGGAACCCGTCGTTGACTTAATTGAAAAAAAACCGAAGAAGGCTAGTACTTCGCATTTAAAAGTTGTGCCTGAAACTCGAGAGATGCGAGATAGAGTTCGAGCAGAGGTTGCAAAGTTTGCAGCGGGACTCGATCGAAAAAATACTTTTTCTAAAACCGAGCTTCAAGGATTCTCTGAGAACCTCCTTACTAAAATGGGTCTCGGTTTTCAATACACCGGATTCACCTCGGTTTGCATTGCAAATGAATTTTGGCGTGAGCAAGTTCAGGCCACTGACTTTTCTCGAAGGCTTCTTCTCTTGCCTCATTGCTTAAAGCATGCGGAAGGTTGCCCCGCGGACTACGATGAGTTCGGACTTGATTGCAGAAAATGTGGCGCTTGCTCCGTCGCAGATTTTAAAACCAAAGCAGAAGATCTTGGTTACAAAGTACTTGTCTCCGAAGGTACCCCTATTGTTTTAAAGATTATTGTAAGTGGGCATGTTGATGCCATCGTTGGTGTAGCTTGCCTTAATGTTCTCGAAAAAGCGCTGGATAAAATTCTGCTCGCAGGCATCCCTTGTATTGCGGTTCCTCTTCTTTCTAGTAATTGCAAAAGCACTTCGGTTGATAATGATTGGGTCATGGAGTTTATTGACCTTAAAACACCTACGCCGGCTGCAACCACTAAGACTTATATCCACTTAATGCGTGCCTCCCATCAAATTTGCGAAGAGCCCGAGCTTTCTAGAATTTGTCCCCCCGCAAGAGTTGGTACTACCACTCGGATTGATGACCCGCTTTCGGTTCATGAAAAACTCGCTTACGATTGGTTGGGGCATGGCGGCAAAAGAAGCAGGCCTTTTATTACTCTCGCAGTATATGACGCACTCAAGGGCGGTGCTGGCACTCTTAATGCTGAGTCGATTAACCTCCCAGATTCTGTCAAACGCACCGCATTATCCATCGAGGCTTTTCATAAGGCTTCTTTGATTCATGACGATGTCGAGGACGATGATAGTTTTCGCTATGGGCGCGAAACCTTGCACCGTCAGCAGGGCGTACCCGTTGCTATTAATGTTGGCGATTATCTGGTTGGGCTAGGCTACCGCCTTGCAGCGAAGGATCGTATGGAGTTAGGCACTGATGTCAGCGCTGATATTCTCTTTAAGCTTTCGGATTCTCATGTGAAGTTGTCGGAAGGTCAGGGTGCAGAACTTCTTTGGCGCAATTCAGTCGATAAGACGATTTCCCCTCTTGAGGCACTTCGGATTTATGCCCTTAAGACTTCCCCTGCCTTTGAAGCTGCCTTGTATTCGGGTGTGAGGCTTGCAGGCTCCGCTGAGCCGTATGAAAAAATGATCTCAGAGTTTGCGAAAAATCTTGGAATTGCTTTCCAGATTCTTAATGACCTTGCAGACTTTGATTCTAACTCCGAAAATAAGGTAGTTGCAGGCCAAGATGTTCTTGCAGGCAGGCCCACGGTTTTACTTGCTATGGCCCTCGAGACTGGTACTGCTGCTGAAAAAGAAGAAATTATGGATTTACTACTAAGGGCTCGCAAAGGTGAAGATTCTTTCCGCTTAGTTGAAAGAATTAGGCAGCTTTACGAAAAGAATAATGTGTTTACGAAGGCTCAAAAACTTGTCGAAAAATTCCGGTCCCGCGCAGAGGCTATTGCGGATGATGTCGAGTCCGAAGATTTCCGCCGTTTGCTTTACTTCCTTGTCGATTCTGTTCTTGAAAAAACTGAACCAGAAACCCCTGAACCCTTAGCCCTTATCCAACTGGGTAAAGTATGAGTCGATCACCTGAGGATAGCCTTGCGGTACTCGCAGGGCTATTCAAAGAATTTCCCAGCGAAGCATTTCCTATAGTCCATCTGCTTGCATCTTCAGATGTCCCTCAGCCTTATAATGACTTATTAAATCACGAACATCATATGACCGTAACGATGGAATCACACTACCACGAGGCTGTGGGTGTTCGAGTGTTAACGGAGGTAATCCGGGATAATAGTTACGCCCGAACATTAAATCTGTATGGAGAAAATACGGGCAAGGTGGTGTTGTTTGGCTTAATGCGAGTAAGGATGGATTTTTTACCTAGACCTGTTCAGATTGAAATACTTGCTCGGAAGCAACCCTTGGGTAGGATTCTTATTCAGCATCAAATTATGAGACAAATTGAACTGATTAAACTTCTTAAAATCGAATCATTTCCTAACCGCGAATCTTGGTTTAATCTCAAGGATCAGTTGCCTTACTATGGCAGGGTCGCAATGATTCATTGTCAAGGACAACCAGCAATCGAGTTGTTTGAAGTTGTAAGACCCAATGCCTAAGTTTTTACAAATCCATATTTAATAGTATTTAAGCAGTTGTGCACAATTTGGTTCATTGGGAAACTATTATTTTTTTCTGATTACCTTGCCTCGCCAAAGTTTAGCCCGATTTGTAAGCAGCTTAAATCCACTTGCGAATCTCCCTATTTTAACGAGTAAATCTTAAGGATTAATAGGTGTTTATTCTTAAGTCTAGGATATGAAAGCATTTAAGTGGTTAAGTTTTTTTTGCATTTTGTTGGGAAGAAGGGTGGAATTTTGCATCTAATCTAGTTAAAATACAATAGTTGTTTGAACAAATGTTAGGGCCGTGCCGATATAGATTCAACTGGAGTTATTTATGATCGCAAAACCTCAATTCAATCCCGATGTGATTGTCATAGGCGGCGGACCTGCTGGTTCTTCTACTGCTACCATTCTTGCGCAACACGGACTAAAGGTTCAACTCTTCGAAAGAGAAAAAGGGGCCCGCTTTCATATCGGCGAATCACTGATGCCCGATACCTATTGGACTCTCAGGCGTATGGGTGTCATCGAAAAAATTAAAGCTAGCTCTTTTACTAAAAAATACAGCGTCCAATTCGTTACCGATACAGGCAAGGAATCTCAACCTTTTTATTTTTTTGAGAATAACCCTCACGAATGCTCTCAGACTTGGCAGGTAGTGCGAAGTGAATTTGATAAAATGCTGTTGGATAATGCAGCTGATCTTGGTGTCGATGTCTGTTATGGTTGTAGAGTTCTCGACGCAATTTTTGAAGAGGGCCGGTGTGTTGGAGTGAAACTTCAAGGTCCAAATGGAGACCCCTACGAAGTTCGTGCAAAGGTGGTGGTAGATGCGAGTGGTCAAAGTTTGGTGATAGGGAATCGCCTTAAAATAAAAGAAGTCGACCCGCTTCTTAAAAAAGCTTCAATCTGGACTTATTATGAAGGGGCAACTCGGGAGCCTGGGCTTGATGAGGGAGCTACTCTTGTTTTGCAGACCGAAGGAAAGAAAGGTTGGTTTTGGTATATTCCTTTGCACAATAATATTGTCAGCGTAGGAGTGGTTTCTTCGATTGATGATATGTTTGCCGAAAAGCTTTCCCACGAAGAAATATTTAACCGCGAGCTGGATAAGTGCCCCGCGGCAAAGAAGCGAGTTATAGCGGGAAAACGAATCGGCGGTTTTGCTAGTACCAAAGATTTTTCCTATCGTTGTTCTCAAGTTGCGGGCGATGGTTGGGTCTTGGTCGGAGATGCCTTCGGCTTTCTTGATCCAATTTATTCTTCGGGGGTATTCCTTGCCCTTAAATCTGGCGAAATGGCTGCCGATGCAATTGCTCAAGGCATTCTTAAAAATGATTTGTCTGCAAACCAGCTTGGATCTTGGGGCCCTAAATTTACCCAAGGTATGGACCGAATGAAACGGCTTGTTTATGCCTTTTATGAGGGTTTCTCTTTCGGCGGCTTCATCCGCCAAAATCCTGATATGAAACGACATGTCATTGATCTTCTCGTTGGCGACCTCTTTAAAGATAGTGTAGATGCTGTAGTAAGCCCAATGGAATTAATGAGAAATGAAATGAAAGCTCTTGCAAATTCCGTCTAACTAAACTTTCTTTAGACACCCATTGCTGGCATCTCTATAAAGATGGTAAGTAAATACTTTCCCTCCGGTACTTTTTTTACCCCACGAGAATGCTATGTCAATCGAACCTAACAAAACTCTTGGTAAAACTGCTTGGCTAGTGCTTACCGTTGCAGCTATCGGTTTTTTATTTGACACCTATGAACTTCTGATGACGCCATTGGTGTTGGGGCCTGCACTTTCAGAGTTATTAAAATTACCCCTCAACCATCCGGAAGTTCAAACTTGGGTTGGTCGAGTTCTTTGGATGACCGCATTGTGCGGCGGTGTTTTTGGCTTAATGGGCGGTTGGTTGATCGACCGATTTGGTCGTAAAACCGTTATGATTGGTAGTATTTTTGTCTATTCTTTTTCACCCGTACTTGCTGCCTTAAGTACCGATCTTAATTGGTTGATCTTTTTTAGGTGTACCACCTTTGTTGGTGTCTGTGTTGAATTTGTTGCAGCAGTTACTTGGCTTGCTGAATTATTTCCTGACAAGCGCCAGCGGGAATTAGCGATTGGTTGGACTCAGGCCTTTGCAAGCGTTGGTGGTTTATTGGTAACCGGTGTTAGTGCAGGTATTGGTTATATGGTCGCAAATAAAATGCTGCCTACTTTGCCTGTAGGTGATCCAACAAACCCTGCTTGGCGCTTTACCTTAATGACGGGGCTTTTGCCTGCAATCCCGATTGCTTTGTTGCTGCCTTTTGTGCCCGAGTCTGCGGTGTGGTTGGAAAGGAAAAAGTCGGGTACATTGCGCAGGCCGAGTTTTTTTGAAATCTTTGCGCCCGGTCTTCGTAAAACCACCATAGTTGCAACTATACTTTCTGCCTGCGCTTACGCTGCAGCTTTTGGCACCCTTCAGGTTACTGTTTCTCAAGCGATACCTGGCTTACCCGACATGGCAGAAACTCGTGCTAAGATGGGGCCCCTTGCCAAATTTAATGCCGTTATTATCGAACAAATGAAATCCCTCGATAAAGATTCTCCCGAAATGGTGGAGAAGAAAAAAGAGATAATTGCGAATCTCAAAAGCTTGGGCAAAATTAATAAAGAGGAAATTCAACCTAGGCGTGAAAGTGTTCAATTTATGCAGGAACTAGGTGGACTCGCTGGAAGAATTCTTCTAGCCTTGGCCTTAGTCTCGATAGCAAGTAAAAGAGTATTGCTTTGGATTTTTCAGATTCCTGGCCTCTTTGTTATTCCTCTTGTCTGGTTCTACATTTTTCAAAACCAACCTCATCTTTTTAGTTATGGCGTTTTCCTTGCGGGGTTGTGTATTGTTGCGCAATTCTCCTATTTCGGGGAATATCTGCCCAAGGTTTTCCCCGTACATTTGCGCGGTACGGGCGGTGCCTTTGCCACCAATGTAGGGGGGCGTATGCTTGGTACATCTGCTGCTTTTCTGACTACGAATCTAATTGCCCCGATGCTTACAATTGGTTCTAATAACTTTGAAAAGGTGGCGTATGCCGCTGGGATTACTGGTGTGCTTGTTTTTGCAATTGGGTTCATCACCAGCTTTTTCCTGACCGAACCTAAAACTGAAGGTTCACCCGAGTAGGAACCTGAGATATGGTTTTTTGATTAAATAATTGTATTTTGTGCGATACAACTATGAAAATTGCCTACATCACCGCTGGCGCTGCAGGCATGTTCTGTGGCAGTTGTATGAATGATAACACCCTTGTTGCGGCACTTTGCAAAATGGGCCATGATGCCCTACTGATTCCTACCTACACTCCAATTCGTACCGATGAGCAAAACCAAAGCCAAGACCGGGTGTTTTTTGGAGGCATCAATGTTTATTTGCAGCAAAAATCTCGCATTTTTCGTTGGACCCCTGCCTTCTTCGATCGCTTGCTTGATGCTCCTTTTTTATTACGATGGGTTTCAAGATTTGCGGTCAGTACGAAAGCGGATGAGTTAGGAGATTTGGTTGTTTCTATGCTTAAGGGGAAGCACGGATTTCAGGTTAAAGAGGCATTAAAACTTGCAGCTTGGCTGAAAAATTACATCAAGCCAGATGTTATACATATAACCAATGCACTGCTATCTGGTGTGGTTGAAATTCTTAGAAACGAAGTTGGGGTTCCTGTAGTTTGTTCATTGCAAGGTGATGATATTTTTTTGCGATCGTTGCCTGAAAAGTTTAGGGCGACAGCCATTGATTTGGTTTCGAAAAATGCTGTTTATGTAAATAAGTATGTAGCAACTAGTAATTTTTATGCAGATAGTATGTCGGATTATTTGAAACTACCCCGGGAAAAAATTGAGGTTATTTATCCAGGAATTGACCTCAAATATCACGGCCAAACCTTACGCATTAACAAACTTGGAAATGTACTTGGGTATTTTGCCCGAATTTGTCCTGAAAAAGGCTTTCATAATATTGTCGATGCTTGGATTAGTTTGCGTTCGGACAAATCCCATTTGAAAATTATGCTTAAAGTTTCGGGTTGGCTTGGAGAAAATGACAAGCCTTTCTTTAACCTTCAACTCGAAAAAATTAAAAATGCGGGGCTGTTTAAAGATTTTGAGTATCGTGAATGTCATGATTTAAATTCAAAAACAAAGTTCTTTGACGAAATTGATCTGCTCTCGGTTCCCACAGATTACTTGGAACCCAAGGGCTTGTATGTGCTAGAAGCTTGGGCTCAAAATGTGCCTGTGCTGCAGCCAAACCATGGTTCTTTTCCCGAGTTAATTGATAAAGCGGGTGGCGGGGGCTGGCTTTACTCTGCTGGAAACCAGCAAGATTATATCAGGCAGATAGAGTTTGCTTTTTCTTCGGATTTATCACTTAGTCAGCAAGCGCTTTTAGGGCATAATGCTGTTAGTAAATATTTTAATTCAATGAGAATGGCTCAAGAAACTTTGGATTTTTATCAAAAAATTCTTGCTGAGAATTAAGTTAAGGGAAATGTTAATGCCTGTATTTGTTTATAAAAAAACAGTCGAGTTTGCTGATACAGATATGGGAGGCATTGTGCATTTCAGTTGTTTTTTTCGTTATATGGAAGAGGCAGAACATCATTTTTTGCGTTCTATTGGGCTTTCGGTGATGATGCAGTTAAGTGGTAAGAAAGTTGGTTTTCCTAGGGTTTCTGCCCACTGTGATTATTTTAAACCTGCCCGCTTTACAGATGAATTATTAATTTCAGTTCAGATTGAAAAAATTGGAGCATCGTCCATAACTTATGCGCTTGAAATAAAAAGGGGGATGGATCGACTTGCAGCGGGAAAAGTTGTTACGGTGTTGTGTGAGATGCAGGAAAATTCCCCGCCAAAATCAATTCCTATTCCTCAGGATATTCGCAACCTTCTCGAAAATGGGGTTGTGTAATGGATTTGCCCTTTAATTACCTTGAGAACCTAACGAATCGATTACATCTGGGTGCGATGAAAGTTCCCGAAGAGGTAAGGGCAAGGCATATTAGGTATATTATGTCGTGTCAGAATCCGGATGGTGGTTTTTTTGGCCGTGATTCCGAAAGTGACCTCTATTACACTGGCTTTGCTTTGCGTTCCCTTTTGATTTTAAATGCGTTGGATGTTCCAACATCGAATAAAGTTGGGGCTTTTCTTACGCTAAGATTAAATACTCAGGCAAGCCTAGTTGATTTCTTTTCATTGGTCTATTCTTCCGTCATTGTCTCGATGGGAGGAGGGCCAGATGTTTTTGCCCAAAGTGGCAATTGGACAGAAACAATTGGTTTATTCTTAAACTCGTTAAGGTGCGAAGACGGTGGCTTTGGAAAAGTTCCTTCGGGGAAGGAATCTAGCACCTATATGAGTTTTCTTGCGTTACTTTGTCATCAATTGATAGGCAAGAAAGTTAGCAATCCAGAGAAGCTAATAGCTTTTGTGCAATCTCGAAACCGAGATGATGGCGGCTTTGTTGAATATGGCCCTATGAGAAAAAGTGGCACAAATCCCACGGCTGCAGGTATGGGAGTCCTTCGTGCCCTCTCTCCAGAATTACTTCAAGATCATAATAAAACCAGCCTAGTTAACTTCTTCAACGGTATGATGGGGGATGAAGGTGGATTTAAAGCGAACCATCGCATTCCTTTTTGTGATGTACTTTCTACCTTTACCTCGTTGTGGTCCTTGGCTGAACTTAATGCCCTTGATAATATTCCTTTAGAAAAAATCAACAAATATGTAATGTCGGTGGAAAGTTTGCAGGGCGGGTTTCATGGTGGGTCTTGGGATGCGGGCAAAGATGTTGAGTATTCTTTTTATGCTTTGGGGGCTTTGGCCCTTTTAGCTTCTAGACTGTGAGGCTAAGCGATGACTTTGCAGGTGCGACAAATAAGAAAAGAATTTATAACAAGATCGGGGTCACTTCCGGTTTTATGCGGCATTGACCTCGATCTTGATTCGGATAAATCTCTCGCAATTATGGGTCAGTCAGGCTCAGGAAAAAGCACTCTGCTTCATATTTTAGGCGGCCTTGATAAGCCTAGTTCTGGTAAGATTTTACTCGATGGGCTTGACCCTCTTTCAATGAACGAAACGGACTTGGCCCATTACCGAAACCAAAAAGTCGGTTTCGTTTTTCAGGATCATTATCTTTTACCGCAATGCACCGTACTAGAAAATGTCCTAATGCCGTCCTTGCTTGGTTCCCTTGCGAAGCTCGAGGTCTTGCAGTTGGCAAAAGATTTATTAGCCCGAGTTGGCTTAGAAAATAGAGATAAACATATGCCCTCCGAGCTTTCTGGTGGCGAAAGGCAGCGGGTTGCTGTTGCCCGTGCACTTATTATGAGGCCCCGCTTGTTACTTGCAGATGAACCCACGGGCAACCTCGATAAAAGAAATGCCAATATGATCATGCGTTTATTGCTTAAATTGCACGAAGAAGAAAAAAATATTCTAGTTGTCGTGACGCATAGCCAAGAACTTGCTGGGCTATTTCCTCGGGTAGTGAATATGGATGACGGGCTCCTTGTTGAATGAAGAAAGTCTAACTTATTTTTAAGGTCATTGATTTTTATGGCTTATAGTTTAAGTGAATTTATTGTTAATACCGCCAAGTTTCACCTAAAGGGAAACCTTGCGGTTCTTCTGGGAGTGGTTATTGCTACTGCATCCCTTACAGGCGCTCTTCTTGTGGGGGATTCATTAAGAGGAAGTCTTGCAGACATAGTTAAAAGTAAGCTTATGTGGGTTAATGAAGCAGTTTTGGCGCAAAGATTTTTCAATGAGAAAATAGTGCCTCAGTTGCAAGAAAAATCGGCTGTTCCTGCGATTGTTCTAAAGGCTGCTTTGCAAGTACGCGACGAGCAAGATTGTCTGGTGACGCAAATTAGTAATGCTCAGGTGGTCGCTGTTACGAAAGAATTTTGGCAAGGTGATGAAAAAGCAGATTTATGGAAAGAAACGAAAGGAGTTTGGCTTAATAATGAGGCTGCTTCCAAGTTGCAATTGATGGAAAATACGAATGTAGTTTTAAGAATAGAAAAGCCAAGTGCGATACCAAGAGAATCATTTTTAGGAAGCAGAGACGATGTTGTAGATTCGTTTTTGTTTAAGGTCGAAAAAATATTAAGCCCTACAGATAAATTTGCAGGGTTCAACTTGTTCTCAGGAATGGAAGTGCCTGCTACGATTTTCATCCCTATTGAATTACTCCAAGAAAAACTTGGCGTTCCTGCTCGAGTTAACGCTATTTTATCAGCGAAAACTGGCTTACAAGAAAAGTTTCGATCCTTGTTAGCGCTTTCCGATTACGAGTTGACCTTAAAGGGACCAGAAGAAAAAACCACTGAGATTTTTTCTAAACTTGACCGGGATAACAACAAGATTCTTGATAAAAGAGAATATCAAGGGAAGATTCCTTCCAAACAAGTTTCATTTCTTCAGCAAGAAAATTCAGAAGAAATTAATGTCAATAGTGTGCGTAATTTTTACCGTTCATACAGAAATTATTATTCGCTCGAAAGTTCTCAAATGTTGGTTGCACCCTTTCTCGCTGATAAAGCAATTAGTTTGGCCAAGGAAATGGGACTGGAGCCTTCTCAATTAATGGTTTATTTGGCAAATAATATTGAGGGCGGAAACAATTCAATTCCTTATTCAATTGTTGCGGGTATTGATTTAGCTTTGCAGAAACGCCTTGGGGTTGTTGCTAATTTAAATCCTATTGCGGGGAATAATCTTTGGCTGCTAAATTGGGTCGATTCCCCGATAACGCTTGAGGTTGGCAAAGAAATTAATTTAAATTTTTTCCTTCCAGAAGTGGTTGGACGGCCTATAGAAAAAAAAGAATCTTTCTGGCTTCGAGGTTTTGTTTCCTCTGATTTAAAAGTTATTGATCCTGATATTACACCAGCGTTTCCGGGTATCACCGATAAGCTTTCTCTCGATTCGTGGAACCCGCCTTTTCCTTATGACAATAAAAAGATTAAGCCTAAGGATGAAAAATATTGGCAAGATTATCGAACCACCCCCAAAGCGTTTATAGATTTGGATGTAGCTCAGAAACTTTGGGGGAGCAGGTTTGGGAAAATCACATCGGTTAGGATATTTCCTATGGGTGATAGTTTTCCTGTTAATTTTGCAGATGATTTTAGTACCCGCTTGTTAAAAGAAATTGATCCAGCTTCTTATGGATTTGTCTTCCAAGATTTAAGGGCAAGATTTCAACAATCCAGTCAATCTGGGACTGATTTTTCAGGTCTTTTTGTCGGTTTTAGCTTCTTTCTTATTCTTTCCGCTTTGATCCTTGTTAGTCTTTTATTTAGGTTGCATATTGAACGAAGGTCGACTCAGGTTGGAACCATTCTTGCACTAGGTGCAAATCAAAAGCAGGTTGCTAACTTGTTGCTTGCGGAAGGTGCGCTGGTGGCATTTGTTGGGACGATTATCGGATTAATTGTTGCCTGCTTTTATGGCTTTCTTCTTGTTTATTATTTGAAAGCTAATTGGCCTGATAATTCTCTCCAGCAAATTCTTAAACTTCATATTCCAATAAAAACCCTTTTGTTAGGGCTTTTTCTTGCATTGTTGATGAGTGTGTTAGCTATTTTTCGTACTGCAAAAACTTTGGTGAAGGCCGAAGTTATTAATTTGGTAAAGGGTGGGTTTTTAGATTCGACTAGTGCGGCGTTAAAGAACCCAACCACCTTAGTTTTTTGTGGAATGGGTTTTTTAATTGCTGGATTTGGGTTGCTCTTTCTACCTTCAAGCGAAGATCACGAACTTAAAGCCTTGAAGTTTTTTGGTGCAGGGGGATTTGCTTTAACAGCGGGCCTTTTCTTCTTGGGAAGTTTCCTTAGGTTTGTTCGCAATATTATGGTGGTAGGAAAAGGGCTTAAAGGCCTGATAAGGTTTTCAATTCGAAATATGGCTCGAAATAAAACGCGCTCGCTTCTAACTGCAGGTCTATTATCAAGTGCGGCTTTTCTGATTATTGCTGTTGAACCTTTTCGTAAAGAAGCGGAGGAAAATCAAAGTAAAGATTCTGGAACTGGTGGTTTTAAATTTGTAGTCGAAACCAACATCCCCGTCCTTTCTGGTTTAGATGGGCAATCCGGAATCGATTCTATTCTTGATGGTGTGCAAAAAAGTAACCGTGGTAATCCCTTGCGGGCCAAGCAACAAGTTGAACGATTTAGAAAAGTACTCCAAGATATAAAAATTTATAGCTTAAGGTTTTACCCGGGGGATGATGCAAGTTGCCTCAATTTATTTCAGCCTTCTAGGCCTAGGGTGCTTGGGGTGCCTAAAGATTTGCAGCAGCGTGGCGGGTTTAAGTTCGCTGCAACTACCGAAGTTGTTGCAAATCCTTGGCAATTGCTTAATTTAAGGAATAGCTCTGTCAATGCGTTTGGTGAGAAAAATACGGTCGAATGGATGATTCATTCGGGGTTGGGTAAAGACTATAAAATGCAGGATGGTGCTGGTAGAGATGAGACTTTAAGGTTTTCAGGCTTATTACAAGGGTCGGTTTTTCAAAGTGAAATTTTAATCGATGAAAGTCAGTTCCTTAAACTTTTTCCTCAGCAGCAAGGGTATCAATATTTTTTAGTGGATTCGGATCAATCGCAATTACTGGAATTGGAAGAAGCTTTAAAAATTGGACTTTCCGAATATGGTGCTAAAGTTAATAAAACTAAAGATTTAGTTGAAAGATTTGCTGCGGTTGAAAATGCGTACTTATCAATGTTTCAAGGGTTGGGCAGCATCGGGTTGTTAATTGGAACTATGGGCGTTGCTGCAGTGCTTGCCCGCTCTATTTGGGAGCGCAGGTCGGAAATTGGTTTGCTGTCCGCTATTGGGTTTACATACGGTGATGTTATTTTGGTTATGCTTATGGAGCACGCTTTACTTTTATTTCTCGGTTTAGGCATCGGTACACTCGCTGCGCTTGTTTCTGTTATTCCACTAGAACATTCAACTTCAATGAGATGGGGAGTTTTGGCATTGTTACAGGTCGGAATGTTTTTCTTTGGGGTGATGGTTTGCGTTGCAAGTTTGTGGTCGGTTCGCACAGAGAATTTCGTTTCTGCTATGCGTAAAGAATAATTCAAACAAAAGAGGGATTGATGCAAAAGAATTTTGGCTGGTTATTTTATGTCATTCTTGCAGGCCTTGCGTGGGGTACTTATGTACCCATTGTATTTTACGGCGGTAGAGAGTTGACCACCGATAGAGGGAGCTTAGGTGGAAGGCTAGCTTCTATTTTATGCGTAGGCATGGCTTATTTTGTATTAGCAGTATTAATACCGTTGTTATTATTTTTAACCAAGCAGCACGCATGGCCTCCGATGAAAAAGACGGGCCTGATTTTTTCAGGCTTAGCAGGAATAATGGGGGCCTTAGGCGCAATTTCAGTAATTTTTGCATCAAAAGCTGCCGTCGATGCTGCCAATGCTTTAGGTCAACCCGAGAACACTTATCGCATTTATATTGCCCCTTTGATTTTTGGTTTGGCTCCGGTGATTAATACGCTGGTGAGTTTATTTTGGCACCCCAAGCCTAATCAACCTTGGCATTTTGGTTTAGAAAAACTTCCGGGTTATAAATTATTGCTTGGTATTGTTCTGGTTGGACTGGGTGCTTTTTTAGTTCTTTATTCCAAAGAAGTTTCCGAGACCAAGCCCGCAACCGCACAAGTTGCAGTTAAGTCTTCTACTGCAATTATTCCTACAACTGAAACTACTAATAAAGTTACAATTGATAAGCCAGAATTCTCTTATGAATGGATTCTTTTTGTCGTATTAGCAGGATTGGCGTGGGGGACTTATGTCCCGATTATTTTCTACGGTGGATTAGAATTAACAGGAAAACCAGGCGAATTGGGTGGAAGGTTGATGTCTATTCTTTGTGTTGGTTTAGCCTATTTTTTAATGGCAGTTTTAATACCTAGCGGGCTGATGAGCTCTGGTTCAACTGCTTTTGCTTGGCCTGCTAAAATTAGCATTTCCGGACTTATTTTTTCTAGCTTGGCCGGAGTGGCTGGTGCGGTTGGTGCAATCTGTGTGATTTTCGCTTCTAAAGCAGCGGTTGATAGCGCCAAGAAAAGTGGCCTTCCCCCCGCATCATTCCGCATTTATATTGCGCCTTTGATTTTTGGTCTTGCTCCGGTTATCAATACTATCGTTAGTCTACTTTGGCACCCTAACAAAGGTGGTGATTTCTTTCACTTTGGTATCGAGAATACTCCAGGAATTTTGCTCTTTTTAGGTATTCTTGCAGTCGGTTCGGGAGCCTTTTTAGTTCTTCTATCCAAGGAAGAATCGGAGGTCCAATCTGCCGCCACCCCTAAACCGGTCTCCCCTTGAATTTGGTGAACCCTATGAATCAAGACCAATTGATTGCGAACTTCCAAGGTGAGCTTGCTCACCTTTGGATGATTCGTACTTTTCTTAAACACGCCGATGAAATTCAGGATGATGATAAGATGCTCGAGGTTCCTAGGACTTTATTCGATTATATTCGTGCCACTGAACCTGCTTATCAGCGAGCAGATTGGCCAGATTTTTTTCACCGGCTTAAAGGTAAGTTTCACCGATTGAAAAAAGCCAGCCTTTATTATCAAGATAACTTTAAGTCTTTTTCAGATCATACTAATTTTCAAATGGCCGGTGCTTCTCTTGCTCAGTCTGTTATTAGAATCGAAGAACTTATTCAGATGATCCCAATTCTTCCCAGTCAAGAACTACCTTCTTCTGATCCAACTTCCTAGTTGATATTTTTCCGCTACCAATTGCTGCATCGCTTCTATTGGTAGGTCATTTAATGGTTGGGTTGCTTTCCAAGATTCCTTTAATTTGATAACAATTTCATCTCTGGATAAAGGTATATTAGTAACAAATTGATCGTGAGGCCGACCTTGCCTATAATCAGGTTGCCTTAATGGTTGTTTTAAATATCTAGGAATTAATTCGATTGGAAAATCGAATAAAATTGATCCGTGATGAAGGATGAATGTACTCTTGCGCTGTTGGGCATTTCCCGAGAATTTCTTGTTATTCCACGCTAGGTCGCTAGTTCCATCGTGTTTAATTTCTTGTAATTCTAAGCATTTTGCGATTTGTTCCATAATGCTTACATAAGAACTTTTAATGGAAGCTAAACCCGGGCGGGTATCAGTTCTAAGGAAAAGAGAGAAAAGCAAGCAACCTTTTCCTAGTAAAACAGTGCCACCCCCGCTTGAGCGTCTTAATATTGGAATTGAATCAAGGTGGCAGTTTTTTTCCTCAACATCCTCATCAAACTTGCAGCCCGAACCTAGCACTACAGTAGGATACCGGATTTCCCATAGGCGAAGGCATTCGCCCATATTGCCTTGTTCTGCATTTAAAAGGAGGGCTTCATCAAAGGCAAGGTTTTCAAATGGTGAATCGAAAGTAATATCTAGAAAATGCATTTTCTTCTTTAAAGGTTCGAGAAATCCTCCAGCTTCTTTCCAAGATTCTATACCACCCCGAAATGCAAAGGCATGAGGAAAATGTTGCTCCCTAAGTTTTTTGGCCCAACTGGCCGCACTTGCATCATCCGGTCAGGCACAATAAAAAAAGATATAAGATGAATTACTTATTGCAGCAAAACTATTTTCAAATGCATTAAAATCGAGCCGTTGAGAGGGTGAAATTTTCCAGCCATTCTTCCTTTGACTTTCATCGCTTCTTACATCAAAAATTACAAAAGTAGATCCTTGATTGATTAATTCTAAGGCATCAGTAACTGCAATTCTTAAGCTGTTTTTATGAATCAAGGTTGGCCTTCCGCATAATTAATTAATTCTTCAAGATGCCGAATGTTTTCTGGGACAAAGCTTAATTTTATTCCAAGAGAAGTCTCAATTTCAAGAGATTCAAAAGATTGTTTTAAAAGTCTTCCCCGATGTTTTTTGCCTTGCTCTTCAAGTTGTACTTCTTTCCCTAATAACCCGATTCCCCTCACCCAGTCTCTTTCCAACTTTTGTTTTAAACCCAAAAGCAGTAATTGATAATCTTCATCAAGATTAGCAAGAAGTTGCTTTGCTACTTCGTGGGTGTTTAAAGGATGGGGGGAAAACTGTTGCATTGAAGTTGCAAGAGGAAGGCCTTCAATTGCAAATTCGTGGGAAGCTTGTAATACATTTAGACCAATGCCCACAACGGTTCCTTTGGTTTGTTCGATGAGAATGCCGCTAATTTTTTTGCGGTCAACAAGAATATCATTTGGCCATTTTATTGCAGCTCTAATGCCAAGGAAATTCTCGATGGTAGTGCAAACCGCAACCGCAACCCAAGCAGTTAGAAGTGCGGGACGATTTAGAAATGGAGGCGGAAACAGTAAAACAGAAAGCAGTACCGCTTGCCCTTTCGCTGCTGTCCAGACCCTTCCATATTGGCCACGGCCTGCCTTTTGCTCATCCGCAAAAATTGCTATACCATTATTTCTTTCATCCGATGCAAATGTTAATGCAAAATTAGAAGTGCTCTCCACTTCATCAAAATACCAAGTTGATCTTCCAATCAATTGATGCTCTAAATTCCAGATTTTTGGGGTGCCGCCTTTACTCATGAAAAACAGTAGTCCAATGCCAAATCTAATGCCGGGGCAGAATGGGTAATAGCACCAATACTGATGCGGTCTACACCTGTGAGGGCGACTTCTCTCACATTCTGAATGTTTATACCGCCCGAGGCTTCAAGAAGTATATTCTTTGCAATGCTATTTCGATGACTGACCGCAGTTGCCATATCTGCCAGGCTCATATTATCTAACAAGATGATATTAGGGTTGGACTGTAACGAGGTTTCAAACATTTCAAGGTTATCAACTTCGATTTCAACATCCCAGGTTCCGGGGGAAAACTGTCTAGAAAGTAGAATCGACTTTTGAATTGCTGGGGCCCCGCCTCCTAGGGCCGCAAGATGGTTATCTTTAATAAGAATGCCGTCGGATAAATTCATACGGTGGTTACAACCTCCCCCACATCGAACTGCAAATTTGTCGAGGTAGCGCCAACCTGGAGTAGTTTTACGCGTGTCTAGTATTTTTACCGGAAGGTCATTTACTTTTTCAGTGAATTTTGAAGTTAAGGTAGCGATGCCAGAAAGTCGTTGTAGGAAATTAAGAGCTATTCGTTCTGCTGATAATATGGATTGAATCGGGCCCTGAATTAAAGCGATTACGCTGTTATGCTTTAGCTTAGCACCATCTTCCAGAAAGCTAGACCATTGGGTTTGTGGAGCAATTTTTTTGAAAGTTCTTTCAGCGGCTTCAATCCCAGCGAGAATGCCATCTGCTCGTCCTACTAGGGTCGCTTTACCCATCAATTCTTTAGGTAAGGTTGCTTTGCTTGTTATGTCACCAATGGAATCGAGGTCTTCCGCAATGGCCATATTAAGCAATAATGTGAAGGCCTTGTTTTCAAAAGTATTAAAGTGCATAGGCCAAACTTCCTAGATAAAGTTGAGTTACTCAAAATATTTTACGGCATTTTTGAAGATTGAGAAACCATCTCCTTCTTTTTTAAGGCCTTCTCGTGTCCAAGTTGGGTGCTGGGTTGGCAAAATATGGCGCTCGGGGTGGGGCATTAAACCCAATACTCTGCCCGATGGATCACAAAGACCCGCTATATTCCCTTGAGATCCATTTGGATTATGAGGAAAAGATTCATCCAGATTACCATCGGGCGTTACATAGCGAAGAACCGCTCTACCTGAATTTTCAAGACCTTTGAGAATCCAGCTTTGGCGGGTGACAAACCGTCCCTCGCCGTGGGCTATAGGAACCATAATTTGACTAAGTCCTGCAAGAAAAGGGCAGTTATCGGGACGAACTTCAAGATGCACCCAGCGTGTTTCGAATTTACCCGAGGTGTTGTGGGCTAAAGTTGCAACGGGGCCTTCCTCATCGGGTTGGATGATAAGGCCAGATTTAAGGAGCACTTGGAAGCCGTTGCAAACACCTAGAATAAGTTTTTCAGCATCTCTAAAAGCTTGGAGTTCAGATTTGAGAAAATGGGTAAGCTGTGAGGCAAGTATTTTGCCCGCCGCAACATCATCTCCATAAGTAAACCCTCCCGGAATTACCAGAATTTGAAATTGCTTCAGGAGTGCTGGGTTTTCTCGAAGTTCAAGAATATGAATTCTTTCGGACTTTGCTCCTGCTTGCTGGAACGCAAAGTGGGTCTCCATATCGCAATTGGAACCCGGTGCCCGAAGAATAAAAACCTTTGGAGAAGCCATATGATTGGTACCATTCAAGTTAGAAAGACGTAAAACCAGAAGAAAGAAGTAAATTTAGTTTAGAAAAAGTAGACCAATATAAAAATATTATGTAGGAAAGTATAAAAGAAATTGCATAAAAATGGCTAAAAAATGCAAGGTTTAAAAAATATTTATTCGGACTGTTGACTCCATGGGGTAGTGAACCTATACTCAAGTTATCTCCAGAAATGGAGATGCGAATGCCGAAGTTAAGAGAGTCAGCGTAAGCTGAAAGTATTAATTAGGCAGTGTGACCTTTGGTCACATTTAACTGATCTTTGACAATTCGGTGATTATAGCCAAATAGCGAGGATGTGTCTGCTTAATTTTGAGTAGACGCAATCCTCGCGAGTTATGATAAAATCATAACCTTCGAGTTCTTTGAGTCAAAACCAATTTTAAGCGAACATCAGACTCTTCTGCGATAAGAACCGGTGAAACTTTCGCATGTCGAAAGTGGATCCGATATTCAGAAGCCTTCGGGCTTCACGCATATATTATTGAAGGGTTTGATCCTGGCTCAGAATGAACGTTGGCGGCGTGGATTAGGCATGCAAGTCGAACGAGTCCTTGGGGGTAACTCCGAGGAAAAGTGGCGAAAGGGGCAGTAATGTATGGGTAACCTACCTCGAGGTCTGGGATAGCTATTCTAACGGATAGGTAATACTGGACGGTCTGAGTTGTCGGCATCGATAATTTAGTAAAGGTTACGCCTCAAGAGGGGCCCATATGATATTAGCTAGTTGGTGAGGTAATGGCTCACCAAGGCAAAGATGTCTAGCGGGTGTGAGAGCACGACCCGCGTCACTGGCACTGTGACACTGGCCAGACTCCTACGGGAGGCTGCAGTCGAGGATCTTCGGCAATGGACGAAAGTCTGACCGAGCAACGCCGCGTGTGCGATGAAGGCCTTCGGGTTGTAAAGCACTGTCGAGGGGAAACAAGCCGTAAGGTTGAGTGACCCCTGGAGGAAGCACGGGCTAAGTTCGTGCCAGCAGCCGCGGTAAGACGAACCGTGCAAACGTTATTCGGAATCACTGGGCTTAAAGGGCGCGTAGGCGGGCAATATAGTCAATGGTGAAATCCTCCAGCTCAACTGGAGAAGTGCCTTTGAAACTGATTGTCTAGAGAGAGGTAGAGGCATGTGGAACTTCCGGTGGAGCGGTGAAATGCGTAGATATCGGAAGGAACGCCAGTGGCGAAAGCGATGTGCTGGACCTTTTCTGACGCTGAGGCGCGAAAGCTAGGGGATCAAACGGGATTAGATACCCCGGTAGTCCTAGCCCTAAACTATGGGTACTAGATTGTGGACTTTCATGGGTTCACAGTCGAAGCAAAAGTGTTAAGTACCCCGCCTGGGGAGTATGGTCGCAAGGCTGAAACTCAAAGGAATTGACGGGGGCTCACACAAGCGGTGGATGATGTGGCTTAATTCGAGGCAACGCGAAGAACCTTATCCTAGACTTGACATGCTTGGATTAGCCCTATGAAAGTAGGGTGACACCTTCGGGTGGAACTTGCACAGGTGCTGCATGGCTGTCGTCAGCTCGTGTCGTGAGACGTCGCGTTAAGTCGCTTAACGAGCGCAACCCTTGTCCTTAGTTGCCAGCATTCAGTTGGGGACTCTAAGGAGACCGCCGGTGTCAAACCGGAGGAAGGTGGGGACGACGTCAAGTCATCATGGCCTTTATGTCCAGGGCTGCACACGTCATACAATGCAACATACAAAGGGCAGCTAACCCGCGAGGGGGCGCTAATCTCAAAAAGTGTTGCTCAGTTCGGATTGTAGGCTGCAACTCGCCTACATGAAGCTGGAATCGCTAGTAATCGCAGGTCATCTATACTGCGGTGAATATGTTCCTGAGCCTTGTACACACCGCCCGTCAAGCCACGAAAGCGGGGGGCGCCTAAAGTCGTTGTGCTAACCTTCGGGAGGCAGACGCCTAGGGCGAACTTCGTGATTGGGACTAAGTCGTAACAAGGTAGCCGTAGGGGAACCTGCGGCTGGATCACCTCCTTTCTAAGGATAATCACGGGAGTTGGAACAGTTTACTGTTTCTTCAAACCGTCCATAATTAACCACAGTGTTCGTGGTGCTATTGATCAGCTTGCTGGTTGATTGCATCTGCTGGAACTTGCAAACACACAATCTCAATCTTGTCTAAAACGGAACGGTTATCAGAGCTCGCGCTTTG
>JBDNHI010000155.1:0-2160 GCA_041694635.1 Gemmataceae bacterium | reverse complement strand
GAAGATGCTGATAACCTTTTAATTAAAAACCCACTCGATCCTTCGGTGAAAAATGTGCTTGCTCTTCCTGCTATGGGTGTAACAGCGGTTCCGGGAACCAGTAAGAATCCAGTTCCCCTTAAAGCAAGTTTTAAGGAAGGTTTTTTGTTGGAGTCTGAAGATAAAGCTTTTACTTTTAATATTGGGCCTATGCTTCAATTTGATAATGGTTGGTATTCTGCGGGACCTAACATTCAGAAAAATCTCGATAATCCCCTCTCCGATGGTTCAGACCTGCGTAGGCTTCGTATTAATGCGGTGGGGACTATTTACAATCAATTTGAATATCGAAGTGAAGTTGATTTTTCGGGGGCAACCGACTTCCGTACCACTACTGCAGATCCTCAGGCACCTCTTTTTCTTACCGACAATTGGTTGGGAATTAAAGAAATTCCTTTCCTGGGTACGATTCGTATTGGCCATCAAAAAGAATTTCTTACCTTTTCGAATGGCACCAGCGATCGGTATTATCAGTTTATGGAACGGCCTTTGATTTTTGATGCCTTCGAAGATGGTAACCAGTTTAGTGATGGTATTTCTGTAAGTAATTCTTTCTTGGATAAGAAGCTTCAAGTTTGGTTAGGATTATTTCGTACCGGTACGCGAACCGGGGCATTTGGTGTAGGAAGTGGTAGAACTGCATTTGATCAGCGTATTAGTTATTTCCCCATTCTTGAACTTGAAAATAAAAAATGGTGGGTGCTTCAAGCTCATGGAACGGTACGAGATTTGCCTGAAAACTCTGTAAATGTGACTAATAATGGTGTCCCTTCAGGTTCATTCAAAGCACCTAATGTTGCTTATTTTAATCGGCCATTGGTTCGTACTGGAAGTGGGTTTCAAGTTCCTCGCATCGTGTCTACTCCTACACTTTTTAGTCAAGATGGTTTAACAGCTTTTAGTTTAGGTTCAGTTGCTGCATTTGGCCCAGTCACCCTTGGTGGAGAATATTTGGGCAACTTTCTAAACAATGCTTATATCAATACCTTACCAGGCTATGTCAGCACTAATGGAAAAGTTGCTCAGTCTATTGGCAATCAGTTTTATGATGGTTTTTATGTTCAAGCTCTTTGCTTTCTTACTCCCGGCGATCATCAAACGGTAAACCCATCCAACCCAGGTTTTTCTAGGGTAGTTCCTGTAAGGCCTTTGCAATTTCGTAGATCTGCTGATGGTCAAATAATTAGTGGCCCAGGTGCTTGGGAAGTTAAAGCTCGATATGATTCTGTTAATATTGCAAGCCCTTTCTTTGGTACCACCTCTGCTACTAAATCAGGTGGTTCAAATCAGGCATTTTCTTGTGGGCTTAACTGGTATTGGAATTCGAATATGTCAATGAAGGCTGATTATGTTTACACGATGCGTGAAACAGGAAACCCAGGTGCAAGCGGTAATTTCAGCAGTTTTGGTATTCGTAATCAATTCGAGTTTTAAACACTTTTTAGTTGATGCCAGATGGGAGTCTGGCTTGGCTATGTTCGGTATAAATTTTAAAGGGGGATATGGGAAAAACAACTTTCATAGGCGGGCATATTGTCTTTGCTTTTTTGTTTTCTTTATTATCAGCGTTTTCACCTTCTTGCTTATTTGGGCAGGAAGGCAAAAACTCTTCAAAGTCTCGTTTTGATCTTCTTGAAAAACAATATGATCTCTTACGCAAGTATATCGATTCTTCTGAAAACATCTTTCAAGAATTAAGCAAGCCAACGGATCTAAATAGAATCTCTGTTAATAATCCTTCCTTACAAGTTTTATTTCTACTGACTTTCTAGGTGTTTACTGGAATGACTTTTCAATAATAGCTGATTATATTCATAGCCATCGTACTTTTGAAAGAAGGTGTTATTAAGGTGCTTACACGGTGAAAATAAGAGCGGGTCCAAAGGCCTGGGTGTTAGCTTCTACGCTTTTCCTCAATCTGAATATCGTTGGATATTCAGATGGTGAAGAGTTAGTAGAGGCGCGTGATCCACCGCAGAAAATTCCCCTCAAGGAAGAATTGGGGGAATTGACCATTGATGATCGCATTAAACGCTTGGAATTGCGTAATGAAGAACTTCGTGCGGTTCTTCGTGCAGACTTGCCTATTTATAAGAATTCTGATCCCAACAAAACCGATGG
>JBDNHI010000154.1:0-56353 GCA_041694635.1 Gemmataceae bacterium | reverse complement strand
TGGCATTTAATTGACGCAAAGCCTTAACTCCACTAAACTTTATGTATAGCTCGGAGAGGTGGCAGAGCGGCCGATTGTGCAGCACTGGAAATGCTGTGTGGGGGCAACCTTACCGGGGGTTCGAATCCCCCCCTCTCCGCTAGGTTTTCGTATACTAATTTGATTAAATCATTATCTGGTAAAGCTTACGATAAGCAGACAATTTTAACAAAATTTAGAAGCCTTCAATTATTGTTTATGTGTCGGATTTAGTGATTTTAATTGAATAAATAACTCGTAAACTTTTGCTTGGACCATTTGTTTTTTTATTCAGCACAATCCTATAACACTGTATTAACCTGCCTCAAGGTGCGTGCGATATGTCAAAAACATTATCGTAGATTAATTCAGCAAACTAATTACTAAAGATCGATCAACAACATTGCTGGAAAGTGATTTCTTGCTGTTATGCAATAGGCTTAATGAATCAAAAAGCCCATCATTGTTGAAAATAAAAGGGTGCTGTAATAAAAGAACCCCGCAAGGATTGCCCAAATCCTGCGGGGTTCCGGATATTCATCAGCAGTTATTACTGGCTGACGAATATGCCTCTTCTATCATTCTTGTCACCCGAGAAAAAGCTCATCAGCAGTTCCAAACGGAACCCAACAAAGACTTTAACATGTGGTCCACCACCAGGGCCTGCACCGGTAAGAAGATCTAAAACATTATCCCCATTGGCATCAGCAAGGGCAACTCGAACGCCACCAGAAAATAGCGCATCAATAACCTCGCCGTCCCCTAAGGTTAAATTGGTGTAGGCCATAATCTGCCCATCGAGATTAAGGGTTTCGTAGTCCCAAATTTTAACATTGGGGCCACCACCAGCACCAGCGCCAGTGATGATTTCAAATTTTCCATCGGAAAGATAATCCCCTGCGGCAACATTGACCCCACCCCTAAAGTCAAGACTGTAAGCCATAAATTCCTTGATAAGACCAAGGTCGCGACCGTTATAAACTTTAACATGGGGGCCGCCACCTTCACCAGCACCAGTGATGATCTCTGCAAAGCCAGCATCCGTGCCAAATCCGAGCGCACCAGCGGTACCACCACCGCCTACAACTACAGCTTTGTTTGGAGGGGATATTCTCGAAATGGTTGTTGAGAGCGCTGAAAGGTAGCTTCCATCAGCCAGCTGAATTGCTTGCGCATTCCCATATTGAATTGCGGAATTCAGAGTGGTTACAACGCCCGAAGGTGTAACCTGATAGGTAAACCCTGAGGTCATTTCACGCACAATTATATTCCCACTATTATCAAAACTAAGGCCCATGGGGACATTAGTGAAAGCGGTGGTAAGTGCTGCACCTGTACCCATACCCATATTGCCAGCAGTATCGATTTTGTAGATTTTTTTATCAGAAACTTTTGAAGCATATATCGTGGAACCATCAGGGGTTACAACAAGCATTCCCCAAACGGTTGATGGGCTACCTAAACTGCTGGCTACAGTGGTAACTGCGCCATAGGCTCCGTTAGAGTAGGCAATCTTTCGAATGTACCCACCTCCTTCACTCACATATACATTTCCATTATCATCAACTGCGACCCCACGAGGAAAATTAAACTTGGCCGACAGTGGATTAGCATTATCGAGATAACCGGTTGTAGCTGAACCGGCGATGGTGGTCACCACGCCTGCTGGGGTAATCTTGCGGATGGTTCCAGAGTTGTAGTCGGCTATATAAAGATTGTTGACGGTATCGACAGTGATTTGCCACGGACCATTAAAAGATGCAGCGGTGCCTGTTCCATCGGTACTGCTGTGCCTTTACCTGCAATTATATCCCAGTAGTATTGGGCGGATGGCGTCACCCTTACATTGAACGATTTTGTGGTGAAGTTGGTGCCATCAGAAACTTTTAAAGTAATCAGCGCTGTGCCGGTCACATTCGCTTGATGCTTCAAGGTAACTGTAAAATTAGGATAAGTGCCAGCGATGGTGATGTCAGAGCTTAGTATCAAGTTGGTGTTATTGCTGGTGCCTGTAACCGTTACCCCGGTGGAGCCTTGGGGATCATTTACCGTGAAGCTGATTGCAGCCTCGGTAATCGATGTTGATTCGGCAAAGTAACCAATGTTTGCAAGCGCAGTGGTAATTGTAGGGGCGACGGCGGCACTGGCTGCATTCACATAAATAGTTTTAGTATCGGTAAGCGGGGTGCCCGCGGAATCACCCGCTGTTACAACCAACGAGTCTGGGTCCGTGGTGCTATTGGTGTAGGTGATGCTGTTGAGTGTGGCATTCACATCGGCAAGGTTGCCGGCAATGGTCAAAGAATTGGTTCCAGAATCAGAAACGGTGGCTGTACAGGAGGCGGTAGCCGAAGTAGTGCCCGCAGTAGTGGCAACGGTGGTGAAAGTACCGGTGCTGGCAGGGTTTGGGGTATCCAGAAGCTCGATATCAAGGGCGCCCGAAAAGGCGAGGTTGGTACCCGCCACAAAGCCAAGGGGAGCGCCCGAAGTTGTAGTGGGAACCAAAAGGTTAGGAGCAGGAACGAGCCTTTCTTCGAGTTTCAGAAGATCTAGCTTGATCTGGTTTTTGTTCCATTTGGTGGTTTTCCTGCGGGAAACCTTCTTGGATAATTTGTTAAAAAAGCTAGCTAAGAAATCGTTCATTATTTGCAACCATATACACAGCAATAGTTTATGTAAAATCTAGTTGAGGGCTTAAAAACCCCCTAGATGCTCTGACTATTATAAATTTGTGATAACTGCCTAATGTTTCAGAATCTTTTCGAGATTTTGAGTAGTTTTGGAAAATTGTTCCCTCAAGGCCGGATTTTCTTAAACTCCGGCTTTTTAGAATCATTTCTTGAATATTTCTCAAAATGACAACTATTTTCGTTTGCCTTCCCTATTTCATGCTTAAACGATGAACCTTGGGGATTTGCATAAATGCAGTAAGGGCTTAAAAGATTTAATAGAAAAGTAAGGCTCTTAAAGAAGAATTAGTTCTGACCGAAAAGAGAAAACCAATTGTTATTGCAACCATACCCCCGGGTTCTTAATACCCCCGGGTTCTAAATGCCCCCGGGTTCTAAATGCCCCCGGGTAAATATGATTCAGCCAAGAACACGAACCATTCGATGATTTGACGGATCATTGGCGTTAAATAATCTAAATAAAAATGATCTAGATAAATTTGAGGCCATTTTGCCTTAGCGACAAGCGCCATAGTTAACGAGAGAACTTTTAGTTGCCAAGGGATTTGGCAGATGATTTGGCAAGTGATTCGGAAAGCGTATAGGTAAGAACCTTTCCCGATCGGCAAAAGGCTGCAAAAGAGTTTCCATCGAGTTTTTTTAGATGTTTCACCCATTCGCCATTGGTTTCAAATTTTTCGGGAGAAGAAAAGTTTTCTCGATTGTACAAATAGAGCGCAGGAATAGTTTCGCCTAGGTCCGTTAAGGTAACGAAATGGTCGGTATCGAGCCAGATTAAATCGTCGGGGTCATGGGGAAGTTTAGATGATTTTATCAGAAACATATTTAGGTTTTGGGGGTCGTTGTTTGATATCCAACCGTACTCGAAAAGGTTTCGGTTCTGGGTGGCGAAAAATTGTTTATTGTTAATCCAATTTATGGACTTAATGTCTTTAAAATTTATGTCCAAATGGGGCGGTCCCGACAGGTGCGCTTTGTCGTTCGCCGGCTTGGCGAGGAATGTAATTGCCCATTCTGACGAACTAGATTTGACAAGTCAATGCCGCACCGTTAATATATGGTATATTTCTACCGCACTTCGGCGGATGAATACCCGTTCGGTGGCCAAATCAGGTGAGACGCGATGCCCAAGAAAATGATTCCGACTGAGATTACGCCAACCGCCGTCCCCCGTCTGCTGATGTGGGTGCGGGTCGGCGAACTACAGGTTGTCGAGTACGCCTTGGGACTTCTCAGGGTCCCCGCCGGCACTCAGGTCCGGCCTGAGCCGTTCCGCTTCAGCAACCACCACAGCGGACGTGGGAATAATCCCCTCATCGTCACGTTCCACATCGGCAGCAAGGTGGTTAAGGTGGTTGAGGTTACCCTCCCACCGGAGGACTTTGCCTTGCGGGTCGCACGCTCGGCAGTGCCGACCTTGAACTTGGCCCGGGTGTGCCTCGACGATGAGGATGCATTTTGGCTTTGGAACTGTTCCGGCGAGGACGCCGGGACCATGCGCGTGTACGTCCGGCCCGCCGCGCGGCTCCCCCCTCGAGCTACGTGTCGTCCCCCGGATGCAGCGTGCTTCGTCTTGCCCCCGGATGCAGCGTGCTTCGTCTTGGAAGGATCCTACGTCTTTCTGAACCCTGAGGTCGTCGAAGCATACGTTCGGGCCTGGCTCGTGTTTCTCGGTGTCCCCGCTGACACCATACAACTGGACCTTTCGTGTCCATCGAGCGGAATCTGCTTTGAGGCCGGCGCGGTCGGCGGCCAGATGTTTCCCATGGAGGAGGATGTCGCCCACGATCTGCTCGCCTTCGCCGGGCTGTATCCGACTGAACCCCCATTGCGGCTCGATTTCGACCGGATAAACGAAAATCTGTCTGAGGCGATCCAGCCGGACGGGGTGCGACTCTTCATGACGGACGAGGAAGAAACGGGAACAGCCGAGAGTATCGGCCCGAACCAGCCGTTGACACCTGAGCCTAAGTAAAATCCAGGTTGGGTGGCACGATCCCAAACTCCAGCGGAATGGCGTGCCAATCCGAAAGCAGCATGTTTTTTCCGGTGGATCAAGCATTTCTGTACCTAGCCCCGGGCAGGATGTCCGTCGCCATAGATGCCAAACTCAGGGCGGCTGGCAAAATCTCCAGATGCGCCAACTCGGGCAGGGTCGTGCGCATGATTGGGCACTCCAAAAACTGACCACCAGCGGCGAAGCTATGTCGGGCGATCCTTCGGGAAACACTCAGGGATACATTGTCTTGGGCCATCCGGCAGGCGACAGAGTTTTCCAGGACCAGCGATCAGGTCATACAAAAACTGGGGTTGGCCTGAATTTGCAAAAGTCCAGTAATACCTGATAAACAAGCTGAAAACGCAATTTTTATGATTGCTTGTTTACATCACCTTAGCATCCTCCACGAAGATAAATTCAAGCAAGGAACAAACTGTGGCTGATAGCTAAAAAAAGAGGCAGGGGTGCTGCCTCTTTTAGAGATCAAAATTTTTATCATCTAAGATCATTTCCTTGATCTTCCATCTGGTATTTGAACACCTAAAGTCGCCAGATAATCTCTGAGCAGTAGTTTTACACTTCTGGCACAAAGCCCAACCACAACTCTACTGCTGAGTTATGCTTTAATTAAGAATATCGATCATTTTTTGCAGGCATGTTTTCATGGTATATCCACCATTAATTTTGTCAGGAAAACATCCTGAAAATTCTTATAAGAAAACAAACCTTCCGATCGATAAAAAATGAAATTTGATCTGATAGATTAAAGGTTGCATTAACAATAAATCAGGGTAAAACCATAAGACAGGAAAAATTAATTTTCCTGCTTATTGATTGCAGAGTGATGAAAAGAAAATGTCGCAAAATAAAAAGGCCGATAGGCCAAATGTATATGTAATAGCAGGGCCCAATGGGTCAGGTAAGACTACTTTTGCGAAAGAATATTTACCTAAGTTTGCAAAGTGCTTGGAATTCTTGAATGCCGATTTGATTGCTGCAGGGTTAAGCCCATTTGCCCCGGAAAGAGAAAATATTCGTGCAGGCCGACTCCTTCTTACTCGCATTCGGGAGTTAACTCAGGCAGGGGTTGATTTTGGATTTGAAACAACATTGGCAGGCCGAAATCATGCCAGGCAATTATCCCGAATGAAATCCCTGGGTTATCGGATTGTTTTGATTTTTTTGTGGCTGCCCAATGCGAATCTTGCTATAAATCGTGTTGCAAGTCGTGTTCTTCAAGGCGGGCATAATATTCCCGAAGTGGATATTCGCAGAAGATTTGAATCAGGCTTGCGTAATTTTTTTGATTTATATCAACCCTTGGCGGATGATTGGCTGCTTTTCGATGCCTCCCATCTAGCTCCGCAGTTGATTGCTTTGGCAATAAATGGTACCATAGAATTAGTCAAATTTGAATTATATGACATTATTACTTCAGGACGCTAGGAATAAAAATGATTCGCCAAAAACCCTCAGCGGACCCAATCACAAAGAATGTGGAGGCTGCTTTTAAACAAGCTTCACGCAAAGTAATCGAAATAGCACGCCAAACTAATACGCCAATTATTGTTTGGAACAAAGGCAAGGTCGTTTTCCTTTCTGCAGAAGATGCCGAAAAATCTCAGCAATAACCCGCCCGGTACACCAACAAAGTCAAGACTGCGCTCTTTCCGAACAAATTTCCCTTCTCAGCACTTTTATGCAATTGCCTTGGTCAAAGTTAAATGGAATTGAACCAAGCAAGGAAAGAATTAATCCCTGATAGCTAAAAAAAACAGGCAGGGATGCTGCCTGCATCTATTTTTAAAACTCAATTCTAAACCGTATCATTAATAAACGAATTACCATTCATTGCCTTTTATTTGGGTGCGTTATAGCAAATTGCGAATGCCACTTAAGCGAACTTGAAGATTTTTCCATGTTGGAAAATCGCCAAAACATAATAACCTGCATTGCTTTTCAAACTCCGTAGCCAGAACTGCGCCAAGTTCCGGAGGTGGAAATAGGGCTACACTTTGTTCAAAACTCATGTTGGGTGGGGGCACATAGCTTTTTTCAAAATACTTTCGGCTGATTCGGTCGTAATCGGACTTGATCATCTCGTATTCTTCGGAACCTAGCATGGCAAGAACCTCTGGGCGTTCCGCCAAACAAAATAGGTCATAATAATGCCTTGCATAACTGCCAATTCCTAGACCAGTTTTTTGAAATGTATCGACCTTCTCATGAATAGCGAACATTTTTTCCACAAAGGTTCTGCGGAAATGCAAAAGACGCATCTTGAAGCTTCCTTCATCATCTGCCCCTAAAGTTACACCTGTTTCTTGAAGAAACTGTCCAACATAAGACTGAATCTGAATGCTTTCAGTCGGCTCTTTACCACTTGCTGATCCTACTTCCACCAGTACACGGTTTCGAATATCGCCTATACCTGCAAATCGTTGTCGATACTCAAATCGATCATTACGCCCAAATCCGCCAATAGTCTGGCTTTCTTTTGTAACAAAGTTTAAAGCAGGGTGCTTACTTATGGCGTCACGCAAATGTTTTAATTCACGGTCGATGGCGTTCTTTCCCAATTCAGGGATGGAGGCAGTTGGATCAAGAAATATGTCAATGTCTTCGGAAAACCGCTGGATCAAATTCCAACCCTTCGACAAACTAGTACCACCTTTGAAGATAACTTTAGATCCAGACTCTTGCTCAATAACCCGCAAGGCCTCCGTGACATAATAATCCTTTTCGATAAGCGCTTCGCGCAACCCTCTTGAACGAAAATAATCAGCAGCCCGGATAACGGCTTGTTCGAAATCTGGGTGCTCAAATAATTTCATCAGAATTGCACCCCTTCGCCTGCCATTCCCGTGCATAAGAAAGCGCAATAAGAATGCCAAAATCAAAGCGGGAAAGTTGGTTCAAACTGTTTTTTAATGCAACAAGTTTGTTTTTAGGCTGACCAATTTCTTGGCCAATTGCTCCAAGAAGGGCACGAACACGGGGCGGTTCCGATTCAGCAACTTTTAACAATTTCCCAAAAAGCCCTGGGGCCATGAAGTGTTCAAGCAGTTTTTTTTTGGTTTCTTTAGCAGATAGTTCACTCGAATCGCCCCGATTGCGCAGAAAGTCTAGAAGCGCAGCTTCAGTTTGTGAAAGATTACGCCAAGCCCAAGGTCTTCTTGTATGAATGATTGTTTCTTTACCAACAATCAAGCGCGGAAGGCTTGAGCCATCGGTTGAAATTTCCGCCTTCGCAGGATTCTGGGTTGTAAAGCCAAGTAGGTTTCCAGCGGCGATTCCTGAAAGAAAAATTCCTTTTCGTAGAACGGGAAGAGATCGTATCTTGGAAATATTGGGCTTGCTTGGGCCGAAAGCTGTCTGCTTGGCTCGATAGTAAAGTCCCTTCCCCAAGCGCTGGATCATCCCTGTGCGTGTCAATCGTGATAGAGTTTTGGCTAAGGCCGAAAAAGGCATGCCAGAAAAATCGACAAAGCGCCAAACACGCTCACCACCAGACTTAATTCGTCTACGGACAATATCCGCAGTTGTGGATTGATCCAAGCCAGATTTAGTTGCATTACTTCTCATCTATTAATTATTGTATTGATGCGTCAAATTGTCAAGTTTTTTTGGTGTAAAACTTGACACAAGGTTGTAATTGCCTATTTTTACCATTTCGTGAACCAACAACAAGAACTACCATTAGCTAAAAAAAAGAGGCAGGGGTGCCGCCTCTTTTAAACATCAAGATTTTTATCGTATCAAATCATTTCCTTGATCTGCCATCTGGTATTTGAATGCCCAAGGATTCCAGATACTCTTTGAGTAGCAGTTTCTCACTTCCAAACAATATCCCAAACATTGCCTCTACTTCTGAGTTATGCTTAAATTAAGAATATCGATCATTTTTTTGCAGGCATGTTTTCATGGTATATCCACCAATGCTTTTGTAAGAAAAACATGCTATAATTTCTTACATTAAAACAAAGCTTTCGATAGATGCAAAGATACTTTCAGCCATCCATTCCCATAGAAAATGGGCCGTTTTTGTACCTGCAGATTTCTTGGAGTTCGGCAGCCGGGAGTCCATTGATATAGCCCTCCATAGGCTTACCAATAAAGGGACTATTCGCAGACTTGCGCGTGGAGTTTATGATTTTCCCAAAACACATGCAGAACTCGGACTGCTTTCGCCTTCGGCTGAGGCCGTTGCCAAGGCCTTGGCTGGTAGAGATTATACACGCCTTCAACCAACAGGAGCGTTTGCTGCAAATGCCCTTGGTCTCTCAGAGCAGGTTCCAGGGAAAGTTGTATTCCTAACAGATGGCCCATCTCGGACAGTAAAGATAGGCCCAACGACAATTCAGCTTCGTAGAACAACTGCCAAAAGCATGGCGGCGGCAGGTCGCCTAAGCGGATTATTGATTCAAGCTTTTCGCATGATTGGGATGAAAAATATAACACCCGAGCGACGCAAACACTTAAAGAATACACTTCCTGCAATCAAAAAGCGTGAACTAATAAAAGATCTTCGGCTTGCCCCAGCATGGATGCACCCGATCTTCAGAGAACTCGCAGCAGAAGGCGCTTTAGGATGACTCTTTGCATCCAGATAATAAATCACTTCTCTTTTGAAAGACTTCCGAACTTGGTATATTTATCTCGACAGTATTTGTTTCAGGTGATACAATGGACATACAATGAAGCACTACAACTAAAAGGTTGAACATGATCAAAAAACTCACTAAGCATGGTAACAGTTGGGCTTTAATAATTGATAAGCCAGTACTCGACCTACTAAATATTAATTCTGAAACTCCATTGGAAATAACTACCGATGGCCAACTACTTCTTATCTCCCCGGTGAAAGACAATAAAAGAAAATCCAGTTTCAAGCGGGCCTTGGAAGAGACCAATCGTAAATTTGGAAGTGCCCTTAAACGATTGGCAAATTGACCAATGTCACCCGACTTCCTGACCTTGGAAGAAGTCATCGAAATCCATGACGATCAGATTGCTCGTTACGGCGGTGCTAGAGGCATTCGGGACCTTGGTTTGCTAGAATCTGCCTTGGCACAACCCCAAACCATGTTTGGCGGAGCATTTTTGCATACCGACCTGTTCGATATGGCTGCTGCTTATTTTTTTCACATCATTCAGAACCACCCCTTAATGGATGGCAATAAACGGGTTGGTGCCGTGACTGCCCTCGTGTTTTCGAAATAAACAATAAAATTGTCATCATGACTAACGATGAACTTGAGTCTCAAGTTCTTTCCGTAGCGCAGGGCCTAACAGACAAAACTGCCAGCGCAAAATTTTTCCGTGAACATGCAGTCTAAATTGTTGCGGTAATAATCTACGCTTAAGAAAATATGGGGGCGATTTCATTCTTTCTGCAGCCCTGCACTATTTGGCCGGAATATTATTTTAACCATTTTCAGCCTGAGCATTTTTCATGCCCGATAGCTAAAAAAAGAGGCAGTGAAACTGCTTCTTTGAGAGATCAAGATTTTTATCATACCAAATCATTTCCTTGATCTGCCAAATGGTATTTGAACATCTAAAGTTGGCAGATAATCTCTGAGCAGTAGTTTCACACTTCGTGCACAAAGCCCAACCAAAGCCCCAATTTCTTGATACTGCTTTCCTTGATCATAAAGGCCTTTCATTTCGGCAAGAAGCTTTTGCCTGCGTTCATCCGTAGTGGGACTTTTCAACCCCTTGGCGTCATGCCAATAGTCCAAGGCTTTCTCTACTGTTGGCGCGCTGCAACCAAGCTTGGATGCGATCTGAAGGACGGATAAGTTTTCATTCCAAAGGGCTTTCGCATTCTCAGCAATCGTGATATGCATTGACTCTTTGTGAACCTTTTTCAGGAGGGTAGCCCTTCTAGCTCTGCCGTCCTGATACTCCAATCCCAGTTTGGCATGTCCTTCTTGAATCAGGGATGTAACCTTGCCCCTGCTGAATCCTAATTTTGCTGCAATCTGCGAATTCATCAGGCCTTCCTGAAAAAGACTCATCACTTGTTCTATATCTTTGCACTCTGTGGGATCTTCCTTAAAGTCCACTACGATTTCCAATTCATGTTGGGGTTCAAGAGGCGGGGGAGTTACATTCATAAAGCCATAAAGGTTGTTTGTCAGGCTTATTTTAAAGCGTCCTTGAAGGTACCCTTTTTTAGATTTTCGCTTCCCCATTTGATAAAGGGAAATCTTGCCTTCGATGAGAGCAGAAAATAATTGCCTGACCTTGAGTTGTTCTTCTGTATTATTTGAATAAGCACTTTCGATTAGAAGCTGATCCAAATCTTTGAATTATTCAGCAATCTGATTCTTGGAAGGTATGAACGGTTTCTTGTTGGTTGCGTTATATAATTGGCTAATCTGAAGATCTAATTCTGCCCGCTTACTTCGCATCTGCTTCAGAGCTTTCATGTTTTCTTGCAGGTCGGTTTCTGTCTCACCTGGGTTTTCATTTAAAGTCTGTATTTGATGCGTAAGAACTTTTTGACTTTTCTTCAATTTGATCAAATGGTGCTCATCAGGTTGCTGTACAGATTCCAGCTTTGCTTTAAAAGCTTCGTAAACAAAATCCAAAAGTTTATGGGTCTCCTTAAGAATCACCCCAGCTTTTTTGCATACGACCTTTAATGCCAAAACCCGGGAAAGATGGGAAAACAAAGGCCTTTCATTTGGGGGCATTGAATTACACATTGGGCAAAACATGTACCTGCCAAAATAGCCCCCCACAAGCAGGTTTTGTTCGTGGTCGGGGCAATAGAACATGCCGTTTAAGGCTCTCGGCCTTTTGGAAGAATCTAAATTATTGGGCTTTCGTCCTTTGACATCGCTTGCATTCGATTCCAATCTTGCCTGAGCCTTGTACCAAAGTTTATCACTGACAATCCGTAGGTTTTCAGAGTGAATTTGTTTAAGTGGCTCCTTGCGTAAAACTTGGGTACCATAATCCTTTTTCGAATTCCAGACACTTTATTTTTGCAATTGATTGCCCGAGTGAGATGTGCCTGCCGAGCGAAGTACAGGTGCCAGTAAATTAAATCCGCTTTTTGATTACTTGGTTGGCTGCATCTTGTGTAGTTGGTTTCTCTAGGTTACTGAAAACTCTAAAGCTAACAGTCTTTGAAAGAAGGGTTATTACCGAACAGTTTTTTCAATATTCTAAATTTGCTAGTTATTTAAAAAGTAACTGTTTTCGTTGTTTTTCTGAATGATGTTTGTATCCAGTAACTTTTGCACACAACCTAAAATACCATCTTCTATTCTTCGGCCTACCTTGCCAAAACCTAAATGCTCACTTACAGTTTTTATCAAACTAGATTCTTCAATTAAATTGCACTCCTTAATTATATCTTTAATTAGGGAGATAATGTCTTCTTCTGGTACATCGGTTATTTCGCTATAATTATAGCTTTTGACACGAGACCGAGTGGAAACAAAATTAACTTTTAGTTCATCTGAATTATTTTTCTGTTTCATCTCTTCTGCCTTTAAATTTAAAGCGGAAGCTTTTGTTAGTAAGGCTTTAATGCGATTAATCTGAGCTGCAGGGTTTTTAACCTAATCAGTAGACCAAATCCTGAAAATATTCCATCCTAGCCCTTCAAGCACTTGCCGACGAAGTCTATCGCGGTCTCGGGCAGTAGGGGTAGAGGCATAACTATTCCCATCACATTCAATTCCAAGGATATACTTTCCATTTTGTTTTTCATCAATAATAGCAAGGTCGATTCGAAAACCCCCACACCCAATTTGTTGGTGAACTTTATAGCCATTTCGGACTAACTCTTCATAAACTTCTTTTTCAAATGGTAAAATGGCTACGCTTGTTTTTGTGCTAGAATTATTAGGGGCTAGTGCGCTGGGGCCTCGGTCTGCATAATCCAAAAAGGAACGAAGAAGAAATGCGCCTTTAGATTTAGCCCGTGAAAGGTCGATATCGGAAGCCTTTAATGAACTTATAATGCTCATAAAAGATTTTGCCCGAGTGACCGCGACATTAAGCCTGCGTTCGCCACCTTCGAGGTTGAGTGGACCAAATCGCATCGGAATTTTGCCATCCTTTGTTTTTCCATATCCAACGGAAAGGAAGATTACATCGCGTTCATCCCCCTGAACATTTTCAAGGTTTTTAACAAAAAATTGATCTTCGACATTTGTAGAAAAGAAATCTTCAAGGGATGGGTTCTGTATCCTTAAAGCTTCGAGTTCATCAAGAATTTGATTTTGTTGTGAAACGGAAAAAGCAATCACGCCCAAAGAAAGTTTTGGATTATCTTGGTAATGATTCATTACCATTTGAGCAACCATCTTAGCTTCAATTAAGTTGACACTATCTGCAAAAATTCCATCTTGCAGATAATTAAATGTTACTGCTTTAACCGAATTCTCGTCGGAACTAGGGAAGGTGACAAGAGAGTTTTCATAGAAATGGTTGTTGGAAAATGCGATTAAGCCTTCACGCTTGCTTCGGTAGTGCCAGCGCAAGCGTTTTCTTTTAAGACCTAAAGCCAAACAAACATCAAGCAAGCTTTCAAAATTTTTGGTTCCTTCTTCATCTTCATCTGCCTCGTCTGAACCGTCAGAAGAATTTTTAGAGAAAAAGTTTGTAGGGGGAAGTTGCTTAGGATCACCCGCAACAACCAATTGTTTTCCACGGAAAATTGCACAAATCGCATCGTGAGGCCGAACCTGAGAAGCTTCATCAAAAATAACCACATCAAACACCATATCAGGTGAGCTTAGGTAGGTGCTAACCGCGATGGGGCTCATTAGGAAGCAAGGTTTTATTTTTAGAATAAGCTTTCCGATCTTTGAAAAAAGCATTCTTAAAGGCAGGTGCCTAGTTTTTTTCTGAATTTCCCTAAGTAATAATCCTGTGCTAGAACCAACCGGACTACTTGAAGATGAGGTCACTCTTTCTTCATTGTTTAAAATTTTCATTCTAATGCGGGCATAACCATTTTTTATTGCACCTTCATCTAAATGAATAAACTTGCTAATTTTTGTTTCGTGATCTCCAAGAGAAAAATTTCCAAGTACCGGAACATCTGCCCAAAGTTTTTCTAACCAAGAGTTAAAGAATTTATTCCTAAATACATTTAAAGCTAAATCTGGGGGATATGCTTTAGCGATGACTTCATCAAAAAGTACTTTTAATCCTGCATTATTTGCTTCTAGATTAAGCTTTTTAAATTCTACCCATTGGTGAAGTTGGTCAATCTTGCTGCCAAGATCTGTAAAAATCTTAGGCAGTTCTATGAATTGTTCAGAACAAAGAACCAATCCAAAGCAGGTAGGAATGTTGAATGGGAAAACAGATTGCGTAATAAATTGATAAGATTCTAAAAGCCCATTTTTATTCGCCCCTTCTATATTCCTTAACGCATTTTCTATGACTTCCCGCACATTTTGATCCGATAACGAATTTATCAAGCCATCACAATAAGGAAATTTTATCTCCTTAAGAAATGCATCAAGTTTTATTGCATCTTTAGCAAGGTTATTCCAATCAAGGTTGTGCCAGCCATCTTTAGTCGTGTTTGAATCTAAATTCTTACAGTTCAATATTATTTCATCTCGAAGTTTTATGGCCTTTAGAAGACAAGAAATTTTCTCCCTAGCATATTGGGTCTGTATTTCTTTTTCGGTAATAGAAAGTTGAATAAAGCGACCGCACGCTTCGACGCCAGACTTTATGTTACTTGCACAAGATTCTAGTTGGGATAGTACTTCGGTAGGGGAACAATCGAGCGACCTAACTTGCTCTTTTAAAACCAATGAGTTTGCAAGTTCATTCCACCGTTTAGAAAAATCCTCATACAAATCAGTAAGCTTGCTTGCTAATGCAAATAAATTCTCACGATCCAAAGACCCATTGACGCTAAGTTTATCTTTTAAGCCAGCGGGGATACCAACCTTTTCCACTTTTTCCTGATTCTTTAATTCATCCCTAGTTCGTATCCAGTCAGTAAAACCATCAGGCGAACGCAAAATAGAACTTTTGTAATTACTTTCATATTGTAAAAGCGCAATTTGATCCTTTTGTAACTGCTCAAGTTTTTTAAGGTCTTTAATTAAGTCATCGTGAGAAGGTATTGCAATTACATACCATCTTGAAACTTGAGAGCGCAAGTTTCGCCATTTGGGTAATAGCCACTTCCACCAACTATCACCGTGATCAATGGTTTCTTGAATCAGTTGCAAGGCTTCAGGCGATAAGGCTGTTTCAAGATTTAATCTTTGTAATAAATAGCTTTTTGATTCGCTGATGGATTGCTTAATTTTAATTGCCATTCCAGCAACATTGGTAACCTCTGCCCTAATGTTTGTATCCCACCAACCATCAGGAACCGGATCTCGCCTTGCTAAAAATTTTGCAAGCTTTGCAAACTCGCCGAAGTTGCGAAGGATTATATTTGCCTTAGTAAGTTCAAGCAACTTGCTTAAGTCGATAAAGGCTGATTGGGTTTCCTTTAACAAGTCAGAAAGGCTAGGGGTAATTGCATCAATTCGATTTAGTTCAGTTAACCGCTGAGATATACTTAGACTTTCGGCATTTTTGATTAAGTCAGGTTGAAGATTAAATTGTTGGGATAAAAAATCAAGGCTTTCAGAGGTTATATTGTCAACCACATCTTTCTTGATATCGGAAAGGGAAGGTAGAAGGGGTTTGAATTTTTCATTCAGCAAATTAATGTTGGCAATCGATTCGATTTTTTTTCTGGGATTCGAACTTAGCCAGTCTTTGGGAACAATTGGAACTTGAACAACAAGCTTTGCAAATTCAATTGCCTCTAGCCAATCATTCAAATCAAGGATCTGCTTTTGAATTGATAAGCTTTCGACCACTCCTTTGTTAATCAATTCGGAAATCAGATTGGCGAACCGTTCAGTATGAAATTTAATATCAGATTGCACCGTTGCATTTGCAGTCTCGATTTTAGATTGATGCCACGGGTGCTTGTCATAATTTGCTAACAGTGTTTCAAATGAAGGAAGTTTAGTAAGGATGTCTTCCGAATTTTGCAGCAAAGTTTGGGTGAAAGTTTGGATGTTATCGGGTCGAAATCTGGAATCGGGTAAGCTCCCCTTAGACTTAGATAGTAAGCCATGAATCTCATAGGCGCTTCGATTAAGTGGTTGGCGTTTTAGGTGTAATTCGGTCGCATAATGATTTAGTTTTTTTCTAGTTTCATAGAGGTCGTTTAATTTGTCTTTCTGATCTGGATATTTTTCGCCTTGTAGTTCAAGAGATTTCCCAAGGTTTTTAAGAACATCCTTTTTATTTGTCTTGCTGCTGTGTAATTCTAGGCAAAAATCGCCAAGCTTATTTTGATCGAGTCTTTTTTTTACAACTTCAAGTGCAGCAGCTTTTTCACTTACAAATAGTACAGTTTTTCCCGCTGCTAACAACTCTGCAATCGCATTACTGATTGTCTGACTTTTCCCTGTGCCCGGAGGCCCATCAATGATGATGTGGTCTCCTTGTTTAATAACTTCTATAGCTTCTTGCTGACTGCTATCTGCGGGTAGGATTTGGTTTACCAAGGACGGGTGTAATTTGTTATCCATATCTGATGCAGAAATGGACTCGCCTTTTATTTCGATTTTTGTGTTTTTATCACCTGCGACTGCTTTACATAATTCGTTATTACCAATAGCATCGCAATTTTTTTCAAGGTCTTCCCACATTGCAAGTTTCTGAAAATTAAAAGTTCCAATTCCAACTTTAGAAACAACTTCCCAATTTTCTTTGCCTTTAATACTTTCTCTGACTTTATTAAAGTAATCATTTGTGTCAAAGCCTTCTGCATCTCCTTTATCATCACTAGAATTTACAGTTTCACGAACAAATAATTGGATACCAAAATCGCGTGTAAGTAATTCCGCAAGGCTATGATTAAAAACAACATCGTCTTCCTCAATTTTTAACTCCCACTCTGATTCGATTGAACGCCTTTCCAACTTCACTTGCAATAAAAGTAAAGGGGAAAGAATTTCATTCGTAGTATCGGATTTTTCAAACCATTTGAGAAAACCGAATGCCATAAACAGTGTTGAAACACCCTGTTCAGATTCTGTTTCTGCAGCGGTTCTAGAAAGTCTTAGCAATTGGGAGCTTAACTTTTTGTCTGTGAATTCAGTGAGAATATGTTTATCAAGAAGTTTCGCAGATATTTTACAGGCTTCATTTACCTTCTTGATTGTGGCTGGGTAACCCTTAGCTTTTAAATCACCTTTAACTTCCGTAAAAGATTCCGATTTTTCAGGCTGCACAATTACTGGAATGAGATTTGGATCAACCTTAGTTGGTACACCATCATTTAAAGGTTCACTGCTTTTTTGGGTATTATTCTGTAGAGTTTCTTCCCAGGTTTCGATGTCGGTGGCTTTGATATTAAGAAGATTTCTTTTCCAAGGGAAAAGCATAGAGCTGTTATCTGCGCTTAATTTAGTCCAGATTTTTTCTAGGTCTGGGTGGTCTAATAGAAGGCCGCCACGACCGTGTGTAAACTTGATTAAACGACTTCTTTTGGTGGTATCTAGGAGCGATTTGCGCCATTCTTGGATACATTCTTTAATATTCATGGGCGACTTTTTAATACCTTAAATCAATTGTCCTAACCTACCTTTATGATAAAGCTTTATTTCAAGAAAAACAAAAGATATAACGCTACCTCAAATAAAGTATTTAGAAAAGTAAATTTAAGTGTGTTTTAATAGTTTTAGAATAACGCTGCAGTTTCCTAAAAACTCTAAGGCTAACAGCCCTTCGTTAGAAGGGTTTTCCATTTAGATCAAACTAGGGAAGTTGTAGTTGTTGGAACGGTTGATTCGTTAAGTACCGCAGAAAGTGCGGTATGTGCTGCAATGTGCTCCAGGATAATTGTATTTAGAATCTCCCATTGTGTAATCAAATGGGGTAACTAACACCTTAAGCAGTTCGTGTAGCAACGAAAGATCATTACTCTCTGAAGCACTTGCAAGAACTTCTTCCACCAAATGATTTCGAGGTATCACACTTGGGTTAACTTTTTGCATTGCTAGATGAATTGCTTGTAGGGGAAGGTTTTGCCGTTTCAATCGAGATTGCCAACGAGTATTCCAAGCGATAAATTTTTCATCTAAGTAAATTTCGTTAGGCGGAAGCATCTGAAATGAAAGGTCTCGGAATGTATTGGTGAAATCTGCACGGGATGATTCCATCCAAGTAAGTAAAGCCTGAATTAATTCGGTATCATTTTCTTCTGCGATGGCCAAACCAAGTTTTTTTCGCATTCCCTGTAGCCAATATTGATCAAAAAGGGCAGGGAACTCGTTCAGCAATTCGGTTGCAATCTCAATTGCTTTTTCTTGACTTGGGTTTAGCAGCGGAAGTAAGGTTTCTGCAAAACGAGTCAGATTCCATTGAGCAATTTTGGGTTGATTGGAATAAGCGTAACGACCCCCTCGGTCGATAGAACTGAAAACCGTGTTGGTCTTAAATGTGTCCATAAAAGCGCAAGGGCCATAGTCAATGGTTTCACCGGAGATTGCCATATTATCGGTATTCATTACGCCGTGAATGAACCCAACAAGTTGCCAGCGCGCAATAAGAGAAGCTTGCTTATCGATTACGCATTGGAGGAAAAGCCGATACTTATCGGGGGACTGAGTTAAATCAGGGTAATGGCGGCCAATGGTATAATCTGCAAGGGATTGCAGGGCAGGTTCATCAGCGATGCCAGCCACAAATTCAAATGTTCCAACTCGAATATGGCTGGCTGCAATGCGGGTTAAGATAGCGCCTGGTAAGGTGGTTTCACGAAATACGGGCTCGCCTGTGGTGGCAACAGCAAGGCTACGAGTGGAAGGGATATCTAGTGCGTGCATAGCTTCGCTGATAATGTATTCGCGAAGCATAGGGCCAAGAGCAGCACGCCCATCGCCTCGTCTGGAATAGGGTGTTGGCCCCGAGCCTTTAAATTGGATGTCGAAAAGTTTGCCTGCGGGGGTGAGGTGTTCGCCTAAAAGGATGGCGCGTCCATCGCCTAGCATAGTAAAGCCGCCAAACTGGTGCCCAGCATAAGCTTGGGCAATTGGTTTGCAGTTATTAGGAAGATTTTGCCCAGCAAAGAGTGCTGCCAAATCTAGATCTGAAATTTTAGAAACATTTAGGCCAAGTTCTTTTAGAAGTTCATGATTTAAGATAGTTGTTTTTGGCAATTGCACTTTAATGGGCATTGCATCTGCAAAGAGAATTTGTGGCAATTTTGCATACGAGTTATCAAAATTCCAACCCATTGAATCATAAAGATGGTTTGGCAAATTAGGATTATCCATTAGCGGTCTCTAAGAAAATTTTATATTTCAACTTATAGTTTTAATTGAATGATAATGATTGTAAAGACTTTAAGAAATATTGCATTTGTTTTTGAATATATTGCTTGTGAATAAAGGTCGGAGTCTGTTTTTTGAACTTTGGCAAAGTAATGATGTTAGCTAGGATGGCTTTAATATTTTCTTTTGATCTCTTAAGGCTGGTTCAGCCCCTACACATTTTAACTAGGTGCGAAATTTAATGTTTTTGTAGAAGACAATTTTTTGCAAGTTTTATTGAAAGTAACATTTTATTTTTAGGCTAGGTTATTATTCTTTTAACTTAAGGTGTTAAAATGAAAGTCATTCAATTGGTAAAAGGTTCAATTTTAATGGTTTTTCTAGTTTTAGTGTTGTTGATAGCACAAAAAAGCGCTTGTTTTGCAGAAGATAGGGCTGGGAAAAAGGCGCTACCCGCTTTGGGAAGTTCAAAGACCTCTTCCAGTCCATCTCCTCAAAAAGCGGATGCCCCTAGGGTATCACCACAGCCAATAGCGATTAAACCAGTTGCGCCGATAGTGAAACCTAGCCCTAAGGTTGAGCCAATAGCGATTAAACCAGTTGCGCCGATAGTAAAACCTAGCCCTAAGGTTGAGCCAATAGTAATCAAACCAGTTGAGCCATTGGTAAAACCTAGCCCTAAGGTTGAGCCAATAGTAATCAAGCCAGTTGAGCCGATGGTAAAACCTAGCCCTAAGGTTGAGCCAATAGTAATTAAGCCAGTTGAGCCGATGGTGAAACCTAGCCCTAAGGTTGAGCCAATAGTAATCAAGCCAGTTGAGCCATTGGTAAAACCTAGCCCTAAGGAACAGCCAATAGTAATTAAGCCAGTTGAGCCGATGGTGAAACCTAGCCCTAAGGAACAGCCACCCGTAATCAAACCAGTTGAGCCATTGGTAAAACCTAGCCCTAAGGTTGAGCCAATAGTAATCAAACCAGAGGATCAAAAACCTAGCTTAATTGCTAAGCCAAAAAATACACCAGTTGTGGTACCTGAGGTTATAAAAACGGTTCGACCTGTTCCCTTATACAAAAAACTAGATCTTGAGCCTAAGCCAGTGGTTGTGGAGCGAAAAACGGATCACCCTGTTGGGTCGCCTAGGCCGATAGTTTCTCCAAATACGCCAAGGGTAATGGGATTTACCGACCGAAATTATAATGGAAGAAATCCTAATAATGGGGAGAAAAATCGTATCCCAGAGTTTCGAGCCGCACCGGTTTATGCAGGAAATTTGCAAAGTCCTTATTATGGAAGATCTAATTATGGCAGAGCCTATTATGGAAACTCATACCCTTATTGTTGGTCAAATAGCCAAAGGAATTATTATGGTTGGAATTTTGGGAATTATAATTACATCACTTGCTATGATGTTTTTCAGGGCCAGTATTATGTTCGTGCGCTGCCTTATTATTCCAATGATAATTGTTTAAATAATGTTATTTACAATGAAACTAATTACTTTGATGCAACGCAGCAGTTAAATTTTAATCATGGGCTAAACTTGTTGTTTTCGCTACTGAGGGTACTGCAGGGGAATTTTTAGGGACTAGGTTTTGCTGCTATCTGATTTTATCAAATCAAATTTAAATAATCTCAATGAGGATTTATTATCTTTTAACTTGCCAATGCATTAAAATAGATCTATCTTTTTGTTGGATTACCCGCCTTGATGAAAGAAAGATAATGAATCATTTAAAAATGCGACGCCGTAAGTTTTTGCGTGCGAGTGGAGTATTGTTGACCTTGCCTTGGCTAGAGTCGTTAGCGCCAGCGCAAGAAAAAGCTCCGCCTAAAAGAATGGTACAAATATGTACGAGTTTTGGGCTGTATGGCCCAGCGTTCTTCCCGGTCAAAGCTGGGCGAGACTATGAACCAAGTGAGTACTTGGCATTACTTAAAGAATTACGCAATGACTTTACCGTTTTTTCTGGAATCTCTCATCCCGAAATTGGTGGCGATCACGCTTCTGAGGCTTGTTTTCTTACCAGTGCGAAGAACCCCACAAAAGGAGGCTTTCGTAACACGGTTTCTCTAGATTATTTAGCATCAAAGTTTGTTGCAGGAGCAACGCGATTCCCTTTACTTACGCTTTCCACTTTGGAAAGTAGTCCCCTAACTTATACCCCTAGTGGTGCTGGTGTTTCAGCGCTGGCCCGGCCTTCGGAAATCTTTGCAAGGATGTTTCTTGCTGGTAATGCTAATGAAGTTAAGAACGAAATTGATCGATTGAAGCGTGGGCAAAGTGTTATGGATCGAATGGCAAATCGATTAGCAGAATTAAATAAAACTTCTAGCTCTCTTGATAAGCAAACCCTTGCTGATTACTCAGAAGCTGTTCGAGATATGGAACGCCAACTTCTTGCGGATGAAGCTTGGGTGAATCGGTCAAAACCAAAAGTCGATGAGCCTCAGCCTAACGAAGGTTATCCTAGTCCATTTTCAGATCGTAGCGATAGTATTGGTAGGGCACGGGTTATGCTAAATCTGGTTCGACTTGCGATAAAGACGGATTCAACTCGGGTTGTTTCGTTATTTATTAAGGGGATGGATGAAAAGCCACCTATTCCTGGGGTAACAGAAGGCCACCACGGGCTTACACATCACGGCCGCAATCCAGCTAAGATTGAGCAATTAAAAATTGTCGAGCGACTTGAGGTTACCGTGTTTCGTGATTTTTTAAAATCTCTAAAAGATACCAAAGAGGCGGGGCAAAGTTTACTGGATAATACGCAGGTTCTTATTGGAAGTAACCTAGGTGATGCAAGTGGGCACGGAACTTCCAACCTTCCAATCCTTCTTGCGGGTGGTGGGTATAAGCACGGTCAACATATTGCAGGTGATGTCAAGAATAACACGCCACTTGCTAAGTTATTTGTAAATATACTCCAGCGTTTTGGTGTTGAAACCAACAAATTTGGTTCGGGCACTGGGGCGATATCTGAACTGGTGTAAAACATTGGTTTTGTGAATCAGTAAACTTTTTCTTCATGAGATAAATTTGACATGCGTCTTACGATAATGGCTTTAGTTTTTTTGTTGATGGATCTTAACCTAGCATTTGCAGAAACTGTAGTAAATGCGTTTGATACTAAAATCAAGCCATTGCTTATCAAACATTGCACCTCGTGCCATAGTGGCGAGAAACCCAAAGCAAAGCTTGACTTATCAAGTGTTGTAAATCTTGAACAGTTGCAATTGCAGGGGCAACATTGGTTTCAAGTTTTAGAGCGGGTTGAAGCAGGCTCGATGCCCCCTGAGGGAAAAACGAAATTAACAAGCACAGAGAAAAAGGTTCTAGCAGAATGGGTGCGAGGGGAGTTCAGTGATTTGTTGCTTGGTGTGCAACAGAAAGAAGGCCGAAGCAAAGTCCGTAGGTTGACCCGCCTTGAATATGCCAATACGGTTCAAGATATGTTTGGGATTAGGCCCCCTGTTGTGCGCAATTTACCTGCCGATGGTCGGGTAGATGGATTCGATAAAGTGGGTACAGCCTTGCCATTTTCTTCTGCGCATGCTGCGGGATATTTAAAGTTGGCAGAAGATTTGCTTGCCCGTTTTCCTTTGCGTTCCCCGCTGGAAAAAAGGGGAACGGTTTATCAGCTTTGGTCGGCTGCGAGTGAACAATCCAAAGGCCATATTTTAGAACTTCCAGACGATTGGCATGTCTCGTTTAATACCGATACGACTTCTGTACCCTTACGCAAGGAAATGGGCCCTGATAAAAAGCGTACTGGTTTCCCCTCGGTGGGTAAGCCGGGTTGGTATAAAATCCAAATGAATGTTTATGCCTACCAAACTGATAAGCCCATTCCCTTTGGTATTTATGCTGGCCATACAGGTGCTTACCCCCAAATACTAGACTTGCTTAAAGTGTTAGAAGCTCCACCCGGTAAACCCACTATTTTAGAGACCGAAGTTTATTTGCGCACCGGCCGTGATAGTGATGGGCCAAGTGATGATGGGGTTCGATTGATTCCATTTGGTTTGGGTGTGCAGGTTCCCAAGAACACGCAAGCTGCTGGTTGTAAAGGCCCGGGGTTGGCGGTGCAGTGGGTCAAGTTAATTGAATCGGAGTTGCCCCCCGTCGGAGATGAATTTCTTTTTGAATTAATGGAAGCAGAGTTTCGTACCGCATTTATTAGTCCGAATATTACGATAAAAAACACCAAGTTATCTCGAAAAGAAATTGAAGCGGTTGCGCAAAAGACTTTGACAAAAATAGGATCTAGGTCGTTTCGCAGAGACCTTAGTGAAATAGAAGTTTCGTTGTTAATGTCGAATTTTAATTCGAAGTTAGATTCTGGAAACAGTTTAAAAACAGCTTTTTTTGGGGAAATCATTGGCTTAATGACAGCCCCTGATTTTCTCTGCATTCTTGAACAGCCGGGGAAACTTTCCGACTTTGCTGTGGCTTCGCGTTTGTCTTTCTTTCTTTGGAATTCTGCTCCTGATGAAGAGTTACTTGACCTTGCAAGAAAGGGGAAGCTCTCGGATTCTTTGGTTTTAAAGCAGCAAACTGAACGCTTATTGAAAAATCCTAAATCACAGCGTTTCACTAAAGATTTTGTCGACCAATGGCTTGGACTTTGGGGAATTGATAACACCACCCCAGACCGAGATCTTTACCCTGATTATGATGACTTGCTTAAAATTTCAAGCGTGATGGAGACTCAGGAAACTTTTAGAAAGATGCTTGATAAAAATCTGACGGTTCTTGATTTTGTTGCACCTAAGTGGGCGATCATAAATTCAAGCTTAGCGAAGCACTATGGTTTTTCTCCGGTCGAAGGCTTTGCATTGAAAGAAATTTCGTTGCCTAAGGATTCGCCTTTTGGCGGTTTTTGGACTCAGGCGGCAACTATGAAAGTGACTGCCAACGGCACGGGCACATCGCCTGTCAAACGAGGGGTTTGGTTTGCAGAAAGATTATTAGGGGTAACAATTCCGCCTCCCCCTCCGAATATTGAACCGATTGATCCTGATACTCGGGGAGCAAAAACCTTGCGTGAGCAATTGGCCCTTCATAGCAGTCGGGGTTCGTGTAAGGCTTGTCACGCTAGATTTGATCCTTACGGTTTTGCACTGGAAAGCTTTGATGTTACTGGGGCTTTTCGGGTTAATTACCGCGAGGTTGATCCTGATGCTGCCAAACAAAAAAAGAAATGGCGAGACGGCTTGCCTGTCGATAGTACAGGGTCAACGCCCGATGGGATTGCATTTAAAGGTATACAAGATTTGCGAAGCCAGTTGGTTAAAAATCCACAGTCACTTGCCCAAGGAATTACTCGCCATCTTATAACTTATGCTACCGGAACTCCTTCTGGTCCGCTTGATCAACGAACCATCGAGCAAATTTGTGGACAAGCGAAAATGGATGACTATGGTATTCGGTCGCTGGTGCATGGCGTGGTGCAAAGTGAATTGTTTCGGTCTAAATAATTTTTTCTTTAGGAATTTAAATTGATGCCGATATTAAAAGCTATTGGGATTTTACTTCTTACTATAGGTGCTGGATTGACTGTTTATGCTGAAGATTGGCCTCAATTTCGTGGCCCTAACCGGGATGGTATTTCTAAAGAAACCAATTGGAATTCTCAGTGGCCCAAAGAAGGGCTTAAGGTTCTGTGGAAGCATTCCGTCGGCCGGGGATATTCCAATGTTGCCATCGCTCAGGGTAAACTTTTTACCCTTGGGCTTACTCCCAAGGATGCTGATAAAAAAGATTCCTTTCAAGAAACTGTCTCTTGCCTAGATGCGATTACGGGAAAGGTGCAATGGCAGTATTCCTACACCGATACTTGGACTAAACAATTTCCTGGTACTCGATCTACCCCTACCGTTGATGTGAACTATGTTTATGTCTTTGGTCAAAATGGTGAACTACTTTGCCTTGATAAACAGAACGGCACAGTAGTTTGGCAGAAACTTATGATTAAGGATTTAGGTGCACAAAATGTTACCTATGGTTATGCCGCCTCTCCACTTATTTATGGTGATCTCGTTATTGTTCCCGCTCGCATTCTTGCTGGGAAAATCCCCAAAGATTCTTCTATTAATCCTACTTCTAATGCCCTCCTTCTTGCTTTTAATAAAAATAATGGCACTGAAGTTTGGCGTTTCTTTCACGAGTCTCATCACCTTGGTGGCGGTTATTATGCTTGCCCAACTTCTTGTAATTTGAATGGCAAACCTTGTTTGGTCTACCATACTGGAAATGCTTGCCTGGGCCTTGATCCCTCTAACGGAGTAGTCCTTTGGAAATATCTTTTTTCCGATGAGGATCTTTTTCGCAAGCAGGGGCGTAACGGCATCACCGCTCAGGAACCAGTCGTATTAGGTAATCGAATCCTATGTTGTGTGCATCCAGATAATTCCAACGGCTTGGGAGTTTGTTTAGAAGTTAAAGGAGATCAGGTCAAGGAGGTTTGGCGCGATAAACTTCTAGATAATTATTCTTGCTGCAATATCCTTTGGAACGGTCATGTTTTTGGCATTACACATAATGATAATGCAACCCGTATCGGGCCTTTTTATTGCTTCGATGTCGCAACAGGAATGAAAAAATGGGAATTGAAAGATACTGGGGGTGCATTTACCCTTGTTGGGGGAAAGTTTCTTTCTTTTACCGGAGAGCAACTCGTTTTGCTAGATGCCTCCATCGAGCAAGGTAAAGAGTTAGCACGCAGTCAGAAGCTTTTTTCCCCCGAAGAAATTAGTTTTCGTTATAGCGATCGAATCGCCCCTGTTTTGAGTAACGGCCTTATCTATTGCCGTAGTCAGAATGGTATTTTAATATGCTTGGATGTTAGGAAATAAATTTAATTAAAAGAGAAATGTTTTATGAAGCATTTTCTGTTTGTTTTGTTGCTTAGTACAAGTGTACTTTTAAGTATAGTTCGGGCGGAAAAATCAGCAGACTTAAAATCTGCACTTACTTTCCACGCTTCTTTTGATAAAGAAGTTAATGCAGATTTTTCTCTAGGTGACTCTATAAGTTATCTGCGTCAAGGTAAAGAAAATGTACCTACTAAGTTAAATGAGGAATTAAAGATTTCGCAAGGTACCGGAAAGTTTGGCAATTCGCTTTGGTTTGTCAAAAAGGGGAATACAAGGCCGCAATTCAATGGCGCTAAAATTCTTAACTATAACGAAAAAAATTGGAGTTCTTCTACTTCGGTTTGGTTAAAACTTGACCCCGATAAAGACCTTGAACCGGGTTATTGCGATCCTGTTCAAATTGTAGGCAATGATTATAAAAAAGGGTTTATATTCCTTGAATGGTCCAAGGATGAATCCCCAAGATTCTTTCGCTTTGCGATTCGCCCTTTGTTTTCGATTTGGAACCCAACTAATGTGCAGTGGGCAGATATCCCTTTTGAAAAAAGGCCAATGGTTCAAGTTAAAAATGCGCCTTTCTCAAAAGAGATATGGACCCATGTGGTTTTTTCTTTTGAAAATATTAATAATAAAAATGCTAAGCCTCTGGGGAAACTGCATATCAATGGAAAACTTCAAGGAAAGATAGAAAACTGGGATCTTACCTTTGGTTGGGATCCTGCTCAGGTTTCATTAGTTCTAGGCGCAGCTTATGTGGGTCATATGGATGACCTTGCGCTATTTAATCGAGCACTGTCGGATGAAGAAGTACAAAAGATTTTCGAATTAAAAAATGGAGTAAGTGAATTGTATAGTAAGAAAGAATAAAAAAAGCTGCCTGTTTTATGAGGCAGCTTAGTTGAAAATAGATTGAGATTATTCGGCAGAGCTTGAAGGTGCCCCAGAGTCTGAACCAGAGCTTGAACCAGATCTTGGGCCGCGTGAGAAATTAGAAAACTTATTTCTTTTCTGGGATTTATTCTTGCGCTTAGGGAAATCTCCTGGTGCGCCTCCGCCTTGGCCTTCGCCCCCACCTTGTCTTGATGAGTCGCCGTTACCGCTTGACCTTGCTCCGTAACCATCGGATCTAGGACTACTGCCGTAACCGCCAGATCTTGAACCACCACCGCTGCCAGACCTTGAACCACCGCCATTACCCCCACCGGATCTTGCGGGAGGAAATTGCCTGTTAGGAGTAACTTTTTTGTAAGGTTCTGCTTTTTCAGAGGCAGGTTCTTGAACAAATTCAAAACTAGGTTGAACAACGGGAATGCGTTTTCCCATTACTTTTTCGACTTGCCTGAGTAGATTTCGCTCAGTGGAATCGCAGAAAGTAACTGCTTTACCTTTAGCGCCGGCCCTTGCGGTTCTACCAATGCGGTGTACATAGGTTTCTGCTTCGCGTGGCAAATCAAAGTTGATCACATGGGATATATGGTCAACATCAATACCTCGAGCTGCGATATCGGTTGCGACAAGAACATGAACTTGCCGGTTTCGGAACCCATCCAAAGTGCGTTGTCTGGTAGATTGGCTTTTATCACCGTGAATAGCTTCGGCATAAATTTTTGCCCTGCGTAAACGCATAACAACTTTATCTGCGCCGTGACGAGTGCGGGTGAAAACAATAGCGCTATTAAAAGGTTCGCTACCTAAAAAGCTAACTAAAAAGTTTGCTTTGTCTTTTTGAGGAACCATAAAAATTGATTGTTCAATTCGGTCAACGGTTCCTTTAGGATTTTCTGTCCGAATGTTAATCGGATTTTTTAGCAGAGCATCTGCAAGAACCTGAACATTCCTCGGCATCGTAGCAGAAAAGAAAAGTGTTTGTCTGTTCTGAGGAATATAACTAAGAATTTTGCGAATGTCAGGCATAAAACCCATATCTAGCATACGGTCTGCTTCATCAAGAACAAGCATTTCTACTTGTCCAAGGTCAACAATGCGCTGATTGATAAGATCCATAAGTCGTCCAGGTGTGGCGATAACGACATCGGCACCATTGCGAAGAGCGCGTTCTTGTCCAGATTGTGGAACGCCGCCATAGATGGAAGTAAATTTAAGGGGAGTATTTGCGCCGTAGGCAAAAAAACTATCCAAAATTTGAACGGAAAGTTCTCGAGTAGGAGCGATAACAAGTGCCCGGATGCGCCTGCCTTGTCCCTTAGACGGGTTACCATTTTCAGTAAGCCTGTGTAAAATGGGTATTGCAAAGGCAGCAGTTTTACCACTACCAGTCTCAGCACAGCCAAGAAGATCTTCTCCACGCAACGCGTGAGGAATAGCCTGAGCTTGAATTGGAGTTGGGGTTACATAACCCTTGGTGGCAATAGCTTGCATAATGGCCGGTGAAAGCCCTAAGTCTTCGAATTTCATCGTTAGTCCTAATAAAGAAAATTTTAGGACCAAAGCGAGGAAAACAAAATGCTTCCATAAAACCTGTTGGACCTAATCACGATCCAAAAGCATAAGAGCGATATGGATGAACTAGTACTATATACAAGAAGTATAAAAAAACCAACTCCAGATTTAAAAACCAATCAGATAAACGCAAGAAAAGGGTTACAGGTGGAGTGGTTACACCAATAAAATTAATTATATGTATTAGGGTGACTTTGCATTTAAATTGCATAATTTTTGCTTAATCTTGCAAGCATTTGCATTTTAATAACATTGAAAAGTCATAGGTGCCTATGAAATAGCTGTGTATTTTTCGGCTTTTGATCTTCTTCGATTTTTCATTGAAACTTAACTCCAACCGTTTGCGAAGAAGTTATATTAATCTTTGTCTAGAACTGATCTACTTGCATAAATCTGTTCTTTAATTAAACCCATTTTTATTTTTTCAAGAGGTTTATATGACCCAGAAAATGGTTCTTATTCCATTCAAAATTTCCACACTTATCAAAAAAGGTTTTACATTAATTGAATTACTGGTTGTTATAGCAATTATAGCCATCTTAATAGGCTTGTTATTGCCCGCAGTTCAAAAGGTCAGAGAAGCTGCTGCAAAAATGACCTGTATGAACAATCTTAAACAAATCGGGTTGGCAATGATTAATTATCACGAAACTTTTAAAGCATTCTCCTATGCAGGTTCTGATGGCCCTAACCAAAATTGTTGCAACGCACTTTCTCGAGTCGGTTGGACTTGGAGTTATCATATCTTGCCCTTTGTGGAAATGGAAAACCTTTATAAAGAACCAACCGATGCCGTCGTAACAGGCACCGCTGTTAAAAGTTACTACTGCCCATCAAGAAGAATGGCAGTGGCTTATAACGGCGTAGCAAAAAGTGATTACGCTGGTAGTGCCGGTACGAATATGGCTGGAAGAGGCATCGATGGAATGTTGGTGGCACAATGGAAAGCCCCCTCTATTGCTTTGTCTGCTACTGCTTTACCTGATATGCCGGGAAGAAGAATGACGGATATTGTGGATGGATCAAGTAATACCTTAATGATCGCTGAAAAGCAGGTTCATGTTAGCACGATGGGTACATCAAAAGCAGGTGGAGATAACGAATCCTGGAATAATCCCGGTTGGGATCAAGATAATGTCAGGTGTGGCAATGACCCCGATGGCGGCAATTTGCCCAATAATGCTTCTGATTCACTTCCTCTCCCTGATGATAAACATCCAGATTCGGCTAAGCCTACCTTTTGGTCTACACGCTTTGGAAGTTCGCATTCTGGTGTATTTAATGCGGTTTTTGCAGATGGTTCAGTAAAAAGCCTTGCTTATATTACCGATCCTGCTAATTGGCTTCGACTCAACAAAATTAATGACGGTGAAGTGATATCTATTTCTTATTAACAATTTGAAAGGCAAAACAATGAACACAACCCCCCGTAAAGGTTTTACTTTAATTGAGTTATTAGTAGTGATAGCGATTATTGCAATCTTGATAGGATTACTTCTGCCTGCGATACAAAAAGTGCGTGAAGCTGCATCACGGATGAATTGTCAAAACAACTTAAAACAAATTGGTCTTGCTTATCAGAATTTTCATAGTACGTATGGTTTTTTTCCTCCGGGTGGCGTGACTTCTCCTGCTTCGGGTTACCTTCACGCAATTTATAATAAGCTTGGCGTGACGAGTTATAGTATTAATCACGGTTGGGCTATTTACCTCTTACCTTACATAGAACAAGAAAATGTTTATAAGCAATATAATTTTAATCTTAGTTGGGATAATATAGGAAATGTACCTGTCCATAGTTCGCCGATAAAAACATTTTTATGCCCAACAGTGCCAGATCCTACGAATCGTTTTTGTGCCCCAAATGGGCCAGCAGGAACACCTTTAAAGGTCGCCTCTACAGACTATGCACCAAATAATAGCTATGATGTGGGTTTAGAAACATCGGGTCTTGTTGATGTTTGCATTTTAAGAGATGGAGTTTTAAAAGTTCAATCAGGTAGAAGTAGTGTGGTTGTTGATGTTACTCAAATTCGCGATGGCGCTTCTAACACGCTAATGATTTCAGAAGATGCAGGCAGGCCTCAAACTTGGCAGTTTGGTAAAATGACCAGTCCTACTTCAGGGACGGATGGCGGTTGGGCCGATCGCAATAGCGAATATATTGTGCACGGATCATTAACTACCGCCACCACAAATCCAGGACCTTGCCATACCAATTGTCATAATGGCAATGAGGTTTATAGTTTTCATACGGGTGGTGCCAACCATGTTTTTGCAGATGGCTCGGTTCACTTTATCACCGCTGCTATGGACATTCGCGCTTTTGTAAAATTAATCACTAAAAGCGGTGGCGATGTTGCACCTTCAGGATTTTAACAATGAATTTTAGATATATGTTGGTTATTCAAGTTTTGAGTTTTGCTTGTATTCAAGGTTGCTCTTCGCAAAGAAGTCCGATGACTTTCCCCACCTATAAAGTTTCGGGGCAAGTTAATTATGATGGTAAGCCTGCTGAAAATGTGCAAATTTATTTATTTCCTTTGGCAGCACCAACAATCCCAGACATTCCATCTAATCCTCGAGCAATCACTAACAAAACTGGTTTATTTGAGATTTCTACTTACAGTGAGAATGATGGTGCCCCTGCTGGTAAATACCAGATTCTAATGATTTGGCTTGATGATAAATCAACCGATGAACAAAAGAAAGATAAGCTTTTAGGTTGGTTTAGCCTCGGTTATAGCCAGCTTGAAATTCAAGTTAAAGATGGGGAAAATAATATACCACCTATCAATGTTCCGCTCATTACCCGTGAACCAGATCAAATTAATGGTGTTCCTGGACGAAATTAGGCTTTGATGTTTTTATGGTAAGTTTGCCTTTTAGTTAATTAGAAGGTTGATAAAGGGTCATCTAATTATGGAACTAAATTAAATAGCCAACAAAATAATTGTTGATGTAATGATGTTTTGTTTGACCACCTGGGTCTCTTTTTTATAAGTAGATGGTGGTGGCTTATCAGGCAAGGAAACAATGGGAGAGTCGCCATTTTTTGCCAAAATTATAGCGTTGATTATGGGTTTTTCTTTTTAGCTTTTTGATTCACTTGGCCCCAAGTGGGTTTCTCTAGTTGGCTATTCCAAGTTTGCCAAGCCTTGGCAAGTTCCTTGACCTTTTCTGGATTTTCGCTGGCAACATTTTTGCTTTCACCAATATCCGATTTTAGATTATAGAGTTGGGCATCGTTGACCGAGGCAAGATCAGAACGATTGAACCTAATATTATCGCCCGGTGCTTTGGTGAGTTTCCAATCACCCATACGAATTGCCATTTGTGCGCCAAAGCGCCAGAATAATTCTGTATGGGGTTGTTCCCTATTTTCCCCCTTGAGATAAGGCAACAGATTAACGCCATCCAACTTTTTACTATGAGTGAATGTTCCACCCGATGCAGCAAGGATAGTGGGCAAGATATCCAGTTGAATCACTGGGTTGTCGTAAGTTTTGCCTTGAGGTAGGGTAGATTTCCATTGAACGAAAAATGGAACGCGAACCCCACCTTCCCAAGTGGTAGCTTTTTGACCGCGTAATTCGCCATTATCTGAGAAATTAACACCTTCGGGCCCTCCATTATCGCTAATAAAGAATAGCAGTGTGTTTTCTGATATTTTTTCTTTTTCAAGCTTAGCAAGTAATTGGCCCACGGCATCGTCCATTGCATAAACCATATTGGCATAGGTTCGCCTGTTAAGATTTTTAATTTGATCGATTTCTATTTCGTGCTTGGGAGAAGCTTGCAGCGGGGTATGCACTGCATTAAATGCCAAATAAAGGAAGAACGGTTCAGCTTTATGCTTTTCAACATAGCTAACTGCTTCACGGGCAAAAGCATCGGTGAGGTATTCGTTTTCGCTAACTGGTTTTGTACCACGCATCATATTTTTTCCTTGAAGATAGGTATTAGCACCCCCAAGAAAGCCAAAGAATTCTTCAAAGCCACGGTTCACGGGATTAAATTTTTCTGAATACCCCAGATGCCATTTACCAACCATTCCAGTTTTATATCCAGCAGTTTTAAGAAGTTGGGGCAGGGTGGTTTCATTCAAAGAAAGACCAGGATCAAAATCTTTAGAAGCAGGTGGTCCGGGATTAAATTCATGCCCAAACCGTTGCTGATACCGTCCTGTAAGAAGGCCCGCCCGAGTGGGGCTACAATAGGGACCACTTACATACCCACTGGTACACCTTATTCCATTCTTTGCAATGGAATCGATATGTGGCGTATGGAAATCCTTACAACCCTGAATGCTTAGGTCAGCATATCCAAGATCATCCGCAACAATAATTATAATGTTGGGCTTAGAGGCAGCGTGGGAATTATTGCCACAGGTGTATAATAGGGTAGAAAGCAAGCATTGCAAAAAAGTTTTGATCATTATTGTTTCTTTTTCTTCTTGGTGGTTTCGGGCTTTCCAGATGGATCATATTTAGGATTTTTTGATGGCATAGGGGCGTTAATCTGCTTACGCCATTCTTTAAGCTTGGTGTAAAGTTCTTGAGCAAGAACTGGGTTGGTCGAAACGAGATTAGTTTTTTCACTTAGATCATTTTTTAAGTTGTAAAGTTCAAGTTTACCATCTTCAATGAATTCAAGAAGCTTAAGATCCCCAGAGCGGATGACGCTAACCGGGGTAGTGCGCCAAGTATTTTCACCCGCCCCTAAGTAACCAGGAAAATGCCAGAAAATATTGCGCTGCTCAAGTATTGTGGATGTATTACCTTTAAGAATTGGAAGATAGCTTTCGCCATCAAGTTTATAGTTTTCTGGAGTTTTAGAAAGGGTGAACTCGTGTAGAGTTGGGTAAAGATCAACGCTGCAAATGGGTGTGTTCGAAGTAGAACCAGGCTTGATTGTGCCCGGTAGGCGAAAGATGTAGGGTACTCGGATACCTCCCTCATAAAGCATACCTTTGCCACCTCGGAGGGGAGTATTATCGGTGACATCGCCACCTTGTTTTATACCTTCCCTACTATAACCCCCGACTCCGCCATTATCACTTGTAAAAATCACAAGAGTGTTTTCAGCAAGGTTAAGTTCATCGAGAGTTTTCATAATCTTGCCAACACTTTCATCAACGCTAAAAAGCATTGCTGCATAAGTGGGGTTGTTGTGCCCGCCAACACCTTGTTTTGTTTGAAACCGTTCGACAAGTTCTTTTTTTGCTTGGTAGGGAGAATGTACACCAAAGTGATGTAGGCAAAGGAAGAAGGGCTTATCCTGTTTTTCTTTGATAAATGTAACAGCTTTATCGGTAATAAAATCTGCAAGGTAAGCATCTTTTGGATAATCAACTTTAGGGATAGTGATAAAGTTGTAATGAACCCCCATTGAAACAATAGCCTGATCAAAGCCGCGTTTCGAGGGGTGAAAATCGCCTTGCTGACCAAGGTGCCATTTCCCAAAAAGCGCAGTGTGGTATCCATTGTTTTTTAATGAAGCAGCGAGGGTGATATTTTTCAGGGGAAGGTTAACAGTGTTTTCAACAGGTTTTAAAGGTCGAGAAGTCCAATCGAATCTATCAATTGCCCCTACCGTGTAAACGCCGGTTCGTGCGCCATATTGTCCACTCATCAAGGCAGCACGCGTAGGCTGGCAGTTTGGCCCACAAGAATAGCCTTGAATAAATCGCATTCCTTGGGAAGCCAGCCTATCAATATTTGGCGATTCATAATACTTACTGCCGTAGCAAGCAGGGTCGGTGTATCCAAGATCATCCGCCATTATGTATACAATGTTGGGCTTTGCTGGCAGAACCGTGAAACCAGTTAAGACTGATAACGCAAGGATTATCGTTAGCATTTAATCTTCCTTCTCTGAATCAAATATCGTCTTACCTTCCCACACTGCAATTTTCGTTTTAGGATCCCAAGTTAAAATACGGTGGGCACTGTTGGCAACGGGTGCCACATCGATTTTAGGTAACCACGCCCGATGTTCTTGCAATATCTTTTCAAACACCTTGTCGTTCGCTAGGTTTCGCCATTCATTAGGATCTTCGCAATGATCGTAAAGTTCTTCCGAGCCATCTGCATATCGAATGTAGCGGAATCGTTCCGAACGAACCGAATGATTTCCTTGGTTATGGCTTGTAATAGCAGGCCATTCTCGGTTGGCAGAGGCATTTTTTAATAAGGGAACAAGGCTATGACCTTCCAACCCTTCAACTTTTTGAAGCGAGCAAAGTTCAATAAGTGTTGGATAAATATCAAGTAATTCAACAGGCTTAGAACAAACCGCCAAAGGTGTAATTCCTCTGCCTGCAAAAATGAGAGGAACCCGGGTCGACCTTTCCCAAAGAGAATTTTTTCCAGAGATTCCTTTCTCGCCCAAATGCCACCCGTGATCCGACCATAATACAATCAAAGTGCTTTCTGCTTTGCCCGAAGCTTCAAGTGCATCTAAAAGTCTACCAACTTGACTATCCATAAAACTGATACTTGCGAGGTAGCTTTTTACCAGAGGTTGCAATTGATTTGCTTTTTTTAGCCACGAAAGTCTGGGCTCGGGAAGTTTCCAATGCAGATACCAAGAAAATTCAGGCGTATCTGATCGATCATCTTCTTTAATGGGTGGCAAAGTCACTTCCTTGGGATAAAGATCGAACCATTTTTGCGATGCATAACAAGGCACATGAGGAAGTCGATATCCAACGCCTAAAAAGAAGGGTTTGTTTTTAGCACTTTGCAATTTAGCAAGGGCCCAATTAGTCACTTGCCAATCAGGTTGCTTGGAATCATCCTCTGGGAAAACTCCCCAATCCATAGCAGGATGCTTACCCGGAGTAACCACAAAAGGCTTTGCAGGTTTGGGCATTCCCGGCGAGGGTCCCCAAGTATTAACCTCAGTCTCCCGGCTTTTAGGAGGAATAGAACCATCGTGATAAATCTTTCCTGCAATGCTAGTGTCGTACCCTGCCTTCATAAATGCCTGAGTTAAGCTAACCGCATTTTCAAGGGATGGAGAAGACCTTGGGCCGGGCAGGAGGCCATAAATTCCTGTAGTAGTGGGCCTTTTGCCAAACAATAAACTACTGCGCGAAGGATTACATAAAGGCGATTGACAGTGTGCATTTGCAAAGAGCGTTCCTTTTTGTGCTAACCTATCGATGTTTGGCGTTTTCACCTGGGGATGCCCCTTCAAGCACCCTATCCAGTCGTTCTGATCATCGATAGAGATAAAAAGTACATTAGGTTTGGGTTGAATTGGTTGCTGGAAATGTAAGGCCGAAAGTAAAAGAAGATAAAAGGTCAGCATCACTCTGCCTCTAGGTTTAAAAGAAATTAGAATAAAAACTATGGTAAAGGAAATTAGTGTCGTGCCAAGGATATTATTACTGGAAGAAGGACGATTAAAGAACCAAGGTACAATTATGGCAAATTTAAGTGTAGTTTTAGAAAAAAACATTAGAATAAACAAATAGAAATAAGAAGAGGGCAATCGTTTATGCAGGAAAATGAAAAACTATCAACGCTGCCACTTTTTTGCTTAGGGGTGAATGATTTGTTGGTTATGGGTGAAAAGGTTATTGCCCCGCTAGAAGGCAGCCCCGATTTATTAAAGGCTTTAAATGCTTTAAAAACTTTAAAGGCAAAATATTCCTCATTTGAAAATCGTGGAAAACCACCTCCTCTCATCGCAACCCTTTATGGGCCTACAGGTGCAGGTAAAAGCACTCTATTTAAATTATTAACCGGAGTTTCTGTTCCCGCAGGTGGGGCGATAAGGCCGTGCACAATGGCTTGTGCTGCCGCGGTTCCTGATATTCTCGACGATGAACAAAAACTTTCTGCTTTGTTCCCAAATTATCTAACTGAAAAATTAGTAAGCCCTGATCAAATTCGACAATTAGATGGACCCGATCGACTTCTCTTTGCAACCTATGATGCGCAACAAAAAGAAGGTGTTCAGTTGGTTTTGGTAGATGTGCCCGATTTTAACGCCGTAGAAACAACGAACTGGGACAAAGCCGAGAAAATGCTCGAGCTTGCCGAAGTCGTCGTTTTTATGGTTTATAAGACTGCATATGCTGATCACAAAGTAATTCAACAGCTTGAAAGTTGCTGTAAGAAGTCTGCATCGATGGTTTATATGCTGACTATGACAAATGCAGAAGAAGCGAAGGAGATATGGGTCGATTTGTTGCAAAAGGTGGAGATGAAGTTTGCTGAATCTCAGAAAAAGAGGACGGATGGAAAAACGCTGCACCAGTTTTTGTCGGAGAGCCCGGTGTATTTCAGCCCGAGTTCGGAACGCCCGAATCTGGAAAATGTTTTACCTTTGGTTGAAACCTCGCCACCCTTGCAATCGCTGTTTCGGGGGTTAGAGGCCGAAAAATTGATCATCTCCAAGTTTAGAGGATCAGCCGAAGAAGCTGTTCAATCGTGTGCGGTTGTAATTGAAAAAGCCGAGCAAGAAATTAAGGTGATGATACAGCGTGACCATGCGATGCGTGCCGACCTAAAGGAATACGCTCGGGCGGTTGCGTCTAATGAGTTTCCCGCAGGGAGATTAGTGCAAATCGTATTAGAGGAAGCCCGAAGAAGAAGGCCTTGGTACTTGCGCATAATAACCAGTGGGTTTGAAGTCCCAGGCCTGATGTTCAAAAAAGGACAAGCATTAATTGATTGGCTCCGAGGTAAGAATACAGATGGACCTAGCCTCGTTAATCGAGATGATCTGGAAAAAAAAAGATTGTATGATGCAATTGAACATCTGGGCAATAAATGGCGAGGCAATTACCCCGACCTTTCGGGTATCGAAGGAATCTTAAGCGCAATAAATTGTGAAGCTGCGAGAACCCACTTTAATAAAATCCCCATTCCAGTTGCAGGCCTTGATTGGGAAAAAGAAGTAAGAAAAGACCTTGTAAAATGGGCCGAAGAAAACAAATTGAAGTGTGCTATGCTTGCCACGGTTCCCGAATTGGCAATGGCAGCGGGGATCGGGTTGTTGGTGGTGGATTTGTGTACGGTGGGAGGGGCTTTTACCGCCCTGCTTACAAACCTTGGAATTGCAGGAACGGTGGGTGGGGTTGGGGCTGCAGTTGGGGTTGGTGTGAAATTCCTCGAAGACTATCACCTTAATGCAGTAGCAGAAAATGCCCAAAATAAATGGAAAGAACAACGCACATTGGAACTGCTTTCTCATCTAGATAATAATTGGGCAGACTTTTTAATCCAAGCTTGGCGCAAGAAATTCAACTCCCTTATCCATGTCCCCTTGGATCAATTCAAACAACTTTGTTTGCAGGTCCAAAAGCTTTTACAGGAAAGCCTCGTGCCATGAATGCTGCTTCCATGCTGGTTACTGCAATTAAAGATCGGGCTAAACGACTGGCCCATTCCTGCGCCTTATTTCCCCTTTGGCCCGATTCCTTTAGGCTAGATGTCCGCCTCGGAATGGCACTCGAAAAACTCGATGCTGAAAACCCTGATGTAAAGCCCCTTATCATTGCATTGCTTGGGGGTACGGGGGTGGGGAAATCGCATCTGTTTAATTCACTTCTAAGCCAGCCCGATGCCAGCCAGATTGCACCTGCTATTAGGCCTTGCACCTTGAAACCAAAGATGGCGGTTTCTCTGCATGATCGGCCTTTGCTGCAATCTTATATGGATCTTAACTTGGTGGATATTGTGAATGCGCGCATTGATGGGGTGGTGTTGGTCGATTGCCCGGATATCGATAGCATTGATCAATCCAACCACGAAAAGACTAGGCAGATTTTAGGCTTGGCAGATGTCGTGGTGTTTGTGACCGATCCTGCAAAGCGGGCTAACTTCGAAATCCATGCTGAGGTTAAGGATTGGAGCGAACGCAAGCGCTGGTATTTTGTAATGACGAAATTAGATCAATATCGCAGCGAAGCAAATGCAATACGCAAGGACTTCGATAAGCGAATATCCGAACTAGGATTTGTAGTGGATGAAAAGACAAGTTTCTTTGTAAGTTGTGTTGAACCTAAGAATGCAGAGTTTCTGGAACTTCGCCAAACCTTATTGCTTTCGCGATCCAAAGAACTACGGGCACTGTTGCCACTTGATAGTTTTCTAGGCCATATGCAGTATGCATTAGAACCGTCAGCATTGCAGGCTTTTAAATCGTATGCCGAGCAACTTCGAAGTGAAGAACTAAGGCTTGAAGCCAGATTACAAGAAGCGTATCTGATTGCGCTGAGTCAATCAGATTGCGCAGAAGCATTAAAAACCTTGCTCAGAGAACAAGTCTGGTTGCAGTGCCCAGAGCGTGTTGGTTTCTTTATGAGTATCCCTCTCTGGCTAAGAAATCGGCTTGCATCGTTGGGTGTTTCTTGGTCGATCGGTCAGATTCTGACAGGCCGTGCATCTATTTTAGGAGTCGCAGGAATTGGAATAAGTTCACTGATGTCGTTATTGAGGGGGCAATTACCCTACAAAAAAGTAGCTGCTGCACTAGGAACCGATTTTCGAACCCGAGTCGAATCCATTGCTGAAGATTCAAAGCGGATTCTCGAAGACTTACAAATTCCCTTTGTCGAAGAAGAGGAAGTTCCAACTGAAACGAAACACGAGGTAAAGGGATGGGGTCTGATTGGATTGGGTTCAGCCTTGTTGGAATCAATTGCTAAGCAAATAACGCGCAGGCAACCCGAAGATGAAATACTGGAACAGTTGCGAGGCGATATTGAAAGGCTAGGTCAGAAAATCGCCCGGTCTCATTTTCGCATCACGACTTCGCTTATTTCTAATAGCCTGCCTACTCTTGCCTTTGGCGATATTCTTTACCGAACCATTATGTCTTGGGTTAATCATAATTACCTCCCTTGGAACTTTTACGGGATGGCGGCCTTGGTATTTCTAGGAAGTTTAATTCCTGGGTATCTAATCGTATCGCAGAAGATATGGAAAGCTTCGACCCTGCCTGATATGAAGAATTTGGTAATGCAAGTAAGTGAGCCAGGTGCGACAGAACTCTTAAGAATTGCCCGAAAAAGAGCCGAAAACTTCGCCCACGAATTTAGTCTGCTTCAAAAACAAGTCATCGAAACACGAAACACTCTTGCCACCGAACTCGATAGCCCTGCATTCGGGGAAAGCATTAAGCATCCCCCAAAAAGATAAAGTATTCTACTTCGATTTGCCTTCAAGTTCATCTGCAACATTCGTAGCTTCATAAACTTTCCGAAGTGCTTCGATTATGCCTTGAGAATGAACCGAAACAGCCCGGCCTTGTTCTTCGGTGAATGCGAAATCCAATACCAGCGATTGAATGTTGCCATCGAAGATAAGTCCAACAACTTCTGCATCCTTATTGACAACAGGGCTACCCGAGTTGCCACCAATGATGTCTGCAGTGCAAACGAAGTTCAAAGGTACTTTTAAATCGAGCTTATCCTTTTTATCAACCCAGCGCTGGGGCAGATCAAAAGGACTTTTATTCATATGTTCTGTAGAACGCTCGTAAAGCCCAGCATAGTTTGTTTCTGCAGGGATTTTCTTGCCATTCTCTTCGTAACCTTTCACCACACCAAAAGCAAGCCTTAGCGTAAAGGTCGCATCTGGATAGGTGCTGGTTCCTTCAAGTGCAAATTTAACCTTGGCGATTTCAGAGTAAGCTTGTCGCTTTGGCTCTTCAACTTCAAGCTCCATACGCTTGCGGATTTTTCGAGATTCTGCATCCACAGCCCGAGCAAGTTGTATCATCGGATCCTTAGATGCTTCGATAGCTTTTGTGCCTTCCTTGTACAGTTTTTTTCTTTCGTTAACATCCTTTAGCTTACAACCCAGCACCAATTCTGCTGCCCGCTGTTGGGGCGACTTGCCCGCAAGAGATTGGGTAACGATCGGGTGGTTAAATCCAAGGATGGAAGCCATAAAGGAGAGAGCATCAGCCATTTTAACGATTTCGTATTCTTCATAAATGGGCTCTTCGGAGAAGAGTTGAAGCTCCATAGATTCAAGAGCGGTATCTCGAAATTCACGCAGACGATCGGTATTCTTTTTGGGCTTTTCTTCAGCACCCCGAACAAGGGTACGAGCAATGACAAAAAGCTCGCTGTTAAAGCCTGCACCAGCTTCAAGCACGGTATAGGGTTTAATAAGTTCAGCGCGGATTTTTTCAGTTTTAGTTACCGTATCCCACGCAGTTGCAGCGTCTTTTAGTTTGGGATCTTTAGCAACCGCTTGCTTTAACTTGGTTTCATACTCTTGTTTTCTAGCCATCATTTCTGGGTCAAGTAACCCGCCTAGCCCACCAACCCTAGCCTTACGACTGTTCTGTACCCCGAAGAGAAATTCCTTGGCTTGTCTCGCATTTTCCTCACTTCGGCCACTAAATGCGTTAAGCAAAACTTCCCAGCGATTAAGCCGGTTTAGCAGGAAGGGGAAGCCGATATCTCGGAAATATTCGAGCTCGTTAACAGTGTTAAGGCGGTCAGTTTTGCCCGGGTGACCCGAGACAAAAACAAGTTCACCATCCTTGGCACCCGACTTACTCCATTTCAAAAAGTGTTCAACCTTGGCAGGTTTATCGTTTTCGTAAACACGAAAAAAAGCCACATCAAGATCGAATCGGGGATACTCAAAATTATCTGGATCACCACCAAAAAAAGCAATCTGCTGCTCTGGTGCGAACACAAGCCTAACATCGGTGTACTTCTTGAAGCGGTAAAGGTGATAGGCACCACCTTGATAAAGTGTGACAACATCGCTGCGAAGTTTGGTCTTTTCAAGAGATTCTTTTTCGATCTCAGACATAACAGCTCTGCGGGCAGCAAAAGATTCTTCAGCTTTTGCTCCTGGCTTTGATACTGCATTTACTTTTTCAGTCACATCTTCAATGCTGATAAGTACATTAAGTTCCATCGCTTCGCATTTGAATTCTTCAGCATAGGATTTAGCGTGAAAACCATCACGGTAGTAATTGCGATCCTTGGTTCCCATTTTTTGCAGTGCATCTGCTGCAACATGATGGTTAGTCATAACCAAACCGTTTGCAGAAACAAAAGAACCAGATCCGCCGCTATTGAATCGAACGGAAGACATTTGCAAATGATCCATCCAAGCATTGGTGGGCTCAAAATTATATTTGGTTTTAAGATGAGCTTTAGGTGGGTTGTTAAACAACCACATTCCTTCATCACCCAAAAGATTAGACTGAGTACTCATACTGGTTAAAAAGGCGGCCAAAGCCAGCCATCTCCATAGGTAAGTGAACATAAAAAACCCCTTGTAAAATGATTGACTATAAGAATGATTGACTATAAGAATTATATTATGAAGATTGCTTCTCTTTGAAAAGCAACCCTGCCCCTGCTGCACCAAGCAACAGGATAAGAAAACCAAACCAGCAAACAGCAGGAATAATGCCATATGGTATTTTAAGCTCTGCACCGATAGGAAGATTTTCAGGCAGTTTTAACTTGCTGGCATTCGTTTGAAATAAAGCAGGAGCAAAATAGGATCGCCCCATCTCTCGCTGTGCAATTGTGCCTAAAAATTCTTCTTTTTCAATTTTAACTTCTCGTTTATCTGGAGTTTTTAAAGTCGTCCCAGCAGGCACCTTTACCCACATTTGTAAAATACCTTCCTCACGACTAAGCTCTGCGATTTCTTTCCCTAATGCGATAACTTCAGGTTCGGTAGCGCTAGCCCCTAGTTTAAACCTAGCTGCATCTTTGCCTAACTCTTCGAGTTTAGCTTCGCGTGTGACCGGAATCGAGGAATACTGCCAACGGGCGATGTCTCGGGGCAAGGTGTCGCTGAATGCAAAAAAAGCAAGGATAACACCCGCAAGTGATCCGCCTGCAATATAACCAGAAGCTAAGAGCACACCAGAATTAGTTTCAGCTTTTTTAATTGCTTCGATTTCAGCTTGAGCTTTTGCTTCTGGGTCATCGGAATTTAAAGCAGTTGAGTTACTTCTAGCAACCCAAGAATCAACAGCCCATCGAATAATCCCCCCAAGGAAAATAGGCACGGAATATTGAATGGGAACATAAACCCCCACAGCAAAAGCAAGTGCAGATACCCCACAAAGCTCAAGCATAAAAGCAATCATCGCACCAATTGCAACCATAGTCCAATTGAGGTCGCGCTTGAGCACGCCGTTAATGATGATCCCCATCACTTGAGTTTTAGGGGCTTCAAATTCACGGTTGACCCTCGTGCCATCGTCTCGTTCTGATAATTTACCCATAATGGCAGGGTCTTTTAGAAATGCGATTTTACCGGTATCGGGTTCGATAAGAAAAGGTCCGCCTTTAAGAACTAAAATTTCAGGTCTTGGTGCGTATTTAGTGATCGAATCAGAAAGAGTCAAAATATCGTTTCTAGAATCATAAAGCTTGTAGGTTTTGCCCGCGTAGTCTTCGGATTCATTTAAGCGCTCGATTTCCCCTTTATTAAAAACGAAGGTAGGCAGGTTCTCTTGCTTTGCAGAATAAATGGTTCCCGCCTGATTAAAAGTAATTAAGGTTGCACCAATAACAAGTGCGGAAACTAAAGCCCCAATAAGAATTGCATACTGTGCATAGCGTGGTGTGCACCCAAGTAAGAAGCCTGTCTTTAATGATTGAGCAGTGGTGCCACCGTTGGAAGCAGCAACGCAAACCACCGCAGCGATGGAAAGTGCTAACACCCTTTCGCGTGAGCTTGTCCAACCTAAAGCGAGAAAAATTAGGCAAGTGAGCATAAGGGTAGCAACAGTCATACCGGAAATAGGATTAGAGGAAGAGCCGATTTCCCCAGTTAGCCTTGAAGAAACGGTAACAAAAAGAAACCCAAATAAAACCACAAGAACTGCACCTGATATTGCACTGATAGTGTTGACTTGACTGGTAAGAAATAATGCAAGAAGGCTGACCAAAGTAAGGCACCCACCTATGACGACAACCATAGACATATCATCATCGGTCCTAAGCTTAGAGGAGTTAGATTCACCGCCCCTAAGAGAAGAAATCCCTGACCCGATAGACCTAAAAATCATAGGAAGAGTGCGGAACATACTAAGAATACCAGCAGTAGCAACACACCCAGCGCCAATGAAAAGGAGGTAGCTGTTACGAATTTCGCCAAGGTTCATATCACGAATAGGCTTAATTCCCGGGGCGATTGCAGTGGGTGCATTCTCACCAATGAAAAAAATCAGAGGGATTAAAATCATATATCCAAGGATGGCACCTGCCATCATAATGGCGCTAGTGCGTAAGCCGATTATATAACCAACCCCTAATAATTCGCTTGCCATCTCGCTTGCGAAAACAGCAGCCTTGTTAATAAAAGTAAAGGGAATTTTTGCTGAAACCGCAAGCAGGCTCATTCCCTCGGTTGCGAACTTATGAATAAAGGCGATGCCAAAGCCAAGAAAAACGGTGGCCCCTGTAGTGCCTCCTTTTTCACCCGAAATTAGTACCTGCGCACAGGCAGTTCCTTCAGGGTAAAGCAGGGTTCCAGGTTGCCCCGGTTTGCCATGCAGCTTTACAATAAAAGCTCTGCGTAATGGAATCATCGCTAAAATGCCTAAAAGTCCACCCAGAACAGAAACCACCATAACCCGCTGTATATCCATATTAAAACCAAGAAGTAAAAGTGCAGGCATAGTGACGCCTACACCAAAAGCAATCGATTCGCCCGCTGAACCCGCGGTTTGAACAATGTTGTTTTCAAGGATGGTGGCTTGTGGCATCTTAAAAAGTTTAGAAAGGGCCCGAAATAGCGTGATAGCTAAAACAGAAACTGGAATGGAAGCCGATACAGTCATACCAACTTTAAGAACGAGATAAAGTGAAGATGCGCTAAAAACCAACCCCAGCAAAGTACCTGCGATCACCGCCTGCCAAGTAAACTCTGGCATAGACTCGTTAGCTGCAACGAAAGGTTCGTGGGTAATAGGTTCAGAATCAATCGCCATTGTGGTCTCCAGCATTTTCCTTAATGATAAACTAGTAGCATCGTCCTAGCAGGTACAGTTTGCAAGGGGAAGAAGTTGATAGCAAGCTTTAAATTATAGGTTTTCCGCAAGTGGAAATGAAAAGTCTGCTGCTATAAAATAAGTAAAAAAGAAGGTAAGAAATAGCTTGGAATTAATTACTATCTTCGGGTTAGGAAAAAAGTATGACCTCAGATTAACAATAATGATTTATTAAATGCTTTGATAATTATTTTGAATTATTAAAAAGAATTTATCTTCGCATCATCTTGGGTTCATCAAGTTAGGGTAAAAGAAGTAAGTCATTTTGAAAAATGACTGATTAGGGAGGTTTTTCCTGATTGAAATAAGCATTTTTAAGGAGTCAGAAGTTATGAAGTCGATATTTACTATTCTTCTAGGTTTGATTGCGGTTTCTTTGATTAATGCAGATGAAAAACCGATAGCATTGGACAAAGTACCTAAGGTAATTATGGAAACTGTAAAAAAGAAATTTCCAGATGCTGAAATTGTTGAGGCTGCCATAGAAACGGCAGGGGACAAAGTTGAATACGAAATTACTTTGAAAGCTAAAGGTGTTAAAATAGATATTATTCTTACATCAGAAGGAAAAATTACCACCATTGAAAAAACCATTTCAAAAAAAGATTTACCCCAAAAGGTTCTTGAAACCTTAGACACCAAATATCCAAAAGCAACTATTGAAACAGTTGAAGCTGTAATTAAAGTAACTGGTGACAAAGAAGAACTTGATTACTATGAAGTTCTATTGGTTACCCAAGATAAGAAAAAACTTGAAGTGGAGTTCAATAAGGACGGTACTATTAAATTGGTAGAAGAAAAGAAAGAATAAAAGGTTTTTGTATCAGTGCCTGATTTTTCAGGCACTGATACTTTTTATCCTAGCTTGAATAAAGGTGATTTAGGAATGGGCATTCGCATTCTTATGATTGAAGATGAAAATGAAATCGCAGATTTTGTGCTTCGTGGCCTTCGTGAAGAAGGATTTACCGTTGAAAGAGAATCGGATGGTGATAGCGGTTGGTACGCACTAAGGACAGGAAATTGGGATGTTGTTTTGTTGGATTGGTTGCTTCCTAACCAGGATGGAATAACTATTTTGAAAAAGTTTAGGGAAACCAAAAATAGTACCCCAGTACTTTTACTTACCGCCCGCGATACACTTTCCGATAAAGTAAAAGGTTTGAATTGTGGTGCGGATGATTATTTGTGCAAACCATTTGTTTTTGAAGAACTGTTGGCAAGGGTTCGTGCTCTTTCTCGCCGACAAGGCCAGTCTCATTCAACCAACCTTAGTTACAAAGATATAAATTTTGATTTGATTTCTCATAAAGCCCAAAGGGCGGGAAGTAAATTAGATTTAAAAGCTAAGGAAGAAGCATTGTTATTGTTATTTTTGAGGCATCCAGAAGAGGTGCTTTCAAGAACAAGGATTTATGAAAAAGTGTGGGGAGATAGTTACGATGGTGTTTCCAATACGCTTGAAGTGCATATCGGAGAATTAAGACGAAAACTAGAAGCCTTAGGTTCTCGTGTGATTCAAACTTATCGGGGTAAGGGATATTTGTTTGGTGAAAAGGAAGATAATGTTTAATTACAACACAATTTCACTAACTAACCGAATAATTCTTTTTTTTATGGGAAGTATGGCTTGCGTCCTTGTAGTTTTTTCATTTTTGCTTTATTTAATAGTTTATTTGTTCCTAATGTTTGAAACAGAATCAAGAACCGTTTCAGCATTAAATGTGCTTTCTGCAGGTGTTGAGGTTTTATCAGATGGGGTAAAATGGGAACCATCCGAGCGCCAGATAACTCTTGGAGAAGGAATCTTCGGTGGAACTATAGAATGGGCGGTCCTTGATAAACAAGGAAAAGAAATTGATCAGTCGAAAGTATGGTCAGTGTTCAAATTTGAAAAGCAGGAGAATGTAATAAATTATCAAGGTGTGCACCTTTCTGAAGACAAGAAAAATTATATCGGACTTTGTTTGATTAAACCTTCTGGTTTTGTGCCCTTAAATAGAGAGGATCCGTTTTTAGAAAAAGGAAAAGAACCAAAATATCTGGGACTTACCCCTGTGGTTGTATTAAGTTTGCAACCCGTATATTTGGTTTTGGGGAAATTACGCATAGGTCTTTTTCTGTTGGTGCTTATCATTTGGGTGGGAGTTTTTATACTTGGCAAATTTGTTTGTACCAATGCGATTTTTCCTTTAAGAAAACTCTCTGCCATTGCGGAAAATATTAACGGGAATGATCTTTCACTTCGCATCCCTGAAGTGAAAACCAAGGATGAAGTTGGAGTTTTAGTAAGTTCCTTGAATGCTTTGTTGAGCCGGTTAGAAGAATCGTTTGCCAAGCAAAAACGATTCACGGGGGATGCCTCTCATCAAATGCGAACCCCACTTACGGTTATTCTAGGTCAGTTAGAGGTTGCATTAAGATATGAAAGACCAATCGTTGAATACCAAAGGGTAATGCAAAAAGTGCAGCTAAAAGCACTTGAACTTAAAGGGATTATTGAGGCCCTATTATTTCTCGCCCGCAATGAAATTGATTCCTTGTTGCCCAACCTAACCTCTGTCGATTTGTGTGTATGGTGTGATCAATATCTTTGTACCTGGCAAGAGAATAACCGTTGGCAAGATTTGAAAATAATAAGGCAAGAAGAACCAATCTGGGTTTCAGTGCACCCCGTACTTTTAAATGAATTAATGAATAACTTAGTTGAGAATGCTATAAAATTTAGTAAACAAGGTTCAGAAATTATAATAGAAATAAAAAAAGAATTGGGAGTTGTGGTGTTGACCGTTCAGGACTTTGGTTGTGGTATCTCAGAAGAAGAAATAAACAGTTTGTTTGATTCATTTTATCGGGGTAATGAAGCACGGATTCAAGGTACCCTAGGTTGTGGCCTTGGGTTAACAATTGCCAAAAGAATTGCGGGAGAATTTGGCGCTACCTTGAAACTTGCTAGTAAGCTTTCCGTGGGCACTACCGCTACTATAAGATTTCCAGTGTTTTTACTTGAAGAAGGTACTCAAACAAAATTTTTGTGCCAAAAAATGTGACTGTCCGACCATTTTAAATTAAGGAGAAAGTTATGCGTAAAGATAAACAGAAAAAAGGGTTCACTTTAATTGAATTACTTGTTGTGATTGCAATCATTGCAATTTTGATCGGTCTTTTGCTGCCTGCGGTGCAGAAGGTTAGAGAGGCTGCAGCGCGTACCAAATGTCAGAATAATCTGAAGCAACTAGGCTTGGCGTTACAAAATCATTTAACTGCGATGGAATATTTCCCCTGCGTATCCGAGATGCCCAAAAATCAGATTTCACAACCTTGGTCTGCCCATGCCCGATTGTTGCCTTATTTGGAACAGACGAGCCTTCATAATCTAATTGATTGGAAATCTGCACCCAATAACTTCACCACGCGCCCTGATGTTGCAGCTATGCGACTAGGGGTTTATATCTGCCCAAGTGAAATTAATGATCGTTCGCGGATAACTCCAACAATAACTTACTATCCTTTAAATTATTGTTTTAATGAAGGGACTTGGTTTATTTACGACCCCGCTACTGATACCGCTGGCGATGGAGCTTTTGCGCCTAATCGAAAAATGAAACCCTCTGACATTACCGATGGCTTGTCAAATACTCTTGCAGCTTCAGAAACCAAAGCATACCAGGCGAACCTTTGGGATTCAAAAACCCCTGCCACAATTGGTGTGGTTGCCCCTGCAAACACTGCTGCTTTAGTAACCTATCTTGGTGGGACCTTTGATGAAAATGGGCATACCGAATGGGTCGAGGGTGATGTTCACGAAACTGGTTTTACCACAACTTTTACTCCAAATACTAAGGTAAGTTATGTGAACGCTGGTATCACTTACGACATTGACTTTACCTCGATGCGAGATGGGGAATCAATCACCTTGCCAACTTATGCTGCTATTACAGCAAGGAGTTTTCATACCGGGGTTGTAAATAGCCTCTTTATGGATGGTTCAGTCAGGCCAATTGCCAATGCAATAAGTTTGATCCCTTGGCGTGCTATGGGTACCCGTGCTGGTGGTGAAGTTTTTGCAGAATAAAGCGTTTACTATTAAAAGGGAGTTTAATAAATGAAAATAATACGAACTTCGAGTTTGTTGATCTTGATGCCGTTTGCTTGCTTTCTATTAGTGGCTTGCACGGGACAACCCGAAACGGGGCAAAGGCAAAAAATCGCTGAAGACTTCCTTGCTGGTATTAAGCAGGGGAAAAGCCCTGAGTTATGGGAGGCAACTTCCTCTGAATTTAAATCCTTGATGGGAAAAGACCAATTCTTAGTATTTGTCAAATCAAGTCCTATGCTCAAAGAGGTTCTTACCTTTAAAAAAGAGGAAAAATCCCTCGAGGGAAATACTTGGTATTTGTATTCCTTTGCCTCACCTAAATCTGATAAACTAGTAAAGGTTTTTATAGGCAAAGATAAACAAGAATGGCTTGTTCAAGGAATGAAGATAGAATAAATCTTTGCGATCTTATTTCTGGCACTAAAGGTTTTAATAATGCGGATTGTTTCGTTATTGCCTAGCGCAACAGAAATCGTCTGTGCACTAGGATTGAATAAGTATTTAGTGGGTGTAAGCCACGAATGCGATTTTCCCGAAGAAGTTAAAAACTTACCCAAGGTTACGAAATCATTAATTCCTGAAACTGCAAGCAGTAAAGAAATCGATTTGCTGGTTAGAGAAAAGCTAAAAACTAACAGAGCACTTTACTCATTAGACTCGAAAATATTAGAAGATTTGAAACCTGATTTAATTGTTACGCAAGCACTGTGCGATGTTTGTGCGGTTGCAGAATCGGAAGTGCAAGAAATTGCTTGTAAGCTTTTAAGTGCACCTCAAGTGATTAACTTAGAGCCACAAACCTTGACACAAGTTTATGATTCTATGGTTCAAGTAGGCATAGCCACAAAAACGAAAGAGAATGCGTATGAGGTGGTGAAGGGGTTGCAAAAAAGAGTTGAACAAGTGGTTACTCGCTCTAAGTTAATAAAAAAAAAGCACCGGGTTGTTTTTTTAGAATGGTTAGATCCACCTTTTTGCGCTGGGCATTGGACCCCCGAATTAATTACTTTCGCTGGGGGAATTGAACTTATAGGACAGGCAGGAAAGCCTTCCCGAACCTTAACTTGGAATGAAATTATTAGTGCTAACCCCGAATTGATTGTCATCGCAGCGTGTGGTTTTGATGTAGCCCGAACCCTGCAGGATGTCCCCGTGTTAAAAGCGCTTAAGGCTAAATTTGATCTGGTAAAAACTCGATTTTTTGTTATTGATGGCTCCCAATATTTTAATCGGCCTGGCCCTAGGTTGGTCGATAGCCTTGAAGTCCTTGCTCATGCGATCGACCCTCAGGTCCACCCGTTGCCTAGTCATTTGCAACCAGCATTAAAAGTAGAATTATGAAAAAGCCCAAGGTTATAGTTTCTTGGAGTAGTGGAAAAGATTGTGCTTGGACTTTATTTAAGCTGATTGCAGAAAAACAATTTGAAGTAGTCGGTTTAATTGCAAATTTTAATCTTGATACCGATAAGGTTGCAATGCATGGTTGCCATCGAGATCTGGTTTTACAGCAAGCGACTACTTTAGAATTGCCTCTTTATGAAGTAAAATTACCTTGGCCTTGCACTAATAAAGAATATGAACTTCGTATGAATGATGCTTTTGGAAAAGTGAAAGCCGATGGGATTACGCACATTGCGTTTGGGGATCTTTTCCTTGAAGATATTCGGGATTATAGAATAAGAACTGTTCAAGTTTCAGGGTTAAAACCATTGTTTCCTATTTGGTGTGATACAAAATCAACTCTTAGTTTGGCAAAAGAGATGATAGAAACTGGGTTTCGTGCGAAGTTGATTTGCGTTGACCCTAAGCAATTGCCAGTAGATTTTACAGGCAGAGAATTTGACAATCAATTACTGAGTGAGTTGCCCTTAGGGGTAGATCCTTGCGGAGAAAATGGCGAGTTTCATACTTTTTGTTATGATGGGCCCATCTTTAAAAAACCAATTGCTTTTCAATCTTTAGGTAGACAAGATCGTGACGGGTTTTGCTATATGGATTTAGTTCCAACTTCATTTTGAAAAAGTATTAAACCAGATCGACTCCGGTTTCGCCTTCCACCACTTCCCCTATGATCCAAGATGGCACGCCTGATTTTGTTAATTGGTTTGTAATACTATTTGCGAAATATTTACTGACGATCATAACAAACCCTATGCCCATATTAAAGACCGTGAACATTTCCTTTGAATCAACATTGCCTAGTTTTTGCAGCCAAGTGAAAATAGGTGGAACCTGCCACGAATCTTTTCTGATAATTACTCGCCTATTGGCAGGAAGAGAGCGTGGCACATTGCCTTCTAACCCTTCCCCTGTAATATGTGCTAGGCCCCGAATAACCCTATGTTTGTTGCCGTAGTGATTGAGAATAGCAAGAACTGCCTTGCAGTAGATTTTGGTTGGTGTAAGAAGTGCTTCACCTACGGTGTTGTTAAGTTCGGGTATAAAGTCTGTGACTTTGAGGCTGGCTTTTTCGAACACGATTTTTCGAGCCAGACTGTAACCGTTAGAGTGTAGCCCTGTGCTACTTAAGCCAATAACTAGGTCGCCTGGTTTAGTTCCTTTGCCATTGATAACTTTATCGCGGTCGATAATGCCAACGCAAAATCCTGCAAGGTCGTAATCTCCCGGGGAGTAGAAATCGGGAAGAATCGCAGTTTCGCCCCCGGTAAGGGCGCACCCAGCTTGGATGCAGCCATCGCTAATGCCTTTTATTATAGAAGCCGTAAGTTTGGTATCATCCTTTGGCATTGCGAGGTAGTCGAGGAAGATGGCGGGTTCCGCTCCCGTGCAAAGGCAATCGTTGACTGACATTGCTACAAGATCAATACCCACGGTGTGATGCTTATTCATCATCGTTGCAATTTTAAGCTTTGTTCCTACCCCATCGTTACAAGTGACAAGGACGGGATGTTTGTAATTTTTAGAAAATAATCCTTTGTTGAAATCGAGGTTGAATAGGCTAGCAAAACCACCAAAACCATCCATTACCCGTGGCGTATGAGTTCGCTTGGCAAGCGGGGCGATTGCATCGATGGTCAGTTCATATTGCTCGAGGTCGAGGCCAGCAGACTTGTAGCTCATTGATGCTTTGTCATTGGGAATGCTGGCCATAATAAAGGTCTTTCTATGAAAGGAATGCTTGAACCCCTGTTCAATTGATTATAGGAAAGTAAAGAAACGAAGGGAGTCAAAATTGATGTAATAAAAAAAGGGCAAAAGCTAGCAACCTTCAACCCCTTGTGATATTTTGCTTATTATAGAAGTGAGACCTAAGATTTTATGAGGAGTTTTTATGATTGCTTTGCTTGCTGCGTTTACTGCTGTTTCGTTTGGAGTTGCTGATACTGGATTTAAAAACTTGGAATACAAAGATGAAGCAGGGAAAATCTATAAGTATGTAATATTTATTCCCCATAACTATGATGCTGCAAAAGAATATCCATTGATTATGTTCTTGCACGGTAGTGGGGAGTCGGGAAGCGATGGCAAAAAACAGGCCGAGACTGGCCTAGGTAACGCTATTAAAAAGAACGAAAAAGCTTTCCCTTTTTTCGTTCTTTTTCCTCAAGCAAGTGAATTGAGGTCTGCAGTAAGGGGTAGATGGTCTTACGGTGCACCCGATAGCGAACGAGCTTTAAAAATTCTCGAGATTACTAAAAAAGATTACAAAATTAATTCTAAACAGTTGTACCTTACCGGGCTTTCGATGGGTGGGTTTGGTACTTGGAGTTGGGTAGAGTCGAAGCCTGAGATGTGGGCTGCGATTGCGCCTGTTTGTGGAGCTGGTAACCCCGCTGCTGCAGTAAAATTTAAGGATATTCCTTGCTGGTGTTTTCATGGCGATAACGATAAGTCTGTTCCTGTTGAAAAGTCGCGTGAGATGATCGAAGCCATGAAAAAGGCCGGTGGCAAACCTAAATATGACGAATTCCCAGGCGTTGGTCATAACTCTTGGGATAAAGCTTACGGAAATCCTGAACTTTATTCTTGGTTTTTAGAGCATCGTTTGAAATAATCGTGTACAAATAATGTTCCTCTGTAAACTTGTTTTAAAATGGAGATTTAATTATGACTAGTTCAAAAGTTAATCGAAGAAACTTTCTTCAAACCAGTGCCATCGGCGCATCTGCTTTAAGCCTCACTGCTGCTAGCTCTGCTAGGGTTTTAGGCGCAAACGAAAAAATTAATATTGCCTTCATCGGCGTGGGCGGCCGTTGCCAACAACACATCGATGTGATCTTACAAATGCAAAAGGAAAACAAAAATGTTGTTCCCGTTGCTGTTTGTGATGTTTGGGACGGCGATGAAAAATTAGGCAATGGCAAAGGCCGTGGCTTGTATCCTTCTGCCAAGCGTTGCGGAATCAATGTCGAAGACAAAACCCGTGTTAGCAAGGATTATCGTCGTATCCTTGATCTTAAAGATGTCGATGTTGCTTGTATTGCAACACCCGATCATTGGCACGCCAGAATGACTATCGATGCTCTTAATGCGGGTAAGGATGTCTATTGCGAAAAACCAATGACCCGTACCATTGCAGAAGCTCAAGAAGTTGTTAACGCTGTCAAGAAAACTAATCGAGTTATGAGCGTTGGTGTGCAATCGATGGCTGATCCAACTTGGACCGAAGCTTATGAATATATTCGTAGCGGTAAGTTGGGGAAAGTGTTTCAAGGCCAAACCAGTTATTACCGGAACTACATCGGTGGGCAATGGCGCTACTATCCTCTTGCAAAAGAGATGTCCCCTAAGACGATCGATTGGGATATGTTTTTGGGTCATAAGTTTGAATGTGCGGGCGCAAAAATTGGCCCCACTCCTAGCGAGGTTCCTTTTGACCGTGCTATTTGGGCTCAATGGCGCTGTTACTGGCCCTTCGGTGGCGGTATGTTTACCGACCTCTTCGTCCATCAAACCACTCATCTTATTTCCGCTATGGGGGTTCGTTACCCCGCTCGGGTTATTGGCGGCGGTGGTATTTATCTTGAATATGATGGCCGTGATGTTCCCGATGTTGCCACCATTGTTGCAGATTACGATGAAGGCTGTCAGCTCATTATCTCTGCTACTATGTGCAATGACACTCAGTTGGGCGAAATGATTCGCGGTCGCCTTGGAACCCTCCGTTTTACTGGTAGTGGCGATTACATGAAGGGTTTTGAAGTTTTTGGTCAGGCCATTTCCGGTGGTCCTGCTAAGCCCAAGGAGGCTATTGAGAAACCCATACATACCTTTAACAACGAGAAAAAAGGTAATGCTACTTATGATCTTTGGGACAATTTCCTCGAGTGTGTTAAGGCTCGTAAACGCGAAACCCTTAGCACTCCTGAACTTGGTGCCGCTGCATTTACTACCGTTGCTATGGGCGTCCAAAGCTATCGCACTGGTAAAGGCCTGTTCTGGGATAAGTCTGAACGCAAGCCAGTTGATGCTGATTCTTCTTGGGCTACCAAGTTGGAAGCACGCAGCAAGCAGCGAGGCAAACCTTCTCAGATCATAGGCTGGCAGGGTGGGGAAAGCGGCAGTGTGATTATTCCGCCAGATTACATGAAGTTGGGCGGCCCTTGGATTAATGGCCAAGATCCTTCCGAAGCAGGTGTTAAAAAAACTTCCTCCGCCCCTGCAACTTCGGTTGAAACTCAAGTTGCTGAAGTTGCCTCTGTTCGACAAGGCGTGTTGGCTAAACTGCGTCGTAAGTTAAAAGGCTCTGCCGAATAATCGGCCTGACTAAAATGGTATTTAATCAAGGCTGGGTTTATAACTCAGCCTTTTTTCTTGTAAAAAGTGTTTTAGGAGTTCTTTATGAATCGCCTTCTCATTTGTAGTTTCTTTGCTGCTTTTGCGGTTTCGTTTCCAATCCTTCTCGCTGCAGATGTTAAATCTATGGGTACAGTTTATATCAGTGTGGGTGGCGATAATAAACTAGTTTGGTTTAATCTTGACGAACAAGGAAAATTGCAAAAATCAGGTGAGATTACAACCGAACCTGGCCCAGGACCCATAGCGATTAATCTTAAACATAAACTCCTTTACCTCGGTATTCGTACTGGAAAAAGCATTGCAACTTATAAACTTTCTAACAAAGGTACACCTGAGTTTCTTAGCAGTAATCCTATTTTAGGAAACCCCGTTTATCTCACCATTGATCCTTCGAAAAAGTGGATACTTTCTTCCCATTATGGCGAAGGAAAAGTTGGTGTTTATAAACTTGATGACAAGGGAATTCCTGAGGGTGAAGCAGTGCAGATTCTAGAAACCGATAAAAATCCGCATAGCGTTCAAATCGATAAAACAAACAAAATGGTTTACATACCGAATACGGGTGCGGACAAAATTTTCGCCCGTTCTTGGGATGCAGAACGAGGGATGATTTCTACCGATATGCAAAAAGATATTGTTTCAAATAAAAAAAGTGGCCCTAGGCATTTCGCTTTTCACCCTATTCTTCCCGAAGTTTATTTTGTTAATGAAATTGATAGCACTGTTAGTGTTTTCGAAAATGACGAACTTACAGGAAAATTGAAAGCCCTTCAAACCCTTAGCACATTGCCTAAGGATTATGCAGGTAAAAATACCTGTGCAGATATTCATGTTTCACCCAATGGTAAGTTTGTTTATGCATCCAATCGTGGTCACGATAGTATCGCTTGTTTCAAGGTAGATGCAGGCTCAGGGAAGTTAGAAATAATTGAGCAAGTTGTAACCGAAAAAGTTCCGCGAGCTTTTAACATTGATCCAGCAGGGAAGTTTTTAGTGGTTGCAGGTCAAGACTCTGGGAAATTGTCTGTCTACCAGATTCATTCCGAAACAGGGAAACTTATAAAATCCGATTCATTGGAAGTGGGCAAGGGGCCTGCTTGGGTTGAGATCGTGGCCCGCCCTTAATAAAGTAAGCGCCCGAAGAAAAAATTTGTTTAGTGAGCAATATTTGCCTTGGTGTGAATAGTTTTTCTGGTAATATCACTTTAATTGTTTTCTCTAAAATTAGTGATGGGAAACATTATTAGTACCTTTAAAAGTGCTAATGCAAATCAGTGTTAGTTATTGATTATTAGTGAATCAAAAGCTGACTTTTAAATCTAAATTATTGCTTTACTTTTTAATGTTAGGATTTATATTCGAATGAAAGCTGAAAACAAATGGCCAGGAATTGAAGAAATAAGATCGAGTGTTAATGAAAACGATCGAATCAAAGGAATTCTGCCCGGATTATTTCACTTCCTTTTGCCTTTGTTGGTCTGGGTTTGCAGCCTTATCGGAATCCTTTTCGCCCCGTGGTGGGCCAAAATTATCCTTGGCCTCATCAATGGGCATGCCATTGGGGTTATGCTTATTATCGGGCACGATGCCTTGCATGGCATTTTATTTCCTAAAAGGTGGATGAACCGGTTGGCAGGCCGAATTTCAATGGCGCCTGCCTTTCATCCTGTTACTTCCTGGGTTCATTCCCATAACGGCCTGCATCATGGCTTTACCAATATAAAAGGAAAAGACGCAGGCTTTCCTCCATTAAACTTGGCGGAATATAGAAAGTTATCCCTGTTGGGAAAATGCAGTTATCGTGTAAGTCGAAGTTGGTATGGGTGTAGTTGGTTGTATTTAAAAGAAATGTGGTTTAAATGGGAGTTTTTCCCAAGTACTACCCATGCGCCTAAGAATCCCAAGGCATTCCTCCATGATCGTATTCAATTGGCCACCTTATTTGTTGCTTGGGTAAGTTTACTTATCTGGTCTGCAGTTGTCCGGGGTGAGAATCCTTTTTTAATGGTTGGCTGTGGTTTTTTTCTACCGCAATTTGTTTCTAACTATTTCATTGGATTTATCACCTTGCAGCAACATACCCATCCTAAGGTGGCTTGG
>JBDNHI010000153.1:0-16150 GCA_041694635.1 Gemmataceae bacterium | reverse complement strand
GAACTGGTATTAAATCAACTTAAAATGGGCTGGTCACCAGAACAAATTGCTGGCCGGCAGGCGCATAACAAAGCAGCTATTCGCATCAGTTATGAGTCCATCTATCGATTTATTCATCGACAAATCAGGCGACATAAAGACTATTCTTGGCGACATTATCTGCCACGGGGCAAAGGCCAGCGCGGCGATGGTTGCAATCCGGAGGGGCAAAGCCCTAGCGTCATATTAGCCCATAGCAACGCTCTGGGTAACCGGTCCTTGTTTGAACATAATAACCTTTAGGTTTTGTAATCGCATCAAAGAATAATTATACCGTTGGGTACTTGCTATGAAAATAGTTTCTCACTCTTTGGAGTTTATTCTTGATAAAAGAGTTATCATAATCGTAAAGTCATTAATATATAGCTTAGCTTAAATAATAAAGCTTCAAACTAGTACCGCTGTCATCCTCACGAATGTGGGGAACTGGTGTGAAGCGTGTTGCGACTAGTTTCCTACCTTCGTGGGAATGACGGATGCCTAGTTTCCCATCTTCATGGGAATGAGGGATTAAGGAACCCACGGGTGTTCTGTAATGGCTTTCGTGCACTTGCCGACCTGTTTATTATTCCTGCGAATACAAAAATTAAGTGTTATTAAAGCAGTTTATTTCTTGGTTGCTAGCTTTTGCTTATTCACTTCTGCCATAATTTTATCTTCAATAGAAGGTGCCCAGAAAGAGGGTAAGCCATAATAGACCATCGAGCCACCACCTTCATACCCGCCTTCTTTAAGAACCCGAAGAGAAGGGATGTAAGCCATCACATCGGTAGCGTAGGCACAAACCCAGGTACTTTGCCCAAGCTCTTTTTTAATACGGATTGCGTAATCAACCACCACTTCGCCACCCAGAAAAACCCAAAGTGGGCCATCCCCAAGTTTCCAAGATTCGATAGGAAAAGCATAATTAGCTTTGAGCGAACCTTCATCATCAAGTTTATTTAAAAGATATTTAGCTCTGCCCGCTTGGAACTTATCTTTACCAATTGAGTCTTGTAAAAGTTTATCGCGAGAAGGAAGTTCAGCAAAGGAAAGGGGAATATCGCTATAGGTTTTAGAAAGTTTACCTTGAATTTTCTTCATAGGTTTAGAGATGGTTTCATCGACCGCATCAGCAAGTTGGTTGCCATAATCTTTAGCAAGCTCGACAGTTCTTCGAGGGAGAGGATTCTGATCTGCGCCACATCCTGCCCAGAAAAGAGCGGTTGCGCCTGGGTGTCGTTTCTCTAACTCCAGCATAGCGAAGCCGGGGTAATCGCCACACCACTGATAAAAAGAAAGAGTGGTAGAATGGCAGGCATACCCAAAAACAAGGCCCTTTAATTTTCCCTTATTGTTCTTGATTTGAAGTATGGGAACAGCAAAGTCAGAAGGGCCAAGAATTTTATCTTCAGTTTTTAGCTTAGGCACATCGGCTTCTTTATTAGTTCTGCGATTTACTGCAAAGGTGGCTTTCCCTTCGCCCCAAGATAATTCAGCAGGCGCAAGGTTCTTAATTGCAATTGCAGCTACTTCGGAAACTTTTTGTATTAATTGAACGGTGTATTCATCAATAAGTTTGTTGTTAGCTTCGTTAAGGAAATACATGGTACGAAGGTTAGTACCAACAACTGGGCCACAATGAGTATGCGAGCAGGCAATACTGATAGAGTCTTTTTTTAACTGGTGTGCTTTTTCAAGATTATCACGGATTTGATTCGAGGTGGGTTGATCGATGCCTACAAGATCAAGGGTGATTAATAAGCAGCGATTTTTCGAGCCATCTTCGATAGCAACGGCCTTGGCGAATAAATCGTGTACTTTTCCCTCAGAAACTTTATCTCGACCACCATAGCCCGACATCCACATGTTCTTTTCGGGAGTGATGACAATGGTTGCGAGGCCAGCTTGCCAGGTTGTTTTTTCCTGAGCGTTCACGAAGCTAACGAACAATACCAAACTAAGAAGCATTATCGAAAAGGTTCGGGATTTCATAGCGGGATCCTTAAAATGTTAAATTTAAAAATCGAATCGAGGTAGGTAAGCAGGTCAGCCATTGTGGGTATTGTAACTTGTTTTTCGATCCCTTCGGGCATAAAAACTTCTACAGAACGCATTTTATTAATAGGCAGGGTGGTTTCTGTTTGATAGTCGGCTTTTTAAAGTGAGGTGTTATTTGCAGATTCGGATGTGACCATTCTTGTACGCAACCAGCTAAGTGCTGCATACCGCATCTCGCTGAACTCGAGCAATTGTCCGGCGTTGCACTTAGCCATTCTCAAATAATTAACAGTTGTTCAGCGTAAATCAACCGCTGGAAGTTTGAGCCCTAGCAAGTGGTGAGGAAGAGTTGTAATCATATAAAAAGCAATTGAGGAAACTGCGATGGTGCGTGCATCAAACGATCCAAGCATCCAGCAAAGCGGTAATAAGCAGGCAGCGGTAGGCAACAAAAGAGGCAAACTTAAGAAGTGCACATGAATGACTCGGGCCCAAAAATTTGGATGGCAAGCGGGTGGCTCTAAAATAATTCTTGTTTGCGCCAATCTTCGAGTGTGCCGAAAAGCATGCACTCCAATAAAAAAACAACCAATTGCAAAGAGCGGATCGGAAAACACCGCCAAGACAACAACCAAAGAATGTTCACACATATCCTGAATAGCTTCGCGCCAATGCCCCCTCATCATACGCGCAACGCATCCAAAAAATGCAAGTAATCCGCCAAACACCATACCAATTGTAGCAAGTTGCGCAAGATAAACGATGTTTGGCATCCATGAACTTTGTGGCCACAAACTAATGGCTTGGGCGATTTGAGAGAATGGTCTCCACGCCTCTTGGGCGTGAAGGGCAAATGCAGTACTTAATAATAACAATCCGCGACTAATGACCAAAGCCCAGCGCGCCACAAAACCATCTTCGTCAGCGCCAACGGCATTGGCGTCGGCCATGCCAAAGTGAAACACAGTAAGAAGAAGAAATCCCAAAATCGCAAAACCAGGGGCTAATGCGATTAACAGGGTGCAGGCCAGCATCCATAATAAATAATTTTTAAATCCAAATAGGCGTGCAATAAATCCGCGGCGATGCATTAACTTGGATTCAATGCTCCAGTCAGCTGCGCCGTGAGGCATACCAAATAAGGCCAAAGCTAGAAGAAATGGCCAAGGGGCAATAATGATGGTGATTTGAGGGTTAAGAAACCCAAGTAATGAGGCAGTGGCAAGCACCAAGCAAGGCCAGGGGCGTGCGCCAGAAAAAAAAACCCACCCCACCCCCACATTCGATTCACTTAATCTATTTGATTGAGTGAATGCGGCAGTAGAGGGTGGTATGGGTATAAAAAATTCAGAGGTAGATTCAAATTCAGTTTTGAGCAGAATTTGGTTCAAGCTCCTTCGTCAAACTGAGTTCCTTCACGCCTTGAACGCAAGCCAAGCCAAAGAATACTTTGTTAATAACATCTGCAATATTATAACAAACTTCGCGCCAGCTTCCGCCATTTTCTCCCGCAAGGGCCATCAAGAAGCCAATTGGGTAAATCACCCAACCAATAAGCACGAATAGCCGCATAATCTTCAAGCTTTCTTGAATACTTTTTGGGGCAGTCTGCATAGCTTCGGTAACCGATGTGAATAGCATGTAAACGATGTACAACCAAGATGCACAAGAGATTGCATACCAGGTCCACCATTGTTGGCCACCAGTTGGGCTTTCTTCAGCAATCCAAGCGGTAATAATCATTACAAATGCAAAAAATACAAGGCTTTTAAAGAGTGAGGCGCCGCTTTTACCTAGGTTAAGCAACAAAGGAAATTCCAATAAAAGAAGTGGCACAGTAATCAACCAATCGATGTAGCGATAAGAAGTAGGAAATTGCGTAATTTTAGCTCCGACGATACGCAAGCCATTAGCATCAAACAAGCTCGCAACACCTTCCAAATAAATTGCACTCATCTTCCAATAGTGAAATGCAGCCACCCCACAAATAATACCAGCGATCGTCACAGCGGTTTGATACTGCTTGGGAACCGTATTTCGTTGCAACCAAAAATATGCAGCTCCAGCGCCCATTCCTACGGTAGCGAGCCAGAAGAGGTACATTGTTATCCCTTCCATTGAAAGGCCTGCATGCAGGGCTTTCATCGTTGAATCCATGCCATCTGCGAATAGTAGCAAGGTAAATCCTCCTATTTTAAATCTTTGCTGTGGACTCCCTTGTGGGATAACAGCATTAATTGAACCTACGGAACAAAGTATTCCGTTTACATATTAATAGTAGACATAGTATACATTTAAGTTGAGATAAGTTTAAAAACTTTATTTTAAATGGCAGAGATATAAAATTGCAAGATACTTTGCGACCGGTTCCTGCGAAAATATTTTCTACGAATGCAGGATCGAAGGCATCGACAATATATGAGATAAAATAGGTTGTTCTGGTAAAGAACCCAGACAATTTCCAACTGTTATTAAAACTTTTGATGATTCTTTTAGAGCGAAAAAACGCTAAAATTAATATAATTGAGGCTAAATGTGCTTGGGAATTTGTTATCTACAGCAAGGTTTACCGAACTTAAACGATCTGGTGCAAAAAGGTTACGGGTATCGAAAGTAAGAGTTAAAGCAGGTTCAGGCTTTCATTGTTAAATCCTTAAAATGTTGTACTAACGGATGGAATCGAGGTAGGCAAGCAGGTCAGCCATTGCTGGTAATGCAACTTGTTTTTCGATCCCTTCGGGCATAAAAGAAATACCTGTGGAGCGCATTTCCTCTATATTGGTGCGCAGGATGGTTTCTGTTTGATGGTCTGCTTTCCAAAGTGTGATGCTGTTAGAAGATTCGGAAGCGATCATACCGGTGCTGGTTTTCCCACTATTTGAGGTAACAACATAGGTGATGAATGCAGGTTTCACTTCGCGGTTGGGGTCGAGGATATTAAGCAAAACCGCTTCGAGCCCCCGATTGCGAGCAGAGGAAAGGTCAGCGCCCACAGATTTCCCCACACCCTCGAGTTGATGGCAGGCCGAGCATTGTGACTTGAAAACTTCTTTCCCGCGGATTTTATCACCCATCGTTGTTAGTGCTTTTTTATACTGGTTGAATACTTCCGCTCGGCTGGAAGAAGAAGATGCAGTGAGGGCTTCGATCCGCTTAGCTATTACAGAATCTTTCTTACCCGAGGCGAGTTTTAGCCTGTTAGAGTCTACTTCCCCACGGGGAATCTTTTTCCCTTCTATGCCATCTAGTAAAAGTTTAAGCCAAGCTTCCCTAGTTAGTAAAGCTTCAAGGGCACTGGGTTTTGCTTGAGGGCCAAGGCCGACCCAAGCACGGATGATTAAGTTAGCAGCTTCTAAGGAATCGTATTTAGTGAGAGATTCGATTGCAGCTTGTTGCACAAGAGGGCTCTTATTACTTTCCAGAGCAGCTTGGAATAGATCTTGGCTTTTATTAAAGTCTTGTTGGGAGAGTAATTTTAATGCTGCTATTTGAACTGCGGGTGAGGCTTTTGCAGATCCAAGATTTTTTCTTGCTTCCGTAATCAATGCTTCGAGAATTGCAGCGACCTTTCCTTCTAATGGAGTGCGCAATGGGCTTTCGATAATTTCCCTAGTAAGTGAATTTGCTAAGGCTTGTTCTTTATCATCAAGTGAATTAATAGCATTTGCAAGTGCTTGTCTAGATCGGGGTAATCCCGAAGCAGCAAGGTTTTGTGCCTGCTTACCTAAAAAAGTAACCCCATCTGCCTTGATACGAAACTCTTTATTCTCGATAAGGTGTGTGAACAAAGATTCGGTGCGTTCGGGGGAAGCGCAAAGCAAAGCTAATCTAAGCCAAGGGTCGGTTCCTGAATCAACAGCAATGTTCCCCAAAGCTGAAGCTGAAGCTTTGTCATCTGCCCCGCCCAGTGAGTAGATAGCTTGAAGTTTAACTTTTATATCTGAGTCTTTTAAGAGTTCAATAACAGTAGATCGAACTTCCTTGGATGCGGGAAGTTTTTCTGAAAGTAAAAGAGCCTGTTCCCGCACCCTAGGGTGTTCATCGGAAAGGGCGGCCAAGACATCGGAGTGATCCAGTGAATTGATGCCATCTAAAGCCCAAAGAGCGTGGATTTTTCCAAGGTGTGATTTAGATTTTTTAGCAAGGTAGCGAAGAGAAGGAGCCAGAGATTTATCTTGTTTTTGATAGAGAAGCCTGCTGGCGGTATCGCGATGCCAACCGTTGGGATGTTCGAGTAAAGCAACGAGTTCGGAATTAGAAAGCGAGCTAAGTTTAGGTTTAGGCCTGGGGCTGAAGTTTTCAGGGGAGATACGCCAAATACGCCCACGATCGTAACCCGCCATAATTTCAAGGTGTTTGACCATATCAGGTGGAAGAAAAGCAGCGCCCTCGATTAACCCGCGATACATATCAACAACATAAAGGCAACCATCGGGTCCGTGTGCCATCTGTACGGGTCGAAACCAATTATCAGCACTGGCAAGAAATTCGACTTCGGGTTCTGCTCGATGGGCGACTGGAATAATCTCATTTTCATCGAGTTTAGCTTGATAAATAAGGTTACCTGACACTTCTCCTACGAAAATATTACCAAGGAAAGAGGGTGGGAATGCATCTCCTCGGTATGAAGTAATCCCAGTAGCCCCGGTGAAAAACCCCGAGACTTTGCCCCCTTCGTTAGAACCCTTGACGATGCCTTTGGTGCGTAAGTCGGTGCGAAGGATACGCCAAGGTTCATCGGGACTGATACGAAAGATACGAGTGAATTTGTTATCTGGTGCAATGTTGACCGAGGGTGAAGGAGCTTGAACAAAAGGGTTACGGGCGAGGTAACGGGTATCGAAAGCAAGAGTTTGCGCAGGTTCGGAATTACTACATACATAGGCCCGGTTGTAGTTATCGAAGGAAAAACCATGTTGGCCACCGCCACTACCTTTTTCAAAAGCATAGGATTTGGGGTTAAGAATAAGGCGATGGTTTCGTACGGTTAAGATTGCGCCTTTAGAAGCATTTGAAGGCTTGGCATCATCTGCAAGGCGTATTTCACCGCCTGCAAGATTTGTAGAAATATGAATGCGGTTATCGAGCCCCCAGCGAAAGGAGTTGAGCATAGCTTCGCCAGCTAGGTCGCGTCCAAAGCCGGTGAGGATTTTTTGTTTAACATCAGCGATGCCATCGTTATTAGTATCTTTGAGGAACCAAAAATCGGGTGCAGCACCAACAAAGACCCCACCGTCGTAGCAAAAGACGGTAGCACTCCAAGGGATATTATCAGCAAAGATGGTGCTTTTGTCGTAGGTGCCATTGTTATTAGTATCTTCGAGCAAACGAATGCGTCCCGAGTTTTTGAAGGAGGGAATAGCGTAGGCGTTGTATTCGGTGTACTCTGCGACGAATAATCTGCCATCCTCGTCAAAATCCATCGAGACAGGTGAACCGATGATGGGTTCAGAAGCGACGAGTTGAATTTTAAACCCCGGTCGGGTTTTGAAAGCTTTTAAAGATTCGGTAGGAGTTTTAGGAGGTATGAATGGAAGTTTTTCTTTGTAATCAACTTGCAAAGCATTGCTAAAACTTAAGCTGGAGGCTATTAGGAGAAGAACGATGATTGGAACGATTTTTAAATTCATCATAATCACTTAAACCTAAATACAGTGCTAAAGGTAGGTCAATTAAATTATAGTCTTAGTTAAAGTTTAAGGGAAACAAGAAGACACAATTTACTGGCATATTAAAATTGAGAGTAGGAAAAGCTTAAGTGAAAGCTTGCAACCTGTTAAAAGGGCCTGTATTTAAGCAAAAAAGGATGGTCGGTTAGAATAACTCGGTTTTTATTAATTTTGATAAATCCAGCGTACATATCTGGCTTTTATTAACTAGAATAGCTTTATATTATTTATTCTTTTTCGAACGGAAGTGTTTTGTGATCATTTTAATTGGTTGGGAAGATGTGCAACAGGTTGAACTTATGTCGATGTATCTGGGTGCAGGAGATAACGAGATTATTGTTGCGACGGATAAAAGCCATTTTAATTCTGTAGTGAAAACTAACAAAGGGTTAAGTGTTGTTTTGCTTTCAACGCGGTATCCCGATCTTGAAGAATCGTTTGAATTGTTCAAAGAAACCAGAGTCGTGAGGCCTGAAATTCCTATTGTTTGCGGTTGCAATTCGGAAGATATTTTTCGCCTAGCCCGTTATATGATGGCAGGTATGAAATCTTATATTTTACGAGATCCTAATGGCGATTTTATGTTCCTTTTAAATGCTATGATGGATAGCGTAGTTGCTGCGACTAATGCAGAACGCGAACAGAAGATAGCAGAAAAATTGCGCGAAGAAGTAGAATCAGTTCGCAAACTTCAAGAAACTATTATCCCAAAAAATATCAAACCACCTTCAGGCTATCGGGTTTGTGCTCGCTATGAACCTTCTCAGGTGAAGGTGTTAGGGGGCCAATCTGTTACTATGGCAGGTGGTGATTATTACGATCTCTTTGGCTTGAAAAATAATAAATTTGTCGTCCTAGTTGGCGATGCTTCTGGTCACGGAATGAAGGCTTGCATGTCGGTTATTACTATGCATACTCTTGTTCGGATGCTTAAAGATGATGAGCATTTAATGCCCGCAGAGTTCGTTGCTACCGTGAACCGTAACCTTTGCGAACAAGCTATTGTCAGTGCTGATGGCGGGTTTATTACCCTTGCCTATGGCATCCTCAATGGTGAAACCCACGAATTCCAGTGGTGCTCTGCCGGCCATCCTACCCCTTTAATACAATCGCTTGAAACCGGCGAGATTAAGTTAGTTGCTACTGAAGATGTTGGTGGTATGCCATTGGGCCTTTTTGAAGGAGCTGAATATGTTCAGCATTCCTTCACGATTCCACCTAAAAGTAGGTTGCTCCTTTATACCGATGGCTTACAAGAAGCCTTCCCTGATAATGTCGAAAAGCATGTGGAGTTTGGTATTTCTGGTATTTCGGAAACAATGCGAAAGAATAAAGCAGAGACTATTGAAAAAACGATGATGTCGTTGTTTGATGATTCTAATGCGTTTACCCTAGGAAACGGGCGTCACGATGACACCTCGGTCGTGTTTATTGAACGCTATTAAAAAGGGAGAGGGAAGAACTGGGTTCTTGCACTTGGATAAGAAATGGTGGAAAATAGGAAAAGTGAACCGCTGATAGTATTTAAAATTTCTAGACCTGCCTAAGGTTAGTGATTAATAAAGGAAATATTATGAATCGATTATTGAGGTGCAAGATTGTGCCCGTTATTTTAACCTTCCTTCTTTTTTCTATTCCTTTAAATGCAGCAGGGTTTATCGTTGATAAAGCTCTTGAAGCTGAAATTCGTAAAGTTTTGCAAGAGCCGATGGCCGAACTTAACGAAGAAAAGTTGCTTAAGCTTTTTGTTTTGGAAGCCCTAGGGAAAAATATCAAAGACCTTTCAGGACTCGAAAAATGTAAAAACCTGGCATTGCTTCGCCTTACTAATAATCAAGTCGCAGACCTTAAGCCCCTTAAAGATTTAAATAACCTTCAATCTCTTGACCTCGCCAATAATAAGATTGCTGATATCAAACCACTTTCAGGCTTAATTAAACTTCAATACATCGAACTTTCAGGAAATCAGATTGCTGATATTTCTTCACTTAAAGATTTGGTAGCTTTAAATGCAATCTATATGGGAAATAATAAGGTAAGTGATCTTTCCGCAATTAAAGGTTTGGTAAAGCTCTCTTCTCTTTCCTTTCCTAAAAATCAAATTGTTAATCTTGAGCCTGTTAAAACTGTTACCCGGCTTTCCACCATTGATCTTAGCGACAACCAGATTTCCGACCTAGGGCCTTTAGCAACGCAAACTGATTTACGAATGTTGATTATCGAACGCAATAAGATAACTGACTTAAAGCCGTTAGTTGAATGGTGTAAGGTTGATAACGCTGGAATGAAGCGTTTTGCGCCATTTTTAAGGATTTATCTTGCTGGTAATACGCTCGGCGCTGATTCTGCTAAGCAATTAGAAGAACTTAAAACCATTGGCGTACGCAAAGAATCTTAATCCCTTTTTGAAAGAGGCTTGCAATGTGGAATCGAAGAAGTTTTGTTACTTCAGTTGCGTTAGCACCTTTTGCGTTAGCACCTTTTGCGTTAGCTCAAACCAACGAGAAATTTCCTGATGTTTCTAAACTTCCTGCCCTTGCAACTTTACCCGACCCTCTTGTTGGTATGGATGGGGTTTTAGTTACCGATAAGCAGGTTTGGCTTAATCAACGCAAGCCCGAACTTAAACAGCTTTTTCAACATTATATGTATGGCTACTATCCGACTAAATCGGTTGAAGTTACTAGTAAAGTTCTTTCGCATAACCCCAATGCTTTTAATGGCAAAGGTGTTTTAAAAGAATATGAAATTTCATTTGGGCCAAAAGGTACGCCAACCATCAAGATGCTGCTTGCTTATCCATCGGGAAACAAAGAAAAAGTACCGGTGTTTGTGGGGATGAACTTTGCAGGAAATCATGTTTTAGTGGATGATGTTGCAATAAAAATACCTGAAGTCTGGATGTATGATCGTTACCCTGGGGTTGTGAATAATAAGGCGTCTGAAAAAGGTCGGGGGGCCCAAAAAGATACTTATAATATTGAAGAGACGGTATTAGATGGTTTTGCGGTTGCTACTTTTTATGCTGGCGATATTGACCCCGATGTTAAAGAAAAACGCATGGGTATTCAGCCCCATCTTGAAAAAGCTGGCATTGCACCAACAGGCAAACACGCTTGGGGAACAGTAGCAGCATGGAGCTGGGGAATTATGCGGGCAATTGATGTGCTGGTTGGTTTGCCTGAATGTGACCCCAAGCGGATTATTGTGGTCGGGCATTCTCGGTTGGGTAAAACTGCACTCCTTACCGCGGCTTTTGATGATCGCATAGCGATGGCTATTCCTAATCAAGCAGGTTGTGGGGGGACGGCCCCAAGTAGGGGTAAGGTAGGCGAATCGGTTCAGCGAATTAATACCAGTTTCCCTCATTGGTTTAATGATGCTTATAAAGAATTTAACACGCAGCCCGAGAAACTTCCTTTTGATCAAAATGCATTGGTGGCGCTTTGTGCTCCTCGCCCTGTGCTTTTTACCAACGCGGTGGAAGATACTTGGGCTAACCCCCAAGGTCAGTTTGAGGTTCTTAAAGCTGCTCAGGGCGCTTATAAATTGATGGGTGCTACTGGCCTTAATTCCAATACTATGCCCGAATTAGGCAAACTTTCTGATGGTACCCTAGGATACTTTATTAGGGCGGGAAAACATTCGATGAGCCCTATCGATTGGCAGGCATATCGCACTTTCGCTAAAAAGCATTTGCCTAAACAAGCTTAAACCTAGGCTAAACTCGCTGTTGCCCTTGGCCTCATTGCTATGGTAACTTCTGTTACAAGCGATGATTGTTTACGGTTTTTACTTAAGGTTGCTTTGTTAGGTGTATACCATAAATTTATAATAACATTCAGGCTTAATGTTCTCGCTTGCGAAGCCTATTTTGACTATAAATGCCATTAGAAGGGTTTCGTTAGTTGTCGTCTATTTATTTCGACCCCGCAAGAGGATCGCATGAGTTCTATAGTTCCTAGTAGTTCGGTTGCCTACAAATTTTTTATGGGCATTACCGGCTTACTTCTTATAGGCTTTGTGCTAGGCCACATGACTGGAAATCTTCTTATATACGCAGGCCCACAAGCCATAAATGAATATGGTGAGTTTTTACAGACAGCTGGCCATGGTGTGCTTATCTGGGTTGCCCGCATTGGTTTAGTAACGGTTTTTTCCATTCATATGGTTCTCGCTTTTAAGCTTCGTAGCAAAAATAACAACGCTAGGCCCGTTCCTTATGGCGCAGATGGTACCATTCAGGCATCTTGGGCTTCCCGCCATATGATGCTGACCGGCATAGTTATATTTTTGTTTTTAGTTTATCACCTCGCCCACTTCACGGTTGGTGCAATAGATGCTGAAAATCATAAGGAAGTGATAGCTCGAGATGTTAAAAATCAATTTGATATTTACAGCATGGTGGTGAGGGGTTTTCAGCAACCGTTGATAAGTGGATTATACATTCTGGCCCAATTAGCCCTAGGGTTGCATTTAACCCATGGTGCAGGAAGCTGGTTGCAATCGCTGGGTCTTGCAAGGGGTAAGATTCGAAATCTTATAATTCCTTTAGGTTATGGAATTGCGGGAGTTTTAGTTATTGGAAATTGTTCAATTCCTATTTCCATCCTGCTTGGATGGGTCAAATAAGAAGAGGATCTTGGGATGATGAACTTAGATAGTAAAATTCCAGAAGGCCCGCTTGAACAAAAGTGGGACAACTTCAAAGCAAATATGAAGTTGATCAACCCTTCGAATAAACGCAAATATAAAATTCTGGTCGTAGGCACAGGCTTAGCAGGTGCTTCAGCTGCTGCATCTCTTGCTGAACTTGGATACCAAGTCGAATCCTTCTGCTTCCAAGATTCCCCACGCAGGGCCCATAGTATCGCTGCCCAAGGGGGCATCAATGCTGCAAAGAATTATCAAAACGATGGCGACAGTGTTTGGCGACTTTTTTATGACACCATCAAGGGTGGCGACTTCCGCTCTCGCGAGGCAAATGTTTACCGCCTAGCGCAAACAAGCGTAAAAATCATCGATCATTGCGTTGCACTTGGTGTACCTTTCGCCCGTGAATACAGTGGCCTTCTCGATAACCGTAGTTTTGGTGGCGCACAAGTTTCGCGCACATTTTATTGCAGAGGCCAGACGGGCCAGCAACTTCTTTTGGGCGCCTACAGCACCATGGCTAGGCAGATTGCCCTAGGCAGAATTAAATCCCACCCACGCACCGAAATGCTCGACCTCGTTACCATCGATGGCAGAGCCCGTGGCATTATTATTCGTGATCTCCAAACAGGCAAAATCGAATCCCATGTGGGCGATGCGGTTGTACTTGCAACAGGTGGCTATGGCCCTGTTTTCTTCCTTTCAACGAATGCCGTGGGTTGCAATGTTACTGCCACTTATCGCGCCCACAAGCGAGGCGCTTTATTTGCAAACCCTTGCTTTACGCAAATCCACCCCACCTGTATTCCGGTAACAGGCGATTACCAATCCAAACTTACTTTGATGAGCGAATCGCTTCGTAACGATGGCCGTATCTGGGTGGCCAAGAAACAAGGCGACACACGCAGCCCCGATCAGATTCCCGAGGCAGAGCGCGATTATTTTCTTGAACGCAAGTACCCAAGTTTCGGTAACCTTGCCCCACGCGATATTTCCTCCCGCGCTGCTAAAGAAGTTTGCGATGAAGGCAAAGGCGTTGGCGAAGGTGGTAGAGGCGTTTATCTCGATTTCTCTGCTGCTATCAATCGCCTAGGTGAAAACCTTATTCGCGAACGCTATGGCAACCTTTTCGATATGTATCAACACATCACCAACGAAAACCCCTACAAGGTGCCAATGCGCATCTACCCTGCAGTGCATTATTGCATGGGTGGCTTATGGGTAGATTACACCTTGATGAGTAATATCTCTGGGCTGTTTGTTTTGGGTGAAGCTAATTTCTCTGATCACGGTGCGAATCGATTAGGGGCAAGCGCCCTTATGCAAGGTCTTGCAGATGGCTATTTTGTCGCACCATACACCATCACAAATTATCTCGCATCCACCAAGCCCGGCGATGTGACTACAGATCATCCGGATTTCAAACGATGCGAAAATGATGTGAACGAAAACATCAAAAAAATTCTTTCCATCAAAGGAAATCGCAGCCCGTTTGGTATGCATCGCGAACTGGGTAAAGTAGTTTGGAATGAAGTTGGTATGGCTCGAACCCGAAAAAGTTTAACTACCGCTTTAGAAAAAATCCCAGCTATTCGCGAAGAATTCTGGAAGAATGTTTCAGTCCCTGGTTCAGGCGAAGAAATGAACAAAGGTCTCGAATACGCAATGCGTGTCGCTGATTTTCTTGAATTCGCGGAACTTCTTGCAGAAGATGCCCTTGCCCGGGAAGAATCCTGTGGTGCGCATTTCCGCGAAGAATACCAAACCGATGAAGGCGAAGCTGTGCGAAATGATAATGATTTCGCTTTTGTTTCTGCTTGGGAATACAAAGGCCTGAATAATAAGCCCGTCCTTCATAAAGAACCACTCACTTACGATAATGTTCACCTTGCAGTGCGGAGTTACAAATAATGAAACTAACCCTTAAAGTTTGGCGTCAGAAAAACCCCACCGACTCTGGGCGCTTTGTTGAGTATCAAGCAAATAATATCGTGCCAGATATGTCTTTCTTAGAAATGCTTGATGTCGTTAATGATGGATTAATGTCTAAAGGCCAAGAACCTATTGCCTTCGATCACGATTGCAGAGAAGGAATCTGTGGCAGTTGCAGCCTAGTGATCAATGGCAGAGCCCATGGCCCAACCCGGGGCACCACCTGCCAAACTTATATGCGCAACTTCACTGATGGCCAAACCTTGATAATCGAACCTTGGCGAGCCAAAGCTTTCCCCGTGCTTCGCGACTTGGTTTGCGATCGTTCTGCCTTCGACCGTATTACCCAAGCAGGTGGTTATGTTTCTTCGAATGTTGGTGGCGCACCCGATGGCAACGCTCTTCCCATCGCCAAGGTAATTTCTGATAAAGCTATGGATGCAGCAGAATGCATTGGTTGTGGCGCATGTGTAGCAGCATGTAAAAATGCGTCTGCAATGTTGTTTGTTGCTGCGAAGGTTTCGCATTTGGGGATGCTACCTCAAGGCCAACCAGAACGCACTGCCCGAGTTCGCAAAATGGTTTCGCAAATGGATGATGAAGGCTTTGGCGCTTGCACCAATCAATATGAATGCGAAGCAGCTTGCCCTAAAGAAATCAGCGCAGACTTCATTGGCCGCATGAATGCCGATTACCTCTGGGCTTCGGTCACTCCAGAAGAATAACAACACTTAAGATAGTAGCAACCTACCGCCCCACGCCGGGGCCTTCAGGTAAACTGCCTGAACTCCAAATTACCTTGTTGGCATGTTCATAGCCTAGCACCGTTACACTTCCCGCACGGATTGCAAAATTGCTACCGCATAATGCAGGTAAACCTAACCAGGTGGCGATGATAAATCTTGAAAAATGGCCGTGTGAAAACAGGGCAACATTCCCTTCGATTTTAGAACACTTTTCTAATAATTGTTCGGCCCGCTGATGAACTTGTTCTAAAGTTTCACCTTTAGGGCAACCATCTTTCCAGATATCCCAACCGGGATGCAGCTTTTGAATTTCATCTGTTTTCAAACCTTCGTATGCACCATAATCCCATTCTAAAAGCAAGGGTTCCTTCTCACATTGGCTTTGTAGACCACATAGTTCTGCAGTATGTAAAGCACGGCTTAATGGGCTCGAATAAACTTTGGCGAAACTCATCTTATTTATCCAAGGCTTAAGCTCACCAGCGGCTTTTTCTCCCTTGGCAGTTAAGGGGATATCGCTTAGCCCAGTATGTTGACCACTTAGACTCCAAGCTGTTTCTGCATGACGCATCAGCCAGATTTGCGGTTTTTTTTCGTGTTCTATTTTACACCTTTAATTGAAAGAAAGTTAATGTTTCAACTATTTTATTAAATGTTCTGATTGATTTAATAACCCCTCAACTAATTATGGGGGAATAAATTCTTCACCCCAAACATTCCTAGAAAAACACCCAATAGACTTAAAAATGTGCTCATTAAGATGTATGCAAAACCACTGAATATAGCACCAGCTTTAAATAAATTTAGTAGTTCTAGGCTGAATGCAGAAAAGGTAGTGAACCCCCCACAAAACCCGGTGCCTAATAATAAGTAAAGTTCTTGCCTGAAAAGGGAATTTTCTCTTTCTACATAAAGTTCTGCGACAATACCTAGAAAAATTGAACCCACTATGTTGATTATCAGGGTAGCCCAGGGAAACCCATCAGCCCAAGGTTGGGCGTTAACACCTTTGCCCAGAAGAAAGCGTGCCACGCCTCCCATAGCACAACCCAATGCCACCATTATGATTTGCAACGCCATCAATTAATCCTTAAGTTCTAGTTCATAAGTAAAGTTGTTACTAGGTGAAGG
>JBDNHI010000152.1:0-36637 GCA_041694635.1 Gemmataceae bacterium | reverse complement strand
GCCAAGCCATCCATTTAATCCCTGCACCACCAAGAATAGCAGCAAGAATGCCAATAATAGCAATTACAACTAGTAATTCTACCAAAGTAAAAGCTTTAAGTTTTCTGGAATTAGAAAGGGAAGGATTAATCATAATTATTCATCCTTCTTTCCAAGTTGGGTGGAAGAGAAGTTAGCAATGTCATCGTAGCCTAAGGTGTCAATAGCATAATTGCCTTGGCCGGGTGTATGTGAACCCGAACCAAAACCTTGGTCATGCCCTGAACTTATGATTTGAAAAGTTTTAAGATTATAAAAAGCTGTGCCATTGCTTACAGCACCAGAGGGATAGTTCCCCTTAGAAAAATAATGGTAGAGGCCACCCCAGCCATTTACAAAGGTTGGTATCGTAGTTGGAGTAATTCTTGAAGCATCAAATTCATAAAAAGGGCCTTTTCTTTTTGCATGCTTGGTGATTAAAGGTGTTGCAGGGTTATAAATACCCCAAGGTTCTGCAGGGTAAGAAGAGAAACCAACAAAACCAGTAGCATCTCTAACCCCGCCTAACCAGAAGACTAAAGCTTCCATACCAGAAAGGGTTACTGGGTAAGTTCCCGTGTAGCCGGGTCCCAGCCAAGGGCAATTTACTATTACCATCGGATCGCTAGGGAACCAAGCCTTGCCAAAAGCTTTAATAAGGAATTTTTTAGTTTCAATTCCTATCGGATCGGTAAAACCAGCGGTGTTACCATACAACCTTATAACACTAGGAAGCTCATCTACATTTCCGAAGCTTTGTTTTGCAGCAGCAATCGCAACTTCAAGTTGCGAAATCTCCATCTTTGCAGCTACAAACTTTGCTTTTTCTAACGACTTCATCACGCCGACCGCGGCGAGCGAAGCCAAGATACCGATGATGGCGATCACCACCAGAAGTTCAACCAAGGTGAAGGCATTCTGCCTAGCGGTACTTATTTGTTTTGAAAAATGGAACATAAGAAAAGTCCTCCCATGGCATTCTAATCACAAAGCAGAACAAAAAGCAGAGATCCAACAAATAGGCTATAAATCAAGGTGTTTTATAACTAGACACTTAGTTTTCGAGAATTTCACAACACCATTTCTAACCTATTTCTAATTTCTATCTAAGCTAATCAAAGCGATTTTAACATAAAATGGGGGGTGGCCTGCACCGCCCCATTGCAACTACTTACTAAGGCCTTCAAGCATACCAATCAAGGGCATGAACAGCGCAATAACGATTGCGCCAATAACGCCCCCCAAGAAAACGATCATGATCGGCTCCAGCAAGCTTAGCAAGCTTTCGACCATAATATTCACTTCTTCTTCGTAAATATCTGCAACTTTATTAAGCATGGTATCGAGGTCGCCTGTTTCTTCACCCACATCGATCATGTTCACCACCATGTCGTCAACCAGCTTACTTTCCCTAAGGGGCTGGGAAATGGTATCGCCTTCGCGAATGGATTCGTAAACCCGTTGGTAAAGCCTTTCGAAAACCTGATTGGTGCAGGTGGATTTAACAATAGCCAAGGCTTCGAGGATAGGCACGCCCGAAGAAACGAGGGTACCTAGGGTACGGGTACTTTGAGCGATGGCGGTTTTTTCGATCAGGCCACCGATTAGTGGAATCCAGAGATAGATGCGGTCGAGCACATATCCCCCCGTTCGATTCATCCGCAAGAGTTTCAAAAATAGCCAGAATGTAAGTGGTATAAGAGGTAGCACATACCAATAAGTAGAAACCCACCGAGAAGTTGCCATAAGAAGTAAAGTAAGAGAAGGCAACTTCATATTGAAGTCTTTAAAGATTTTCTCAAATTTAGGGATGATGAAAATCATAATGAAGACGAGGATAGAAATAGCAACAAAGATAACAACGGAAGGATAAATCATAGCGCCAGTGATTTTGCGCTTGAGGGCTTGTCCTTTTTCTTTGAAGTCAGCAAGGCGCTGCAAAATCACTTCGAGTGCGCCACCTGCTTCGCCCGCTTTTACCATATTGACATAAAGGCGATCGAAAGCTTTAGGATGTTTGCCAAAGGCTTCGGAAAGAGTAGAGCCAGATTCGACATCTTCGATGATATCGCCAGCAATGTATTTAAGTAAACCGGGTTTCATTTGCCCTTCGAGGATACGAAGGCTTCGGAGGATAGGAAGGCCAGCATCTTGGAGAGTGGAGAATTGCCTGGTGAAGGTACAAAGTTGTTTGCCTGAAACGCCGCCGATGGTAAAGCCGCGTTTTTTCTTATTGCCTTTTTTGCCAGCTTTGGCTTTTTTAGCAGCAACTTCGGTGATTTTAGTAACGAAGTAACCCATCTGCCTGATTTTCTGCTGGGCTTCCTCTTCGGTTGCAGCATCCACCGAATCTTTGACTTCGGTGCCTGTGGTATCCATCGCTTCGAATTTGTAACTTGGCATAAAAATCTCCAATACTGAAAAGTATTCCATAGCCTTAAAAGTATCACGCCCAGCCTAAGAGGCCGGTATTTTTTAATCATCGGTGACGGTTTCGCGAACAATTTCTTCCATGGTGGTAAGGCCTTGATGAATTGCGGTAATGCCAGAACTTCTGAGGGTTTTCATACCCATTCGAATACAGGAATCGCGCAGCTCATCGGTAGAGCCTTCCTTGGCAATGAGGTCACGAAGTTCATCGTTCATGACGAGAAGTTCGTGGATGCCCATCCGGCCTTTATAGCCTGTGTTGTTGCAGATATCGCAACCTTTACCGAAATAGAATTTTTGCCCTACGACCATTTCTGGAGTAAGGTTGAGTTCGAGAAGTTGATCGGGCCCTGGGATATATTCTTCCCTGCAATTGACGCAGATTTTACGAACCAACCGTTGCGCCAGCACCCCTTCAACACACGCATTAATCAAGTACGATTCAAGCCCCATATCGCGCATACGGGTGATGGTACTAGGTGCATCGTTGGTATGCAGGGTGCTAAAAACGATATGGCCAGTAAGGGCAGCTTGAATAGCGATTTGAGCAGTTTCAAGGTCTCTAATTTCACCTACTAGAATTTTATCAGGGTCTTGCCTAAGAATACTTCGAAGCGCTGCTGCGAATGTCATACCAATCTCGTGATTGATGGGGCACTGCATAATGCCTTCGATTTCATACTCGACAGGGTCTTCGGTGGTGATGATTTTTTCTTCGATCACATTCAGTTCGTTAAGAGCAGAATAAAGGGTGGTGGTTTTACCAGAACCCGTAGGGCCAGTTACCAAAACTACGCCGTTAGGCTTAGCGATTAACTCTCGAAAAGTCGCAAGAACTTGAGGGTCGATGCCAAGCTTATTAATATCGAGTGCTACCACGCTACGGTCGAGAAGCCTTATAACTGCGCTTTCGCCAAAGAGAGTAGGCAAGGTGCTAACCCGGAAATCGACGCGATTACCCCCTACGCTAAGTTCGATACGGCCATCTTGAGGAAGGCGCCGTTCTGCGATATCGAGGTTTGCCATAACTTTAATACGGCTGGCAATAGCGCTGGCAAGATATTTAGGAGGAGGAGGAAGTTCGAAAAGAACGCCATCGCATTTGTACCGCATTTTATAATCATCTTCGAAAGGTTCGAAGTGAATATCGGAAGCCTTATCGCGGATGGCCATCAAAAAGACCATATTGATAAGCCTACGAACGGGCGCAGAATCGGCTTGTTCCATAAGTGTTTCGAGGTCGATACTGGTTTCGCTTTTGCGCCTGCCTTTGGTGCCATCTACTTCAAGTTCTTGAATAAGATCTGCAATACTAGATTCTTTACCCGCATAACATTTTTTCTGATTTTCTTCAAAAGAAGACTGGGTTACTAATAGCGTAATTACCTCATTAAGGCCAAGAAGGTTTCGAAGGTCATCCGCAACGGTAGCCAAATTGGGATCCGCAATTGCAACCGTAAGGACTTTGTCTTTGAGTGTAAGAGGGATAACCTTGTACATTGCCGCCATATTTTCAGGAACAACAAGCAAGGCATCGGGCTGAGGTTTAATTTCATTAAAGTTGCCAACTTTAATGTTGGCTTGCTGAGCCAGTGCTTTAACAAGTTGATCTTCATTAACAAGCCCGCGAGCAACAGCAACACTGCCTAACAATTTGCCTGAACTGCGAGCTTCGTCGATCATTTCGAAGAGTTGTTGATCGTCGATAAGGCCGAGGGAGATAAAGATTTCGCCGATTTTCATTCTGCCGCCCGAAGCGGGTTTGGCTTTAGGGTCGATAGGCTTCTTAATAACAGAAGCAGCAGGTTTAGGCGCTACGGGTGCAGTACCTGCTGGCCTTGCTGCGCCTGGCGCTACGGGTGCGGTACCTGCTGGCCTTGCTGCGCCTGGCGCTACGGGGGCGGTACCTGCTGGCCGTGCTGCGCCTGGCGCTACGGGGGCGGTGCCTGCTGGCCTTGGCGCTACGGGTGCGGTGCCTGCTGGCCGTGCTGCGCCCGGTGTTACGGGGGCGGTACCTGCTGGCCGTGCTGCGCCCGGTGCTACGGGTGCGGTGCCTGCTGGGCGTGGAGCGGCCGGTGTTACGGGGGCGGTGCCTGCTGGCCGTGCTGCGCCCGGTGTTACGGGGGCGGTGCCTGCTGGGCGTGGAGCGGCCGGCGCTACAACGCCAGCTGGGGGGCTAGAGCTTTGCTGGGGCTTTGGGTTTTCTTGTGGGGTGCTCATAAGTACAACGCCTTTATTTACCTAAATCTATCGCTTTAATGATCTATCGTTTAAGAGGGGGACGCTTGACTTGGGGTTTTTCATCCCCATCGTCATCATCATCATCGTTATCATCAACTTCAATTTCGTCATCTGAGGAGTTGCCAGCCTCGGCTTGCGCCATCTTTTCTGCAAGTTCACCCGGCTTATTCGATTTCCCAAGCGCATCTTCCTTTTCGATCTGCCCGGTCCGCCAAAGGCGAAAAAGACTATCATCCATAAGAAACATCCCGTGCTTACGGCCTGTTTGAATCGAGGAATCGATACGATAAGTTTTATTTTCACGAATCAAGTTAGCAATAGCTGGGGTAACCACCATCATTTCGTATGCAGCAACCATCCCACTAGGTTTTTTAGGCAGCAAAGTTTGAGAAAGCACGCCAATAAGGGCAGTTGAAAGCTGAGTTCTAATCTGATCTTGTTGCTCCTTGGGAAAAACATCGATGATACGGTTAACAGTACTGGAAGCGCCGTTGGTATGAAGGGTTCCGAAAACAACGTGGCCGGTTTCAGCAGCTTCGATAGCAGCGTGAATCGTATCAAGGTCGCGCATTTCACCCACGAGAATAATATCAGGATCCATACGGAGGGCTCTTCTGAGTCCTTCTTTAAAGCTTCCAACATCGGTACCAATTTCACGCTGGTTAAAAGTCGATTTATCGTGCTTATGAAAATATTCGATAGGGTCTTCTAAGGTGATGACATGTTTATCGTAATTATGATTAATGAAATCGAGCATAGATGCAAGCGAGGTGGTTTTTCCTGAACCTGTAGGGCCAGTAACAAGAAGCAAACCCCTTGGCCTAATGATAAGCTGCTTGATTGGTTCGGGCATCCCCATTTGTTCGAAGGAAAGAAAACCGCTAGGGATACGACGCATCACCATACCGATATGCCCACGCTGACGAAAAACAGCAACGCGGAAGCGAAAGCCATCTACGAATTCAATTGCAAAGTCAGTACCACCCTTTTCTTGAAGTTCTTGCTGGCAACGATCGGGCGTAATACTTTTCATCAGGGCAACGGTATCATCACTGTCAAGAATTTTGGTATCGAGTTTTTTCATTCTGCCTTGATGCCTAACCACCGGGGGTTGGCCAGTAGTAAGGTGCAAGTCGTTGGCTTTAAGTTGAATGCAACTATGAAGAAGTTTGTCAATTTGAACGGTAGAAGCCACAAGAACCTCCCAAAACCTAATAAAGGCGAAAATAAAACTTCTTGCCCAAAAGAAATGCAAGAAGATGAAAATTTACCCAAAGCCCAAAGTAATCGCAACAAAAAAAGAAATAGTATTTAATGGTCAACCCTTGTTACCACCAACTTACACACCTTTATTATTCGAGTTTTCCTTCAAGGAATAACCAAACAGAATAAAAAAGAAACAAAATGAGAAAGATTGGTTAAGTTTATTATCACCAAAATTCTGCAATTTTAACAATGCATTAATGATCGATTGCGCTATCGTGATGGCAAGTGCTAAGAACCTCTTCCATGGTGGTCATTCCTTTACAAACTTTAAGTAAGCCATCGTCTAAAAGATTACGCATCCCTTTGGATTTGGCGTACTTGCGCATATCTTGGGTGGAAGCGCCTTTGAAAGACATTTCGCGTAATTTCCCATCAAGACGCAACATTTCATAGATACCCTGCCTACCCCGATAACCGGTATTATTGCAATGTGAGCAACCTTTACCGTGCATAAACTTGGCGTTAGCAATTTGTTCGGGAGTTAAGCCAGATGCACGAAGTTCCGCAGCGGGAGGGGTGTAGGGTTCTCTGCACTTTGGGCAAATTCTGCGCACTAGGCGCTGCGCCAAGACTGCAATAATACTAGAAGCAACAAGGAACGGCTGTACACCAATATCAATCAGCCGGGTGATTGCAGAAGGTGCATCGTTGGTATGAAGGGTGCTAAAAACCAAGTGTCCAGTAAGAGAAGCTTCGATAGCGATCTTGGCGGTTTCAGCATCGCGGATTTCACCCACGAGAATAACATTGGGTGCCTGCCTAAGCATAGCACGAATAATTCTCGAGAAATCGAGCCCAATATTGTGCTTCACTTCAACCTGATTGACCCCAGGTAGGTAATACTCAACGGGATCTTCTGCGGTGATGATCTTGCGTTCGGTGGTATTCAGTTCGTTGATGGCAGAATAAAGGGTGGTGGTTTTACCAGACCCGGTTGGGCCAGTCACCAGAAAGATACCATTGGGCCGTTTAATTAGCTGCTTAAAGCGGGCAAAATCATCTTCTGCAAAGCCAAGGTCGACAATACTAACTTTAATATTGTTTCGATCGAGGATACGCATCACCGCAGATTGCCCATAAACCGTAGGCAAAAGACTTAGCCGTAAATCAAAATCTCTGCCTTTTAAAGAGGTTTTAATACGGCCATCTTGTGGCCTTCGCTTTTCAGAAATATCGATCCCCGCCATAATTTTAAGTCGAGATAGTATAGGTAATAAGTAGCGGTACGGTGGACTATCCTTTTCTACCAGCACGCCATCGACTCGATACCGGATGCGAACTCTTTCTTTAAAGGGTTCAACATGAATATCGCTTGCTCGTAGCTCAACGCCTTCTTCCAGAATTTTATTAACAAGCTTGATAACGCCACCCTCGCCACCACCATCGACCCCCCGACCCGCATCGGCCTGAGAAAATTCATTTTCAAGATCGGTAAAATCAACCAGCGGGGCTTTATCATCAACCAATTCTTCAGGATAAATTTTATTAATCAACTCGCGGATTTGCTCTAACGATGCAACAACCGGAACGATTTCCCGATTCATAATAAAAGAAAGTTTTTGAATAATGTTGAAATCGCTGGGGTCTGCAACTGCTAAGCGAACACTTACCCCATCGGTTGAAATAGCAACGACATTACTTTCACGGGCAGTAGCACTAGTTAAAAGCTTAATGACATCGTCAGGGACTTCGATATCGGAGAGGTCGACAAAGTCGTAGTGGTTAAATTCAGCAACAGCTTTAGCAATTTGGAGAGTGTTAGCATATTCAAGTTTAAGTAGCGCATCTTGAAGATTGCCCCCACTCTTTACAACTTCTCTAGCTTCTTGTAACTGGTCGCTGCTAAGAACTTCGTTCTTTACTAATATTTCACCGTAATCGCCACGAGCCTTAGCCACACCGTTCTCCTCTTTAATTTGGAATCTTTAAATTTTCTTCCAGCCGTTATTGTGTGCAAGTTTCCTTGTTGTTGCAAGGGATTAAAAGGTAAAGCTTGCGGTAAACCTGATAATATCATTAAATAATGATAGGCGACTGCCTAGCTTGGATGGCTATGGCACAAAACTTGGAGTCTCGCAGTTACCGATTGGTGAACCTTGCTACCGCATCATTTTGATTCTTGTTTGAAGAACCCTAAGCGCATTGTGCTGCTTGGATCGACTGGATCTATTGGTATAAGCACCTTGGATGTGGTTGCGGCGATACCCGACAAGGTAGAAGTTTTTGGATTATGTGCGCATCGCAAAATAAAAGAGTTACTCGAACAAGCGCACAAATTTCATCCTAAATTCATAGTTGTAAGCGATCCACAAAGCGCGGCTAAAATAAATCTAGCGGAGCTTCCTAAAGGATGTCAATTATTAACAGGCGCAGACGCGGTGATTCGCCTTGTCCAAATGAATGAAGTGGAAATGGTGGTATCCGCAATTGTGGGGGCTGCTGGCCTAGAAGGAACTTGGGCCTCCTTAGAAGCGGGTAAACAAGTTGCCCTTGCCAATAAAGAAACTTTGGTGGTTGCAGGCCAACTGGTGATGGAACTTGCAAGAAGCAAGGGGACTTGTATTTTGCCTGTAGATAGCGAACATAGTGCCATATTTCAAGCGCTGCAAGGTGGGTCAAAAAGTTCGGTAGCTAAAATAATTTTGACCGGAAGTGGCGGGCCTTTCCGAGGTAAAAAAACCGCAGACCTTGAATTTGTCACACCCCAAGAAGCTCTCAAACACCCCACTTGGCAGATGGGCCCAAAAATCTCTATCGATTCCGCTACCCTGATGAACAAGGCACTTGAAGTTATCGAAGCTAGGTGGCTTTTTGATATCCCTGCTTCCCAAATTGAAGTTATTCTTCACCCCGAAAGCGTGGTTCATAGCTTTGTCGAATTTGTTGATGGCTCGGTCATCGCACAAGCCTCGCCACCAGATATGCGATTACCAATTCAATATGCTTTAACATACCCAGATAGAGTTCCTGGCCCAACTCGCAAGTTGGACTGGAAGAATTTAAAAACTTGGAATTTCGAACAACCTGACTTAGACACCTTCGCTTGTCTAAAAATAGGATTAGAAGTTGCTAAGCGGGGTGGAACTTGTGGCGCAGTTCTTAATGCAGCAAACGAAATTGCTGTTGAAAGCTTTCTTAAAGGCGATTTAGCCTTTTTAGATATTGCAAATGCTGCTCGTATGGCTTTAGATAATCATAACTTCAGCCCTTCACCAACACTAAGTGACTTACACCAGTGCGACCGATGGGCCCGAGAGGAGATAATTCGTTGGACCAGCAAAAAAAATCAGACAGTGACAATCCATTAGAAGTGCAAAAGTCGGTACGAATGCCAGAAATGAATAATGCCGCTGCGCCTCCAGAAATGACCCCTCTTGCTTGGCTAAAAGCGAATGCAGTTTTCGTAGGTATGCTTCTATTTGGCTTGTATTACCTTTATTCCAACTTTGGATTTGAAGGAGTCATCAAAGCTGCCTTAGTGGCACTAGGGCTTGGATTTGTCATCTTCATTCACGAACTAGGGCACTTTGCTTTTGCAAAACTTTGCGATGTTCATGTTAAAACTTTTAGCATCGGCTTTGGCCCTGCCCTGCCCGGATGCAGCTTTAAACGGGGCGAAACTCAATACCTTATCGGCGCACTTCCCTTGGGTGGCTATGTTTCTATGGTAGGCGAAGGCAGCGAAGCCGATGAAGGCGAAGACTACCCCAGATCCTACAAAAATAAAACCGTAGGCCAGCGAATGCTTATTATTTCCGCTGGCGTTATTATGAATGTCATCCTTGGAGGCATTTGTTTTATCATCGTTTATCGCTTTCACGGCGTGCCCCGACCACCCGCAGTTGTTTGGCGCGTGGATTCAGGATCCCCTGCTTGGCAGGCAGGCGTTAAGACGGGATCTTCTATTACTCAACTTGCCGATATCAAAAATCCTACCTTTGACGATCTTAGGCTTGCTGTCGCACTCTCGGGCCACAACACCCAAATTCCCTTTATCTTTCAATCAAACAACGGTGGCCCCAAGTTGGAAGTTGCCTTAGAACCTAGGCGTGATAAAAACGATATGGTTCCTATGATCGGGGTTGCTCCACCACCACGAGCCATCCTTGCACCACTTCCCGACAAAGATACGAACAAGGTTAAACCCAACCTACAGTGGATTACTCCATTTATTAAAAACAGCCCAGCATCCAAAGCTAGAGTCATCCCCCTTACCTATGGCGATGTGGTGATGGGTATAAGTAATCCCAAGGCAGAAGGTTTTCTTTCCATCGATCACGATTTAAAACAAAGCTGGTTCGATGCGGTAGAATTCACAAAAGTTCTTCTGGAACATTCAGGAAAGCCTTGTAAAATTCTTTATTACACCAAAGGGTCGGAACAACCAACCGAGTTAGAACTTAGCCCCGAAGGCTTTTTGCCAAGCGAAGGCTTTTTGCCAGGCGATGGCTTTTTGCCAGGCGATGCCATTGTTGGCACCACCAATCCAATCCAAAGCAAAAACTACAACCCATTACTCACCCAAAAACTTACCCCAGTTCAAGCTTTTGAACCTAGGCCAGAAGGTGACTTATTCGAATTCACTTCCAGAATGGGCCAACTTGCAGGAAAGCCTATTATCCTTGAGGTCAAGCGTAGTCAGGAAAAAGAAAAAACCGTTTTGATTTTAGTTCCACCCGCCTATCACTTGAGCCTAGGAATGAATATGAAGATGGGTGAAGTTGCAGCGGTGCGCAAGGGTTCCCCAGCGGAAAAGGCCGGGGTTCAGCAAGGAGATCGAATTGCAAGCATCGAATTAACCCCACAAGACAAAGCTTCAATCAAACAAAACCTCGATTCTTTTGACCCGCTTAAATTACCCGATGAACTTGCAAAAATTGCAGGATCTTTCGAAAAATGCTCGGTTGTTCTTACCGTCGGTAGAAGAAATAACACCACGCACGAAGCTGTGGTTATGATCCCCCTTCCTGCTGTGGAATGGGATCATAGTTTTGATGGCAACCTTGAAGAACCAGTTAAGCCATCATCTCCTTTATCTATCCCACAACTAGGAATTGCTTTCCGTGTAGAAAATACCGTCTTGAAGGTTGAAGATAAGTCTCCTGCTCAAGAAGCCGGGGTTAAAACCTTTGATGTCGTCGAGCAAGCTCGATTTGCTCGCTTCGACCGCAAAACCAATACCGAAGTCTGGGACAAATGGATCGATCTAAAAAGTTATCGTGGCAAAAGTGATCTGCAAGTCTTCGACCAATGGTCTTTTGCTTTTGCTATTCTTCAAGAACGAGAACCTCACAAAATTCAACTCAAAGTCCGAAGGACAGGCGAACCAAACCTCATCTTATTAGAACCTATGGTTGCTTTGCCTGATAACACTTGGCCTTCAAAAGAGCTTGGCCTTCGAATGGTCAGCGATTTCGTGATGCAAAAAGCCGATTCTATTTTTGAAGCTATTCAGTTTGGCACCCGAGATACGGTCAAATCCATTAGGGCTATGTACCAAAATCTGGGCAGCCTTCTTACAGGCAGAATTTCTACCGATAGCCTAGGTGGCCCGATCGAAATTGCTTCTCAAACCTTTAGTGCAGCAGAAGACCCTTTTGCTCTCATTTTATTTCTTGGGATGATTAGCATTAATCTTGCGGTCGTTAATTTCCTGCCTATTCCAATGCTAGATGGTGGGCATATGGTTTTTTTGATCTATGAAAAGCTACGAGGAAAGCCTGCTTCTGACTTTATTATGGGGGCTGCTACATATCTTGGGCTTGCAATTGTTCTTACACTTATGGCATTTGTATTTTACTTAGATATCAAGCGAAGGTTCTTTTAACAGGTAGTTCGACAAATGAGCCAAGAAAATTCTGGAGCCGAATTTAAACTCTTCACTTCAAAAAGTATAGCGGTGCTACTTTGGGTTAGTACCTTTGCTTTACTTTCCTTTTATGAGTTGTTCCTTTTGTTTATGAAATTAATTTTCATCGAAAAGAAATAGACAGCCTTTTGGCTTTGTTATCTGCTTCTGAACTCTTGCATTCTAAAAAGAGAACCGAAACCCAGCGACTGCGTTCGCTGAGGTCGCCTTTAAATCTTCTTTATCATTCTCTTTTTTAATTCAGAACACCGAGCGCAACACTAACGCAGGTCGTCCAACGCTTCATTACAAAGTAAGTCAGCATCCTTATTTTGTTCTCTTCTTATGTGGATCAGTTCAACCTTGCCCTTCATTTCTGAGATTAATTCTCGGGCTTTTAAACAAAGCGGTTTTAACTCTTCGCTCTTCACCTTATATTCGCCCTGGACTTGCTTAACCATAAGTTCACTATCGCTATGGATCAAAACATCGTGATCTGGGTGGGTATTAACCAGAAATTCAAGGGCTCGAACCAGCGCAATATACTCTGCTTGGTTATTAGTCATAACGCCAAGCTTTTCGGCATCTTCCTTAATAATGCTACCGCCCTTACGAACGAGAAAGGCAAAAGCAGCCTGGCCTGGATTGCCTCGAGAAGCCCCATCAGTATGAATAAAAAGCTTGGTCATAAAGTTATCCCTAGAGTCCTTCGCAATATTGCGACAGCGTAAAAAAAATTGATACGCGATATTAATGTTAAAACCGCAAAACCAACAGGTCAATTACCGGGTTAAACTTCTATACTTTCAGTATGAATATTTTACCCGCAATAAAGCCGGTGCCTTCGCAAGAGTCGCAAGCAAAAATTTTACTGCTTGAAACTTCAAGCCTGAATGCACTTGTTGCACTTGGCAAAGGCACTAGCATTCTATCGCATAAAATATTGGGAACTGCTAAAAAACATGTAAGCGATCTAGCCCCTACGATCGCCACCCTTCTTGATGAAAACCAAATTAAGGCAAACGAACTTGACGCAATTGCGGTAGGAATTGGCCCGGGCAGTTACACCGGGCTTCGCATCGGCGTGATGAGCGCCCGCACCCTTGCAATGGTCACAGGGGCTAGACTCTTGGGGATTTCTACTTTCCAAATTTTAGCACAGAAGGCCTTTGCTCTAAGGCACAGAAAAGTCGAGATCATCTCAGATGCACAGCAAGACAAAATTTATGCTCAAACTTTTATTGTTACCGAGGATAACGAAACTAAGGCTGGGGAACTTGAAATTGTTGGCTGTAAGGAATGGGCCATTAAAAGAGAATCTAGCTACGCCCTTTCGGGGCCAGGATTGGCCAAGGTTTTACCATTGCTAGACCTCCAAAGCACAACTATTTTGGAAACAGCAGGAATTATCGACCAAGAATCTTTCCTTACCCTTGCTATAAAAAAATTGATGAGCCAAGATTCAGATAACCCGTTAAGCCTTCAACCCTTATACTTGCGAAGAAGCTCTGCAGAAGAGCAATGGGATCGCAAGGTGCCAGAAGCCCATTAAGCCAATTAGGATACTATGAAAAAGATTCAACCGTTCCGCTGGATTGTCTGCCTTACTTTGCCACTCTTTATGATGTCAGCCCCTTGGGCAGTTTCAGAAGAAAAAAAGATTCGCCCTTTATTTACAGTAACACTAGACCCTACAGTATCGAAGGAACCAGTTAGCGGGCGAATCTATTTAGTGTTATCAAAAAGTCAGAGTAGCACGATAACTCCGGAACCTCGCTGGGTAGACCCAGACCCTTTTTTCAGCCAAAATATCACAACGATTAAGCCTGGTGAAACCATTCGACTTGGAAACGATCTGAAAGGTTTCCCTCTAGAAAATCTTGAGAAAATAGCGCCGGGAAGCTATTGGGCCAGCGCAGCCCTTGATTTGAATAAAGCGAGCAGGAAGATTTTTTCTTCTGAAGGAAACTTTTATAGCAAATCGGTGCAGGTACAAATTGGGCAGAATAGCCTGTTACCTACTGAACTCGTTTTAAATGCTGTTTTTCACGAGCCAGCATTTCCAGAAACCGAATTAGTTAAACTTGCCCAAATGGAAAGCAACTCTTTAACCAAATTTAATGGCAGAAAAACGAGGATAAGAGCGGGGGTAGCTTTGCCCGCAAGTTATAAAACAAACCCTACGAAAAAGTATCCGGTTGTTTATGAAATTCCAGGATTCGGCGGGAATCATTTTGCAGCGTTAAGTTCTCCTGTGCGTGGCAAAACCCTTTTAGAAACCGAAGAGGTTGTTCATATCACACTTGACCCCGATTGCCCTCTTGGCCATCACACCTTTGCAGATTCTGCGAATAATGGCCCTTGGGGTTATGCCCTAACTCAAGAATTTATTCCCTTCCTTGAGAAAGAATTCAGACTAATTCCAGAGCCTTGGGCTAGGTTAGTTACGGGGCATTCATCCGGAGGGTGGAGCAGCTTATGGCTTCAGGTAAAATACCCAAGTATTTTTGGTGGAGTCTGGTCAACCGCGCCAGACCCAGTTGATTTTCGCGACTTCCAGCGTATCAACCTTTATTCTCCAAACCAGAATATGTTCAAGGATGAAAAAGGGGTAAGCAGACCAATCGGGCGTAAAGGAGAAACACCGTTTCTCTTTTACAAACCTTTTTCTGATATGGAAGAAGTGATGGCAAGAGGGGGCCAACTTGGATCGTTTGAAGCTGTTTTTAGCGACCGAGATGCAATGGGAAATCCTAAAAAGCTTTGGGACAGAAAAACTGGGGTGGTAGATCAGTTTGTGGCTGAAACTTGGAAAAAGTACGACATTCATTTAATCCTTGAAAACAACTGGGCTACTCTTTCTTCAAAGCTTCAGGGAAAAATTCATGTTTATATGGGATCGCTAGATACTTTTTACCTTGAAGGAGCAACACGACTATTAGGCGATAGCTTAAAAAAACTTGGAAGCGATGCAAAGGTCGAGCTTTTTGAAGGGAAAGACCATTCGAGTATTATGGATGCAAACTTGCGTAATCGTATTAATAAGGAAATGGCGACAGCCATACAACTGGGCAGGCAAAAGAATTCGAACCGCTAGGATTACAACTTAAATGATAGAAACAATTGCAATTATCGGAACCGGAATGATAGGTGGGTCTATTGGCCTTGCCAGCAAAAAATCAGGAATGGTAACAAAGATCATAGGGTACGATCCCAATGCAGAATCGCTAGAAGCAAGCAAAGCCTTAGGTATTTGTGATGCAATCGAGTACAAGTTTGAAGATGCAATAAAAGAAGCAGATTTGGTAATATTTTCGCTACCTGTGCAGGGGATAGCGAGCCAGATACTACTTGGTTTAAAGCACGCAAAAAAAGGCTCAATTTTTACAGATACAGGTAGTACCAAGTTAGAAATATGCAAGCAATTAGAGAACAAGCTAAGGGGGGCGGATTGCGTCTTTGTACCTGCGCATCCGATAGCAGGATCAGAAAAGAGTGGGCCAACAGCATCGCACGCGGATTTATTTCGAGGAAAACTAACGGTGCTATGCCCGTGGGAAGAAAGCCCGGAGTGGGCGGTAGAAAAGGTAACAGATTTTTGGCAATCGATAGGGGCAAGGGTTGAAAAACTGTCGCCGGAAGAACACGATAAAATTTTTGCATTAACAAGCCATCTACCCCACTTAATTGCTTACTCGCTTGCAGGGTTACTAGAGCCAAGGGATGCGCAATTCACCGCGGGTGGGTTCCGCGATACGACCCGAGTTGCAGGAAGTGACCCCGCGTTATGGACAGAGATATTTAAAGCGAATAAAGGCCCGCTATTAGAAGCGCTTCAAAAGTTTCAAGCAGGTTTAGAAAAAATCGAAGCCGCATTAATATCGGGTGACTTTAAAACCGTACAAACTATCTTAGAAAAGGCCCAGCAATTCCGCAGGAAGATACAATAAAAAAAGGAGAAGCCACTTAGGCATCTCCCCTTTTCAATTTTAATTTACTACTTGATGACTTAATCTTCTTCCCGAAGTTTTGAAAGTACAGAATAATCTTCGAGGGTGCTGGTATCGCCAATGGTTTGCTTTCCAGCAGCGATATCGCGTAAAAGCCGGCGCATAATTTTACCGGACCTAGTTTTGGGCAGACTTTCTGTGAATCGAATTTCATCGGGCCTTGCAAGGGCTCCAATTTCCTTTGCCACATGGTCACGCAGTTCTTTTTTAAGTTCTTCAGAAGCTGTAAACCCTGCCTTTAGAGTGACAAAACAGGAAATCCCTTCTCCCTTAATTTCATCAGGCTTACCAACCACCGCTGATTCTGCAACCTTTGGGTGATTCCCCAACGCTGATTCTATTTCCATCGTGCTTAATCGATGCCCCGCAACATTCAAAACATCGTCTACACGACCCATAATCCACAGGTAGTTATCCTCATCGGAACGGGCACCATCTGAGGTAAAATAACTGTTTGGAATCTGCGACCAATACTGTTCTTTATAACGAGCATCGTCATTAAAAATGGTGCGAAGCATCGAAGGCCAAGGCTTGCGAATAACCAGCAAACCACCTTGATTAGGCCCCACTTTGTTTCCAAGTTTATCAACAACTTCTGCAACAACACCGGGCAGAGGTTTGGTAGCGGACCCCGGCTTGGTAGGAATTGCGCCTGGCATAGGGGCGATCATAATTGCACCTGTTTCTGTCTGCCACCAGGTATCTACAATTGGACAACGGCCTTTGCCTATTTTTTCGTGGTACCACATCCAAGCTTCGGGGTTAATCGGTTCACCCACCGAGCCAAGCAAACGCAGACTACTAAGGTCGTGGCTATCTGGCCAATGATCGCCCCATTTGATAAAGGCACGGATTGCAGTGGGGGCGGTGTAAAAAATACTAACTCGGTACTTCTCGATTATATCCCAAAAGCGATCTTCTTTAGGGTGATTTGGCGCACCTTCAAACATTACCACAGTTGTACCGTTACAAAGTGGACCATAAACAATATAGCTATGGCCAGTAATCCAACCCACATCTGCAGTACACCAGTAGACATCTTCTTCTTTAAGATCAAAAACCCACTTATGTGTTGCAGATGTTCCTAAAAGGTAGCCTGCGGAAGTATGAAGAATACCTTTTGGCTTACCAGTTGAACCACTGGTATAGAGGATGAATAAAGGATGTTCGCTATCAAAAGGTTCTGCGGGGCAAATAGCAGAAGAAGAAGCCATTTCTTCGTGCCACCAATAATCCCTACCCGGTTTCATATCAACTTTTAGGTTACAGCGATTAAAGACGATAACTTTTTCAATGGAGGGAGATTTAAGAAGGGCTGCGTCTACATTTTCCTTGAGGGGAATAACTTTACCTCGGCGCCAACCACCATCAGCGGTGATTAATATTCTAGCACCTGCATCATTATTACGATCTGCAACAGCCTCGGCACTAAAACCACCAAAAATCACACTATGCACCGCACCTATTCTTGCACAGGCAAGCATTGCAATTGCTGCTTCGGGAATCATCGGCATATAGATGGTTACTCGGTCGCCTGACTTGGTTCCAATTTTTTTCAAGACATTAGCGAATTTACAAACCTCACGGTGCAACATTTGATAAGTAAGAACGCGGGAATCTCCTGGCTCCCCTTCCCAAATGATAGCAGCCTTATTTCGCCTTGGGCCATGAAGATGGCGGTCTAAACAATTTGCGCTAACATTAAGTTTTCCCCCAACAAACCATTTAGCGTGAGGAAGGTTCCATTCCAAAACCTTGTGCCATTTTTCTATCCAGTCGAGGGAGGACGCCTGTTGCCCCCAGAACTTATCGGGGTCTTGAGCAGATTCCTGCCAAAGTTTCTCGTATTCTGCCATACTGTTCACAGCGGCATTTGCAACAAATTCTGCAGTTGGTGGAAAAGATCGAGTTTCCTTCAAAACGCTGGTAATATTAGTTGAAGAAGATGACATTGCACAGCCTTTAAGTTAAATTTGGTATGTAAACCAACCACGAAAGTATTCTAAATTCCGAACTAGGATACAAGCATAAAAGTTTACCAAATGTCACCCCTTATTGAAATAAAAAACAACAGGTCACTTCAGAAAGTTTTGCAACAAGTCAGCCAATCTAGTTGACCGGTGAATAATTTAGTTAAATAATGGGGGCTTACAAAAATAATGGCAGGAGTCTTACAATGCGTTGTATTAAGTTTCTTTTTGCTTGCACATTATTATGTGGCACATTTGCACTTGGGTTTTCCCAAGAGAACAAACCCACAGGGGAAACACAAACACTTTTTATAGGCACCTATTCTGGGCCTAAAAGTGAAGGCATCTACAGTATGCAATTTAACCCAGTAAGTGGGAAACTTAGCAACCTATCCCTTGCTGCTAAAAGTGAGAACCCGTCTTTTCTAGCGCTTGATACTTTAGGAAGTCGAATCTTCTGTGTTAATGAAATCTCAGCTTTTAAAGGAAAAAAAGCTGGTGCGGTTTCTTCCTTTAGCCTGAAAGATAACAACAAACTTGAACTAATCAGTCAGGAATCCAGCGTTGGGGATGGCCCTTGCCACCTTGCGCTAAGCAAGAACAAAACAAATCTGGTTGCGGTAAATTATGGGGGAGGAAGTACCTGCCTTTTACCTGTGGATGAGAAGGGGAAACTTGCCCCAGCATCAGATTTTATTCAACACGAAGGGACTTTTAATGGTAAAAAACTTACCCCTCATGCACACTCGGTTCAAATGTCGCCTGATGGTAAATTTGCGGTGATTGCAGATCTAGGGCTCGATAAAATTTTTATTCACGAAATCGATGCAAAATCAGGCAAATTCATCCCATTTAAAGTACCTTTTCTTCAAACTGCTAAAGGCGCTGGGCCTAGACATATGGCTTTTCATCCAGAAGGAAAACACCTTTTCGTTGTAAATGAATCGAATTCCACGGTAACTGTTTTTCGTTGGCAGCCCGAAAAATCCGACTTCAAAACCCTGCTTAGTGTCTCGACTCTTCCCACGAATTTTCAGGGAAATAACTCTACTGCTGAAATTGTTGTTCACCCAAATGGCAAGAATGTTTACGCTTCTAACCGTGGTCATAATAGTATTTGTGTTTTAAATTTTAACGCCGATAAAGAGACTCTGGAAGCTTCGGGGCACGCTAAAGAAAAAATCAGCACCCCTAGAAACTTTACCATCCATCCATCGGGTAATTGGTTACTCGTAGGAAACCAAGCTACTAATTCGATTTCTATTTTCAAAGTTGAATTAAATGGGGGACTAACTTTTTCTGAACTGGTAGAAAGTATACCAACCCCAGTTTGCCTGCGTTTCTGGATTCGCTAAAGATAAGTGGTATTAGTTGCAAAATTCCTTAAAATAAGTATATGGCTAACCTTTGGTCTGGGATTGGGCAATTAATGTCTGATTCTTTTAACGAACCTGAATCAGTTTTAAACAGTGAATCACAAATTCATTGTTTTAGTGATGATCGTACCCTACCCATTGAGAAAACCTTTCTCAAAAGGTATCGGATGGAACTTGATTTTGATCCCAAGGGCTACCAAGCGGAACCACAATTACCCGATTCCTATTTTTGGCAAGAATGGAGCTGGAGGCTTCAAGAAGTACATGCAGAGGTACTTTTCGAGAGTTTTAATCGTGAGATGGATTGCAAAATTTTCCGAAGTTTTCATACCCAAGGAGGTTGTAGTTCACTTATTCGCGACCTTAGCCAAAGGGCCGAATTTGTTCCCGAGGCCACTTGGTTAGTAAGCAACCAAGAAAGGGCATGCGGCAGCATTCAAGCCGTTTTACATAACGGAAAAACTCTTGCAATTCAAAATGTTGGGATTTCTCCTTTACATCGAGGAAAAGGCTTAGGAAAAGCTCTTTTACTAAAACTTATGATTTCTTTATCTCGGTATAGCCTTAACAAAATTACTCTGGAAGTTAGCGCTGAGAATTTTATCGCTATCAAACTTTATCGTAATCTTGGATTCCGCAAAACTAAACTGATCTACAAGGAAATATTATCTTCTTTCAATCATTCTTGATACTTTTGGCAAGAGAATGAACCAACACCTTACGAGGCAAACCTTGGAAAAACAAGTTCACCACCACACTTTCGAAAACGGCTTAACTCTTCTTATGGAGCAAATGCCCCATGTTCGGTCTGCTGCGGTTAATCTGATGGTCCCTGCAGGTTGTGGGCTCGACCCCGCAACAATGCCTGGGCTTTCTTCCGTACTTTCCGATATGGTTCTTCGAGGCGCAGGCAAAAATAAAAGTAAAGAACTTTCGTTGGCTATGGACGGCATTGGGCTTGATCGAAGTTGCTCTGCTGGTACAACCCATATACGCTTATGGGGCGGGACTTTAGCTCGCAACTTACCTAAAGCTATCGATCTTTTTGCTGATATTATTTTAAAGCCCTTGCTTCCAAAAGAAGAGCTTGATTCAGTTAAAATGCTTGCAATTCAAGATATTCAATCTATCGAAGATGAACCAAAGCAGAAAGTCATGCTGGCGCTACGAAAAAATCATTTCCCCTCACCTTTAGGAAATGATCGCAGAGGTACCATCAATGGCATCAATGCCATCACACACGATGCATTAAGTAAGTTTTGGAAAAAACATTTCCGACCTAATGGGTCGATAATTTCTGTTGCTGGAAATGTCGAATGGGAACCACTTAAGGATCAAGTTGAAAAGTTATTTGGTAAATGGAAATCAACAGAATTACCCGCAATTAAACTTACCCCAGGTATAGGGGGTGTCACTCATATCACCAAAGAAACCCAACAACTACAGATAGGAATCGCCTATCCATCTGTACCGGTTGGTCACAAAGAATATTATGCTGCAATTGGCGCGGTAAATATATTGAGTGGCGGAATGAGTTCTCGTTTGTTTACCGAGGTTAGAGAAAAACGGGGCTTATGCTATTCGGTATGGGCAACCTATCAAAATTTCAAAGAAGTTGCAGCAATCATTTGTTATGCAGGAACTACTACAGAAAAAGCACAGGAAACACTTGATGTCACCATCAAGCAGATAAGAAATATGACCAAGGGTGTCAAAGAAGATGAAGTAAAAAGGCTAAAGATTGGCCTTAAATCTTCGATGCTAATACAAGAAGAATCGAGTTCGGCCCGAGCAGGATCCATAGCAGTTGACTGGTATTATTTAGGCAAGATAAGGCCGCTAGAAGAAGTGCAAAAATCCATAGATTCGATAACTACCAAGTCGATATTAGAGCATATAAAGCGAACAAATCCAAAAGAATTCACCGTGGTAACTTTGGGAAGCAAAGCACTTAAATACAAAGAATAATTCAATATTCATAAAGGAAATTCATCGTGCCATTTTATCAACAACAATGTTTGAACGGTTTAACAATCATAGGGGAAGTGATTCCTGAGGCAAGATCCGCAGCGGTCGGATTTTTCGTGCGGACTGGTTCAAGAGATGAAACTTCTGCAGAATCAGGGGTAAGCCATTTCCTTGAGCACATGTTGTTTAAGGGTTCAAAAAAGCGTGATGCTGCCACGGTCAATAAAGATTTCGACAAGATTGGTGCCAACTACAACGCCTTCACCAGTGAAGAAAACACGGTTTATTATGCGTCGACCCTCCCCGAATATCATCAAGATGCAACGGAATTACTTGCAGATATTATGCGCCCATCGTTACGAAGTGCCGATTTTGAAATGGAAAAAAAAGTTATCATTGAAGAAATCGGAATGTATGAAGATAACCCAGGCTGGATGGTTTTTGATCACGCAAAAAAACTTTTCTTTGCAGATCATCCGCTGGGAAATAGCGTGCTAGGTACGACGCAAAGTGTCACCGATTTAAAACGCGACCAGATGGTTGATTATTTTCAGCGCAGGTATTTAGCGTCAAACATAACCTTGGTGGCAACGGGGAATTTTGATTGGGGAAAGTTTTCTGCCAAGGCCGAGAAACTCTGTGGTTCTTGGAAAACAGGGCTAGCAAGGCGCGATAATATTAGACAAACCTCAGGCTCGGGTGATTTTAAAATTATCGAAAAGGAAACAGCAACCCAGCAAAATGTGGTTATGATTTCCCCCGGTCCGCCAGCAGCATCCCCCTTGCGCTATGCTGCAAACTTATTTGCAATGATCCTAGGCGACAGTTCGGGAAGTCGTCTTTATTGGGCCTTGGTTGATAATGGCCTAGCAGAATCTGCAGACTGTACTTTCCACGAGTATGATGGTGCAGGGGCTTTTTACACCTCCTTTTCATCTGACCCAAAAAAAACTGCCAAGAATCTTGACATCACTATCAAGCAACTTTACACCCTTATTGCCAAGGGAATCACTGAAGAAGAATTAGATCAAGCAAAAAGTAAAGTTCTTTCACGCTTAGTTCGTTCCGGTGAAAAAACAATGAACCGACTTTTAGAAATAGGGATGACTTGGGTTTATCTCCGTAGGTATAAATCTATTGATGAAGACTTGCAAGCCTTTGAAAAAGTGAACCTTAGGCAAATTCAGCAACTGATTGAACGATACCCCTTGCTTAGAATTACCACGACCGCAATGGGTCCATTAGGAAAATTAAAGATGCCAGAGATTCCAAAACAACCAAAGAACACTATTCCACAACCTTCATAATGACGGTTTGGGCAGCAAATTCTCGGTTTTTACCTTCCTGCTTCGAAAAGACGACAAAAGGATAAACACCTGGTTGCATCCACGGTTCGACCTGAATAGTTACTAGGCGCTCGACTTGGCCTGGCAATATTAAAATTCCATTTAACCCAACATCAAGGACCGTTGCGCCGTGTGGAAGCCCCTTAATTTCGAGTGGAACACGGGCATTAAACCCGTTAAGCCTTTCAATTTTCACCAAAATTTTAATTGCAGCCCCTTTCTTGGCAATAACTTCTTGTGCCTCAGTAAAAGTTCGAAGGTCGCCTGGTTCTCCTAAAGTAGGTGCCTCTAGCAAAATACTTTTTTCAATAAGTTTTCCGTTTGATTGGGATGAGGCTTTGATAGTCCATTTGCCAAAACCTTTAGCAGGATTTTTTGCTTTTAAAGAAGCAAAAAGACTAAAGTTTACTGACAGTTCCCCTCGGGGAATAGTTAAATTCGGGGCTTGAAATCCTTCAGGTAATCCGCTTACTTTTAAATCCACTGGCGCATCAAATCCATCAAAGCGGTCTATATCTACATTCATAGCAATACCAGAACCAAGTGCTGGTTGTGTTTTTAATGGCGTTATACGCAAATTAAAATCTGGGTTTGGTTCTCGCAGCAACAATCGATAGCCATAATCTGGCCCCGATCTACCTTGCATTTCACGCACCCGAATGAGATATGTTCCATCTGCTGGGGGATCAAATTCAAGTAAAGAATCTTTACCTTGCTTGGGTCCACCATCATCATTCTGATAAAACAGTGTAACTTGTGGCAACCCGTTTGGGGGAAAAGTGCGACCAGGTAGATTAAGCGAAACCTTATACATTGGCTGCCCAAGAAAATGATGCACAGGAGTTGTACCTTCAAAACCAAGGCGCTTATTATCGATGGTATAAAATCTGCAGTCATCATCGGGGTTGCGAGGCAAAGCGCGAATTTTCATCAGTTCATTGCCTACAAGTACGAAGTCATTAACAGCTAATTCATTCCAATTTTCGATACGAATACCGGGGTTAGCAGAATCGTGATCGCGAAAAACGGTTAAAGTTTTCGCCAAGCCTCGGAGGACAAGTCGGGGGATAGGCTTGCCCATAGCATCAAGGATTTCAAGATAAGTATCAACCTTAGAACCAATTCGAGAGGCCAAAGTTTCGACGAATACTTTTTGACCTTTTCTTGCATAAAACTTCCATAAATGTATATCTGTTGCAGAAGAAAACAAAGCATTTCCAACCCCCGGGAGAGAGATAGCTTCGTTTTGTTTATAAATTATTTCTGGCACATCAGAAACAAGAATTGTTTTGCCTGTAACCGAAAAGATGCCAGGAAAAAGTTGTTCAAAGGGAATGGTACTACCAGCTTTATAAGAAATAGGAATGGTAGCTTTGATATTATTTTTGCCATTAAGCCCAACTCCTTGAAGCATCCAAGTTATTTCTTTTCCAGCTTGTGCACCAAGGGGAAAAACCGAAGTAACAATAGGAAAGTTTCCTAGGTGAAGGCGGTAAGTACCAAGGGTTGGCCCACCCCGATAATCGCGATCCCTAACTTCGATTGAATAACGGCCTTTCAAGGAACAAGAATGAGCAATCCAGCCATTAGAAGATTCAGAAACCACCACTCCTTCGGGATTTACTAATTGCATAACAGGATTAAAAACCTTATCATCTTTTTCGGTTTGAAGTTGAATTGCTAATTCTTGACCTAGTACCGCTTCAACAGAAAACCAATCGCAATCCCCTGCCCTTTGTAATGCACTTTTTAGGGTGCAAGGAAGATGCAGAGGTTGAGCTGTAAGTCGCGAATCATTAGGTTCTTGCTCTTCGATTCGTAAAAATCGATCGACTTCAAGATCAATATTTAACTCTTGCCCAAAAGTATTTTTAAGTAGGATATTACAAACCCCAGAAGATGCAGATGGGCCGGTTTGACCCTCAAGTTTAATTTCATTTTTCAAATTATTTTTTAATAAAGTAAGCGTAAACCCTTTTGTAGAAGTAGAAGCAACCAAAGGGGAATCAAGATGATCAACTTTGATGGTAAAAGTTGTTGGTTTTCCTAGGGTAATAAAAGCTGGGTCAATACTTTTTATTTCTGCTTTGGGTTGCTTAAAAGGAATTAAGACCCGCATAGACTTGCCTGTTTTCAAATCAAAAAGATCAAGTTTTCCATCTACTCGGCCAATAGCAGCGAAAGAGTTATCTTTAGAAAGGGCGAGAACGGAAGGAACATCAGAAAAAGCAGGGAAAGTTTTAATTTCATTTAGCTTTGTTGCATCCCAGATTTTCCAAACTTTATCTTCTCCGATGGAAATTATTCTAGCCCCATCAGAAGTCCAAGTTGCTTTAACAACACTTTTCGTATGTGCATAAGCAGAAAGCAAAAGCTTTGCAGATTCTGGTTCTACATTCCACACTCGAATACTTTGATCAACTCCTGCAGCAAGAAGTTGATTAGTTGTTGGACTCCAAGCCAAGGTATAAACCCAATCGGTAGAGTCGCTAAGAGCGTGAAGTTTTTTCCAAGAACTTGTGTTCCAAATTTTGACAGCGCGATCAGCGCCTGTTGATGCTAACATAGTGCCATCTTTATTAAAAGCGACCGAATAAACAGCATCGCTATGATCCTTTAATTCCTGAAGCAATTTGGCATCAGAAGCCGACCATATTTTCACCGAACGGTCATAACTACAGGTAACAAGTTGATTACCATTTGGGCTAAATACAACGGATTGAATCAAATCGTTATGGGCCTTGAATTGAAAAAGTGGCTTGGTGGAGAATTTATTATTAGCTAGGGTGTGAATTACAATTTCGCTTGATACACCAACTTTACCAGAGGCAATAGCAAGTGTTTTTCCATCGGAAGAAAATGCAAGAGCAGAAACCGTGGGGCTATCCAATGTTAAACGGTCAAGAACCACCGCATCCGATTTATTAATCAGAAGAACTTGATTTTCTTTAGCAGCAATAATGGTTTTGTCATCATGAGAAAACAAAACAGCTCGAACTGGATCTGGTTTTACTGCAGGCGCTTGATTTAAAAGTAAAACAGAAGCAATCAATGAAATGGTAGAACCTAAAAACATCGAAGAACCCTTTAATATTTAGTGATTAAAAACGAATTCCTTGGAGTTAAGAATTGCCCAGAACAGATCTTCGATTGCTTCTCGTTTGGATTTGGGATCTTTTGCATCAGGGGCATCAAGGATATGAAGGAAGCGAGATTGTTCATCAAGGTTTGGTTTTCTGGATAAAGCCCTAAGGAAAACTCGTTCCACGATTTTTTCATTAGAGAGATCAGAACTTTGCCACTGACTTCCTATGAAATCTATCGACCGAAGTTTTTCGTTAAGGGTGTTGCCATTAAATACATGAAGAGCTTGCCCTACGGTAGAATCTTGTTGCCTTTCGCAGGAACAGGCCTGGGCCCGCTCGGGTCTGCCAAAGGCTTCGAGAAATCTGGAGACGACAGAAGCATCGGGTAATTGCAAAGCTCGTAAGCCAATTGGATAGCCAGGATAAGCAGTTTTTGCATCTCCGGCCCGGCTTAAGATCTGATTAAAAGGAGTAGGAACACCGGTAACCTCAGAACAAGCATCGAGAAGAATTTCGGCTTTTAATCTGCGGGTCAAGAATTTAGAGTAGAAACGATCATCTGAAACATTAAGTCCATTAGGTATAGAAGAACGCTGATACGCAGCAGAGAGGACAATTTTCCGCATTAGTTTTCGCATATCATAATCATCTTTGATAAAATCAGAACTAAGAGCATCAAGCAACGGTAGGTTAGAGGCAGGGTTAGTAAGCCGGAGGTCGTCTTCTGCTTCGATGAGTCCTCTGCCCATAAAGTTTCGCCAAACTCGGTTCACAATGGCGCGGGCAAAAAAAGGGTTTTCTTTCGCAGTTAGCCAATCTGCAAATATTTCCCGCGGATCTAAATTACTATCTACTTTCATCGCTTGACCATCAAGAGGGGTCCCTGGCATTGCAATACCTTTTCTTGGATGCAAAACTTCCCCCACAGGATAACTTTCGATCAGGGTTTCGTTTAGGACATCGCCATTTTTTATACCTACCCGAGCGAATAAGCTTGCCATTCCCCAATACTGATCCTGAGTCCATTTTTCCAACGGATGGTTATGACAACGCGCGCAGGTAAGCGACATCCCCATAAAAGTGACCGCGGTGGTTTCGGTTAGATCGGTAATATCTTTATGAAGGACAAAGTAATTGGCTGCACCTTGACTAAGATTACTACCTTTTACCGTAAGAACAGATTTGGCAAATTGGTCCCACTTCACATTATCAGCTACTGATTTTCGGATGAATTGATAAAAAGCCCAGACCGCCTGCTGATTAAGATTACGAGTTGAAATTAGAAACATATCGGACCACTTGTAAGACCAGTAGTCGGTAGTTTCTGGCCTTTGCAATAAAGCATCTACAAGCAATTCTCTTTTATTGACTCGAGCATCGATAAGGAATGCTTGTAATTCTTTTTCATTTGGCAAAACACCTGCCATATCTAGATATAACCGTCTTATAAATTCTGCATCGGAACATTGCCCAGATGGAGCGAGTTGCAGTTCAAACAACTTGGTCAGGATATGGTGGTCGATAAAATTATGAGAAGGGTTTTTGCTAATAAAATCTGGGGGCAACTTGCTAGTAAACGGAGAAACGATGGCTGATAGTCCGGCATAATTTGCAAATAAAGCGATAATACTAGCTTCGCCGTTGCCTAAAACTTGAGCTATGCCATCTTGGTCAACCGAGGCCACTTGTTCTTCGCTAGAGGAAAACCTAACCCAGTTAGAAACATCGCGTATTCTACCATCGGAGTATTTAGCCCTAGCAAGCATTTTAATTTTATCATCTATTTTAAGTCTAAGCTTGTTTGGAATAACCTCGACTGAAATAACAGTTGGCTCATTGGTAGGAGAAGGCAAGGAACCCTGAGAAATCCAATTTTTGAATAATTGATAATCGGGATGATTTGAAGGGAACTTTTTACCTCCTCCGTGAGGTATTTTTAACGATACTTTCGCTAGCAACAAACTATCTTCGGGGTTTTTCCAATCGATCCTGCGACTATTTGCCTGCCTAGTCAGCACGAATAAATCGGCAGCGCTATCGTAACCACGAAGTGACAATTTCAAACCACCCTTGCCAGCTAGGGCACCGTGACAAGACCCAGAGTTACACCCTGCTCGAGTCATAGCAGGAATGATTTCGTTTTCAAAACTTACCTTAGCAGGTTCAGTTGCGTTTTTTACTGTAATGGAAGCCGTGGCATCTCCCACTTTTGTTTTCACATTTAAAACCGCATTTCCATCAGCCACAGCTTTTATTTTTCCAGCTTTATCTACGGTGAATATGCTGGCATTTGAGCTTGAGAATTCTGATTCTGTTGTAAGATCAGATACGATCGAGCCATCTTGCTCTAGCCCGATAAAAACCGAATGTAACTCACCATTTCCCTCTAAATCGATGCGTGCAGGTAGCACCGTAACTTTTGCAGCAAATGCAAAGGTTGGTTCTATGAATATAAAACACACCGCAATCAATAGAGGTTTTAGAATAAAAATCGCCTTGTTCATAAGGTGCATCCGCCTGTTGGTAATGGGCTCTTAAAAAAGCTCTTTAATTGGATTCAGGTTAAAATCGACCAAAGGAATAGGTCGACCTTGTGGGCCGGGTAATTCGTGGTGTGGGTCTAAGCCAAACGCTTTGAAAAGAGTAGCAGCAACTTCTCCGGGCAAAATTGGCCTAGTCTTGGGGGCATATCCTAGCTCATCTGATTCCCCTACCACCCTCCCACCTTTAATCGGGCCTCCGCCCATTAATATTGTCCAAACACCGGGGTGATGATCACGGCCACCTGCGGGGTTAACCTTTGGCGTACGGCCAAACTCTCCTAAAGCTGTCACTATCGTATTTTTTAATAATCCACGGTCGGATAAATCATCCATCAGCGTACTGAAGGCTTGATCGAAATTTGGTACGACCACCTTCGACATTTCTGCAATATCTGTGAAGGGCTTAGATCCGTGGATATCCCAAGTAATTTCATCAAATACCGTTTCAAACATATTCACGGTTACAAATCTTACACCTCGTTCGATCAGCCTTCGAGCCAAAAGGCAAGATTGCCCAAACCTCGTTCTGCCATACCTGTCCCGCATTGAATCTGTTTCCTGATTTAGAGCAAAGGCTTCTCGGGCTTTAGGGCTGGTCATAAGCTTATAGGCAAGGTTGTAATTATCATCGAACTGTTGAGATTTGGCATCTTTTTCAAAGGCCTTGATATTAGCATCTACCGAATCTCGAAGTTTACGCCTACGATCAGCACGGATAGAGGTGATGTAGTCGGGGGGAAGTAAATCGGGGACTTTAAAATCTTTGATAGAAGGATCTGCATCAAGAACAAAAGGGTCGTGTTGTTTACCTAGGTAACCGGCGGTTTGGCCGTGGGGCATATTTCCGCCTGTGCGACCAATAGGTTTTGGGATAAGAACATGGCCAGGAACTTCACCACGCTGGCCTTTCAAATAAGTTAGAACACAACCTGCGTGGGGATGCTCCATTCCGCCTGAAAAAAGGCGACCGGTTTGCATCATTTGGTGGCCCGAGTCGTGCACCGCACTGGCTGTATGATAAACAGAACGGACAAGTGAAACCTTATCCATCTGCAAGGCAAGTTTGGGAAAAATTTCAGTTATGCGAATACCCGGGGCCTTGGTTTGGATGGTTTTAAAAGGGCCACGAATTTCTTCGGGTGCATTTGGTTTTGGATCCCAAGTATCGATATGACTAGGCCCGCCCACCAGAAAAAGCATAATGCAATTTACATCGGTATCTGTGACAGCGCCCGCAGCTTTTTTCGCAAGGAAACCGGGATAGGTTAATCCTATAAGGGGAAGAGCCCCTGCGTGGATAAAATCTCGGCGTGTAAACCCATCACAAAAATGGGCCGCCTTTTTAGCATCAACTCTTATCATTTTTACTTTCCCTTTAGGTGGGCTTAACCCTTTTAAAGTACCTTTACCTTAAGTGTTAGTCAATCAAACAAAAATGGAAACAATGGGTAATCTTTTTAGAGGGGGACTGCAAAATCGGACTTTTAATACAACAACCTTTAGATTTCCAAATTCCTTACTTATTTTTAGGGCATCTAGTCAGACAAACTTGTAAAAAGAATCTTAGATTTTATCGTACTGATTATGAGATTATGCAAACGATTACCCAACCACAAACAGAACAGAACCCTCTTTTACTTTATGAAGCAAAAGAAAAAGAATTCTTGCTGAAAAATCAAACTTTGGCCCGTTGGGAAAGCTTGTTTGGTCAGGGGCGAATCGTTTGGTTTCTTTTATTCGTAGTCTTATGCTGGCTAAGCCTTGGGCAAAACAACTTTTCTGCTTGGTGGCTTCTTGCTATGCTTCCACCTTTTTTCGCACTTCTAATTCTGCACGAAAAAGTTACAAAGGCTTGGCAAGATGTCGCTCGTAACCTCGAATTTTATCAATCGGGAATTGCAAGGCTCAAATACCAATGGCAAGGAAAAGGAAGTCAGGGGCAACGCTTTAGAATTAAAAACCATCCTTATGCAGACGACCTCGATATTTTTGGACCAGGATCACTCTTTGAACTTATCAGCATTGCACGAACCCTCGTTGGCGAAAAAACTATTGCACAATGGTTGCAACTTCCAACCGATTCAACCGAAATCATCCCTAGGCAAGATGCGATTAAAGAACTCACCCCCTTGCTTACCCTTAGGCAAGAAATGAACGCCCGTTCGGGCGGCCCAAAAAACCTTGCGGATATTGAAACCCTTGTCGAATGGGGTGCTAATCCTCCTCACCTTTCCTCTAAAGTCCCATTAGTCATTGCTTTAACACTGGCAGGATTTTCTTTATTTGCTGTTCACGCTTGTTTGGTTTTGAGTCTTGGACTTCTCCCTTTAGGCATTGCCATCTTTGCTAATATTTTGCTTCACGCAATTTTATCTAACCCGATGGCAAAGATTTATCAGGGCGTCGACTTAAACACAGGGGCATTTGGTGTTTTATCCCGAGCCTTGGCTTTTCTTGAAAACACCAATTTCAACTCCACTATGCTTAAGGAAATGAAAAATCGAATTCAAGAAAAGGCAACAAAGTCACCTCCTTCTATTCTAATTTCTAATCTAGCTATTTGGATTGATCTTTCTAATGCTCTTAAGAACCTAATGTTTTCTCCCATAGGTTTTTTACTTAACTGGAAAATCGTCGTGGGCTACGGGCTCGAGCAATGGCGCAATACGAACGGCAAGCATATTAGTACTTGGATGAAAACGGTTGGTCAATTTGAAGCTCTGAATTCTTTTGCTAATTATTCATTTGAAAACCCAGACGACATTTTCCCAGAACTTTCTCAGGAAAAATCTTTCTTCCACGCCAACGCTCTTGGACACCCTTTGATGAGCAAAGATACCTGCGTTCGAAACAATTTAGAGATGGACTCCAAAACAAAACTTATGATTATCAGCGGTTCCAATATGTCGGGCAAAAGCACCTATCTTAGAACCGTGGGGATTAATACCGTATTAGCTTTTGCAGGCGGGCCAGTTAAAGCCAAGAGTATGAAAATTTCGCCTATGGCACTTGCTGCGGTTTTAAAAATCCAAGATTCTCTTGCGGAGGGAAAATCTAGGTTTTATGCAGAAATCCAGCGTGTCAGGCAAGTTGTTGACCTCGCAGATGGCATAGTTCCTGTCTTCTTTTTATTAGATGAAATTTTCAGCGGCACCAACTCTCACGACCGAAAGTTAGGGGCTTCTGGCGTTCTCAAAGGCCTTATTCGAAGGTCTGCTATTGGTATTGTTACAACACATGACCTCTCCCTTGCTGCAATTGCTGATCAATCTATTTCTAATGCAATCAACACACATTTTGCAGATCGGTTTGAAGAAGGAAATCTTAATTTTGATTACAAGATGAAGCCGGGCGTTGTAAGACATTCTAACGCTTTAGAGTTAATGCGTGCGGTGGGGCTCGAAATTGATGCCGAAGGTGATTAAAACTCTGGCGTTTCTTTGGATTCAATTTTTACAGGCAGACCGGGCAAGGGTTTGGCTTCTTCTACTTTGCGGTATCCAAGCGAAACCAAAACTTCAAGCACTTCGCTCCAGGTAGGAAATGGCCTACGATTCGAGCGCTTGTATTGATCCATAGCATTCATAAATGCGACTTCGTCGCTGTTGTATTGTTTTTCGAAGGTTACTGGGTCAACCATTCTGCGTTTTTCAGATTCGATTCTTCGATCGAGACCGGTACGCCTTTCAACCACGACGGGGATAAATTCCCTTCTACGATCGGAAGATTGCTTTCTAAGGTTTTCGCCTTTGGGGGGATCAATTTCCCCCTCAGGTTTTCCTGATATAGATTCAATATTATTTTCTGGAGAGCTCATAATTGAATTAAAAACTTTCCTAGGGAACTATCAATCATTTCCAATTAGTAGTATAACCAAATCTCGTTTGATGCCAACAAGCAAGCTGCATTTTTTAAGAATTGTTTTATCCTAAAGATGGTTTAGTTTTTCTTTCTTTGAGATAATCTTTTAGTGCTTCTTTCCAAGTTCTCATAGGGGGAAAACCTAATTCAGAATTACGGGCAGAGTTAAGCACACTGTAACTTGGCCTGCGTGCGGGGGCATTAAAATCCTTGGAGTTTATTGGAGAAAGGGAAGCATTTGATTGGGAAATTTCAAAAATAGCTTGGGCAAAATCAAACCAAGTACAGGATTGTTGGTTGGTTAAGTGTAGAAGTCCCTTGGCCTTAGTTTTTATCAAGCTTGCTGAAACTGCAGCAAGGTCTTTGGTATAGGTTGGGGTGCAGAACTGATCTGAAACCACTTTTAACGGCTTGCCTTGCGCAGCAACTTTAAGCATTGTTTCCACAAAATTTCCTCCTTTGCCCCCGCTCCCCCATACTCCATAAAGTCCACAGGTGCGGATGATTAAATGGTTGCGACAATTTGCGCTCACCACATATTCGCCTGCCAACTTGCTAATTCCATAGTTACTAACCGGGCCAGGTTTATCCGATTCTAAGAAAGGGGCTGTTCTATTTTGGTCTAGGCCAAAAACATAATCGCTACTGTAGTGAACTAAATATTTATCATTTTTATTGCACCACTTTGCAAGTTCTGCCAACCCCCAAGCATTCACTTGCATTGCACTTTGTGGGTCAGATTCAGCTTTATCAACCAAGTTATAAGCAGCACAATTCACCACAATATCAGGTTGAAGTTCATCGAGGCATTTAGTGATGGTCTCGGGAACAGCTAAATCTATTTTTGAACGGTCTAAGGAAAAAACAGTATCCATAAGGATGGGGCAAAGGTCCCGACCAAGTTGGCCAAACGCGCCCAGAACTGCATATTTCAAAACCATTCTCCTTAAATAAGCCTAAGTCGTGCTGACTTCTTGCCATTATATTGGTATTTTTCATAAAGGAATGGAAGTGGAGTCTAGGAAAAGGATAGGAAGAAATATGAATATCTCACTATTTTTAGCTTTTACGACAGCAATTTTATTAGGAAGTGGCGCAATCCGGCCTTTAGAAAAGCCGGAAGTGTTTCGTTACCCGGAGAAAACTAGCACGGCAAACGGGAAGATTAGTTACATCAACAACATTGCGGTATTAGAAGTAAAAGGGACGCCAGAACAGATGGGTGAAGCCATCGGAAAGTTAGCGGTGAAAGCTGCCCCCAAGGCAGCTAAATATCCGCGGGATGTTTTGAATCATTTTGGTGTTGAGTTTTTATGGATTTTTTTTGCCAAGGCAGGCCAGCGAATGACTGCTTTTTTTCCTCAGGCCTACCTTGATGAGTTGAACGCTATTTCAAAATTTTCTGGGGTTAGCAAAGAAGAATTGGTTGTAGGCAATACTCTTTTTGATTTGAAAAAAATCGTAGCCTGTTCTGGCATTGCGATTGAGCCAAGTCAAAGTACCACTCGTGGAATGCTTATGGGGAGGAACCTTGATTACCCTTCTTTGGGCTATATGAACCAATACACTTTAGTCACTGTCTATAAGCCAGAAAAGAAGAAGGCTTTTGCTGCAATAGGATTTCCGGGGCTTATCGGTTCACTTTCTGGAATGAATCAAGATGGGCTTTGCTTGGCAATTCACGAAGTAATAGACATCAAGCCGGGTCTTAGAAAGTTTAATTATGATGGTGTGCCCTATGCTATGTGTTATAGACAAATATTGGAAGAGTGTGCCACCGTAGAGGAAGCATTCGAGCTTTTAAAAAAGCTACCACGAACTAGCACGACCAACCTTCTGATTGCGGATCGAAAGCGTTCTGCGGTTTTCGAAGTCACACCCGATCAAGTTTTAGAACGGAAGTCGAAGGAAGGGGTAGTGGTATGCTGCAACCATTTCTGCAGTGCAGAAATCAAACCTTTCTTTCCAATTAATGTAAGGCGTTCGTTTCAAAGGTTTAGCATTTTAGAAGAACTTAGGATTCCTGATTCTAAAATTAGTATGGCAAGTGTAATGGAGTATTTAGACACGGTAAATTTAGGAAACGATACCTTACAAACGATGGTTTTTGAACCCGCAACGCTTAAACTGCATCTTTCTTATGAAAGCACACCTTCCTCAAAAGGCCCTTTTAACACCCTTGAACTAGCACCTTTGTTCCAAAAATAGCAATTAATGGTGCGGATTCTTCTTTTCTTGGAATATCTACCAATTAATTTGTTTTTAGATTTCACTATCACCTCATAAAATAAGATTATAGGTCTAATACTATAAGGTGAACTCTGATCTTTAAAAGGCTGACAATGGGCTTTGGGTTTTTCAAAATCGCTGTTTATTCTCCCAAGCTAGGCTTGGCTGATTGTTTATTTAATTCCCGTCAACATATCAAACTATTGGAACAAGCTCAGGCAAAAAAATGTGGGTTGGCCCTCTTCCCCGAACTTAGCATTACGGGCTACACCTGTGCCGATCTTTTTCATCAAACTTCTTTGCTTGAAACATCAATGATTGGCCTTGCTTCGGTGATTGAATCCACCAAATCAATTTTCGATGGGCTAGCACTTATAGGGGCCCCGCTTACCATCGATTCCCAATTATTTAACTGTGCTCTGGTGATACACAAAGGCAAAGTGCTGGGAATTGTTCCAAAGACTTATTTGCCTACTTACAAAGAGTTTTACGAAAGGCGTTACTTTTCCCCCGCCTCAAACCTGCTTTCTAAACAGGTTATGCTATTTGGTCAATCGATTCCTGTAGGCACTGATTTGTTATTTGTGGCAGAAGATTTCCCCGAATTGGTTGTCGGAGTTGAAATCTGCGAAGATCTGTGGGTTCCCATTCCTCCAAGCTCGTTTCAAGCACTAGCAGGGGCGACGCTTCTTACCAATCTTTCAGCAAGTAACGAAATCATAGGTAAAGCGCCTTATCGAAAAAATTTAGTTCTGGGGCACTCTGCACAGTGCATTGCATCGTATGCTTATGCATCAAGCGGGGTGCTAGAATCGACCACGGATCTTGTCTTTGGCGGGCATTGCATCATAGCGGAAAATGGCCAACTTATTGCTGAAAACCAGCGCTTTAGCAGAACAGATAGCGAGTTAATTGCTGAAATTGATCTTGAACGCATTAACAATAATCGCAGGTTTACAGGCACTTGGGCTGACAATGCCCACGATCATTCTAAATCTTTTCGCAAAATTGGATTTAAACTTCAAGGTGCAGGTACTTTTGAACCTCAAGATTCTTCCCACCGACTACTAAGAGAGATTATTCCTCATCCTTTCGTACCAGCACATTCAATCGAATTGCGGGATCGTTGCGATGAAATTTTTCAAATCCAAATTGCTGGCCTTGCAAAAAGATTAGGAAGCAGAGGCAACATTCCCTTTACCCTTGGGGTTTCTGGAGGCCTTGATTCCACCCTTGCACTTCTTGTTACCTGTAAGACCTTGGAAAAATTAAATCTTTCTTTTAATAGGCTAAAGGCTTTTACTATGCCAGGGTTTGGCACCAGTTCCCGAACTCTTTCCAATGCAAAAAAACTAATGGTAGCATTAGGCGTTACTTTTACTGAAATCGATATCAGGCCACTTTGCTTTGAAGAAATGAAAGTGCTTAATCATAAACCTTTTGGAATTGAAATCCAAACTATGGATTACAACTCTTTTTTACAAATCTTGCCCAAGGTCCCTGCAAGTAATCGCAATGATTTAACCTTTGAAAACATTCAAGCACGAAGGCGAACTTCACTTTTAATGAATAGCGGTTTCGTTATAGGAACAGGAGACCTTTCGGAACTTGCTTTGGGGTGGTGCACTTATAATGCAGATCATATGAGTATGTATAATCCCAACAGTTCTATACCAAAAACCTTGGTAAAGTTTTTGGTGCAATGGGCTGCGGATCAAGTTTATGATGAACCCATTCGAACTATTTTGCTTGATATTGCTCAAACCGTAATTTCTCCTGAATTATTGCCTTTGGGAGAAAATGACCAAGAAATTCAATCTACGGAAGGAACCGTTGGCCCCTATGAGCTGCACGATTTTTTCCTTTACCATTGGATTCGAAATTCCTTCTCGCCCGAGAAGATACTTTTTTTAGCAAACCAAGCTAAATTCCATAAGACTTATACCTATATAGAGTTAAAACTTTGGTTAGATAAGTTTATGACTCGTTTTTTAACTCAGCAGTTTAAACGCAGTGCCCTGCCCGACGGGCCAAAGGTGGGTTCTGTTAGCCTTTCTCCCCGTGGGGATTGGCGTATGCCCAGCGATTTAAATCTTTAGACTTTACACATCTTTTTATTTAACACTTCTTTAAGCCACAAGTCGATACTATAGCTCAACTTACATACAAAACTATGAATTTTTTAATAGATTCATTGGTTAATCAATTCCAATTATTCCGATTATTTTGTAAAATTTACTTAAAGTTTTTTGACAACTGCAAACTTTGACCTACGGTTATCGTAGAAGAGTTCGTGACACTCTTGTTTTCTAAACCTATCTGAGGATTTCTAATGTTCAATTTCACTTCTAGCAAGAAAAATGTTCGCAAATCTTTCTCCAAAAGATTGAACCTTGAATCACTCGAAAGCCGTACCGTGCTTAATGCCGCTATGGGACCTTTTGC
>JBDNHI010000151.1:0-24091 GCA_041694635.1 Gemmataceae bacterium | reverse complement strand
GCATGATGCACCTCCACCTAGAGATGAAAATAATGCTGATAATGTTTGGTTGTCCATTCCGGCAATGGACACCCTATGTCCCGATGGGCAATGCACCTTGATTCGAAAACTTGTTTGATTTAGCAAACGCACAGGAACAAAGGTTGGAGTTTGGGACTGGTGTAGTTTTGGTTCTAATTGGCGGAGTATTTTTTTACGCCAGTAATGAAATGCTCCTTCTGAGATTCCACGCCGTAGGCAATAATACCGGATTGATTGGCCGCTCTCCTGACAATCCTTGATAATATCCCGCCAGCGTTGTTCTGATCTGGGATTTTTTGTAATCGACATTGCTTGTTCTCCTTCGAGTTATTGAAAACTCCAAGGCTAACATACCCCGCAAGAAGGGTTTTCACCGAACGGACCCATTTGGTTAGTCACTTCTTTGCTGCCCGGCTACTTGACCCACTCGAACCAAATAGAAGGTGTGGCGACTCGGGCGACCAACTTGAACTTGCCCTCGCCGAGTGGCTGGAACACGACGACTTCGCCCTCGCCCAAGTCGCCGAACTCCTTGCCCGCCGCATCTTGCAGGTTCGGCTTATGGCTGACGATGAGGATGTTCTTGCCCTCCGGTGTAGCCGTGCCGAGCAGTTTGCGAAGCGCCTCTGCCCGCCGCTGATTCTCCTTGGGCGACACAACCAGACCTCCCTCAGTGATGTCGAGGATAGCTTCCACTTCGCCCAAGCCTAATAACTTGGCTGCCTGTTGCGCGCGGAAGAACTTGCTTGCCAGCACCTTGCCGACAGGGATTTTGAGTTGCTTGAGGGCTACCCCAATCGCCTTGGCCTGCTCGCGGCCCGTATCCGTGAGCTGCCGCTGAGCCTTGACATTCTCTAGGTTGAGAGGATCGGTGTCGGCCTGATCAGAGTTGGTCTGTGGGTGACGGATGAACAGAACATAGCCGCCCTTCTGGAGAGCAGGAACGACATCCTCTTTCGCAGGCGGGCCTGCCACGATGGCGACCGCCCACACAAGCGCGAGGACCGAAGAGAGAATCAGACGCATAAGGTTAAACTCCGTGACTGCTACATACCTGCACTATCTATCTCCAGCGACGACAAGTCGCAGATTGAAAGCCAAACCTTCTTAGATGATTCCATTTGATCACAAACAATTAAATGGGCAAATCATATATAAGAATTTATTAGAAGTTTTTAGGAGTGACGCTTTAGGCCACCGGTCAGGGGAAATCGTATTGGCCTACTTAAATATCACTATCAAGGAAATCAAAAGTACTTATTTTATCTGATTGAGATGTTTCTACTATTTGGATGGGTGCCCTTAGCTTTGAGGAGATTGCCCGTTTGCTGCAATGGCAGGTTTAGCACAAAAACTGGTACCCCAAGAACTCTACTTGCCACCGCCCTTCTCAACAGGACTATCCGCCGAAGCTGCTAGGAATTCGATGTTGCCGGTGACGACATCGTACATCGCGCCGATGATCTTGATGCGCCCATCTTGGACGAGGTCGTTGAGCGTCCTGCTCTGCTGGAAGACCGCTTCGACCACACGCTCCACATTGCGACGGGCCACGGCATTGACGAGCGACTCCTTCTCGGACGCCGGCTGTTGCTCTACGCCTTGGCAAACGAGCGGGTCGATCGATTGTTGAATATCGAGAATGATGTGGTCGAGGTGCTGGCAGCCCGTGGCCTCGGAGGCAGTTCGGGTCGAGCCAAAGAGATTGACAGCAGCAGTCACGACCCCACACCGAGTGTGACCCATGACGAGAATGAGTTTGGCCCCGGCCACGGCGCACCCGAATTCCAAGCTTCCGAGTACCTTTCGACTCGTTACATTCCCAGCGATGCGGACGCTGAAGATGTCTCCCATACCCAGATCAAAGATCAGTTCGGCAGGGGTACGGGAGTCGATGCAACTAAGCACAACAGCCAGGGGGTGCTGCCCATCGGCCGTGGCGTTTACTTGGCGACTGAGGTCGCGGGTCAGACGGTGACCAGTGCGGAACCGCTCGTGGCCGTCTTTCAGGATTTGTAACACCTGCTCTGGGGTGAGTGCGGTCTGAAGCTTGCGGGTGGAATAGTCCACATACTTGGTCTGGTCCTCGAGTCGATACTTGCGCCAAAGTCCGAGTAAGCTAACCTCCACGCTGCGGGCAGGTGCAGTTTGATCCTTGAAGTCGAGTATCAAGTCGATTATGTCTGGATCGATGTAGTCGGTCCTCTGAGCATCGATCAAGACATGGCCACCGCGGGGCACCTCATCTAGAACCTGCGCTAGAGCGGCCCGGTTGAGAAAGCTGACCTGATTGGCAAGTTCGATATGTACGACATCGCCTCCTATGTGCTTTTCCACGAAGAATCGGATCGGCCTGCGCGCATTTTTCCAAAGAATAAAACTGATGCTGACTGCAAGCCCAATCAGGATGCCGATTAATACGTCGGTCAGGACAATAGCCACCACTGTCAGCGCGAATGGGGCGAACTGGTAGCGCCCCGCATTCCACATCTGCTTCACCAGTGCAGGGCTGGCCAGTTTAATCCCCGTGACCAGAAGTATCGCCGCTAGGCAGGACAGCGGGATAAGGTTTAACCACACGGGCAGAAGCATGACGCTGACCACCAGCAAGGTGCCATGGAAGATTGCCACCAACTTCGTCTTACCCCCTGCGTTGACATTCACGGAACTGCGGACGATCACCGAAGTGATCGGGAGTCCGCCAATGAGACCCGATACCATATTCCCAACCCCCTGAGCCACCAGTTCCCTACTCGGGGGTGAGGTGCGCTGCTGGGGGTCGATTTTGTCGACCGCTTGTAGGTTCAGCAGAGTCTCCAGAGAAGCCACGGCGGCAATTGTTGCGGCCGAGACATAGACCGCAGGGTTCGTCCACTGGGAAAAATCCGGCAACTGCAAAAACCCGAAAAACCCGGCCAGGCTATCCGCCACCGGTACCTGCACGAGGTGACTCGGGGCGATGAGCCAAGGCTCGCCTAGTTTGCGTAACACTAGGCTGACCCCAATGCCCAGCAGCACCACGGCCAACGGAGCGGGGAGCGCCGAATGCTTTAACCGATTCCACTTGCCCCAAACGACCAACAACACAAGCGACAGGATGCCGATCAGTGCCGCGCCAGGTTCGATATCGCTGAGCAGTTCCAAAATTTCCGAAAAAGTATTCTTGCCATCTGGTTGAAAGAAGGCCATATCACCTTCTGGGTCGGCATCGTGGCCCAGTAAATGGGGAATCTGTTTCAAGATTAAGAGTACGCCGATCGCAGCGAGCAGGCCCTTGACCACGCTAGAGGGGAAGAAGGCCGCAAGGAACCCTGCCCGTGCAATCCCCATTATTATCTGGATCAGGCCTGCGATGACTAAGGCCAGCAGGAACGCCTGAAATGAACCCAGTGCGGCGATCTGTGCCACCACCACTGCCGCCAATCCAGCGGCCGGCCCGCTGACGCTGGTGTGCGATCCGCTCAACATCCCCACCAAAATGCCGCCAATGATCCCAGCCAACAGACCCGAAAACAACGGCGCATTCGACGCTAGCGCTATTCCCAGACACAAGGGTATCGCAACGAGGAACACGACCACCCCGGCAGTAAGATCGCGTGGCAGAGTTGATGGCAACAGGCTATTAGTCGAAGTCATAAATTTCCGTCCTCAGAACTGAACAGGTATTCATTTGCAAAAGCTATCTTGATCAATATTGCGGCCCGATGCAACCTAACTTTGACAACAACGAACCGCAGATCCGACGACCAAATCTTCTTAGATCAGCACATTTGATCATAAACAATTAAAAGGCCAAACCCTATCTAAGAATTTATTTGGAGTTTCAAGGTGTGCTTCAAGTTTAACCAACCCCGTTAATGCGTGTGCTAGCCATCCATCACCGCATTGGAACATTGGCCGTTAAAGTTTTGATCTTGGCAAGTGTTAATTAACAGTACATCGATAAGAGAAAAGTACCGAGCGAGATTTTGAATGGGTATCTCCCCCAAGATAATTTCATAGTTGATTTGATACTTAGTCGCAAGGCATTTCTTATTGAAACTTTAGATCAGTCTTCGGCAGCAGGGCTTTTATCTTAGCTTGCGTTTCGGCAGTAAACGGATCTTTAATTGGCACGAGGCGCATAGATTTAAGAAAAGCGAAATCCTTAAGCACGACCAGTCGATCATCCAGAAGTGGAACTCTACCGAGTTCGAGACTTTCCAATTGCTTTAAACCCGCAACCATCTTCAACTCATCATCCGTCAGTTTCGTTGCATTGTTCAGCGTAAGGCGGCGTAGCGTGGTAATATCTTTTATCAACTGTATGCTTGTAGCCGATTCAAAACCTTCGCCGAGTTGCAAATATTCCAGTGGCAGTTTCGCAAGATGAACCAGCGCCTGATGCGTGGCTTTCGAAGTGCCAACTTCAAGGCCTTTGAGTTTGCTGAGTTTCGCAAGGTTCGGGGCTCCGGCATCGGTGAACTTCGCATGCGCAAGGCTGATGTTTTCCAAGTTCGGCAGATGATCGCAAAGCTCTTTCAAACCCTCATCATCAATGCTGCTGCCTCGGTGGCTGACTTTAACCAGTTTGGTAAAACCGTTGAACTTAGCGTACGCCTTGCCCGTGATCTGGGTGCCCACGAACGAGAAATTTTCCAAGTCTTTTAATCCAGCGAGTTGTGCCATTCCTGCATCGGTAAGTTTGCCATTGTTGGTAAAGCGCAGAGTCTTAAGATGTGTAAGCTTCCCAATGTGCGGCATCCACTCGTCGTTGAACTTGGTGGAGATGACATTGAGCGATTCCAGCGTGGAGATATGGCTGAGGTGCTCGAAAAAGGCTGCATCATAGGGATCATCTTTACGATGGTCGTGAGGCCCTGCGCCAGGCACTGCGAGATCGACAAGCTTAAGGCTCTGGCCATCTGCGGTCTTTTCGACTTTGCCCTTAGCCCCTTCTACCTTTCGGATGACAGCATCAACATGGGGATCGAGAGCGAAGGCAGTGGCGGTGATTAATATACTCAAAAATGCGGCTAGCAGAATGACGATTGGTTTCATTGGGATCCGATATCTTTTCTCTTTTGGGGTAAGGTTTATAGAATTTAAAATGATTAGTACTTGGGAAAGATGGCTGGAGTTGGGAAGCGTTCTTCGGAAGATGCATCGTTGAGATATTCCTCGCGTGGTACATCAACCTGAGGCCAGCTTGCAGGGCGTACACGGACAACTCTGCCTGAACGGATACCCTCAATGATGAGGTCGGTTTCAAAAACGATTTGGATGCCACTGCTGCCTAGTGGCGCCTCTCCAGTCGCCTTCTTAACATCGAGGATGGATCCTCCCGAGGCCATGTGGGCAGGGCCATATGCGCCGTGGGTGTGCTTCAAGGTATTTGACACCGAATTCATCATGGCAGGGCTATCCTTTTTAAAATCAGCGTAGAGGGAAGAATCCATACCGCCAAACAAGGTTGCTGTCACCTTTGCACGGCCGAACTTGCCATACTCGACGCCATCAACAAAAGCGGGCATCCAGCGACTGCGGATAAAAGCCTTATGAACCTCGTTTTGATTATGGGCAGATCGTTGCATCGAAGCATCGTCTAGCCAGATGTCTGAGATATGAAAACGGGCAAACACACCTCCAGGAGTGGGCTTCCAAGTTATCCCAAGAAGGACAGCTTGACTAACGAGAGATTTCTTCCCTTCAGCAGGCCAAATTTTGTCTGCGATTAGATCCTCGACCCCAAGGCGTTCGCGACCACGCCAGATGCGGGTGGCTGCATCGAAGGTCATCTTTTCCTCGGTAGCCTTGCCATCTCCACCTTGCTTTGGTTCGCAGCTGGCGACGATCATCCCCTCGCGGTTTTTAATGTCAACTTCCTTAAGCTTCCAAACTTTGCCCACTCGCTGGCAATGGCTGAACTCGTCTTCGAGAAGAAGGACATGGTTTTCTGCAGGTGCGGTGCCAGCGCCACGATTGTGGTTCCCATCTACCTTCTTATTATTAACCGGCAAAACTGGCACAGGTGAAATCTTTGGGTCGGGTGGGAGAAATGCCTGAACATGCAGAACTGTTCCCAGGGGGATATCTCGAAGATCAGCAGGTGCGCCGTGATAGCGCACGATGCCATAGGGCAGCATAGCAAAGGGGTGCGGGTCGTTGCGAAAAAACATGCCCGAGCCTTGCACACGAATGCTACCACGACGGTTCGCATGATCCACGAAAACAAGTTCGCCCCGATAGGAGAGAGCTTTTTCCAAAGGAGGGAACTTCCCCGCTTCGGGCCGGAATGGATTATCCTGAGCAATTGCTGCAAAAGTAAACAAAGACAATCCGAGACTCAAAACCACTAGCTTTACAGGATACAGGATGCGTCTCATAGTTCGACCACCTTGTTGCTCTCGCCGAATTTGTCGGCCTCTAGACCCATTCGTTGTGCCATCATTAGCAGCAGGTTGCTCATATAGGCATTGGGGTTCGCGGGGCGACTGCAAAGCGAATAATGCTCGCCTGGCTTGTCGAGTTGGTAACCCTTAAAGTGGCCCTGATTAAAGTCGAGATGGCTGCCATGCTTAAGACCAAGGTCGGAACCGCCGCCAAGCACCAGCGGGAGATTGGCGTTACCATGACTGTGGCCGTACGACATACCGCTGCCGAAGAGCGCCATCGTAGAACCCAGAAGCGGCTTACCGTTGAGGTCTTTGGTCTCTGCGAGTCGTGTGAGGAAGTAGCCGTACTGCTCAATTGCGAAAGTATCATACAGGGTGAGTTTTTCCATGTAGCCTTTATCGCCGCCATGATGGCTGAGTTGATGGCGGGATTCGGTGATACCGATCTCGGGAATAGCGAAGGCATCCCCTTCACCACCCAAGCTGAAAGTAGCGACACGAGTTACATCGGTCTGGAAGGCAAGCACAATAAGATCATAAACAGTGCGGAAATAATCGCCCGCCATGGTTGCGGGAACATCGCGATTAGTACGCTGACGATCAGCAGCGGATAATGTCGGAAGTGGTGTATCGAGCCAAGCATCGGCGCGCCTTGTGCGAACTTCTGTTTCACGAACCGAGGTAAGGTATTGATCTAAGCGCCCTTTGTCTGCGGACCCCATCGCCTTCTCTAGTCGGCGTACTTCTGCAAGGTTGGCATCCAGTACACTGCCTTTACGACGCAGGTTTCTCCTTTGGACCGACTTGCCACCTTTTGGTTCCTCAAACAACGAAGCGAAGATCTCACTGCAACGACGCATCGATGGCAACCGAACCCCATCCGCCGTCCAGCCGAGAGAATCACCTGTTAGGGCGATCTCCATCGAAGGATATCGCGTATGTTTCGCAGTGATCTCGGCCATCTTCTGATCTACGGAGATGGTGTTGCGGTCTGATGGCCCAAGCTTGCCCCCGGTAAGCCATACCGAAATACAATTGTGATGATGGCTAAGAGCCCCCGGGTGATGCAAGCCGCTAATGGGCGTGATCACCTGACGGTGCTTTTCTAATGGCTTTAATGAACGAGAGAATTCGTATTCCTTGCCCGATTTGGTGATCTGATAGTTTAGCGAATGAACACCGTTGGCGAGGTAGATGAAGGCGCTGCGTTTGGGCGAGGCCGACTGTTGCTCTATCGCCCGCAGCGGTACCATGCATTCAAGAAAAGGAAGCGAGATGCAACTTCCTAGGGCCCTGAGTGCATGACGGCGATCGATCAACCAAGTTTGTGACAGAATATTGCTCATCGTAATTCTCCTTGTTAGCGTTTTCTCATTAGGTCAGAGAGGGCCACCGCACGCACGATGTCTCTAAGGCCGTATTGGTTTTTCTTAGCTTCTGCTTCGATAGCATTGATGTCTTCAAGGTCGTCCACGGTTAGCACACGGCGGAGGCCATAGGTGCAAAGGTGCTCGATAATGGCTCTTGCGACTTTGTCGCGATCCTCGATAAGTAGATGTTTAAACTGAATGGAATCCTTGAACTGACGGCCATCAGGCATTTCACCCGAAGGGTCGATCATGGGATCTGCGCCACGACCCTGCACGACTTTCTCAAGAGTACGCCATTGCCCGATGGCATCGTAGTTATCCCAGGCGAGGCCCAATGGGTCGATTTTGGCATGGCAGGCTGCGCAGTTGGCATTATTGCGATGTGCTTCGATCTTCTGGCGGAGAGTAGCCTTGGGGCTTTCTGGCGGGCTGGGTTCAATTGCGCTCACATTCGCAGGTGGTGGTGGTGGTGTTTTACCGAAGATCGCTTCACTAACCCAAACACCTCGATGCACTGGGCGGTGGCGTGTACCGTCCGAAGTCAGCCCTAGCACTGCGCCCATCGTCAACAGTCCGCCACGGTGATCTTCGGGCTTAAGCGACACACGCTGAAAGCCATCGCTCTTTGGCTCGGGCAGGCCATAAAAATCGCAAAGTCGGGCGTTAGCCATAGTCCAGTCGGAATCAAGGAAGCCCTGCATTGGCAGGTTCTTCGAGAACATAGCGCGGAAATACTCGACGGGTTCAGAGCGTAAGCTCGTCTCAAGCCACGCATCATAATTCGGGTATAGCTTCTTGTCTGGCGTGAACATTCCAAGCCGGTGCAATTGTAGCCATTGCCTCGAGAAATCATCGACGAAGCGGTTGGCTTTGCTATCTGAAAGAAGCCGGTCCACTTCTTTCTTCAAGCCGTCACCCTTTAATGTGTCACCTTTGGCAGCGGCTAAGAGGCCATCGTCGGGCATCGAACTCCATAAGAAATATGAAAGCCGGGAGGCGAGTTCTCTATCGTTGAGACGCTCTCGTGCACCCGGGTCTCCCTCGACAAGATAAATGAAGTGCCTAGAGGTCAGCACGCCTTGTATTGCGATACGATAAGCGCTGGCTGTTTTTTCACCAGCATCGCGCTCCGACCGGTAAGCTTGCATATAATCTGCCAACTCTTCCTTCTTAACCGGCCGTCGCCAGGCCCTTTCAGCAAAGCGTTGTAGATGCTCTGCGACTACCTCGATAGTAGCATTATCGGCTGGTATAAAACTATTACGCTTAGATTTCTCTTCAGCAGTTTCAATAGGCCCCTCCCATTCAATCCAATCGAGGAGCACCGTAGAGAAGAGGCCATTACCTTTATCATCAAACATCTGCGGGGCATTGGGGTTCAGTAGCATTGTTTCGCTGCTGTGGGTGAAAATATAACTGTTCCTACTACCAAGCGCACCACGGAAGGCTGCCCCTTTTCTTCGGTCCACTACATCCGTAGCCACCACGCAAAAGTCTAGGTTCATGGGCATCTCGAGAAACACCTCAAATTCATAAACCTGAGGCTTGTCTTCCGGAGCAGTAAGGTCAAATTCGATAATGCCATCCACGGTCTCTTCACCGGTGCGCTTGCCGATGCTGAGGTGTGCCGGTTGGCCGCCTGATGGGCGGATACCGCTGGCCTGAATGCGCATTTTATAAAGCCCGCTTTGTTCCGGACCGGTTTTTCCGAACCAGTTGGATGAAAGCGCATTTTGAACACTTCCAGGATAGAGTAGGTAACGCAGTGGTCGTTTAATACCGAAGCGATCCAACGCGTCCTGTTGTGCCTTCCCACCACCATATCGCAACTCATCTGCCGTCTTGCGAACTTTGCGAGTTTCTACAGATGCGATAGGAAAGGCGCGGTCTAGCACAAGCCCCGCAGCGCGGTAATATCGATCAACATGCGAAGGCGATAGCGACAGTTGCGACCCGATGCGTTCAAAACCGTGCCATAGGGTATCTTCGTTCAACTCTCCCGGCTTGGCGGGATCATAGCGCACGCCCAGTAAATCATAAATGGTATTTTGATACTCTTTTCGGCTGAGGCGATAATGCGCTACTGCAGGTCGAGCTGCCATTCGAACCGCCTTGCCCTCTTTTATTCGTGCATCAAGATTCGTAACAAATTCTGCAATCTCCGCTTGAGTCGGCCGGGGTTCTTTCTTTGGGGGCATTGCACCTGAATTAACTTGCTCTATTACTTCCGCCCAGTGATGAGAGTCGGCACCCTGTTTGAAATCGCGTGAGAGTTGATCGATACGCACATCACCCTTCTTTTTCTCAGGTCCATGGCAGGTGATACAATGTTTTTTCAAGAAGCCTTCAAATGGCTCCTCTCCATGAACAGCATTGGTAATGCCAAGGCTGGCGATAAAAACCAATGCTACGAGTAGTAGGTTGGTAAAAAAAGTAAGATTGCGTTTCACAGGTTGGTTCTCAGATTGCGGCAGGAAACAACGACCTTTAGTCGTGTTGTCTTAAGATTACATTTATAATCAAAAAGATACCTTATAGCAAGGGATTTCCAGATCAGACCCGTTGCTAAACAATAGGCTACTTCTTCGGTTCCGTCTTGGTCGAGTCGGCATTCGGTTTTGTGAGTTCGCGCATCGGGTTGCCAGGCTTTTCATCCTTGAAAAGTTGGAGCTTCGTCTTATTCAAACGCCGCGGCCAGAAGTTGTTCTCAACTTCGGTATCCATCAGTTCCTGGCGAGGATCAAAAGTTATCGCTTTAAGTTCCTTGGTTGTGAGATGAACCTTTGAGGCTTTCTCTGTATTAAAGCGCCATATCTCGGCCGGAATCTGGAGTTCTTCGCTAGTCCCGTCGGTATATTCAAGTTTTAGGGGAACAGGGGTAACAAGGCCACCGAGGTTGCTAAGTTCTATCGCATAGATATTGTGCTTTGTCTGTAGCAGTTTTGGATCGATCTTGGCTTCCTCAAGTTCCTTGAGCAATGCCTCGTATTTCTTCTTCTCGCTGGGAAGCACTGTGGCCTCATCGAATCCATCGTAGAAATCTTTCAGTTCGGGGAAGCGGTCGATGCGCTTGGGAAGTGATGCATTGCGCTCTTTGGTTAGAGTCTTGGGCAAGGCTTCGCGTTCGGCCTTGGCCTTGGGTTTCTCGATCGCAGGATCGCGAGAATCGAGCTGAAGCCAGAGGACTTCATCAACTGAGACATCGACATGGTCTACACTGTAGAACCAGCCACGCCAAAACCAGTCGAGATCCACACCGCTGGCATCCTCCATCGTGCGGAAGAAATCTGCCGGGGTGGGGCGCTTGAACATCCAGCGCTTGGCATAAGTCTTGAAGGCGTGATCGAAGGCTTCGCGGCCTAGAATGTTTTCACGGAGGATGTTGAGGGCAACTGTCGGCTGGCTATAGGCATTGGGGCCTAGGTCGGCAATGGACTCCGAATTGGTCATCACAGGGACGCGTTCCTTCTGCTTCATGTATTCGATCATGGTGCGGTTGTTGCGGTGGGACTTCCAGTTAGCTTCCCATTCCTCCTGAGCGAGATATTCCAAGAAGGAGTTTAGGCCTTCATCCATCCAGGTCCACTGGCGTTCATCGCTGTTGACGATCATCGGGAAATAATTGTGGCCAACCTCATGGATAACAACACCGATCAGAGCGTATTTCGTGCGTTCGGGATAGGTGCCATCCTTTTCGGGTCGGGGGCCGTTAAAGCAAATCATCGGGTATTCCATACCGCCGATGGCACCATTGATCGACCAAGCCACCGGATAGGGGTAATCGAAAGTGTAACGCGAATAAACTTCAATAGTATGGGCGATGGCGTGAGTGGAGTATTTGTCCCAAAGTGGCATCCCTTCCTTGGGGTAAAGTGACATCGCCATGACTGGCTTGCCCTTCACATTGGTGCCTGCCACAGCCATAGCATCCCAGACGAACTTTCTGGAGCTGGTAAAAGCGAAGTCGCGGACATTCTCTGCTTGGAAGACCCAAGTCTTCTTACCTTTAGGGCGGCCCTTTTCTGAAGCCTTGGCTTCTTCGGGGGTGACAACGAAAAGTGGCTTCTTGGTCTCTTTCTGGGCCTGGCGAAGCCGCTCGCGCTGGGCCTTGGTAAGCACCTGTTCCTCGTTCTGAAGGGAACCTGTCGCAGCCACGATATGATCATCGGGAACGGTCAACGAAACCTTATAGTCGCCGAACTCGAGGGTGAACTCGCCCGTGCCCAAGAACTGCTTGTTGATCCATCCAGCGTAATCCGTGTAGGCCGCCATGCGGGGGAACCATTGGGCGATGGTGTAGATGCAGTTGCCGTCCTCCTTGAAGAACTCATATCCCGTTCGGGCCATAATGCGTTTAGCATCGTTGATGGGGTAGTTCCAAGCGATCTTGAAAACGAAGTCGGCGCCGGGCTTGAGGGGCTTGGGAAGGTCAAGACGCATCATCGTCTTCACGACGGTATGAGGTAAGCCACGGCCTTCACCGTCCGTCAATTTAGTGATCTTTAATTCGCCATCATAGGTCTCATAAGCCAAGAAGCGGTCGAGTGCGGTGTAGCTGAACTTCTTTAGGTCTACACCGCGCTTGGCGTTGGGCGTCATCCGAGAATCGGCACGACTCGATAAGTAGTTCTGGTCGAGCTGTACCCATAAATATTCGAGCGTATCGGGCGAGGCGTTGTGGTAGGTCACGGTTGCCTCGGCGGTGAGGGTACGCTTATCTTCATCGATTTCAGCACGGATATCATAGTCAGCGCGGTTCTGCCAGTAGCCCGAACCAGGGGCACCCGTGGCAAGGCGCTGAGAGGATGGTGCGGGCAAGAGAGATTCCAACTGCTGGAATTTCTGAACCGGTGTTCCGGGATTAATTTCCTGCGCAATCAATGACAACGCACCCGCCAAACCTAAAACCATTGCAATTCCTAGTATTCTTTTCATCTCTCACCTCAAGGCATAAAGTCAAATCGTGAAAAATTAACTTAGGGCAAAGTCTTCCCGAAGTCTATTTTAATCTACCCAGCAAGCATCGGATACTTAAAACCTAAAGCACAAGATTTGTAGTGATTGTGAGCAGAAGGCAAAAAGAACCTTCGCTTATGCTTCGGGCTCTTTATGAAAATTTGGATTAACCGTGGGCTACAATAGATAAGCTTAAAGGTGTGCAGGGTACCAAAACTGCAATCATTCGCGGCCAAAGGCAGATTCTTCCATCGGTATGGTGATAAAAGGCCAACTAGACGGATAATACCGAACTATTTTCGTCGGGCGGAAGCCGTCAAGAAGCATACCGCATTCGAGTTGTATCTGCGTTCCACTGCATCCGGGGACCACTGGCACCTTATTGAATTTCAGAATATTGCCACCTTTGCGATCATTCGTTGGGTCGTAAGTCATCAGTGATTCCCGGGCAACAGCAATTGTACCTTTCGGTGCAAGATCATCTTTCGCCCCACCTTTGCCGAATAAGGTGGCAGGCCAGCCGAGTGGTTCTGGATTGATCTTTGTTAAATCGTTGAATAGGGTGGGATCAACACCATCGAAAAAGGTGAAGGTGACAAGCTGTTTCTTATCATCGACTGCATCCACAAAAGCAGGCAACCCGCGTTCCTTAATATGCTGACGATGAATCTCCATCTGATAATTAGTTGCCAATTTTCGGGCGGCATCATCGAGATATATTTCGGTGATTCGGCCCGGCCCATACAGTCCGACCCAGGTGAGGTTAAACTGAACCAATTGATCCTTCGCCAATGATTCCAGCGTTCCAATCCCACGCTCTTGGTAGACTCGCGTGCGACCGAACAGGTCGAACGACTTCGACCCGCCCACTGTTTTTCCATCTTGCATAAGTGTGGCGAGAAGTTTCTTTTTTTCGATGTTAACACTGTCAATTTTCCAGACCTGCTTCCGCCTCATGCGATAGCCGAAGTCATCTTCCACACGGATGCAGCGTCGAAATGCAGATTCTGGTGAAATGCGATCATGAAACACCGCCATTGCCGGTCGCTTATCCGCTTCCCCTTTCATAAAGCACCAAGTATGAAGATGTGTACCCAAGGGGATATCGCACAATGCGGCGGGCGCGCCATGATAATAAATCGAGCCATAAGGCAACAGGTCTAATGGCAAGGGCAGATCCCATACACCGCGGTCCTGCGAATCGTTGCGATCAACACGAATTATGAACTGGCGTTCTGGGTGATCGATCTTTATGAGTTCACCTTGGATGTAGTGAGCAGAACCTTCCGGTGGAAACTGGCCATTAACAAGCTTGAACCAAGGCAATTTCTTATTCGAACCGTCATCGTTTCTATATTCTTGTTCTGCTGCAAAAACAGCCATCAATGAACTGTCTACAAGGAAAGAAACTGCGCCTGCAAATAACAATGTGAGTAATTTTCGCATGGTTTAAATCACCACTTCCGAAAGAACGCCTGTACTGTCTTGAAACTTTTCTGTTTTCACGCCGCATCTTTGCAAGATGGTCAGCAGCAAATTGCTTAATCGTGCTTTGTCGTCCACGGGGCGACCGCATATTTTATAATGGTCATTAGCTTCTGCAACATTATATTTACCAATCTTCGGCAGGTTGAAATCGATATGCTTGCCATGCTTAACGCCGAGTTTTTTTCCACCCGCATACAGAATAGGCAGGTTTGCATTCCCATGACTATGGCCATAGGACATACCGCTACCCCATAGCACCTGCGTCGTGTCCAACAAGTTGCCATCTTCTGCTTGATGCGCTTTTAATTGATCAAGAAAATAGCTGAACTGTTCGACATGGAATGTATCGGTTTGGGTCAGGCGGCGAAGTTGCTCGGGATCACCATTATGATGCGAAAGTCCGTGACGAGTTTGCGAGATACCTATGTCAGGAATAGCCCCGCCGTTGGCTTCACTGCCAATCATGCAAGTGATCACACGGGTGGTATCTGTGCGAAGCGCAAGCACCATCAAATCATAGAACAAGCGGTGATATTCGCGGACTTGATCCTGATTCATTTGGCGCATAAATCGCCCTGAGACGGAATTATCGAGCTTGGGTCGCGGCACATCGAGCCAGGCTTCGGCCTTTTTGGTTCGCAATTCCACTTGACGCACTGCAGTCAGGTATTCATCCAGCTTGTTACGATCTTCCGCACCAAGATTGCTGTTCACGCTTTGGGCATCATTAAGCACGGCATCTAGAATACTTCCGCGCTGATTCAGGCGACGGCGAACGGCAATCTTGCCCCCTGCTTGTTCACCAAACAGACGCTCAAATATCGTTTTCACATTCCGCTCAGATGGAATTTGAATTCCATCGCGTGACCATGCAAGAGAAAACCCGTCAATAGCCATTTCGAGGGATGGGAAACGGGTGGACTCGCCTTGCACTTCCGCAATCAATTGGTCGGCAGAAACGGTATTTCGAAACGCCCCACCATTGCTGGGAACATTCGCACCAGTCAGCCAAACTTGATCGCAATTGTGGGCCTTGCCGATGACCAGCGGATGGTGCAATCCACTGATTGGAGTGATTTCGTTGCGGTGACGCTCCAAAGATTTTAATGGAATGGTGAGTTCATAATCGGCACCCGCCTTTTCGATCTGCCAAGTGAGGGTATTGACACCGTTAGGGATATAGAGAAAGACACTGCGTTTGGGTGGCGTCGATCGGGAAAGTTCTGTGGCCCCATGGCTAGGCAAACGCATACAGTCAAGCATTGGCAAGGCGATGCTGGCACCTATCCCGCGCAAGACATGGCGGCGACTGAGGAGCCATTTATTGGTTAGAATGTTCATGTCATTTCCTATTGGTTAGCGTTGCTGAAATAGATCCGAGAGGACAAACGCCTCGAGAATGTCTGCAACACAGTAATCCTTTTCACGACTTTTTCGCGCGATTTCTTTTAATTTGTCTCGATCATCAAAGGTAGTCGTCCTGCGCAATCCATAGACGGCCAACTTTTCAATGAAGGTGTTATTAAAGGCTTCAAGATCTACCATCAAAAGCTTTTTAAACTCCCTCGCATTGGCAAATGTCCGCCCGTCGGGCAATACCCCTGCTGCATTCACTTGCGGATCATCTCCTGTCCCTTCCACTTTTTCGTGAGTGCGCCATTCACCAATTGCATTATAATTATCGAAGGCCATACCCAGCGGATCAATGTTCCTATGGCAAGAAGCACATATGGGATCATGAACATGGGCCGCCAGCTTCATGCGAATTGTTGCTTTTGGATCAGTGAGCGGGTTCGGCTGAATGGGATCCACATTTGCTGGTGGGGGCGGAGGGGATTTGCCAAAAATCGATTCCGATAACCAAACACCGCGATGGACAGGGCGATGGCGAGTGCCGTCGGAGGTAAGCGAAAGGACCGACGCTTGGGTGAGCAACCCGCCACGCTGATGCTCGGGTTTGAGCGAAACTCGCTGAAAATTATCAGTTAAGACAGGTGGCAGACCATAAAACTCCGCTAAGCGAGGATTCACCATCGTCCAGTCCGAATCAATAAATTCACGAAGAGTCAAGCGCTGATTCAACACTTGACCAAAAAATGCGAGTGGTTCTTCGATGATACTTTTTTCAAGATGGCGGTCGTAATTTGGATAGATTTTTTTATCGGGTGCAAACATGCCCACTTTACGCAAACGAAGCCATTGCGTTGGGAACGATTTCGTAAAGCGTTGCGATCTGGGATCGGCCAACAATCGTGCCAGTTGGCGCTGTAATTCAGCTTTATTATGCAATCTACCTTCTTCCGCTGCTTTTAACAATTCATCGTCTGGCATGGTGCTCCACACGAGATATGACAATCGGGACGCGATTTCCCAGTCATTGAGGGTGTGCCGTTCCATTCCCTTATCGCCTTCCGCCATAAAGAGAAAACTCTTGGAGCAGAGGATTGCGGTCATTGCCGATTTGATCGCATCCACAAATTTCGACCCTGCAGCGATTTCTTCTTCGACGATTTTTATGTAGGTTTTTATTTCCCCCTCTTTCAGCGGTCGTCGAAACGCCCGTTTTGCCATGGCCTCTAGGCCTGCACGAACTTGATCCATGTTCCCCGGTGTCTTGGCCATATATTCATTGCGCCGATGTTGCTCTTCCTCGGTTACAAGAGGACCTCGCATTGAAATCGAATCGAGGATCAGAATAGGAACCCGTGGGAGGCCCTGTTGATCAACAATTTTCATCTGCCAGGGCGCGAGTGGTTCCGCAGTGGTGATAAATGGAATACGGCTATCCGAGTTGTTTCGCGGATGGCGTGGACCTGCAGCAATGTTGATCACATGAATCTCAGGTTGGCGCACCAGATGAGTTCGAAAGGATACCGTGATCGGCTTATCTTCAGGCGCAATGATATCCCGCTCAAACAGCACCCGGTCGAGCTTGTGCTCGTAAACCTGCATGCGTGGTGGCCTTTGATCCTCTGGTTTCAATCCGCAGACCGTATAGCTGATTTCATAAATTCCTGCTCCGGGGAATGCTCGGTCGGGCGACCCTTGGAAAGGGCTCGATGAACGAAAGAGTTCACCAGCAGTGGTCAACGGAAAACGCACCTTATCGAGTAGCCCGGCTTTTTCCAGACGATCAAAGTGAGGTTGCTGCGGCCGCACGGTTGCCGCACGGGTGCTCAAGGCGCGATATTCAACTTTCTTGACTGGGTAAGCCTCAGCAAGAACGACTTCCGCCGCCGTCATGTACTTTTCGATGTGGGTTGGCGAAAGCGTTAGCACCGAGCCGATGCGTTCAAATCCATGCCACTCTTGATCTTCCAATAAAGCGCCGGGATCCTTCGCATCATACTGCACGCCGATAAGATCACGCACCGTGTTCACATACTCATCGCGGGTGAGCCGGTTGTAAGTCACACGACCACGCGTGGCCATGCGCGCTTGCTCGCCGTCTTTCATCCGGGCAGCGATCCACTCCACCAACTTGGCACCCTCGTCTGCACTGGGGCGAACCTTCGCCTTTTTCGGCGGCATCTCTCCCGTATTGATGCGCTCCATAATTTCTAGCCACTGCGGCGTATTCTCGATCCCCACCTTCTGCGAAAGATTGTCCACCCGGAAGTCACCCTTCTGCACCTTCGCATCGTGACACTCCACACAGTACTTCATAATGAACGGCTGCGCTAAATTCTCAAAATCACGGGGTTCCGCAGACTGCAATGAGTTCAAATCAAAAAAGGCAAAAACAGCAATGATTGCTATGATTCGAAACAACCAAAATGGGTAGTTCTTCGGCCCGTTAACATATCCCAAGATTTGAAACACAGCCTCGCCAAAAGTATCACAAATCACTCGCTTGCCTGTAGTGATGTAAGGTGACTCGTAGGCTAAAGTGTCGAGTGCCAAGGGGTTGAAATTGTCTGCATTTTGGCTGCCCGACATATATTCAAGGTTATCGTAGTTATGGTACTGTGGCCAGAAACACATTGGCAGGCTCTCTTAACTTCTGTCGTCGAACAGATATTCATTAGCGCTAACTAAATCCTGCAACGACAAGTGGCGGGAATGAACGACCAAATCTTCTTAGGTAAGTATATTTGATCATAAACAATAAGATAAGCAAATCATAGATAAGAATTTCTAGTTTTTACTCTAGTATCCCTTCCCTAAGCATATGTAGGTGCGGGGTTAAAGAGTATTATGATAAAAACAAAACCTAAGCTTACTTGCGTAACACTTTTTAACTCTGGCACATTGTTTAACAATCTTAGTGCTTGCCAAAACAAAACTTGTAATCAACTATGGGACCAATCGAGGTTATTGCACCAAGTTATTTATCATTTATCAGCATTATAAATTGCCTGACGATTTAGCAAAGGTTATGATAATTGTTTGTTCCACCTATTTAAAGGAGATGAATGATGAAAATGTTTTCGGTTCGCTTATTGGCATTAACTTTGGCACTTTATCTTTCAACCACGGGGTTTGCACAAGAAAAGATTAAAGCTTTAATTCTTGATGGGCAAAATAATCACGATTGGAAAACCACCACACCAATTATGAAAAAAATTCTTGAAGATTCAGGAATGTTTAGCGTGGAAGTTGCAACAGCACCCGGCAAAGGGGCAGAACTTTCAACCTACCGACCCAAGTTTTCTAACTTCCAAGTTGTAATTAGTAATTACAACGGCCAAGACTGGGCCAAGGAAACTCAAGCTGATTTAGTTGAGTATATTAAACATAGTGGCGGCTTTGTTTCGGTTCACGCTGCCAACAATTCTTTCCCCGCTTGGGCTGAATATAACGAAATCATTGGCATTGGCGGTTGGGGCGGCAGAAGCGAAAAGAGCGGCCCTTATGTTCGCCTTAAAGATGGTAAATTCGTCAATGACTTGACACCCGGTAAAGGGGGAAGTCACGGCAAACAACACGAATTCGTTATCGTTACCCGTAACACCGAACACCCTATCACCAAGGGCCTTCCCCCCGAATGGATGCACAATACCGATGAACTTTACGACAGGCTTCGTGGGCCTGCTAAAAATCTTACCGTTCTTGCTACTGCAATGGCAGATCCAAAAACCGGTGGCTCGGGTGAACACGAACCTATGCTTATGGTTCTCGATTATGGCAAAGGGAAGATTTTTCATACCACGCTCGGCCACGCTGGCCCCTCAATGAAATGTATTGGCTTTGAAGTTACTTTGGTCAGGGGTGCAGAATGGGCAGCGACAGGAAAAGTCACTTCAAAAATTCCTGAAAATTTTCCTAAGGCAGACAAGGTAAGTATTCGACAATAGACCTTAGGCAAAGAATTTAACGAAGACGCTGTATCAACTTTTAACAGTTGTTAGGGCATCTTCTTTTACAAATACCTTAGTTGAAGTGATTACTAGCAGGATGAAGCGGCATAAACGGTACAAAATTTGCCTTGCTTAAACCCTTTTTCTGCTTTATCTGGGCCTTTAAATCCGATACAATACTGCAGAGTTACTTCCCCTTGCCTTTGCGGTTTTATCTTTCTATGAAACAAAAAAACACTTTGATTTGCTGGGTAAGCGGGCTTATCGCATTCTTGTTTTCAGGCAATAGTTATTGCAGCGCTGAAACAGTACCCTCTTTCCTGCACGAAGTTATGCCCCTTTTAACCCGCTATGGGTGCAACCAAGGCGCCTGCCATGGTAAGGGGGCAGGGCAAAATGGTTTCAAACTTTCTCTTAGGGGTTATGCGCCAGAACTTGACCACACTTGGATCACCAAGGAATTCTTATCCCGAAGGGTAGATTCTGCAGTTCCAGAAGAAAGCCTACTGCTTCGTAAAGCGATGGGCGAAATTCCTCACGAGGGAGGCAGGCTTTTTTCAAAAAACAGCAAACCTCATCAGGTACTGGTTCAATGGCTGAAATCAGGTATGCCAGGCCCCTTGAAAAACGAACCAAAACTGATTGGCTTAAAAATCATTCCCAATAATATGCTGCTTTCTCTTGGGCAGAAGCAACAACTTCAAGTCATTGGAACATTTGCGGATAAAAAAGATAGCCCTATTCTTAAAGAGGTTGATGTAACTTGGCTTACGAAATTTGCAGTAGCAGACTCTGCACAAATGAAACTTGATGCTAATGGTTTGTTGGAGGCTGTAAGGCCTGGGGAAACCGCTGCACAAGCTTTTTTTGAAGATCAGGTCGCTGTTGCAACTTTCACCACACCCTATAAAGCCCCAATCGCATTAACAGCTTATCCCAAGGCTAACAATAATATTGATGATGCAGTGTTTCGCAAGTTATCAGCTCTAGGAATTCCTGCAAGTGCTGTTTGTTCTGATGAGATTTTTATTCGCAGGCTATATCTAGACGCCTCGGGGAGTTTACCTCAACCGCAAGAAGTTAGGTTATTCCTTGCAGATAAAAATCTTAACAAGAGGCGAATTTTTATAGATCAAGTGCTTGAAAAATTAGAGTTCGTTGATTATTGGACTTTACAATTTGCAGATATTTTTCAGAACCGCAAGGAACGCGATCACGATGTAAGAGGCACCAAAGGAGTTCGCAGTTTTCACGCTTGGCTTCACGATCAGGTACGCAATAATCGGCCCTGGAACGAACTATGTAAAGATATTCTTGTCTCAACGGGTACTACTGCAGAGAACCCTGCAATCGGATATTTTATAGTCACCGTAGGCGAGCAGCGGGAAGCTCATAAGAGTGAAGTAGTGGCATCTGTGGCGCAATCTTTTTTAGGGACTCGCATTGGATGTGCGCAGTGCCATAACCATCCGCTAGAGAAATACACGCAGGATGATTACTTTCGTTTTTCAGGATTTTTTTCGCGTATGCGCTTTGATCGCAAAGACCCTAAAGAAGGCGTTACCACCCTCTTTGCCGATTTGAATAAAGAAGATCAGAAAAAACCACTTGGGGTAAATCAACCTAGAACTGGTGAATTCCTTAGCCCACTTCCCATCGACAGATCACCCATCGTAACCAACAAAGATACAGATCCACGCCTAGCATTAGCAGCGTGGATGACCGACCCCAACAACGAGTCTTTCTATGGTGCGTTTGTCAACAGATTGTGGAAGCACTATATGGGAACGGGGCTGGTTGAGCCGGTGGATGATCTGCGATCAAGTAATCCTCCTTCAAACAAGGAACTATGGGCTTTTCTTAAAAACGAATTTATAACGAAGAAATGCGACATAAAACATTTGACAAGATTAATCCTCAATTCGCAAGTGTATCAACTAGAATCGGGAACCATTTCTGGCAATGAAACCGACACCCGATTTTATTCTCATTATTATCCACGGCGATTAGGGGCAGAAGTTATGCTAGACGCTGTAAGTACGGCAACGGGTGTGGCGGAAGTTTTCTCCGGATACCCTGAAGGAATAAGAGCAATACAAGTTCCTGACCCTGGATTGCGCTCTTACTTTTTATCTGTATTTGGCAGGTCGGAAAGAGTTACCGCCTGCGCTTGTGAGCGATCTGGGGAAGTGAGTTTACCGCAATTACTACACCTTCAGAATGGCAAATGGATAACCGACAAGCTAAGTAATACGAATGGGACCTTAAAGAAATTACTTTTAGATAAGCGATCTGATAAAGAAAAAATCGATGAGTTATTTTTGCTAACTCTTTCGAGAATGCCTAACCCGACAGAAAACAAAACCATTGCAGATCTACTTAATAAAGCAGAATCAAAGGAAGAGTTTTATCAAGATACATTCTGGGCGTTATTAAACACGGTGGAGTTTTCCTTTAACCATTAAGCCGTTTGAAAGAAAAGGGTAGTGCGATGTTTGATATAAAATTTGGCAGTAGAGAAAAACGCTGTGATGGCGTAGGCCGTAGAAACTTCCTACGGGTGGGAAGCCTTGCAGGGCTTTCCTTAGCATCTGTATTACAAATGGAGGCCAAGGCAAAATCGAATAAGGCCCGGGCGAAAAGTGTGATCCTTGTCTATCTGGGGGGTGGGCTTACTCATCACGATAGCTTTGATTTAAAACCCGATGCACCCGAAGAAATTCGAGGCAAATACAAACCTATCGAAACCGTGGTACCCGGATTAAGAATCGGGGAATTATTGCCAAATATGGCAAAGGTTATGGATAAAATCGCTCTGGTTCGCTCGGGCGCTCATAATAACGACCATCACGAAACTGCAACCAACTGGGTTATGTCTGGCAGGTTTGGCACCGCCTTTGGCGATTTCCCCGCTATCGGGGCGGTGGTGGCGCACGAAACTGGACTTGCAGGTTCTATTCCCCCTTATGTCGCGGTTCCAAAAAATCCTTCCTTCACTTGGGAGCTTGGAAAAAGCGCCTACCTTGGTGGTAGGTTTGAATCCTTCAAAGCAGGTGACCCCAATGATGCAAGTTACAAAGTGCAAGATCTTTCCCCTTCGGAGCAGTTATCCATAGCAAGGGTGGAACGGCGAGGAACTTTAAGGCAAGCAGTGGATCAACTTGCTGGAAAACTTGATAATGCGGAACAAGTGAAAACCTTTGGGGAATTCCAACAAAGGGCAGCGGAATTAGTCTTATCTTCCAAGGCAAGGTCGGCGTTTTCGATCGATCGTGAAAGCGAAAAATTACGCGATCGGTATGGCCGCAATACCTTTGGCCAAAGTTGTCTGCTGGCTCGCAGATTAGTTGAACACGAGGTTCGGTTCGTTACCGTAAATTACGGCGGCTGGGATCATCACGCAAAAATCTTTGAAAGTTGCGACAAGAAATTACCTGAGTTTGATAAAGGCCTTTCTGCACTGATTGAAGACCTCCACCTTCGAGGTTTAATGGATAACACTCTCTTGGCAGTATTTGGAGAGTTTGGCCGTTCTGCCAAGATTAATAAGGATGCAGGTAGAGACCACTGGGGCCAAGCTGCCTCGCTACTTTTTGCAGGCGCAGGGGTTAAGCCTGGCTTAGTTCTCGGAGCAACAGACAAACTTGGATCCTTTGTAACTCGCAGGCCTGTAAGCCCTGCAGATGTTGCCTATACCATTTTAGATTCATTGGGAATTGATCCAAGAAAGCAATTGCTTTCGCCAGACGGTAGACCAATTGAAATACTTGATTTGGGAGAAACGGTCAGGGAATTATATGCGTAGTCAAACTCTGGCAATTTTTATTTTCACCTCGCTCATTTTAGGTTTAGTTAGTCGGGGGAATGGTCAAGAAAAGAAAAAAGACGAGAAAGTTATAGAAGCGCCAAAAATTCTGATGGCCATCCCCCCGTATCTTGAACCCGGAAAAACTACCAAGGTTCTTCTCCGAGGCAAGCAGTTAGATCAAGTTACCGCCGTTGAATCAGGTAGAAAGCCTGTAAAAATCTTAAGAAAAGGTAAGGCAGGAGTCCCTAAAGAGACTTCCGCAGCAAAAGTTGGCGAAACAGAAGCTGAAATAGAACTCATTGCGGGTAATCAAGATTTCATTGAAATAACAACCAAAACAGAAGGGAAAAGTTCTATTCCGTTCAAACTTCCTGTAAGAAATGGGGTCATTGCAGAGAAGGAGCCTAATCAGGGGTTCTTGCAAGCACAAGAAATAAAAGTACCGTGCCTAGTGTATGGCAAAATTCAAGCCGTTCAGGATGTTGATGTTTACCAAATTAAAATGCCCCAAGGAACAGAACTTCATATTAAAGTGAATGCGGATAAAATAGGTTCTGCGCTTGATGGCATACTCACGGTGTACGATGTTAGCGGGAAAAGGCTTTATTATGCAGATGATTTAACTGGGTCAAGGGATTCAATTCTAAGAATTAAAATGCCTGAATCTGGGGTAGTAAACCTATGCATTCAAGATGCCCACGACCTTGGGGGAGATTTGTTTAGGTATCTGTTGGAAATAGAGGTAGCGAGGAAATAAAAGCGCCACAGAGAATT
>JBDNHI010000150.1:0-19162 GCA_041694635.1 Gemmataceae bacterium | reverse complement strand
GCATCTTTTCCCTGAAATGCGGTAACCAGCTCTGCTAAAAAACCAATCGACATCATTTGTGCCCCTAGCAACAAGAAAGCAGCAGCATAAATCAAAAGAGGTCTATCATGGAGTGGGGGAAAAAGCTCGGGTTCCCAAAGCCGAATTAGCCAAGTAACTGCAAGATAAGCCAACCCTAAACTGCCCGCAAGGAAGGAAAGTAAGCCAGCGCCCCCTAAAAGATGCTGTGGCCTTTGGCCAAATCCTGTCAAGAATTTTACGGTTAACAGGTCTAAAAACCCCTTAATGAACCTACGGACCCCATACTTTGAAAAACCAAACTTCCTTGCCCGATGTTGGATTGCAAGTTCACCTACTTTGAAGCCTCTGGCAGCGGCTAGCACGGGGATAAAGCGATGAAGCTCGCCATAAAGCCTGACTTCTTTAAAAATAGGTGCGCGATAGCATTTCATACCACAATTATGATCGTTTAAGTGTACATCGGTAAGATTGCTGACCATTTTATTGAATATTTTGCTGGGGAAAGTCTTATGCCAAGGGTCGAGCCTGACTTTCTTCCAGCCACTTATCACATCAAGGGGTGTGAAGGGCAGGCCATTTTTTGGAGGCCCACCTTCTTCAAGTTGCTTCAGAAAATTTGGGATTTCCTTCGGATCATCTTGAAGATCTGCATCCATCGTGATGAAGATGTCACCTTTTGCGGCGTGAAAGCCCGCTGATAATGCAGCAGCTTTACCAAAATTCCTGCGAAACCTAAATCCCTTTGTATTTGCATAACTCGTCGCAAGTTTGCAAATTTTATCCCAAGACTCATCCTTACTGCCATCATCCACAAATAGTATTTCTAAATCCAAATTGTGCTGCTGTGCAACCTCACGAATTTCGCCATGCAAAATCTCAAGGCTTTCCTCTTCGTTGTAAACCGGAATAATAATGGAAATCATGGCTAGTTTATCCGAGTACTTTCGTGGGGAAGGATTTCTTCTATTACTTTTCTATCTGTTGGGCGAGGCTTAATCCAGTAAAACCCTGCTGCAGTGATTAATGCTGCAATGATTAATTCAGAAACAGTCCAAATGACTCGAAGGAGAATCGCAGCAGTTACCGCTTTAGGGCCCAAACTCGAAGCCAGCATCATTTGTAATAGTTGCTCTCGGACGCCAAGCCCCCCAGGCGTGGATGCTACAAACCCCGCTACATTTGCAATAGTGATGCAGCCAGTGCACCAAATCCAGCGGGTTAGGGTCAAGCCATCAACCGAGGTGTCCATCGCTTGCCAAAGGAGAGTAAGGCTGGCGCCCAGAAAGGCCCAGCCGATCATGGTGGAAATCATGCCTCGAAAAAAAGACCGGAATGAATCGGGGATGTATAATTCCTTATCCTTTTCGAGAAACCTACCTGCAAGTTTTTTAGCCAACCGAGGGAAAAAGCCTGGTATTACAGGCACCCCCGCAACCGCCATTAAAACCAAAGCAGCAGTTAATTGGGTTGAAGGAATATCGGGGATAATAAGCCCTAAGATAACCGCTAAAGTTGCACCTGCTGCCATCGTAACTAACACTTCATAGACCGAGGTCACTGCACCCACCGCAGCCTGAACCCCACCTTCCATTGCCAGAGTTACCCTTAGAAACAGGGCAAGGCCTTTTCCAGGAACATATTTGCCTAACTGGGCGATGTAATAGCAGCGTAAGGCAACGAGAAAAGGCAGGGGTTGGTTGGCATCTTTTAAGAGGTCTGCCCAGAACCATCCTGAAAAACCTATGCCAACAATATAGAGAAATCCACACCCCAGCACCCCAAGGAAGGAAGCGTCTTGCATTTGTTGCCAAAGTAATTCTAAAGGGTTTTGGTTACTATCAGGGTTTTTAAGGGCCTCTAGTTCTAAGATTTTCCAAAACTGAAAACCCACTGCAAAAGCGATAAGAACCCAAACTAGAATTTTGACCAAGGGCCACAACTTCTTCAGGCTTATATTCATTGAAATCTTAATTGCTGGTATTTAATAAAGAACTCTGATAGATTGTTGTACAAAACCTGAAAGAATAAAGGAGAAAACTATGAAAAAAGTTGTTGGTCTGATTGCGTTTGTGATTTTCCCGGTCTTTACCTTACTTGGATCGGCCTTTAATTTCCAAGGCAGCGACGAGGCTGCTCGGGTTGTTGCTATCGAATTATTTAAATCTTTTGACCAAGAGCAAAAAGATCTTGCATTAAAACCATTGGATGACAAAGACCGTTTCTCTGAAGTTTTTCCTGCTTCCGAACGAAAAGGCTTGCCCCTGAGCAAATTGAAACCAGAGCAGATAAACCTTGTTGATAAAATGATGCTTGCAATGACTTCTTCTTACGGGGCAAGTCGCTGTAAGGAATTAGCCAAGCAGACCCCTGCCAACCGCAGGTATGTGAATTTCTTTGGTGCCCCAGAAGCGGGAAAACCCTTTGCATTTCGCCTAGCTCAGCATCATTTAACCTTACTTCATTGCGAGTTTTCTGGCGATAATAAAAATGAATTCGGCCCCGTATTACTGGGTGGGAATCCTGCAACCAACCTCTGGGAAGAGGAAGAACTTCTTCTGCTCGAGTTGGCTAAAAAACTTGATAAGGAAATGCTAAGTAAACTTGCTGGGCCTGGCGGGTCAGGGCAAGCTATTGGCAAAGCAGGCGTTCTAATTAAAGATTTACCCGCACCCGTTTCTCTTCTTGCCCTAAAACTCCTCGCCAAAAGACTCGAGGTCTTTTCCGCCGACCAAAAATCTAAACTCGAAAAAATTATCGCCTCTCAAGGCGGTCCTGAACAACTTAAACTTGTTATCAATGGCAATGCTTCTTTGGGCCACCTTCAAGGCGGCACTTATTCTTGGAAGTTTGGTTCCGATTCTATTCTTATCGATTGGCAAACCGCTGGGAAGAATCACCTTCATATGACGGTTAGGGCTCGCCCCAAGGCTTAACTTTTACAGGAATATTTTTATGAATTCTAGACCTTTGGCTTTTTCTCTGCTTTTTTCACTCTCCTTCCTAAACCTCTGGGGCTTTGCTGCGGATGAATCGCTTCAATTATTTAATGGCAAAAACTTAGATGGCTGGGTTCCTGAGGGCGTTTCCGAATTTGATGATCAAGGCAAAATGAGCCCTGTTTGGGTTGCTAACGATGGGATGATTTCTTGCAAAGTTAATAATCGTAAAAGCTTCGGGTTTCTTCGCTACGATAAAAAACAGTTCTCCGACTTTTTCTTCTCTCTTGAATACAGACTTTCCGAAAAAGATATGCCCAAACAGTCGGCTTGCAATAGCGGGATTGGCATTCGCACCGTCATTTACGACCCAAAACAATCTCAAACCACAAGGCCCTCGATTGCGGGTTATGAAATTCAATTGCTGGATGATGGCAGTAAAAAGCCGGATAAGCATTCGACTGGTTCGCTTTACCGCTATGTTGCGCCAAGCGTAAATGCAGTAAAACCTGCGCCCGAATGGAATAAAATGGTGATTGAGTGTAAAGGGACTCAGATTTCAATTATTTTGAATGGAAAAAAAATCATCGATGTTGATCAATCTTCCATCGAAGAAATTAAAAAAAAGCCCCTTCTGGGTTACCTTTGCCTGCAAAATCACGGTGGTAAAGTCGATTTTCGTAATCTTCAGGTTAAAGAACTCAAATAATCTCCCGATCTTTCTATAATACCTTGGTCCCGTACGATTTAACGGAGTTTGTATCATGAGCAACGAGCCTTTCAACCAAGACAATGAAAATTTACCCTCTACCAGGACTGATAACCCTGATCGGATTCCGCCTAGGAAATTAGGCAAATATGATATGAATAAGGCGGGTGATATTAGCAAAGGCGGAAAAGGCCAAGAGGATCAACTCAATCAAAATTTGGAGTTATCTCAGCGCCTTTCCAAAATTGATAATGATGCCTTTATTGAACGCGAACTTGAAGAAGCTATGAACGGGATTTCTGAAACCGATCTTATGGGCGGCGAACCTATGCCCAAGCGGAAAAAAGGCCAAGAACCTTTACCTCAAATGAAATTAGGCAAAGTCTTCCGCATCCACGACCAAGATGTTTTTATCGAACTTCCAGGCGGACGAAAACAGGGCGTCTTATCTCTGCTTCAATTCCCCGAAGGCAAACCTTCCATCGGCCAAGAAGTCGAAGTCAAAATCGACGGGTTTGACGGGGCTAACGGCGTTATGCTTCTCTCCCGTAAAGGCGCTGTTATTTCTAATGCCAATTGGAACACCGTCGCTGTAGGCATGACCGTTGAAGCTCGCGTTACAGGCGTTAATAAAGGCGGCCTTGAAGTCGATGTTCAAACCCTTAGGGGCTTTATGCCCGTCAGCCAGATTGAATTATTTCGCATTACTGAACTCGAACCCTATTTAAATCAAAAGTTGCTTTGTATGGTTACCGAGGTTGATTCTGTAATGCAGAATCTGGTGGTTAGTCGCAGAGACTTATTAGAAGTCGAACGAGCCGCTGCCAAGGAAAAGCTCTGGGCAGAATTGCAAGAAGGTCAGATTCGAGATGGTATTATTAGGTCGGTTATGGCTTTTGGGGCCTTTGTTGATCTTGGCGGAGTTGATGGTCTTCTTCATATCAGCGAGATGAGTTGGAGCAGACAAATCGATGCAACCAAACTTTTTTTAACTGGTCAAAAAGTTAAAGTGGTTGTACTTAAAATTGATCCTGAAACCAAAAAGATTGGCCTCGGATTTAAGCAGTTAGAAGAAAACCCTTGGGATGCCTACTTTAAAGAAAACTATTCTGGTTCTACCGTCACAGGCAAGGTAACAAAGCTAGCAGAATTTGGCGCCTTTATCGAGCTTGCTCCGGGGATTGAAGGCTTGGTTCATATTTCTGAACTTTCTTCTACCAGAGTTCGAAGGGCTTTAGATGTCGTTAAACTTGGCCAAGAAGTGCAGGTTAAAATTCTTAACTTCGATTCTGAAAACAAAAGAATTTCTCTATCGATTAAAGCACTTACTGAGTCTGCTGCCGAACCAGAAGTCGAGGCAGAACCCGAAGTTCCAGGAAAGCCAGTCAGGCCGCCTAAGCCTCGCACCACACCTTTAAGGGGCGGTACAGGCACGGGAAAAATCTCTCTTTTCTAACACCCATAACCTTGCATAAACTGCCTGCATTTCCGGGCAGTTTCTACCGCATCGTGGCTATGCCTACTTAATTCCCAATGCACACCCCCTGCATATCCAATTTCTCTTAATCCATTAAACACCATCTGAAAATCAACACTTCCCTCGCCCGGGAGTAAGTGGTCGTGCACCTTTGGTTTCATATCTTCGAGGTGAATATTCCAGATAACTTTTTGCCATTCGGTAAGATGATTTATAATTGGCATTTCTTGCATACATTCAAGATGGCCTATATCTAAAGTTAAGCCAAAATTAGGTTGGTTGACCGTACTGAATAATCGAGAGAATTTCGCCATCGTGTCGATAAACATTCCAGGTTCTGGTTCGAATGCGACTTTCATTTTCGTTTGTTGGATTTGACCACAGAGAAATTGAACTTGCTCTGCGATGAGTTGGAAGTAGGTTTCTTCGGAAGCGCTGAAGTCTGGTTTTCCGGACCAGAAACTGAGAATGTCGGAGCCAAGCTCAAGGCCAATTTCAGCGCAAAGAAGGAGGAAATCGCTCCTCTTTTTGCGTTCGAGCGGCTGGCGAGACAAAAGCGTAGGTTGATGTTTGCGCCTAGGGTCGAGTAAAAATCTGGCGCCTGTCTCCACCACAAGTTTCAAATTCAGATCTCGAGCTAGTTTCCCTAACTCTTTTGCCTGACTTCTTGCACTTGCATCATAGGGGTTTAAACTGTTGAAATCGAAGGTCAAACCAATCGAGCGATACCCAAGTTCAGCAAGAATTAAAAGCGTATCGCTGATCTGATGATGCGCAAAGCCATTGGTGTTATATCCAGCAAGCATTCGCCTACTCCTTTGCAATGATTATCGCCAAATTGCGCTAGGGAGCAAGGTGCTTTAGCTTGCTTTGCTTCTTTTGTAAGTTCGAGAAAGAGTAAAAGCGTAATCTGCAAAACGCCTAGCAAACCCATAAACAGATACATCGGGTGGGCCACCGTGCCACCGACTTTGTATATGCACATCACATTGATCATTAAAGGTATCGATTGCAATTAGCGGCCTTAAAATACCATCCTCGCAGCGGATTTGATGTCGCGAGGAACCGGTTTTTTCATTTAAACAAATCTCAGTTGAAAACCACTCTAGCTTACTTAATTCCCGAAGTTCTTCAGCATAATCAAGCAATGGTTGAAGCCTGTATTTTCTTAACTCCGAGGGTTCAAGAGGGATGTAACTCTTTTCATCAGGGCTGCAGTATTCTGCAGGTTTCCACCAGAAGGGATGTAAATTCCCCATACAATTAATGACCCGCCAGTAGGCAGGCCGGGTCATACCACTTTGGGTTTGGAGGAAACTATAGCGCACTTCTTCCTGCAATAAATAAGAATCCAAGGGGTCTGCTAAAAGTGTCTTTTGTATCTGAGGTATGAGCAGTTCTGGTTGCACTGTTTTTAAATGGGTTACGCCTCGATTGCCAAATCCGTTCGCTTTTTTAAGAAAGAAGCCGCCTTCGTTGGGAAGCTGCTTTTTACCTAAAAATCCTATTACCATTTGACTGATCGATTTTTCGATTAAACCTGGGCGCAAGATTAATGATCTTGGTACCCCAAGGTTAATACTATTTAGTTCATAATGGCTATTTGCTTTATCGGTAAACAATTTAGAACGACTAGGAGCATTTATCGGCGTACCGCCTGAATCTTGAATGGTGGTGGAAAGCAAAGCAAAGGGGTCGTTAGCTTCGTGCCAAAGGGCAAAGAAATCAAGGTGAAAACCTAGGTTAAGTTTGCCTATCCGAATTTTTTCTGTGACTTCGCTTACCGTTTCATCGTGAATGAGTAAGAATTTCAAACCTTTTCTAACACATTCCTTTTTAAGTGCCTCAAGAAAATGAGTGAACGAGGGGTGTTGCGGATTTTTTAAACTCATACTTAGATCAAAATGCTCGCCTGCATAATTGATCATACATTCGCTTATGCTTTCTATGCCGTTTTCCTGATTCTCTACGCTATCCTGAAAATATAGCCTTGGATATCCTTCCCTCGGATCCATTGGGTTTTCCATAAACATTCACTTCCTTGTGCGATTCCATCACCCTCATTCTTGGAATGAATCCAATTAGCTATTTCATCGTGATTTCAAGCAGGAAAACATTAAGAATTTGATGACTTTCGCCTGTTGAGACTTTAGGAAAATAAGGAAGGGGCAGGTTATACCATTTGTAAGGAAAGCTAGGTATATTGCGTAGAAGAATAGGCAAAGAGGGTAGATTGGCTTTCCCCTTTTCCTAACTCGCCTTGCGTTTACTTCCAATCATTCCTACCCTGTGCCCGCTTGCATATTTTAGCTAGGCAAGATGCCTTCTTCTCTATGCGGATTTGCCTTTGTAATAAGGCAAACCTTGGTGAATTTAGCTTTTTCTTCATAACGAAAAAACGGCTCTTTTCCCCAAATGATTTTATTGTTCTTAAATACTGGTTTACTTCCCAGCGTTTTTCAGCACGGATGCTTACTATGAATCTTTCTAAATTCTTTGGCCTCTTCATTGCACTCACTATTCTCATCACTCAATTTCCTGTTCGGGGCTCTGATATCGAACTTAAGTTTCAAAAAATCCTTACAGTGCAAAAAGCTATGCTTGAAGGGGCAGAGCATTTCAAAAAAGGTAATTATCAAGCCGCTGTTTTTATCCTCGAATCTCATATCGCTTCCATCGATGGCAATAAGGAATACCTCTCGCTTCTAAAAAATGCTTACCACGGACATATTAAAAACCTAGAAGATAAAGGGCTTCCCGAAGAAACTGGCAAGTATCAACAACGCTTGCAAATCTTAGAGTCAACTGCTTTAGCTCCAACGAAAGTAGCGCCAGTCGCAACTACTATGCCCCTTAGCGTAAATAATGCCCTGGTAGTTAATACTCCTGTGATTAATACCCCTACAGTAATCACGAAGGCGCCAGAAACAAGCACGGCTATTCCTACAATAGTTGTACCTTCAGCCTTTGCTGGGTTGAGTGCCATCAAGAAAAATATTCTAGGTAACCCATCAAAAATAATTTCCGCTGCTCCTAAAGTTCGAGCTAAGGTTGAAGATTCAATTGAAGATAACCCTTTTGCCTACACCAATTCACAACGCTATTACGAAGCGATGCAAAGGTTAAACCAAGCGGAAAAAGAATTTGCAGGAAAGAACTTTAAACTTGCTTCCAAACTCTTCGATGAAACCTACAGGCTGGAACCCAAAGCGATGCCACAAAGTGTCGAACGATGGGCCTATTGCAGGCTTTATTCTGTGGTCGAGGCTATGAACCAGAAGCAAAATGTGAAGCTCGATCCTTCTTGGGAAAATGAAATACGAACTTGCCTTTCCTTAGCACCCCAATTGCAATCCTTTGGTAATCAATTGCTGCAAAATATCGACTCACGCAAACTAGAATTAGGTAACATCCAGCAGCAATCTAATATTGAAGTGAAACATACCGGCCCCTATCAAGGCAATTGGTATCTTGCAGAAACAAAGAATTTCAGGGTTTGGCATCATCTTTCTCAAGCCGATGCTACTAATGTCGCAAAGTCTTCCGAGGTCTTTCGTGTTGAAGCTGCAATGAAATGGTTTGGTTCGATTGGTGCCGATTGGAACCCTATTTGTGAAATTTATCTTCACCCTAGTGCCCAAGAATATTCTAAATCCACGGGCGCACCTTCGGTTTCACCTGGCCATACCACCCTTCGTACCGAAGGCAGTCGGGTCTTGGCTCGAAGAATTGATCTTCATACCGATGATGCCAATATGATGACTGGCGTTTTACCCCACGAAACCACACATATTGTTCTTGCAGGAAGACTTGGAGAACAACCTGTTCCTCGTTGGGCTGATGAAGGGATGGCGGTGCTTGCAGAGCCGAAAAACCGAATTCAAAAACATCTTGATAACCTGCCTAAACACGCTCGCGAAAACACCCTCTTTCCTATTTCCAAATTAATGCAGATGGCGGATTACCCCGAACCCAAATTGGTTGGCCCTTTCTATGCCCAAAGCGTTTCCCTAGTTGATTATCTTACGCGCCTTCGGGGGCCACAAGCCTTTAGTGATTTTATGAAAGATGGTTTAAAAAATGGTTATGAAGGGGCTTTGTTAAAACACTATGGGTTTGAAAATTACAACGATCTCAACCAGCGTTGGTGGACCACCACTTTTAATCCAACCAACACCGCTTCTAACAACTAAGCATAGTGTCAAAAAAGCTTGTAGGTCTGATCATAACTTACGATTTATTGAGCAAAGTTCTTGAGTTCAATCTAATAACAGGCTTAAGGGCGATAAACCTTATAAACACATAAGAGCTCTGCTTACGCTTCGTATTCTGCTTCATTCGCAGTTTCTTGAGTGATTCTCTCATCTTGCTCGGAAAGATACAAAATCCGATTGCAGGATCTGCAGGCAACAAAAGCAAAATTCCGCACTTCAAGTTGCATCTGCGCTGTGATTTCACCATTGCACGCAGAACAGATTTTCCCATCAATCGATGCTAATCCATCGTGTTTTAAAGAAACCACAACACGCTGATACTTGGGCAGAACATCTGCGGGCAACCCTGCTTCCGAAAGTTTTAACTTGGAATTCGTTTCTTTAAGTTGGTTTTCAAATTGAGTCTTGCGCTCCCTAGTTGCTTTCTCAATTTTACCTGCATCATCCTTGGTGGCTTTCAAGGTTTTTTCTAACCCGGGCAAGGCCGCTGCTTTTTCTTCCTGTTCCGTCATTGCGAATAAAATTGCATCTTCTGTACGGGCTATTTCCGCTTTCGCAGATTCTATCTCAATCTTTAGCGCATCGTATGCTTTGTTATCGGATGCCTCGTTTTGCTGCTTTTGATACTTAGTGATCTTGGTGTTAAGTTCTTTGAGTGTTACTTCTTTTTCGTGAATAGAAACTTTAAGTTTCTTGACATTTTCCTGAGCATCTTTGAACTCTTTTTCCATTTTTTCTAGTTTGATTTTTTGGGCTTTAATCTGTCTAGGAATTCGGTCTAATTGTTCCTGAAGTTCGTATGCGAATTTAGTATGTAAGTGAATTTCTCTGAAGATCAATCCTGGCTGGGTCATATTTTACTTTCTCCTTGGGTGTAAGATGTTTAAAGGTAAGGTTGCAATAAAAAAAGGCCCCGTGAAGGGCCCTTTATGGTTACTGTTTTTGCGCGAGGTCGATAAACCCCTCGAGCTGTCTGCTACGCACGGGGTGCTGCAACTTCCGCACCGCTTTGGCTTCAATCTGCCTTACTCGCTCGCGGGTTACTTTAAAAATCCTACCCACTTCTTCAAGCGTGTAGGTGTAGCCATCACCTAGACCATATCGAAGTTTAATAATTTCGCGTTCGCGGTAGGTAAGGGTTTTTAAAACACCATCAATTTTATCTTTTAACATTTCTTGAGTTGCGGCATTTACTGGCGAATCAACCGAATTATCTTCGATAAAATCACCAAAGTAGCTGTCTTCGCTTTCACCAACAGGGCGATCAAGGCTGATGGGGTGCCTGCTGATTTTCATAACTCTGCGGGTTTCTTCAATGCTGATTTCTGCAGCCACTGATATTTCTTCAATCGTGGGTTCTCGGCCCATTTCTTGAAGCAGTTTCTTCGTGACATTCCTTAACTTCGACATCGTTTCAATCATGTGCACTGGAATACGAATGGTGCGAGCTTGATCAGCAATTGCCCGAGTTATTGCTTGCCTTATCCACCAAGTTGCATAGGTGCTGAACTTGTAACCTCTGCGGTATTCGTACTTATCAACCGCACGCATAAGGCCGGTGTTGCCTTCTTGAATTAGATCAAGGAAGCTAAGGCCACGGTTACGATATTTCTTGGCAATACTCACTACCAGACGCAGGTTACCACCCGATAGATCACGCTTGGCTTGTTCGTATTCCATAAACCGAATGTAGACAATTCCTACGCGTCGTTTAAGGTCTGGAGTTTCTTCCATAGTGCTAAGCATATAATCGCGTAATTCTTTTTCGAGGGCCTGAATATCTTCAAGCGGACCACGAATATTATGCAAATAACGGATCTCAGTTTCTAGCTCTTCCATTCGCCTTGCGATTTGTTCCAACTTCTTCATCAACGGTTGGACTTTCTGCGTGCGTATGCTTAACTCTTCAACTAAATTGACAGCTTTCCTTCTGCGTAATTTTAAACTTCTGCGATGTTGCCTGCGAACTTCTTCATCTAAAGTGAAATCGATCACTTTATTAAAGTCATCCTGATTTTGTTCCATTAGGCGTTCTAATGTACGCAGATTATGGGGCATACGCTGTAGGATTTTATCTTTCTCAAGATTTTCTGTAAGCGAAACCTTAATGGTTCGGTCGAAAGGAAGTTCGCCAGAATGAACACGCTTGAGGGTATCAACCACTTGGTTAAGGGCACCATCACATTCAAGAACTTTCCTGCGGAATCGCTTGCGAGTTATTTCTATTTTCTTGGCAAGGTTGATTTCTTGTTCGCGTTTAAGCAAAGGTATTTGACCCATCTGGGTTAAATACATTCGCACTGGATCATCAATCCGTTTGCCTTCTTCTTCTTCTATAAAGCTTAAATCAAGCTCGGGTGCGGTTGGGGTGGTGCCATCGGTTGCTACACCATTCTCTCTATCTTCCACTTCAGATTCATCAATAAGCTCGATGCCTTGTTCTTCAAGAACGAGCAGCAGTTTATCGATCTTTTCTGGGTTGGCATCGTCATCAGGAAGGTGCTCATTAACCTGGGTATAGGTTAGGTAGCCTTTTTCTTTTCCTGCTTCAATAAGTGTTTTGAAAGTGACTTCAATCTTTTCCATTAAATGCCTCCATCGCGACGGGAAGGGAGAATCCCCAAACTAGAACTGACCGAATTGGATTGCAATTTTTTTAGAAGTTCAATGGCGGTTTCGTGGTCTAAAGCGGCGTGTACTTGGTCTTGTATGACCTTGACTACCGGCTTTGCCTTACGCTCATTGAATCGGTCTAGAATGCTGCAATACCAAACTAAAGATTCCAGATTTCGCCGACCTTGGTCAGCAAGATCCACCAGCCTCGAACCAATCGGGCTGTCACCCATACGGGCGCGTACCGCATCCAAGTCGGGTACCAAGTTTTCGTCAAATATATCATACAAGACGGTGATAACTTGTTTCAACCCAGGATGATTTAAATCGTCGGGGCTAATTTCCAGTCTGGCTCGTTTCACCAGATCAGAGTTTGCCAAAAGAACCTCTACTAGTTCTTTTTCTTCTGGGGCAGGTTTCGCCCGACGCAATTCTTCATTCGTACTTGTATTATTGTTTTCTACTTTTCGAGATTCTGCCTTGGGCCTTAGCTCATTGATTCTTGCCTTTAGCGTTTCAACGCTTATTCCCAGCTTCTTTCCTACACGCCCTAGCATCAATTCCAATTTCAATTGCGAAGATGGGCTAGCTTCAACAGGTATTCTTGCTAACACACTTAACAACGAATCGGTTGCTTTGCGCTTGGTTTCTAAGGTCGCACCCGCCTTGTTTGCTTCTAGTAATACCCGAGTCAACTTGAACTCTAGGGCATCAACCGCGGTATCTAATACCTTCTGAAAAGATTCGGGCCCATCTCGTAAAAGCAAGTCGCAAGGATCTAAGTTCTCGGGCAGCGTTGCTATTAATAGTTCCATATCGTTGGTAACAAATAATTCTAACGCCCGGTCTACCCCTAACTCTCCGCCTGTATCTGCATCAAAAACCAAAACTATTTTATTCGTCCACCTTCGTAGCTGGCGTAAATGCCTGGCATTAATAGCGGTACCCATCGTTGCAACCACATTGCAAATACCCATTTGATGAGACATCATCACATCGGTATACCCTTCAACAACCGCAAGGAACCCCGCCTTGGCGATAGAACTACGGGCAAGGTCGATGCCATAAAGCTGCTCGCTTTTCGAAAACAAAGTCGAATCAGAAGAGTTGTAATACTTAGGTGCCTTCTCTGCCATCGAAGAAGAAGGTAAAATTCTGCCACCAAAGCCAACTGGGTTGCCTAGAACATTCCGAATCGGAAACATAATGCGTTCCCGAAATCGGTCGTAAAGCCCGGGCTTATCTGTTTTTTGGCCAATTAAACCTACTTGTTCCAGCATTCCCACATCCACCCCATCGTTGTGCGCAAGTTCCAGCAGCCAGTCACCTCTGCGTGGAGCAAAGCCCAAACCAAATTGTCGAATTATTTCGTCTTCTAATCCCCGACTCGATAGGTAACTTCGCGCTTCTGCAGCCAAGGATGATTCTTGCAAGCACTGGTGGTACTGATCTGATGCCCAGTGCACTGAGTCAAGCATTGACCCGCGCAGTCGGTTCTGCACTAAATTTTCATTTTTTTCTAGATTTATCCCAGCCCTCTTGGCCAGAATTTCCAAAGCTTCGGCAAAATCGACTTTTTCGTACTCTTGCACAAAGGTGATGACATCGCCATATTTGCCACAAGACCAACACCGATACCTACCCCTTTTTGGATCTACATCAAACGAAGGCCTATGATCATCGTGGAATGGGCAAAGCCCTTTAAAGGTCATTTGGCCTGCAGGCCGTAAGGAGATGTAACTGCCCACGATTTCGACAATATCGCTGGCTTCCTTTACCATTTTAACTCTGTCATTTTCCAAGCGTTTAACCTTTTGAATTTCACTCACTAAATTACAAACAAAAACCACTGTTTGAACGGTTTAAAATTATTTGAAAGATATTAAATAGCTAACGGGCCAAAGGTTTGAAAGAAAAGCAGACAGGTTTTTAATGGTTGTGGTAGTCATAAGGTTTGCCAGAAGTCTCCATAAACCTTGGGCAATAGTCTTAAAAACAACAAACAAACAACTCGATTTAAAAAACATCTCGGGCACTCCATTGCCATTCTAACATAGAACTTTAAGAGAAATTCACAATCGGAGAAAATAAATCATTGTGAAGACTCTTTAGGGCATTGTAAATTTTTCAAGAAAAGCGTCAAGGATAGTATTTATAATGACTTACGGAAACACCCCTATTTATTTAATGACTGAAAATAAGTAACTTGACTTTATCTTATACCACCTGTAGCGGTTTTTCCATTTCTACCACTCCTGCAACCTTTTTTGATTTTAACTTCAACTCCTACACTACTTTTGCCGATATCTCTTTTATATCGTTTTTCTCTCAGCCTCTTTTGCTTCTCTTACAGGAGTTTGGTATGCGACAGTCTTGGAAGTTAGCTAGTCTTTTTTCAGGCGGTATCGCTTTCCTTAGCGTTGCCTTTCCCGTTTTGGCTGCTCCACCCACCGCCTCTCAAATTCTTTCCTTTAAACCTAAACAAGGTAACATCATCTTTGCGATTCCTTCCGCTGAGGAAGAACCCTCTTGCAAAGTCGAACTGGTTAAAGGCGCTGTAAAAGGTTCGGGCTGGGTCCTCAAAGATGCCCAGGGTAACCTCCTTCGAAAATTCTTCGACTCCAACGAAGATAACCGGATCGATATCTGGTCTTACTACAAAGATGGCATCGAAGTTTATCGCGAAATCGATTCCAACTTTAATGGCAAACCGGATATCTATCGTTGGCTAAATTCCGCTGGTACCAAAGTCGGCATCGACGAAAATGAAGATGCTTTTATCGACTCTTGGCAAACCATCAGCCCCGAAGAAGTTAGCCAAGAAATTCTAAAAGCAGTCGCTGCTAAAGATTTCTCTAAACTTAAACCTCTTTTCTTAACCGAAGCCGATCTTAAAACCCTTGATCTTCAAGGCGATGCTTTGCGCAAAGTCCGTGAACAAATTCTTGCTGCACCTGCAAAGTTCAAAGCTACCCTTACCAAGCTTCCAACTTTGGATGATAAAACCACTTGGCTTCATGTCGAGATGGCAACTCCTCAATGTCTCCCAGCGGATCAAACGGGTAGCAAAAACGATATCTTCCGCCATTCCAAAGGCACCGTCCTTTACGAAGCCGCTGGTAAAACCGACTGGCTTCAGACCGGCGAAATGTTCTTGGTCAACGGCGCTTGGAAACTTGCGGACGGCCCTATCCCCGGCGCTATTAGCGAAGATGAAGGCAGCACTCGACCTGGTTCTAACAAAATTGATCTTGAAAAAGATCCCGAATTGAAAAAACTTGTCGATGACCTTGCCACCATCGATGCTTCCGCAGAATCCAATATCACCGGTGGCGCTAGTGCGACCCTTGCCAAACATCACCTTCGTCGTGCGGACCACCTCGAAAAAATTCTTGCCAAGGTTAAACCCGAAGAAAGAGACCCTTGGATTAGACAGCTTGCTGATAGCCTTAGTAGTGCAGCTCAAAATAGCCCCGCCGCCGATACTTTAGCCGCTAAACGACTCACCTCTTTAGAAGATCAGTTGGCGAAAGGGCTTCCCGGTAGCAACCTTGCTGCTTATGTTTCTTTCAGAAATCTACAAGCCGATTACGCCTCTCGCATTTCTAAACCTGGCGAAGATTTTAACAAAATCCAAAACGATTGGATGACTCGCCTTGCTGCTTTCGTTCAAGCTTATCCCAAAGCCGATGATACGCCAGATGCTCTTTTACAACTTGGTATGGTTAGCGAGTTTTTAGGCAAAGAAGTCGAAGCCAAAAACTGGTACACCCAGATAGGCAAAAACTTCGTAGGCAAACCTCAAGCTGCTAAAGCACTTGGTTCTATCCGCAGAATGGATAGCGAAGGACAACCCTTTACCCTTTCAGGCACTAGCCTTACTAACCCAAGTCAGACTTTCGATATTGCCTCTTTAAAAGATAAAATGGTTGTCGTTTATTATTGGGCTAGTTGGAATGGCCAAACCTTAGGCGACTTCGCTAAGCTTAAACTCATCATCGAAAACTACGCTGCTAAAGGTATCGAACTTGTTTGCGTCAACCTCGATACGACCTCGGAAGAAGCAACCGCTTTTCTTAAGAGGTCGCCTATCACCGCCCAACACTTGTACCAATCAGGTGGCTTGGAAGGAAAGCTTGCAGCAGATTATGGAATACAAGTTCTTCCTCAGTTATTCCTAGTAGGAAAAGATGGGAAAGTCGTAGGTAAAAACCTTCAGGTTTCTAATGTTGAGGAAGAAATTAAAAAGAACCTCAAATAGTTGAAACTTTATTAATCTTAAGTCCAACGCATTAAAATGCGTTGGACTTTTTCTTTGACCGCACCTTATTTGGGAAACCGTAAATATCCTGCGTTCACCGTTTTAATCGAATACAATACCCCACCCCCAGTAATGTACAGCGTCTTGCTATCGCTTCCACCAAAGGCGCAATTTGTCACCTCATCGGTTGGTATTGGCAAAAAGGTGACCAGTCTTTTTTCAGGCGGAAGATTCGGGTTTATCACATAAATCCCACCTTTAATCGCAGCGTCAGGCTCGAATGGCAGATTGGGTTTGTTTAAGCCACCCGCAACATAAAGATTACCCGCTTGATCTTCTTTCAATCCATCTGGGCCACGCCCTTCTTTCCAATCAAAGATGAGTTCTTGTTTTTTTAACTCGACAGAACCATCGCTATTTCTAGGAAAACGCCAAAGCTTGCGCGCCCCATTTTTAGAATCATTATTGTTATCTGCAACATAAAGCCACTTGCCATCTTTGCTAATTAAAACCCCATTTGCACGCTCAACCTCTCTGGCAATAAGGCGATGAACCTTGCCATCAAGGTCAATGCGATAGACGCCTTCAATTGTTTTTCCTTGGGCATCTCGTTGTTCCATTCCATCTTTGGGCCCATAGCGAGGGTCTGAAAAATAAAGCCTTCCATCATTATCAAGGGTTAAATCGTTGGGCTGGTTGAACGCGAAGCCATTGAATTTATCTGCCAGCACTTTGGCATTACCTTCTGTATCAAATTGAACCACCCGCTTCTTCCCCGGTTGGCAAGCAAGCAAACTTCCATTCGGGCTAAAAAGCAAGCCATTGGTCTGCGCATCTTTTATATAAATCGAAGCAACCCCATCTGCACCCAGCCGATGAATGCCTTGATGACCGCTAGTAAGGATGCCCAACTTTGGGTGCCAAGCAGGGCCTTCGCCTGCGGAATCGGGTGGGCCTTCTTTATTAAGCTTTGCACCTTTTTCAAAAATCGCAGTATTACTTTGACCACAGAGAAACAACAAAACAAATAGTGTTTTCACGGCTTCTAGCTTCCTTTCGATGAGGGATAAATTTCTTCCCAAGTTGTTGGCCCTATTATTGTTTTATACTTCTCAAATGTCTTTAACTCTTCTGCAGTTCCGGCATCTCGAAAAACTTGCCAAATCAACTTCTTCGCAAGCGGCGTCGATACACTATCTGGCTTATGACTCCAAAGCCCTAGCAGCAATCCCCCTTCTTTTGCGTGATCTACTTGCCTATGTAAAATGAACGCATCAATGCCTTCATTCCTACTTGCTTTTTTATAACCATAAACATAACCCGCTGCCTGATTAGATTCACCCACCACCCCAGGTGGCCCGTGAAACCCTTGCTCGGATAAGATGATCCGTCTGGGCTTTCCTGCACTCAGATTTTCTTGTTGCTTCGACCAAGCAACAATTTGCTCTAAATTGCGAAAGGTGATTTTAGGTGAATCTAAATTCGCTAGGGCACTTTTATCAAGCCAAGAGCGTGGTTCAAATAAATTCTCTGGGTAAGGGTGATACGCTAAATGCCAATCAAAATTTCCACCTGCTTCACTTTTCTCTACCAATTCTTTCAGAAACAACTTCCCCGGCATCGATCGCTTTACATTAGTGCCCGGGCGCATCGCCCAGTGGTGCTCTAAGCTTGTGTAAATCCGGCCGGGGCCACCCGATCTCTTCAAACTACCATGCGCTATTCGTAATGCTTTATGATAATCGCTTACCACTTCGCTTTCACTGCTTGGCCCACGATTATACCACTGGTAATGCGCATTGACTTCGTTCCCGATAATCCAACCCGCAACGGTTCCTCTACCTTCTACTGGCTTGCTATAATTAATACATAAATGATCCATAATAGTTTTAAATGCTTGAACACCCCCAATGGTTGCAGTGTTAAAAGCCCCTAAATTATTTGGAGCATTTTCAGACATTGATGGGTGTAAAAGTAGTTTATCGATTGCGGCATTTCCACTGCGATATGCCAGCACGATTACATAGGCCCGTATCCCTCTTTCCTGACATAATTTTATGGGAAGAGAATCGATCACCTCTTGTCTAATTCCAACTTTGATTCCATCTGCTTCAAATGTTTTATCTTTAGGATCAGGCGGAATTCTAAGCAAAGATGCAAGGTTTAAATTAAATGCTGCGTGATGCACGCCTAAAATCAGGGCATCATCCATCATTTGCACTTGAAGGCCTTTGATACCAAGGTTTTGGACTAGGCCAGTTTCTGGATCGGTTTTTGCGAGCCATTGAGTCGGAAATTTTAAGCCTGTAAGTTTAATACCGTTTTTGTTGGTTAAAAAAAATCCATTCGTCTCACGACTCAAGGAAGGTAGAACAAATAAACCCTTTTCTCTTTGCGAAATGTCTTGAACAATGGTTCCCGCTGACTTTTCAAATTCTGCTTCAATTCCAAGTTCTCTGAGTTCGACTTCTTGGTTTTTCGCTTGGTAATGAACTGAAATTTTGTCGCCTTGCCATTCGATTCTTTCGATTGAAGCTTGACCGATTGCAAGTAAAAGAATTACGGGAAGAATATTCATAAAAAGGGGGTCCAAAAGTTTAATAAAACAAAGCTTTCCCAATAAAGTAAAGGCTTTTTCAAATGTTTACAAGTGCTTTGCATCATAAATCCTTCGGGTTTAATTAAAACCTTCGTTAAACCTGCCCTCTATTTTATTAGTCGTTTCTTAATTGAAATACTTGCCAAAATTTTTGGATTAAATCTTACCCCTGCCTTTGCAAGTTCTGACGCTGATGGCTCAAGAATTTTTTTTGAATGGGGGTCGGTGGCTCCTCAGGAGCTACCGCTATCCCCTAGACTAGAATAAGTTAGACTAGAATAGGTTAGACTAGAATAGGTTAGACTAATTGGCACGGTGCTCAGGTGCCACCT
>JBDNHI010000149.1:0-80455 GCA_041694635.1 Gemmataceae bacterium | reverse complement strand
TTTGCCATCTACCTTTACTTTTTTACCATCTTTCAAAGTAGTACCACTCGGGCTAATGCTGAACTCGGTCACCGACTGCCAATTGGTAAGTGGTGCTACTTTTGCATCGAGCGAAACAAGATCTTTCAAGCTGACAGATATCTGCTGCCATTCTGGTGAACCTTTCAATTCTTTGACTGCAATATAATCAACCGCGGGCTTGCCGGGATTGATGGCACCCCAGGCATTACAATTAAATGTAAGCACAAGCTTGTTATCGGTTAGGTGCTTAACTTCAAGATGAAGAGTTGCACCCTCAGGGCCCCGCCATTTTGGATCTTTCAGCTTGCGCGTGGTTGCAGTCCACAACGGTGGATGGTTCCAATTCAGCAAATACCAATCATGCCAACCTCGAGTGCCATCATCAATCAAACGCTCTGGTTTTGCAGTAGCCTTCAGCCCAGATTTCTGCAATTGAGTAGGCGTTAGCGATGGTTTGCCCCGAAGTGCGGATTCGCATTCCTGGTCGGATGCGGGGGTAATAGGGACATCAACTAATTGCGCCCCCGCATCAGAAAGTAATTTCAGCCAAATTACAGCAACAGGTGGGGGTAACCTGATAAAAACAGTCGTAGCAACAAATGCAGCAACACTCGATGCAGAAACAGCACAAAAAGAAGCAATTCGGGGCGGTTCAGAAATGTCTGCACAATCATTCTAAAGGAATATCTTGATGGCGAATTTTCACGCGCCATCGAATGAATTCTTTACCTTTAATTTTTATTGCTGCGGTGATCTCGTACACTTGCCAGATGGCCAACCATCCAACTCTTTCCGAATAAGGTGGAGATGGAATTTAAACTTCGTAGTTCCCATACTTAATTTGTTGTAAAAGGATTGAAATAGTTTTGAAAATCTTAAATATAATTAAAGAATTAAGCAGTAATATGATTATGTTATTTGAACATTTTTTTTCGGATTCTTCTATATTTGATAAAGTTTGCCTGAAACAGACGCTTATATTGTACTGATTGCGTAACTTTCATAATGTTTATAGCAAAGCCAATTAGGCACTTATTCATAGGTTTATTGTTCGTGAAAAGTCACTTGTAAAAACTGTTATTGAATGCCTTTGGCATCACCTTCCCTCAAAAGAAGAAACCAGAAAATCATTCAAAATCGTAAACAAGTTTCCTAGAGTCACCTATTAAGAGGTGTGTGGTCAACCTGTTGGCGCCGATCATTCTTGTAATCAAATACACGATATGAGTTTAAAGCAAGGTCGGTGGGCCTATACCTTTAATAAAACTAAAATCCGTACCAAACTACATGGGTAGATCATACCTAGATTTCTTGCATAAGGCTAAACCAATATCGTATTATCAAGAACTAAAACGCCAGGTGTAAGTTTTACCTTTACCTCAAGCCAGATGGTTCCACTACTTGGCTTAAGGTGATGCAATAACTGGCATAAGAATCGTGGGCGATTGGCATTCCCTCCATAATTGGTTTGGTGCGATCTACTTTCATAATTATTGAATATAATGGTGTGGTTATAAGAAAATTAATATAATGGTTTTAAGTCACTTTTGCATTTTAAAGAAGTGGAATTACAATTAATGTGGTAATTATAAGTAAGACCATTTTGGTTCAACTTTGTATGTCTTAAATCAGTGGCCAATTATTTATGAATACAGCAATTCCTGTAATTTCTTGCCCTTCTAGAGAAGAACTTGATGGTTTTTTTGCAAAAACAATTGCCAACCCAGACCGAATGACAGTTTTGGCAGAGCATATTTCCAAATGTGAAAAATGCCAAGAAGAAGGAAAAGCAATAGGGGATTCTGGCAACACCACTTTGCTTTTTACACATCATTCGCAAGATGAAACACAAGTAAATCTTCAAGCAAATAATTCTAATCAAGTTCGAGCGGAAACAACAGGGACCGCCTCCAACCAAACCAACTCTACGGCTTTAACTGAGATTTTGAAACCTGTGAATACATCCGTTTTTCCTGCAAAAATAGGGGATTTCGTTATTCGTGGAATACTTGGAAAAGGTGGAATGGGTTTGGTACTTGAAGGCGAAGATCCGATCCTTAAACGAAAAGTTGCTATAAAAATCCTTCATCCTGAATTAGGTTTAGTAGAGAATAACCGATTACGATTTATGCAGGAAGCAAGAGCTGCGGCTGCAATCGAACATGAAAACATTATCACGATTTATCAGGTTGGCGAACAAGACAAAACCCCTTTTATTGCTATGCAATTATTGCGCGGAGAATCTCTGGCAGAGCGGATTAAGCGTGGCCCCATTCCTCTGAATGAAATAATTAGGATTGGCTTGGAAATTTCTCGGGGCCTTGCCGCTGCTCACGACCATGGCCTGATTCATCGAGATATTAAGCCCGATAATGTCTGGCTTGAATCAACAGGAACAGATTTAACATGGACCCGCTTGAAAATCCTTGACTTTGGGCTGGCAAGAATTGTGGAACCTACGGACAACGCCATTACAGCGGCAGGGATTATAATGGGAACACCCTATTATATGTCGCCCGAACAGGCCTCAGGTTTACCCCTTAATCTTAGTACAGATATTTTCAGCCTCGGGGTACTTCTTTACCAGATGGTTACAGGGTCCTACCCCTTTGAAGGCAAAACAACCTTGGCTGTCTTAATTGCAGTGATTAATACTTCACCAATGCCGATAGCAAATATAAATCAATCAATCCCTCCAGCTTTGATCTCACTTGTTTTTCAAATATTAAAAAAGCAGATAAATCTCAGGCCTAAAGACTGTCATCAAATTGTAGCAATTTTACAGGATATACAAGACCGCGTCAGTCCTAATATTTCTACAAAAAATCCAATTGCGCCAAAATATGATGGAAGAAAAATGTTAGCATTGATGGGCGGAGTCGTTGGACTATTGCTTGTTGGTTCGTTTGTTTTCTTTTTTTCTGCATTATTTCCAAAAGAACCTATTCAGGTTGGTGTACTTTGCGATTTAACTGGCTCACTTTCACAAAGTGGAAATTCAGTCAAGGATGCCACTCTATTTGCAATAGATGAAATTAATGTGCAGGGCGGAATCCGTGGGCGAAAAATTATACCTCATTACGCAGATGGAAAATCTAAACCAGAACTATATCCGGAACTTGCAAAAAAACTGATAACCGATGAAAAAGTTTCTGTGATTTTTGGATGCTGGACTTCCGCAAGTCGAAAAACACTTCGCCCCCATCTGGAAAAACTTGATGGCTTGCTTCTTTATCCGGTGCAATACGAAGGAATGGAAGAATCAAAAAATATTATGTATCTCGGTCCTTGCCCCAACCAGCAGATTCTTCCTGCTGTTTCATATGCTGTTAATGAGATGAAGAAAAAGAAAATCCTGATCGTTGGGTCTGAGTATGTTTTTCCTGTTGCAGCGACTGAAATTATAAGGCTTCATATCAAATCGCTTAATGAGATTTCAGAATCGATGGTTCAGGTTCTTGAACCTCCTGTTTATTTTCCCCTTGGGGAAACTCAAATGGATAAGGTCCTTGCAAGAATATTGAAAGATGATCCAGATTTAATTCTTAATACAATTAATGGAGACACCAATACATCTTTTTTTCGTGTTTTACGCGGGCAGCGTAAATTTGATAATATTTCCACCATTTCATTTAGTGTTGGAAAACAAGAATTGAGTAATCTTGATCCTGCGAGCCTTGTTAATGATTATGTTGCTTCCAGTTATTTTCAAAATATAGAGTCGGATGCAAACATTCGTTTTGTTTCTGAACTACAAAAAAAGTCGATAGCATCGGTGACAGACCCTATGGCCACGGCTTATAGCAGCGTTAATTTGTGGGCAAAAGCAGTTGAGATTGCTGGCACAGACAACTTTGAAAAAGTACGCGAAACACTAAAAAATCAAACTTTTGAAAGCCCCGCTGGGAAAATCTGGTTCGATCCCGAATCGAATCATGCTTATAGAAGGTTTTTCCTTGGGAAAATACAGCCAGATGGTTCTTTTAAAATCATCAACCCTGAAAACAACATTTTTATTCGTCCAGAGCCTTACCCAAGATATAAATCAAAGGAAGGTTGGGATAAGTTTCTTGATGACCTATTCAATCAATGGAATAAGAATTGGCAACCACCCGTTAATAATCCTGCAACTAATTAACAGGAAATATTTTAATGGAAAAGTAATTTTATTTATTAAGAAGAAATTTAAGAGTAACGCTGCCAGGTATACGGTCCGGTTTTTTATTACTCCTGCCAATTAATTTTACTAAAATTTGCCTATCAGGTAATCAAAAAGTCTGATTGAATTTGCTTTTTCATTTACTTCGATAACCGTACTTGCTATTTCACCCTTTTTATTGAAATGACATTTATTAGCGTCAAGCTTTACTAATTGATTTACTAATCGTCCGCGGCGATAGTTTGAGCACGGCACAAGGTTGACCAAGATAGTTTGCATTAACTATAAAATGTTTGCAGGATCATCTTAAAGGAAAATCTCGATGGCAGAGTTTATGCGCCATCGAACGAATTCTTTACCTTTAATTCTTATTGCTGCGGTGGGTTCGCTTCGCGAATCATTGCGCCATTTTGTTCACTCAGAATCAAGATCGAAAACTTCTCGATCGGTGATTTTTCAGGTGTGCTGACCGTTGCATAATCAAATCTGCCACGCACATCCGTATAACCATCCTTATGGAATTTAACCCCCTGAGCAGTCTTCGAGTAAACCTTCACATAAACTTTCGAAAGGGGTTTGGAAGTAGCCCCATCCACCACTTTGACTTGGCCATAGGTTTCGATTACCTGCACCGACATGGCATTAGCGTAATAAGGAAGAGAAATCGTTTTAGCGCCTGCGGATATTTCCACAAGCACATTCTTTTTTGCAAATACCTCAGGCAGTTCGAAAGAAATCTTGGCTTGCCCCTTGATCAGTTCCAAAGTTTGGGAGGCATTTGGTTTGATAAACGCAAATTGATTACCAGATTGCTGTACAAAAGGATTTCTACTGAATAAAAGTTCTACATCCATGAGGTAGTAATTCACTTTTACGGAACTTAGGTTCTGGTAGTTCAGGTTGATATTTTTAGCATCGATGTTGAAATCAAAGCTGGCTTCACTCGCAGCGAGTTGGGCCTGTTTTTGCTCTTTGCTTTCAGGATCAACAACCTTGGCATCTTTGCCTTCAGCTTCATCAAGCTGATTCAGAATTGTGGTGAAAGTGTTTTTCCAACGCTCCACAGGGTGGTTGGTGTACTTAAGGGCGATAGTGCGGGCCCTAGGGTATTCTTGGGTATAAAAATCAAGATACGCCCTGCAGTAATCGTATTGCATCGAGGTTGCAATTTTCACAGGGTCCACTTGGCTGAAATAAGCTAACGCCTCTTCAACCCTATCTTGCAGCAACAGGTAATAAGTTGCGGCCAACAAATCAGCATCGTTAAGCTTGATGCGATAAGAAAGTGTTTTAAGAAATCGCTGGTATTGCTCGAGCAATCTATCGTTAACGATCTGCCTTGCCTGCCCTAAGGAGTGAGCACGAGCGTTGACCAACGGTTTGTATTCCAGATGTTCGTATTGCCCGAATGCAACTGGGTTGTAATTAAGAATCTTGCAATCGATGGGGCCGCCACACTCTGCAATAATTCTCCCAGAGTTCAAAAGATACTGCCTTATCGCATTAATATCATCGTGCAACACGCCATAGGCCCAAAGTTCATTATTATACAAATGTCGGTCTTGCAAAAGTTTGGTGATACTTGAGAAAAAAGCCTTATCTTTCATTCTGAAAGCGATTTTTAAAAGATTAAGCGAGCGAACATTTTCCCGTTCCAGAAAATTAAGCACTTCTTGATTAGTGCCTTGCTGGGAAACATAATCCCACGAAGAGATATCAAGCTTGCTGGGCTTTGCAAAAACATCAAACATGAAGGGGTTGGACGATGCAACAAACTTTTCATTCTTAGCAACATGAACTGGAAAGTGTTTAAATTTCCCAGGCACAGGAAAGTAAAAGAAGTAATCAATCGTTTGGGTTCGGTAAGGTTCTAAGTTCACCAGTATCGAACTGGTAAACTGGCCGTTGTTTAGCGCAATCGAACCCACGGGCAACTGTAATAAGACTGTAAGTTTTTGTCTCGAGGAAGTAGGATTGGTAACCACCACCTGACAACCATAAACGGTATGAACCACAAATTCACCCGAGATAAACTTATCAAGTTTTTCGCCATTCTCTTCACGGAAGCGATCGCCTTGCTTATAAAAGTTCTGGCTTACAAGAATGTTAATCTGATCTTTAAGAGGTTCTGCAGGCCGAACTTCTTCATGGAAGACGATAACTGGGGCTGCAGGTTTGAATTCCATACTTCCCCCTGCAAACTTGACTTCTGCTTTCTTTGATTCAAAGGGAAGATCAAGTACGGCAAGAGCAAACATCATTTCAGTGAAATTGCGTGAAGCTTCAGGAAAGTATTTACTCAGGAAAGGTTTCGTAGCATCGTGGGAAGCGTAATCCTTCCAGAAAGAAGTAACATTTACCAAGCTCGCTATTTGGGCTTGAATGGGGAGATGGTAATAATTATTTTCGGCCCATTCCATAGTGGGATCGATTTTGAGATATAGCTGCTTTAAAGTGGAAGAAAGGGCCCTACTACGATAGAGGGAACTTTCATCCTTGGCTCTTCCAAGCGACTCTTTTTCCACACCATCTCGTTCTAGATTTTCCTTTAGAATTTCGTTATCTTTACCAGAACTTCTGCCCTCTTTTCCCTGCATTTGTTTCTTAGCTTCAGGCATAGGGGCGGCTTTGGATTTGTTGGAATTGGGGGTGCCATCTATCGCGCCATTATTTGCAAAACCAGGCGCTGGTATATCCGAACCTTTATGGTCTATATCTTTGCCTTGGGCCTGATCCCCTCGCCTAAGTTCGGGCCTTGCATTCTGTTTTTCCCTCTGGGCGTCAACGCTAAACATATCACGACCTGACAAATCATCCACCTTGATCGAGGTATCAAAAAGCATCACTATTTGCTCAAGATTTGGGGGTATTAGCTTTAACATATCATCAAGGTGACGCTGGGTTTTTAAACCTTGCTCCTTGAATCTTTGAGCAAGCAAAACTCTTTCCACTACATTTAGCCGATCGTAATGCCAAGACTCAAGAAATGAATCCAATGGTGATTGTAACAGCCAAAGATCCATAAAAGTCTTGTCTTTTTTGTTGGCAAGGTAGGGCAAAACAAACTCTTTAAAGAAGGCTGCATCTTTTTTATAAATAAAGAAATTCAATTCGTGGCTAGAATGCTTAGAATAAAGCTTTCTCTTTTCTTCGACCTTGAGTTTGGGCCAAGCTGTTACAAAGGAAAACTCCTTAAGATTCTCGTTTTTTGAAAGCGTAGCGAATAGGCTATAAACTTTGCCTAGTGTATCATAAGCTTCAAATCTACTGCCCGAAAGATCTTCAATTTTAAAGTTGGCATCGGCATTTAAAACCGAAACTTGTTTCTGCTGGGTAAAATGTTTTGAGGGATCGAGGCCCTTGTTGAAGCTTAAATCTAGGAAACCCGCAGTCTGTTCGGGTAGGGAAACAAAGCGAGTCGTGGTGCTAACAGGGTCGACTGCAACCACATTAATCATTGCGTGTTTTCCTAGATCTTTCCTCGGGATTTTGATCACCCCATCTTTATCTGGAATGAGATTTAAAAGAACACCTGAAGAATCTGCGAGGAAATCTAAATTGGCAAAGCCACCCGCACCCGCAGCATTAACGCCTCTTGAATCTACCACTGGGGCATTCGGAGGGGGCATAGCTGCTGCTGCTTTTCCGTTGCTTTTGCGGAGAAATTCTTCGCCACCAACCGCAGCCTGCTCGCCTGTTTGGGTAGATCGGATAACCCAAGGGTTCAAAAGAAGCATGGGCCTTTCCAACATATTGCCTGGGTATTTTTTCTGCCCTTTGCGATCAAGCACATATCGGTATTCATCCCCAATATTGCGACCTGAAAGATAAACCGATTCAGAATACCCTGGAATAATGCCATCAAGTTCTGCATCGCGGATTTTCCCTAAATCGTGATAAGCAGAAAACTCTGGGTTGTAGCGGGTTGCATAAATGTGAACCCTTGCAACCGCAGATGAATCCTTCAAGCGGATTACCATTTCTTTTTCATCGGCGGTAACACTTTGGATTTGAACTGGCTTAAGTAAGGGAAGTCGCATATACCTAATATTGCCTAGTACAAAACCCGCTTCTACAACGCCAGCAACAATTCTGATTCGAATTTTTTCTCCTGTTCGTTTTACAAATAAATCAAAATCGCCAGCCTCAGCCCCTTTGATTTCCAACATTCCATCTTTGATGGAAAGCACAGCAAATGCATCGGTACGAATAACGCCACCCACCATCGCAAACAACGCATAATCGCTGCGAAGCACAGTAACTCCGGTACCCATGTGGGGTAGGGTAATCGTTTCGCCCAAGCGCGTATGGATGACCTGCTTGTAAGTATGATGATCAGAATTTAGCAACCAATTATGCGAGGTGCCTTCTGGGCCGGTTGCAGAAACATTGTGAATATCAACAAGTGGCCCAAGATTAATGCGCCCAAGGTTGTCTGTTTTTAATGCCACTTGAATTGGATTTTTAAAATCCCGATGCTTGATCATCAGAGTAACAGATCGATCCATTCGGGGTTCTCCCGAACGACCCAATAATTCAATCACATAATCATTACCAAACTTTACAAAGTGCAGATCTTCGATTTTTTCAGTGCGCTCGATCTGGTTGATTTGTACCAAATGCGAAGCCGAAAGATCTACAGTCTTTGCAAGGCTAAGATTCTTAACCTTGGCTGCAAGGGTGATGTTAAGGTTAGACAATCTTGCAGGCACCCTGATTTCATGCACCGATTCACGATCTTCAAACAATTTGAAATCAGCCGCTTCAACCGTGCTTGCTATTCCGGAAAGATCCGTCGAAGTAATTAGCAACCTCACTTCCTCCAACATCTTGATGGAAACAGGAACGCCATTCAACTTTAAGGAGGGTCGAACCACAACTTGTGCAGTTTTCAATGAAAGCATTGATTCCCTATCAATATGAATCCCGGCCTGCAATTGATAAGCTTCGGGCAGGTGGTTGATGGTATCTAAAGAGGAAAACCCTTGGTTTGAAATGACGATGGGCCTTTGGCCAGGGGAAGCACTAAACGGAATAGTAATCGAGCCATCCTTATCAGCCTTGTATTCTTGGCCACCGAGCCAAACCGTTGCATCCTTGATTACTTTTTTATTTTCATCGATGATGTTAAGAAATTGACCATCGGGCCCAGCAGTACTAAGCGCCCGAAGTTTTCCCTTGTGAATAAGGGCCCTGCTGCTTTTACCCGAACCAATAAAATCCACCACATACACGCCATTTTTGTTCATCTCGTTAAATTCAAAACGCTTGGAAATTCTGCGAAAAGGGCCATCGTTAAAAGTGTAAGTCTTTTCAGAATTTGCAACCAACCCATCTAGGTTAATGTTGGTCTCTATTTCACTAAGCTGGGTTTTGTAAAAGTTAAAGGTGTTGATTTCAAAAACCTTCACCAAAAGAGATGGCACATTCTTGATATTCAACTCCAGCACCACGGGGTCTAAAGACCCAAATTGCGTCTTGTTGGCGTAACCAAAATCAATATCGATGCGTTCCCTTAATTCTTTGAATTTTTCAGGGGGCAGTTGATTGGCCCATGCCTCCACATCACCCAAGCTGTTTTCAATTTTAGTTTCAGCAAACAAATGCCTTAAGTATACATCATTGATATAAGGCTCAAATTGCTTGGGAGAGTTCACTTCCAAGAAAAAGTATTTTAGAAAACTGCGCACCAAAGGCTCATCCATTCCCACTTGGGGAAGTAGGGTGAAGCTTGAAAAATCTGATCCTAGCGCTGCGGGGAACCGTACAGAATCCTCTTTTTCCATTAACTTTAAAGCCATATAATGCTGCTGACGGGGAAGATTCAAATAAGTGATAAATCGTTCCTGATTATAAATCCCCTGCGAACGATCGTGGGCAAGTCGATGATAAAGCACATGGGCCTTTAAGGAATTATGCACAGGTGCAAGGGTTGCAACAAACTGCCAAAGGCGATCAAAATACTTTTCTGCTTCCTTAGGGTTTCTCTTCCAATCAGAATCTGTATCAGGTTGCAGATGCCTGATCGATGCATTTACAAAAGCAGACTGGTTCAAAAGTGCAAGGTGGATTTTTTGCAACTCGGATAGTTGCTCCATTGTTAGCATCTGATGAATCGGGTAGGCCCCAAAAGGCACGGGGTTGGGGTTCTTGAAATCTTGCTCAACAAGGGCAGGCAAATTCGCAACATCAGGCCTTCTTAGCCGTTGCAAATAATTGCGCAACTTTTGCGCATCAAGCTTCGATGCATCTAACCAATCCAGTGCACCATCTTCAAAGTTTTCAAGGTTCTGCCAGCGGGTCAAAGATTCTGCCAAAAGGGTTTCGCGCGCTATTCGTTTTTGATCCAACGAGGTGGGCAGATTTGGAATTGCACCGATGGTTTCTTTTTGATGATTAAAGTTTATGCCAAGATGATTGCGTAAATAATCTAGGCTTTTCTTTGCATCTGCATCGTAAGTTAAAAGCGCCTTGCGGGTTTGAATTTCATTAAGCCTAGGGGTTTGCCCGAAGCGTTCGAGCCATGGTTTTATAAGCGGTTCGATTTTTTCAAACTGGCTGGTATTTAAATAATGAAGCGAATGGTAGTAGTAATAATCTTCGGTGCCTGGGATTAACTTTTTCAAGGCCTCGGTGCGATCTTTAGAAAAACTGAAGTCTTCGATGAACCCAATTTCTCCTGCTTGGGAGAAAACTTGGATCAAAACAAACGCGGCCAGGGATATCATACTTCGCATAAAAAGCTCCAGTCAAAGGGTATTTCTTATACCCATCCTGACGATCTATCTTTCCAAAAGAACCATTTTAATTCAGATTTTTAAAAAAATAGATTAAAAAGTTATTTGAGTAGCCCTTTTTTAAACTTTAACGCTAGTTTTGAGGATTAAACGCCTTAAGGGGGATGCTTTAAAAGGTGACTTGTTGTTCCCTCATACTTTGTATTAAGCAATTGCAAGATGATCTCACCCTTGGTCACAATACTTGATTATTAAACTTATCGATGGTCTGATGAAGTGAATCGATCCCCAAGGTATGGTAAACTATTGTTTATCTGAAATAAGCAAAAAGCGTGGCTAGCAATTTAGCTGATGATTTTCCTATAGTGTTTGAGCTACGGAAGAGGTTGAGTTCAGAATCCAAGGCAGCCGTTCTAACCATAATGAAAGCATCAATTAGGTAAACTTTGATCCCTATTGTAGTTATCCCTTGAGTCTTATTGCGGATTAACTGCTTTTAAAATAGTACTCCCCCGCCTAGTGACGATCCGATGATAACCTAGTGCTGGTACTGATCGAGCTCGGCCTAGGCGATGCAGCCGGCCTTCTCTATGGCATTGTCGGGCAGCGCCAATTTGATGACCTCATGGCCCTGATCTTTGAAGTAGGTCGATTTGACGCTGCCAGAAACAGATTGCCAGCCGAAGAGGGGCAGGATTTTCATCAAAGAATTGTATCTTTTGTCGTCCGCTCCAACTTCATCCGATGGTTCCACCACATGATAAAGTCGGGTCGGAGTTCTTCAGGCAAATTCGCCTCCATCCAGCCCAACACATTGTTCACCGACCCATTTTGGAACGACCGGCAGCATGAGCAGCAGACGGAAATGAACCTCGGATACCGATTGAACATGCTGCCCTGGGGATTCCCGAAGTTGACCAGAATCGTCGGCGTGTCGCAATTTAAGCAAGCCAAAGGAGGAACAGCGTCCCGACTTCGCCATACCGCCTTCAGTGCAATCCAAGGAATGCGGCTATCTTCGATTCCTTCCCAAGCATAACCGGACCGTGTTCCCGGCGCTGCCTGCCAGTCATCGGCTTCATGCTCGAAACGCCTCACCCACTTGCTAATGAAGAGGTCGAACGGAAAATTGGGGCCACAGCCTTCGCCGTACAAAAAGTCGTCGCCATGCTTCATCGTAATGATATCTTTTTTCCGATCATGAAGAACGACCTCGGTTTGCGAGTGGGCCAGTCCTTTCTGCTTGAAGAAGGGCCGAAGATCGACTTGCCCTTGTTGCCCATAATATTTGACGACTACTTTTTTGGGGCGAAGCTCAAGAAGGTTCAGGCGGCACCGCCGGACCAGCAACCGGATAATCCGGTTACCATCCTCCGGCCTCATCTTCGCCAACCCCTCGCTGGCCCGCTCTAAAATCGGCTGTCGGGCGTTTTCAAGAGACCACGCCACGGGGTTGGCGACGGCCCAAGGGGAGTTGCTGGAATCTGCAGGGACGAACCAGAAGCATTGGTCGGGGTTCTTGGCTAAGAGACCCTTAGGGAGAACCAGGGCTGCAATTGCCGAGGCGGTGGTTTTCAAAAAATAACGACGGGATAGTTGGGGAATCATAAGTTCTCCTTACGGTTTATGGGCCTTCAGGTCGAAGGCGGCACAAACCGCCTCCATCGTCACGGCTTACGCCGCCGCTTTTTTACCACCTTGCTTTGCAACAGGTTGGCGGGCATCATCGGGGGAAACTCCCCTCAGCCCTTCTTGATGAAGTAGATACTTTTTTACTATTGCAGATGAATGGCGGAATGGCAAGGGGACAGTGGAATAATTTACTGCCTCATTGATTTTTCTGAAAGGGCCTTGGCAAAACACTCAGCGATATAATTCTTTTAGCTTGGCTCAATGCTGTACTGCGCAAGAATAAACTAGGTGAGGGATGTCATCCAACTGGCTAAGGATTGTGGTGTTATAAGCTGGCAATAGTCGAGCAACTTCGGTGGCTTACTCCCTTTTCCAGTACTAGGGAGTGAGTGTGAAGTGTTTTCGGTGAATTAATAAATTTCTCTTTTAAAAAGCTCAAACGGTGCTTAATATCACCTCATTAAAAGCAATTGTCTCTCTTCATTGTTTTGCGATGTCGCTAATCTGAGCTAGAAAGATTAGCATCTGGATTATCAAGAATGAAAAGTCAAGGTATATGGAATTAATTCCACCCAATGATTGTTGGGTAGCAAGAAGGAAGGTTAGTCAATGCGCAACAAAATCTTTGGCGACATCCGTATTCTTTGGAGTGGTGCTTTTCTTTTCCGTAGGTTTACATCAGGCGCCTTAAGTGGCGGTTCATATGCGTATCAGAGCGGTCAATCTTTCGTAGTTATCTGCAAAGCACTTATTTTTGTAGTCGCTTCTGTTGCCGTAGCGACTGCGGAACCGCCGAAAGTTGTTAACCCAGCTACCATTAAGGTCAAGGTGAGCTTTAAGCCCGATGATGAGTTCGCCATCGAATTCAATCGCGATGGAGATCTACTCACGAACCCATTGAAGTCCAATAAGGCCGAAGGCAAAAAACTGTCGGTCAAGGTCAAACTCGGAGTGACCTCGGATTCGCCAATTCGACCGCCGCGAGAAGGGGCAACACGACCGTTCCTTTCGGTCGAGAACAACTTCGATAAGACACTACACTTTCGCGCTATTGTCCGACTGAATGGCAGCAAAGAGTTCGTCGAAATTGCCGAAGACATGGAACTGCTTTCACCCGGAAAAACCTTCAACAAGTGTTGGGGTTTTGACTCTCAAGTCGAAGAGGTCGTACTCTACGAATTCAAACTTTCCAGTAAGCAAGTCGAGTGAACGGGAGTGAGACGCAGATGCCGAATTAGAAGCTGCATTTGATTTGCGGGTCATATAGCGGTTCTAGAATTTCATACTCACCGATCCACTGCGTCTGCTAAGATTAGTGGTTAGGCGGCAGAAATTGTAAACCCCCAAGATTTGAAGAAACTTGAAAAGTGTAACATGGCGTCAAAAAAAAGTTTCTTTGGCTATGAGTCCAAGCATCATCCGGTTGTTCCAAGGTCAACATTCGCAAAGAGGGTGGGCCGGAGCGTGGCGATTGTTGCGGGGATTATAGGGCTTTCGCTTTTTAGCGGAATGTGCGGTTACCACTTTCTGGAAAAAATGCCCTGGATTGATGCGTTTTTGAATGCATCAATGATCCTTGGCGGGATGGGTCCCGTAGATCCGATGAAAACAGACAGAGGGTAGGTATTCGCAGGATTTTATGCCTTATACAGTGGGTTGGTTGTGATCGCATCAGCAGGTGTTATTCTAGCACCTGTAATGCATCGGATTCTCCATAAGTTCCATGCGGAGTCGGATGAAAAAGACGAGAAATACTGAAGCCTTGAACACAAGAAATGCAGGATGATAGCGCCGCCGAGCCGAGCGCTGCACGAGATCTGCGGGCATATAGGCTTTCCTTGATTCGTAGTTCACTCAGCCCAGTCGAACTGGTGAACCCTATTGTTAGGCAAAGGGGTCGAAGTGCTATAAAAAGTGATTATGATGGTTAATGGCTCGGCCAAGATCGACCTGTACCAAAAGCTGTACTTCCTAGGGCAGCTAGGCCTGAATAACAAGGATTCACCGAACCGGTGCTGTGATTTTGGTTTCTGAGAGTTCACTATCCTGCGGCGCACCTGTTAGGATGGTTCATTGGGCAGATGTTTTACCAGTATCGAACGCTCGATCCCTTCGCTCGTTCGACTGTTTTTTGTGAATGCGTTGCACTTTACATTGTACCACTGACAACTGGAGGATCACTAATGCCGATCTACTTTTACCATGCCGTCGATGCCTACGGTTGCTTCTCGAATTTCTCCTTGCATGGGGTCGAACTGAAAGGCGTTTGGTGGCTAACCACGGAACATTATTTTCAAGCTCAGAAATTTGCGGGTACGCATCACGAAGAAGAGGTTCGGCTTATTAAGACACCCAAACAAGCTGCCGAGGCGGGGCGTGACCTCAAACGACCGTTGCGAACTGACTGGGAGCAAGTCAAAGATGATGTGATGCGAGAAGCAGTTCGACAAAAGTTTCGCACCCATAAAGAAATTCAGCGCATCTTGCTGGAGACCGGCGAAGAGGAACTTATCGAGAATGCACCTGGTGATTATTACTGGGGTATTGGAGCGGATGGCAGTGGCAAAAACATGCTTGGTCAGATTCTGATAGAAGTTCGCAACGAGTTACGACAAGAGCAATTGTAACGCCAACGAGAAAACGGTGTATGGCAGATAGTTCAGCAAGATGTTCTGTTACCATCCGATAAAGCTAACTACATCCAGCACGAGCCTTGGAAACTAATCTTAAGCGTTCAGCATCGATGAAGCAAAGGGGAATAATTTGCAAGGTTTCAGTAATGCGGAATTGATAATTATTACGGAGAAACACGGAGCTATAAAATCGCTTATGCTTTTCTCGTTTATTGCCCATCTTTTTTTGGTTTTTTCAATACTTGAGGGTCCGAGTGATTTCTTTATCTGGCTAGGGATTGTAATCGTCATTTTTAATCTGGGTTTCGTTTATCAGTTGGCTAAGGCGTTGAAGCCCGCCTAAAAACAGCAATAAATTTTAAGATATTATTTGCCCCTCTAATTGTTTGTGGTCAAATCTAGTCATCTAAGAAAATTGAGTAACCTCTTCTGCGACTCATCGTCAGCGGAGATAGCTTGCGCAAATGAATAGTTGTTAGGCGAAATGAAGTGAGTGAACCTATGTTCGCAGTCCTTGAATTTTCAGATTTTTTATGGATATGGGTTCTCGTCAGCCTAACCGTGGCTTTTTATTCAGGTGGGCGGGCAACTAACGCACGCTTCCAGCGTTCAGATGCCGCCCGGTTGCATCGGCTGGAAGCGAAGATAGATCAGATCCTCAAACATTTAGTTCTGGAGTACGAAGAGTCGGCGATCGCTGAGGAACTGTCCGAAGAGGTCCAAGGGTTGGCCGATGATAACGCCAGCAAAATCGAGGCCATTAAGTTGCATCGGGAGCAAACTGGACTGGGGCTCAAAGAAGCCAAGGATGAAATTGAGGATTACATTGCCGGTCGCGATCTATCATCACCATTTCCAGCAAAACCCCTGCCGCGGCCGGAATTGAGCTTTAGCATCGCTGCCGTTTTGGGTCTGCTTGGGTTAATAGTGGCTGGCGTTACTGTGGTTCTCGCAGTGCTACTTGGTTTAGAGTGAGGTGATGGTGCGATATATTGTCTTGCTGCCAAGGTGATGTTGATGCCGAACCAAACGTCGAACCTGACCAGTGCCGGCAACTGTTTTAATCTCACCTATGCGGTGGGGAATAATTCAGGGGTAAATTGGCTTGCCCGCACTTGCGAACCCGACCTAGAAGTTTCATAGCGGCGACTAAGTTGGTTTTTCTTTGGAAAAAGCATGGTACCCAACTCGGAATTGATTTTTACTGGAAGTGTAATCACGGTAGACAAAATATAATATTTTCATTCGTACACCGCTGAAAATAATACAAGGAATCGGTTTTGTCTTGATCGGCGTGCCAGCCGATAAAGTTGACCGAGCCTGCGGGATTACACTTTTTTAATACATTGCAACAGTGCAGTCGGCACCGATGCTAAACGGAACCGTAAGATCAATATGAACACTTTGAATCCCCATTATTTACAAAGTCTGCCAGTCTGGATGTGTTCCTGAGCCCGACGGGTTATGTTCTGTTGCTGATAATCATAAACAGATTGCAAGTGCCTGCCCCACCAGAAGGCTTTGTCGTCTTCCTATTCTGTTTTATTCCTGTCGTTGCGCTACTGGCCAGCGGGACCGTGGTGTGGCGCTCAAAGATAAGCTTGGGGTGGAGAGTGGTCGGGTTGGTTTTGACGGTGCTGGCGATGTTACTCCATTGCGGCGTTTGGTGGGCCATCATTGTTATCACTATTTCTGCGGCGATTGCCCCAGCGCAGTAACAATAGGGTCGCAACACCTCAAACTCCTGCAAAAATAAGAGATTCATTTTTGAAACCGAACTGGCCTAACCATACGCTACAGCGAACGGCGGTGGGTTAGGTTAAAATGAAACCATTGCACTTCGTGAAGTAACTGTTCTAAAGTTCATTTTCTCAAAGGAAAACTTGGAAAGGTAGGTGTTTATACCTATCAACTTAACAGCCTAGATTAGAAATTTCCAAAAAGTTGCAGAAGCTCATTATCTTGAGGTTGACGATACCGATTACGAGGAAGCTAATAAGTGGTTCGGGGAAGTCGTGGAAAAAAGCGATGCAATAGAAGTGCAAAAAGCGGTTCCACAGGCAGTTGTTAAGAGTTGCAAGGAGCAGCAAGAATTGACACAAGTGCTTTATAGTAGCGACTTAAAGCCAATCCCTGCAACTACTTGCGAAATAACGAGTGGGCGTACTTGGATTCGAACCAAGGACCTCAGCTTTATCAGAGCTGCGCTCTAGCCAACTGAGCTATACGCCCTCGTATTTTTAACATTTTAGATACCAAGGGCTTAGTGTCAATCGATAGATCAAACATTCTGCCCTTAAAATTAGATTTTTGTCATTAATTTAGATAGGACCAGCAAACCCCATTGCCCTAGATTCTTAGATCTTCTGCATTAAATACTATGTTTACAACCCTGTTTCTTCTACCATAATAAAATACTTTTGGTTTTAATTCGAGAAATGAGGATTTTCATGGCTGTGGACCTTTATTCTGCTTGTCCTTGTGGAAGTGGTAAGAAATTTAAATGGTGTTGTGCCTCGGTTTGGGGACCTATCGAAAAAGCTTACGAAGCGTTTTCTAAAGGACAGGTAGAAAGTGCAATTTCCCAAATGAAGGGTCTTCAAACCAGTAATGCTGAAAATCCAGAGGTGTTTGGCAGGTTAGGAGAATTACTTCTTTTAAGTGGCAAGCCAGATCAAGCAGAAGCCGAATTAGAAAAAGCATTTAAAATTAACCCAAATTATCCTTTTGGCTATTACCTTAGAGCAGGTTTAAGAATAGATGAAGGCGAATGGGAAGGCGCGTTGATCCTGCTAAGAAAAGCGGCGATTTATTACCACATCGATTCTAAGGAAGATTTAGCACGGGTATATAACCTTATTTTTCGTTGTGAGATGAATCGTAACCGACCCATAGCAGCCAAGGTTGCCTTGCAAATTGCGGTTCGTTATTTACCTGCAAATACTGACCTGAAGGGAATGCTTGATAACCTGACAGGCGCTCAATCGCGGATGCCAAAAACTATCCAGAATGATTTAACATTCATTGCAAGTTCAACTTCGCAAGAAAATTCTGTATTTACCGAATCAGAAGACATTCGCCTTGGGAACTTACCTGATATTTTTCGCAAAAAAATCGCAAGTAATCCAGCAGACAATGGGGCAAAATTTAACCTTGCTGTTTCTTTAGCTTGGTTGGGAATGAACAAGGAAAGCTTTGATGCCCTTGACGATTTTATTAAAAAAGAAAAAGATGAAACACATTATCGCAAAGCAGCGCTTCTTCAAGAAATTCTTAAATTTGCAATTGGTATGGAAAATGAAAGCGACTATATAAATCACCATATTGGCGTCACCTTGACCAATTCAGAATCGGTATCAAAATGGCTTACAGAATTGCAACAAACGCGAAGAATTATGCCGCTTTACCAAGATAAAGAAGCTGGTAGCATTACTTTCTTTTTGCTTGAAGAAAATGCATCAGGATTGATCACCACGGGGTCTTCTACCAAGGAATTTTCTAAAGTTATTGGTTACCTTGCTTTGTACCCATCTACATTGGTTGCTTGGGGATATGACCTAAAGAAGATTGAAAATTTAAAGCTTGAATTCATCACCAAGTTGCAAATCCCGATTAATCAAATTGTAGTAACAACGAATACCGCAGATTTTGGAAGTGTTTTGCTGCCCGCTGCAATTGTTCCGCTTACAGCTAAGGATCAAGAGCAGGCAAAAAGTATGGCTTGCAACCAGATGGAAAAATATTTCGAAGAAAACTGGGTTAACCATCCAAGAAAATCTTTGCAGGGGAATACTCCGATCGATGCAAGTGCTCACCCTGTGCTTGCTAAAAAACTTGCAGGAATTATCGACTTTTATGAAGAAATACTGGCAACACAAGAAGCCTCACTTTACGACTTCAATCGTTTAAGGCATAAGCTTTCCTTGGGCGAAAACCTTGCTCAACTTGCAAATGCAGCATCAAAGCCAATTAAAAGTATGAATGTAGCAGAACTATCAAACCTTGATGTTGAAGATTTAGATTTGGAACAAATAGAAGAAGCTTACCGTAATGCGGTATCTTTAGATGCACAAGAAATGGCACTACGATTTGCCAAGGTAATGCCAACAAAAGGAATGGTTGCCTCGCACCAATTATTTGTGCCTATCATCAAATTTATTGCAGAAAAAGAAATGGAAAATGGAAATAAAGCCTTGATGGCTCAAGGTTTGAATAAGGCAATTGAATTGACGAAGTTAGAAGGGTTGATTGAGCAAACCGCTGATTTACAAATAGCCAAGATGAAAAACCTTGCGAAGCTAGATGATATTTTTCAGGTGATCAAGGTGGTGGATGAAATCCTTGCAAAGCACGCTGATAACGACAGAATGCTAATTGCAGCAGCGGAAACTATGATTAAGCTGAATCAAAAATCGGAAGCCAAAAAGGTATGCAATGCCGGATTAAAATTAGCCAAGGCTAAGAATAAAGGCGACCTTGTCGAATTTTTTAATGATATGCTAAAATCAGCAAGTAAGTAATTGATAAACCATTAAAGAATTGAGAATGAAGTGACAATAAACCCTGTTGATTTAAAGTCTATAACGGATCTGGACGATGCAAAGCTTTATTTTAACAGGGAACTTAGTTGGCTCGAGTTTAATCGACGGGTTTTAGAAGAGGGAAAAGATAATTCGGTTCCGATGTTGGAGCGGTTAAAATTTCTAGCAATTTTCGAATCTAATTTAGATGAATTTTTTATGGTTAGGGTAGGTGGGTTGCAGCAGAAGTTTCAGGCTGGTGTTGCGATGGGTTCTGGTGCAGATAAAACACCTGTAAAAACACAACTTAATAAAATTAATTTTAATGTATCACAGATGGCATTAGAAGCCTATGGTTGCTTAGAAGATGAAATTTTCCCTGCACTTGAAAACGAAGGCATTTTTTTTATTCTTCAAAAAGATTTTAATGAGATTGATAAAGCGCATATTGCAGAAATTTTTCATCGGGAAATCTTTCCCGTGCTTACTCCACTTGCTATTGACCCGGGGCATCCTTTTCCTCATCTCTTAAACAAATCTTTAAATTTGGTAGTGCAATTACAAAGACCACGCAGTTCCGGTTCGTTGATGGCGGTGGTTCAGGTTCCTGCTGTTTTACCGCGCTTTATTGCGCTTCCTTTGCAAGGTAGGCCTAATTGCAAAAATGTTTTTACTACCCTTGAAACCATAATTCGTTCTCATCTTTCTGACCTTTTCCCTGGAATGGTTATCGAACATGCCACAGCATTCCGTGTAACTCGCAATAGTGATTTTGAAATTGAAGATGATGAAGTTGAAGATTTGCTGAAAACTATTGAGGAAGAAATTCGGAAGCGAAGAAGAGGAATGGCGGTAAGGTTGCAGATAGAAACATCCGCAACGCCTGCAGTAGAAAATTTTCTTGTTAAAGCGTTGGCGCTAGATGCGATGGATGTATACCGTGCAAAAGGAATACTTGATTTAACTTCGCTATTTCAAATTCACGGACTACCTGGGTTTCCACATTTACACGATTCACAATTTGTTTCACAGGTTTCACCTGATTTTGCAAAATTTGCAGCACCTTGGCCAGCAATTCGTGCAAAAGATATTCTGGTGCATCACCCCTATGAAACATTTGGTCATACAATGGATTTTGTCGAAGCTGCCGCCAATGACGACAAAGTTCTTGCGATTAAATTAACCCTTTACCGCACCAGCAGTGATTCTCCGATTGTCCGCTCTTTGCAGCGAGCAGCGGATAATGGAAAAGCAGTAACTGCAGTAATCGAGCTTAAAGCAAGGCTTGATGAAGAGCGAAATATTTTATGGGCAAGAGAGTTAGAAAAATCAGGTGTTCATGTGGTTTTCGGTTTTATTGGCTTAAAAACCCATTGTAAAGTCGCTTTAGTGGTACGAAAAGAACACGATGGAATACGAAGATATGTTCACCTTTCTACGGGAAATTATAACCCCCAAACTGCGCGAATGTATACAGACTTAGGATATTTTACTTGTAACACCGATTTTTGTGAAGATGCATCAGCCTTGTTTAATTACTTAACTGGTTACTGTGAACTGCCTAAGTGGAAAAAGTTAGTGGTTGCCCCTAGCAGGTTGCAAGATTTTATGTTGGAAAAGATTAATCAAGAAATCAGTTTTGCTCAGCAAGGAAAACAAGGGAAAATTGTTGCTAAGCTTAATGGATTACTTGAACCAATCATCGTAAAGGCACTCTACAAAGCAAGTCAGGCTGGGGTTAATGTTGAAATTATCTGTCGCGGAATTTGCAATTTAGTTCCTGGCTTAGCTGGAATCAGCGAAAATATTAAAGTGACCTCCATCGTTGATCGGTTTTTAGAGCATAGCCGTATTTATTATTTTGAAAATAATGGAATGCCTTTGGTTTTTATTGGCTCTGCTGATTGGATGGATCGAAACCTAAGTAGAAGGGTAGAAGTTGTTTTTCCGATTGAACCTGCCGAATTAAAATTGCGTATCATTAATGAAATTATAAGCACTTCACTCAACGACAATGTTAAAGCCCGAGAACTTAACTCGGATGGTTCGTACAAAAAAGTAATTGCAAAAGCAGGCACTCTTAAGATTCGAAGTCAGCAAAAATTTCTCGAATTAGCTATTAACAATGCCCAAAATATGTCTGCAGAATTGCAATCAGAGTTGGCAAATAAATCAAAGGATGACAAAGTTCTTTCTACCCCAAAAAATCGCAAAACAAAAAAAATCTAATTACAAATAAATCGAGGTTATAGTTATGGATGCAATTTTACTTGCCGCAGGTTTTGGCACAAGATTGCGGCCTCATACTTTGCATACTCCTAAACCGCTTTTAACTATTCAAGGTAGGCCGATTCTTGACTGGACCTTAGGAGCCTTACCCTCCAAAATTAATCGAGTCGTTGTTGTTGTTCATTATCTAGCGGATCAAATCGAAGCGTTTATGCAGCAACAAAAATGGATTAAAGACTTTGCTATTGTTAAGCAAGACCCACCTAAAGGCACTGGTGATGCCCTTAGGCGCTGCGAATCGCAAATCAATTCTTCCAGTTTTTTGGTTCTCAATGGCGACGACTTGTATGGTGCTAGTGATTTACAAAAACTTGCAGAAGTTTCTTCAGGTGTTATTGTCAAGGAAGTAAATGACCCTTGGAATTTTGGCGTTGCAACAATCCGAAGTGATGGAAGTTTGGAAAAGATGACCGAAAAACCAAAAATCGAAGGTAAAGCTTTGGCAAATACAGGGGCCTACCACTTTCCTCGGTCGGTATTCCAACAACAACTTGCCGTTTCCAGCAGAGGAGAATACGAAATCACAGATTACCTTTCTAACTTAGCTCAGCATGAGCGTGTAGGCATCATACCCGCTGATTTTTGGTATCCAGTTGGAACGATAGAAGCTTGGGAATCGGTCCAAGTTGTAGATCTTTCTTTAATGAAGCGTTAGGCTAAAAAAGGGTTATGAATAATTTCTTGTTGAATGGTAGTGGTAGGTCCGTGTCCTGGGTAAATTTTAGAATCTGGGGGCAGACAAAGAAGTTTTGATTTTATGCCAGAAATGAGTTTTTGGAAATTCCCACCTGGAAAATCGCAACGCCCCACACTTCCCTCAAATAAAATATCGCCACCAAAAATATGAGTATTGGAATCTTTGGCAACATAGGCAATATGGCCTGGCGAGTGTCCGGGTATTTCTAAAATCCTAAAGTTGATCCCGGCAATAATAATCTCCTGGTTATCTACTAAAGTAATTTCCGCCTCGGGAACAACCAGTTCCTCACCTAGCAAAGAACTTAGATTTAAATGAGGATCTGTTAGAGCAGCAGCTTCATTGAGGCCAATCATAATTTTCGCTTTGGGAAAAGCTTCTTTTATCTCTGGAACCCCTACGATATGGTCAGGATGTGCGTGAGTTAAGCAAATAGCTTCGAGGGTTAAATTCTTGGATTTAAGGTAATGGAAGAATTTATTTACATCAGAACCCGGATCAAAAATTACCGCATTTGAATTATCTTTAAGATGGGCAATATAGCCGTTCTCTTGATAAAACTCAGAAATAACCATAAAAACCACAAGTTCAGGTTCTTGATGCAATTTTTAATCCCTAAATAGTATTGTAATTTCAATTAAATATAGCATATAGCAATGCTTATTCTAGTGATTTTAATAACCTGTTTTATTTTTAACGACTAGGTAAGAGGGTAGTTTTTAGAAGATGTTTGTTTTTCTTTTCGAAAAGCAATTCGTGTGATAGTTTTCAATGCCAGTCAAGAAACTCTTTGGAAAATGTATGCAGATTCCTATCACGCAAAGCCGATTTCCTAGATTAGCCTACATTTTTTTTGGTGGGATTCTTGGTATATTTATTATCGCAACGGGAAATGCCACCCAAGCTAAGCCAGATAATGAGCTTAAAAGAATCGAATTAGAAATTATTGAAGAGGTTAAATCGTTGCCTAGGGATTCGCACGACTGTATGGAAAAACCGCTCCAATGTATTCTAGATGCGGTCAAAACTTTTGAAAATGTTAAAGATTATAAAGCTAACTTCATTCAGCTTGAACGCTTAAAAGATAAAATGCAACCGGAAGCTACAATTTTGATGCAGGTTGTGTCAAAACCTTTTAATCTTCATATGAAATATATGGAACCTAGGGGGTCTAAAGGCCAAGAAGCCATCTATATCTCTCGAAAAGATCCCAACAAAATGCGGGCAAAAGGTGCTGGTTTTCTTGGCGCAGTTGGTTTTTTAACTTTGGATGTCAATGACCCAAAGGCTTGCTCCAATAATCGCCATAACATTACTGAAGCTGGCCTAGAAGTTTTAATAAAGAAGTTAGAACACGGCTGGATAGAAGAAAAACGCAGAAAAGCTACCGAAGTTATTGTCAGCGATGTGATGTGCTACGACCGTACTTGTACGAGAATTGAACTTACCCACCCGATCAATACGGATGGATATTTTCTTTTTTATAAAAATATAGTGTTTTTTGATAAGGAAAACAATCTCCCAATTCGTATTGAAAATTATTCTTGGCCAAAAGAAGGTGAAAGTCCTCCCCTTGAAGAAGCCTATGGATATAAAGATCTACAGCTAAATGTGGGCTTGGATCTTGCCATATTTCAAAAATGATCCGACTTCATTGGATTTCATTTAATGGACCTTAAGAAAAGTAAGCTTTTAGAAGCGTTTAAATCACGAGCCTACCAGACTGGAAATTTTACTTTAGCCTCGGGCAAAACCAGTTCCTATTACATCGATAGTAAAAAGGCACTTTTTAACTCGCAAGTGATTGATCTGTTAGGCGAAGTTTTTTTTGACCTTATTTCTAGTTTTAAACCTGATGCCATCGGGGGATTAGAGGTTGGGGCTATCCCTCTTACTGCTGCAATTTTAGTTAAAAGTCAACAACAGGGCATTAATCTTGAAGGCTTTTTTGTTCGTAAAAAAGTAAAAGAACACGGCAGTAAACAGAGGATTGAAGGTGTTCTTGCTCCAGGTTTTAAAGTTATTGTTATCGACGATGTTCTAACAACCGGTAGTTCCGCAATGGAAGCCGTTGAAGAAGTTGAAAAGGCTGGATGTAAAGTCATTGCTGTGGTTTGTATTGTTGATCGTCTTCAAGGTGCCCGAGAATTAATTGAACCGAAGTGTCCTTTTATCCCGATTTTCACTATCAAAGATTTTGGAGTTTTACCTACCTAAAGCTCGTCTTTTAAGTTAAATATACGGTTTGAATTGCTCCATAATTGCTGTTCTAAAGCCTCTAAAGAAATACCTTTAGTTTTTGCAATACATTGTGCGGTGTAACTTACATAGGAAGGCTCGTTTCTTTTGCCACGAAAAGGCTCGGGTGCAAGATAAGGCGAGTCGGTTTCAATTAATAAGCGATCTATTGGGCAGTAAGCTGTAACTTCTCTAAGAGATTGATTTTTCTTGAAGGTGATCATTCCAGCAAATGAAAGATAAAGTCCAAGTTTCAAGCAATATTCGGCTTGTTTTACGGTTCCTGTGAAAGAATGTAAGATTCCTTGGATTTCGCCTCGAGCTTGAATCTCGGATTCTAAAATTGGAAACATATCATCCCAAGCTTCTCTGCAGTGGATTAAAATAGGCAGTCTATATTTTTTGGCCAGTTCGATTTGCTTTGAAAAAAATAGGACTTGTTGGTCAAATGGAGTTTAATTTCTGTACCGATCTAGGCCTATCTCACCCACTGCGACAGGGTTTTTTTCTGCGAGAAAACTATCTAGCAGAGCAATACTGTTGGAGGGGTTTTCAGTAATCGAATTGGGATGAATACCAGCACTAAAGTAAACACCTGGGTATTTTAATGAAAGCTCGTAACCTTTTTTGCTTGATTCAATTCCTGTTGCAACACAAACCACTCGGTTTACATTGTTGCCAATAAACGATGTAATCGTTTTGTCTAAATCTTGATCAAATTGCTTATCATCGAGATGGGCGTGGGTGTCAAATAAAGGCATTGCAATGTTTCTTTAGAAGTTATTTTACCAATTTGGTTTGTATCAATTCAGAGATTGCCGCGCTACTAGGTAAATACCACGACAACATCAAATTTGGGAATAACCCTAATCCAAGAAGGGGGGTTAGGATAATAAAGACTAGAATAATTTGTGGCAATTTTAGGTCGGTAAGAGTCGGAGTTGCATAACTGTTTCCTAAGACGATGTTCAGTATTTTATAACTTGCGATTGTTATTAAGATCAAACCAATACCAGTAAATAGTGCAGGTATTAAACCAAATTTGAGGGTTGCACCTGCAATTAGAAATAAGCCAATTGAGTTGAGAAATCCTGGGCAACCAAGGGTAGCAAAGATTAAAATAGAAAAGGATAAGGCTAGAAAAGGAGCTTGTTTTAGGGCACCTATTTTAAAGTCAACAATATCGACTAGGATTTGGTCCTTTATTTGTCGCCATAAAAACACTAGGCCGGTTAGGCATAAATAACCTGCGAGAAACCAAAGTAAGGCCGCTGCAAATGTTTTGGATTTCCACATATCTGGAGATCCCGCAAATGAAACTACCATACCTAAATAGCACACATTTTGTAGCCAAATTCCTAATAAGGAAAGAAACCGTTCCGGCGATGAGGTGCTTAGCAGTAATATTCCAAGTACCATTGTTATTGAAGCTAAGGTCCAAGTGAGCCAAGTTGCAGAAGATACAAGACCAGCAGGAAATATTTGAATTCCAAATCGTGTTAAAACATACACCCCTAATAGTGGAAAAGCCGTTGCAAATATTAAAGCAACAGGTAAATAAGCTTGTTCATAAGTTTTGAAAAATAGTGCTACCAACGGCGAGGCTAACCCTAATAACAATGCTGAAGTTAGTAGCGCAAGAAATGCAAAAGTGTGGGTTTTTGAAGATGCTTTCTTCGCGCCGATTTTACTTTGAACAAGTTGATCTATACCGGCCCTTTGCGATACCAAAATGTTAAAGGTGTGGTGCGTAAGATAATCACTTATCTGCTTTTCGGTCCACTCGGGGTGGGATCTTTGCAACTGATTTCTTGTAGTTTCAATTTCCCCTTGGTTAGCAAATCTCGTTGTATCCGTTTTATAGCAATAGATTAATACACTTGCTAACAGAATTAAACCAATGCTACTTAAAACACCAAAGAGGTAGGCAGAACCATTGCGATTACTTCCCGCATAAGTCTGCAACAGGAAATAAAATGTAAGAATGGTTAAAGCTAAGAAAATAAGAGCAATTAAGCCATCGATGGCTAAAAGTGAACCTAACAGTCCAAACTCTGAAAGTAGAATCAGAGAAAAAAGACGACCTTCAATAGGTATACCAATCCAGCCGGCTAAAATTGCAAGAAAGTAAATAAGCGCAACTAAGACTGCAAATGATAAGTTGAGGCCATCCAACCCTAGCATAAAATTGATGCCAAGTTTTGGTAACCATCGAACTTTGACAATCCAATCGAAACTTTTTCTGACTTCAAAATCGGGTACTAGGTCGGCAGTTTTACCTCTTTCATATAACGAAGTTTGTAATCGAGTGGTTTCGTCATCTAAAACTCCCAATTGTTCAACTGTGTCGTATTTGAATTGCACTACAATTCCTAGGGAAATTCCCAAAGTAATTGCAGCACCTAGGCACGCAAAATATGGCGTTATTTTACTGAAATTTAAAGACGAAAGGGTTGTTATAATCGCAAAAACTAGCGGGGTTCCCAACAGGGCCAAAAACCACACAAGGTCCAATTCCATCATAATTATGTCCAAATTTACAAAGATTGGTCAAACAAACATAACTTTACCAAGATGAATTGGTAAAATGACTATACTTGGATACCCGATTTGGATGGATATGCGCAACCCCGCCTTGCGTCAACCCCCCCCAAACTCTCAGTTTTAGTTTGTATTTGTGAGAATATGATGGATCACAAAGTTATTCAGCGCTTTAAAAAAGAGAATAATCATCAAGTTATTGATTATTTCTTAAAGCACCGCAACTCGAGCAATTTTACCAAAGTTACAGACAAAATTATCATAAAAACGTCGGGTATTGAAGGCTATCGTTCAGACCTTCACGCTTCCTTAGAAGCCCTGTTGTTTATCGCTGATGAACCGTTAAATTTTAAAAAGATAGGTTCTGTTTTGGGTTTAACTATTAATACTGATGCGAAGAGCTTGCTTAAAGAATTGCAAAGGATATATGATTTAGAAAACAGCAGTTTCCAAATTGAAGAAGTTGCGGGCGGTTTTCAATTGCTTACAAAATCCCCTTATCACACCTGGCTTGCAAGGTTGTATGCTAGCAATACCGAATTTCAAATTAGTTCGGCAATGAAGGAGGCTTTAGCAATAGTCGCATACAGGCAGCCCATTACCCGAGCTGACATTGAACAAATTCGAGGGGTGAATTCTTCAGAAGTGATTCGTAATCTTTTAGAAAAAAATATTGTAAGAATTCTGGGGAGAGAAAATACTCTTGGTCGCCCTGTTCTCTACGGCACTACCCGAAAATTTCTCCAAATCTATGGGCTTAAATCCCTCAAAGATTTACCAAAAGCTTCCGAATTCGGATCTCCCTCTCAGGTTGACGAAGGACTCGTAGACGATGCGACAGGCGATGACCAAAATTTTTCGCCCAATGAACAATAACCATTCTTATGAAGACGAATTGTGGCCAACTCTAAAATAAAACAATTACCCGAAGACTTCCTCGTTGAGGAGTTATCCGATATTTTACCATTAAATTATGGTTCTTTTTCGCTTTATCACCTCGAAAAACGAAATTGGACCACCCCGGATGCTCTTTCTAGGGTTCGTAGACATTGGAAAGTTGAAGCTTGGCAACTTTCTTACGGTGGGTTAAAAGATAAGCACGCCGTTACTCAACAGCTTTTTACCATCAAGAACGGCCCAAAAAAAAACCTCGACTTATCTGATGTTTTTGTCAAATATATTGGCAGCATTCCGTGCCCTTATGAATCTCATCATATTAAAGCAAATCGGTTTACAATTGTTATTCGTAATATAATTTCTGAACAAACCAAAAATATCCCTGATATCATAAATCTTTTGCCTTCTGCTGGCATTCCAAACTACTTCGATGATCAACGATTTGGTTCTATCGAATCCTTAAACTCTGAATTCGTTGCCAAAAAGATGGTGCTTGGTAATTTTGAAGAAGCTTTGAAACTTGCGCTGACTTCTTTTTATCTACACGACAACGCTGCTACGAAACAAGAAAAAAAAATTCTAAAAGAAAATTGGGGTGATTGGGTCGGTTTAAAAACCCTTCTTTCTAGGGGTCACGCTCGCAGTTTAGTTGATTACCTTATTCATCATCCTGTTGATTTTAAAGGTACGGTCGAAAGACTTAGACCCGAACTTGGTGGATTATACCTCAGCGCTTACCAGAGCCATTTATGGAATATAGTTCTTGCTAGGTGGATTAACTCAAACTTTAAGCCCGAAGATATTTTTTCAATTAAACTAAAACTTGGAATCCATCCTGTAGTCAAATTTGCACCCTCCGAAATGCACGACCTACTCGAAAACACTTATATTCCCCTGCCTTCTTCTAGGTTGAAAATGCAGCCCGAAGATCCATTTTATTTTTTAATAAACTCTGTTTTAGCTGAGGAAGGTTTTTTACTTGAGAAGATGAAAATCCCTGGAAATAGCAAGATGTTTTTCTCCAAAGGTGAACGAAAAGCTTTTTACTTCGCAAAAAAGATGGATGCAGAAGTTTTTGATGATACCCTTAACCGTAATAAAAAAGCTGTAAAAATCAGATTTGATCTTCCCAAAGGTGCATATGCAACCTTGCTTATTAAATGTTTACAAACATTAATGTGGAATACCTAGCATTAGTATTATTAAATTGTTTCATCGTTACTTTTATATTAAGGAAATGTTCTATGTTAATGCATCGTCTAATTCACCCAGAAATTAATCGCATTCTTGGCAGAGCAGGGCACCACGCCAAAATTTTAATCGCAGATGGTCATTACCCCGCTTCTACAACACTTGGCCCTAATGCGGAATTAATCCATTTAAATTTTGCACCCAATCTGCTCACTTGTGCTCAGGTTTTAGAAGTGATTTTATCCGCTGTTCCCATCGATGAAGTCAATACGATGATGTACGAAACAACTGGGCCTTATGGCCTACAAAAAGACCCCCAAGCTTGGGATGATTTTAGAAATATTATTAAAAAATCTGGGTTAGATTTTGACTTAAAGCCAATTCCAAAGTGGGACTTCTATAAAGCAGTTTCCACACCAGATCACATACTAACCATCCAAACGGGTGATATGGAACGATTTACTAATCTCATTCTTTCAATTGGTGTTCGAATGGCGGTTTAAAGGATTTTTTTGAATGATTTGTAATATTGCTTGGAAACATTTACAATAAAGTCTAATAATTAAGTGAGATTTAAATATTTAGGGGGGCTTCTGATGTCAATAAGCTACGATGTTGAAAATAAAGGCAAAGTAAAACCTGTTAAAGGAACTGAAGTAGTGCCTTGTGATAATTCCGAATCCTCAAACTTAATTGATAAAAGTGTTGATCTCGAGTCAATTAAAATTGCGGTTAAGATGATTTTAAAAGCGGTCGGAGAAGATCCGAATCGCCCTGGTCTTATTGATACGCCTTTGCGTGTTGCAAAAATGTATGCTGAAATGTTTTCTGGCATCCACAACGATGCTGGTCGTCATCTTCGAGTTACCTTCCCTGAAAATTATGATGAACTTGTACTTGTTCGAGATATCGAGTTTACAAGTATGTGCGAGCATCACTTGCTTCCTTTTTCTGGTGTTGCTCACATAGGTTATATTCCAAATGGTAAAGTAGTTGGACTAAGTAAACTTGCAAGAGTTGTAGAAGAAGTATCAAAGCGCCCCCAAGTGCAAGAACGAATGACTCAAACTATTGCTGATTTGATGGAAAAAGAGTTAAAATGTTCTGGGGTTGCTGTCGTGCTTCAAGCAGAGCATTCTTGTATGTGTATTCGAGGTGTTAAGAAAACTGGTTGCTCAACCATTACCAGTGTTTTGCGTGGCGTTTTTAAAACAAACTTATCAAGTAGGGCAGAGGTTCTTTCGTTGATTAACCAAAAAAATCAGGCCTAATTATGATCATTAAAAAAGAATATAAGTTTTATGCTGCTCATCGCAATGAACTTTTGCAAGATAAATGCAGAAATATACACGGTCATCGGTATGGAGTTATTTTTTACTTTGAAGTGGTAAGGAGTGGATCCATTTCAACCCTTTTTTCAGATTTTGATGATAAGATTGAGCCTTTTTTAAAATTAAATTACGACCATTCAATGCTTATTAATGTGAACGATGCCCTATATGAGACACTTTGCGATCATTCGAAAAGAACAGGTGAGGTTTTTCGGTTTAAGAAATTCAATGAGCCAACAAGTGTAGAAAATTTAGCTTGGCATTTATTTACCGATGTTACCGAAATGGGTTTTATCATTGATCGAGTGGAAATTAAAGAAACAGATTCATCTGTAATTGTTTACTCGAAACAAGATTGGATTAAAGATAACCGCTGTTTTGCTAAATCCAGTGAAAATACAATTCAAAAAAATGAGTATACTTCAGATACCCTTTTAGATACAAAAGCAATCGTATAATACTAAGCTATTATTTCTTTATGTACAGTTCCTTCAACATCGGTTAATCTAAAATCCCTTCCTGAATAGCGATAAGTTAGTTTTTCGTGATTTAAACCCATAAGATGAAGCATAGTTGCATGTAAGTCGTGTACATGCATTTTTTTATCAGCGGCTGCAAATCCAAATTCATCGCTTGAACCGTGTATATAACCACCCTTAACCCCACCGCCTGCAAGCCAAACGGTGAAGCCATGGTTATTATGATCGCGCCCTTTGGCGCCTTCAGAGGTAGGGGTTCTTCCGAACTCTCCTCCCCAGAGAACCAAAGTTTCGTCTAATAAACCTTTTGATTTTAAGTCTTTTAAAAGCATAGCAATGGGTTGGTCGGTTTCTTGAGCTAATTTTCGATGTTGCTGAATGTCGTCATGATTATCCCAAGGTTGCCCCCCACCAGTAAATATTTGCACGCACCTAACGCCCCTTTCTACAAGCCTCCGGGAAGTTAGGCAAGCTTGTGCAAAAGGGCTTGTGCCATAGCCTTCTCGAATGTTTTTCGGTTCCTGATTCAGATCAAAAACATCTTGAGCTTCAAACTGCATACGAAACGCCATCTCTAAAGATTGGATTCGGGTTTCAAGTTGGTTATCGCTATTGCCGCGTTTTTCGAGATGTAGCTGATTCATTTTTGCGAGGTAATCCATCATTTCTCTTTGCGAGTTTTTTCCGAGAGATGGGTTTGCAACATTCTGTATAATTTTCTTGGGATCCATAGATGAGTTGTTGATATGTGTGCCTTGAAAAACACCAGGAAGAAAGCTACTGCTCCATAACTGTGGCCCAACCACAGGTTTACCTGGGCACATAACTACAAAACCTGGTAAGTTTTTGTTTTCAGTTCCTAAACCATACAAAAGCCAAGATCCCATACTTGGTCTTGTTGGTTGGGTCTCTCCACTTGTCATCATTAACAATGAAGGTTCATGGTTAGGAATATTTGTATGCATAGAACGGATGACGCAAATATCGTCAATGCAACTAGCAATGTTGGGGAAGATTTCACTAACTTCGATGCCTGATTTTCCAGATTTATTAAATTTAAAAGGCGATTGCATTAAGCCGCCTGTTTTTCTTTCAGTTGATTTATTTGCAATATCGGGGCGTTGCCCATTGTATTTGATTAATGATGGTTTAGGGTCAAAAGTGTCAACCTGAGAAGGGCCACCATTCATAAACAGGTGAATCATATACTTTGCTTTGGCTGGAAAGTGAGCAACCTTGGGCATCAGAGGGTTTTCATTAGTTGAAGCAGCATTTAATAAGCCAGCATCTCCAAGGATTCCGCCCAGACCAATCAACCCAGTACCTGCACCAAGATTATTTATCATTTCTCTGCGTGATAGCAAAACCATAGTTTATTTCCTTAATTAATCGATATATATGAATTCATTGCTTGCCAACAATGCTTGGGCGAAGCGTTCCCACCGATCCATTTTATTGGAAGATTTTTCGGCATTATCTTCAGAATTATACAAGAAAGATAAAGCAAGATCCACTTCTTGAATACTTGCATTCCTTGAAAAAATAAGCTTATAAGCTTGGTTAATATTATCGCGTTCAACTTTTGAAAAATCTTGCAGCCGCTTTGCAAGTTCTTTGGATTGTTCAATCGCAAATGAACTATTTATAATAAAAAGTTGTTGCTGCGGAACGGTGGTTTCAATCCGTCTTTCACTGGTAATATTAGGATCTGGGAAATCAAAAATTCTAAGCAAAGGATCTAGGTCGTGCCTACTAATTTTAGCGTAAACAGTTCTTCTCTTAGAATTGGAATCGTTTAGATTAAAAGTAGGGCCGCCAATTGTTTTATCTAACTTGCCTGAAATGCTAAGGATAGAATCGCGCCAAGATTCGATATCAAGCCTTTGGCGATTAAATTTCCACAGGAAAATGTTTTCTGGATCAATAGCAAAGTTCTTTGAAATATCTTTTGATGATTGTTTAAAAGTATCGGAAGTTACAATAAGCTTATGGAGTTTTTTTATTGACCAACCAGTCTCTACAAAATTACCAGCTAAATAATCAAGTAAATCTTGATTGGATGGAGCTTCACCAAGTTTTCCAAAATTACTAGGAGTAGCAACAATTCCTTTACCAAAATGCCACGCCCAGATCCGGTTGACAATAACTCTAGAAGTAAGTGGGTTATCAGGAGAAACAATTTCTTCTGCGAGTTCTGTTCTTCCACTTCCTTTAGAAAAGGTTTTGCGTTCTTCGCCAGCAATGATTTTTAAGAATCTACGAGGTGCAATTTCGCCTTGCTTAGATGGATTGCCTCGAATGTAAACTTTTAAATCAGAAGGTGTAGATTCTGCAATTGCGTTAACAACAGGAAGTGCATCCGGGGTTTTCTTTTTAAGCGCAATATGCTGTTCTTCTAATGCTTTAAATTCTACAAGTTTTGTTGTGTCGAGTTCTTTTTTCCAAGAATCGCCCAAAGGCATTAAGCCAGCGTTTCCAAAAAAAGCTTCATAAAACTCTGGAGTATTTTTATTTTGCTTCTCTTTAATCGAAGCATCTTTTTCATTTCGGATAACTTTAAGAAGTGCATCTTTAGCTTTATTTATAGAAATGATTTTTTGTTCATCTGTAGTTTTATCGTTCCATTGAGAAATTGGTTCTGCAAAGAATGCGAATTTTTTATTCGATTTATACTTATCTTGAAACTTTACCCACCTCTCGAGGGCTACAGGATCATTACCAAAACCTTTATAATTAAGTTTTTCATCTTTCTTCTTTTTCTCTAAAAACCTTGCTGCTTCTAAATAATTTGATTCAAAAGATTTCAATTTTTTTTCTAAGAACGGCAGCCTTTCTGTTTGTATAAATTTATTTAAATTAAATTCGGCTTCTATTAATTTCTTTTTTTCAGATTCAAAGGTTTTTAGTTCTTCCATCGTGCAAACGGGTGTATTGCTTAATTTTGATGAATGAAAAACCCCAGCAATGGAATAATAATCTTGCGTTGGAATAGGATCAAATTTATGGTCGTGGCAACGCGCACAACTAACCGTTAAGCCCAAAAAACCTCGGGATAAAGTATCAATTCTGTCGTCTAGTTCATCTGCAATGGCGCGGGCTGCATCCGTGTTTTTATAATATTGTGCCCCTAATCCAAAAAATCCTAACGCTGCTAGATTCTCTAATCTTTTGGGTTCTGGCATTAAATCTGCCGCTATCTGATACCTAACAAAATCGTTAAACGGCATATCTTTATCAAAGGAATGAATTACCCAATCTCTATATTTGTAAGCATCTGAATTTGGTTTTACCCCAAAGGTGTGCGCTTGATCTTCGGCATATCTTGCAACATCAAGCCAATGCCTACCCCAACGCTCTGCGTAAGAAATTGAAGACAAATATTTATCAACTAATTTTTCGTAAGAAATTGCTGATCTGTCTTTTAAGAATGAATCTACATCTTCAACAGATGGGGGTAATCCCGTGAGGGTAAAACTGAGTCTGCGAATAAGTTCTTGGGGTGTTGCAGGGCCTGAATTTGTTAAACTTTTTAAGTTTAGTTGTTTTTGAACAAAACTATCAATCGGATTACTTGAGCCTTTAGTAACCGGAACGGGGGTTTTCTTAACTGGCTGAAAAGACCAGAAAAGTTTACTCTTGCCCCAGTCAATCGTAGTTGCATTGGCTGTTTCTTTTGAGGAGTCCCTTGGGTCCACTGCACCTTTTGCGATCCATTCTTTAAATGCATTAATCGTGTTAGAATTTAATTTCCCTTTGGGAGGCATTTTTAAATCACCCTGATAGTGAAGTCCTTTCATAAAAAGGCTTTCGTCAGGTTTACCTGGAATGATTACAGGGCCACTATCACCACCTTTAAGGATTCCTGCTTTGCTATCAAGTATAAGTCCGCCTCTGATTTTTTTTCCTGTAGAATGGCACTCGTAACAATGTTCAATTAGTGCGGGTCGAATGTGGGATTCAAAAAAAGAGTTGTCTTGCGCCCTTGCAGACGAAAATTCCAATGGGGCCAAAATTAAAAGGAATAGAGTCCAAACGGAACTTTTGTATTTCATAATAAATAATTCTGCCAATTATGCTGGAATAAAAGGTATGCATTATTATCTTAAGTAAACTTGATAACTTTTGCAAAAATATTTTTAATGAAGTGATATTAATTTGCTTTGAAGTGCGTTAAAACTAGCAATTTAATTAAAGCAATCGCAATTGAACCCTTATTTGTTCATTAATTCAGCAAAACCATCGATATTATGCGATTCTGCTTTTGGTTAAAGGTAATTGAAACATTGCATCCAATTTTTGTCCTTGGTATAATACAAATTCTATTTAGTCTGTATCACGCCGTAGGTTAAAATCAGATGTTCATTTTTTTGTTCTAATGGAGTGACTAAAAATTGTTTAATCTGAACCATTTGAAAGCAATTTCTATGGCCGTTTTGGTTTTTATACCTTGGCTAAGTTCTCCATTTGTTCAATTAACCCTTGCTCAAACTGATGCAGATTTATTCGAATCAAAAATTAGGCCAATATTTGTTGAAAAATGCCAAAAATGTCACGGGCCGGATAAACAAAAAGCAGGACTCCGGCTTGATCATAAGGCGGGTTGGCAAAACCCAGGCGATCGCGGCGCGATTATCGTCCCCGGTAAACCTGATGAAAGCTTACTTCTGAAAGTTATTAGCTATAACGATCCACTTTTAAAAATGCCACCAGACAAAAAACTGTCGGATCAAGAAATTAACGCAATTAGGCTATGGGTTAACCAAGGTGCAGTTGATCCAAGGGTTTTGAACGATAAGAAAGTAGGTTCCATTTCGCTTGACCAAGCTAAAGCTCATTGGTCTTTTAAGCCGGTTCAAAATAACTTTGATTTAAAAGGATTGAATTCTAAACCAATTGACTTCTTTATTTCTCAAAAACTTAAGGAAATTAATTTACCCTTATCACCAAAAGCTGATAAGCGAACTTTAATTCGTAGGCTTTACTACGATATAACGGGCCTCCCCCCATCCTATTCCCAAGTTATTAATTTTTTAAACGACAACTCACCTAACGCAACTGAGAAAGTGATCGATCAATTATTTTCTTCTTCTAATTTTGGTGAAAATGCGGGTCGAAGATGGTTAGATCTCGTTCGATTTGCTGATACAGCTGGTGAAAATAGCGATCATCCCCTGCCTTATGCTTATAAATACCGAGATTATGTAATCAAATCATTTAATAATAATAAGCCCTATGATCAGTTTGTTCAGGAACAAATTGCAGGCGATATTTATGCTGCGAAGAACCCCACCCCAAGTAATTCCGATCAGATTATAGCAACTGGTTTTCTTGCAATTGCCAGAAGGTTTGGACACGAAATAGAAAAAGAAATGCATCTCACTCATGAAGATGCCATCGACACTTTGGGCAAATCCTTGCTTGGTTTAACCTTAGGTTGTGCAAGGTGCCACGATCATAAATATGATCCGATTTCTGCAAAGGATTATTACGCTTTGTATGGGATTTTAGATAGTACTCGTTTTCCTTTTCCCGGTTGTGAACCCAAGCAACAGCCTAAAGACCTAGTTTCTATAGAAACTAGTAACCTTGCTGATCCCTCCATAGTTGCATTGCAGAAAAAGATTGAGAAGCAAAAAGCGGAGCTTGCAAAAATTCTTGTCGAAGAAGGGGTTTTTATTCAATCTTTTCTTGCATCAATAAAAACCCCAGTTCTTTTAGGTAAAGGGGTTCTTAAGGATGGTAGCGAACAAGATATTGCAACAACAGCAATTGAAGGAAATTTGCCAATAAGTGTTACTAATGGCCAAATGATTCAACTATCATTGTTTCCACAAAAAAATCACGGAATGGATTCCACTAAAGTTGAATTTGTGATTCAAGAGGTTGATGGAAAACGCCAATTATGGAATGTTAAAACCGATTTGATTGATGTTTTTCTACAAAGCAATCCTGCAAAAGATTCTTATGGAAACCTCAGTGTTTGGGCTTTTTTTGATTGTAATAATGGATTGCGTTTATTACCCGAAACTCTTTTAGATTTTCAAAAAAACATTGGCCTAAATATTTGGAAAAATGGCGATACGCCTTCGGTATTTGTTAATGCGTCAAATAATATAATTAATGCTTGGACTAAGCTTCCCTCTCGATCTTTTTTTATGCATCCTGGGCAAAACGGCGCTGTTTCTCTTGCTTGGTTCAGCCCCATTAAAGGCAAGATCTCTATTCAAGGCAATCTCAAGGATGTTCACCCAGGTGGTATCGATGGCGTGGATTGGAAACTTGAACTTTTCAATGCTAATATTCAACCTTCACTTAATGCTTTAACACTTCTTGCCGAAAAGAAAAAATCTTTAAACATTGAGCTTCTTAAACTGCAACAAAGCCTCCCTTTACCTCAACTTGCTTATGCTGTTGCTGAAAAACCAGGAAAAAATATTAAGCTTCATCTTCGGGGCGACCCCGAAAGACTTGGCGAAGAAGTTCCCCGTCGATGGCTAGAAATCTTTGGTTCTAATGATATCTCTAATCCTTCTGCAAGTGGCAGAAAAGATTTAGCTTTATGGGTAACTTCACCTGCTAACCCTCTTACGGCTCGAGTTATGGTGAATAGAATTTGGGGTCATTACTTTGGTAAAGGTATAGTTAAAAGCTCAAATGATTTTGGGCTTCGTGGCGAAGTTCCTACTCATCCTGAATTACTAGATTGGCTAGCTTCTGAATTTATACGGTCTGGTTGGAATATTAAACACATTCATAAGCTAATCGTTCTTTCCGATGCTTACCAGCAGTCCAGTACTTCATCGGTGATTGGTTTAGAAAAAGATACCAAGAATGATTTTTACTGGCGTATGGATAAAAGAAGGTTAAAGGCTGAAGAAATCCGTGATTCGCTTCTTTTTTGTGCGGGTGATCTTGATAATACCTCTGGTATTAAGCATCCTTTTCCACCAGAGGCGACTTGGAATTTTACCCAGCACAATCCTTTTAATGCCAATTATGATCATAATAAACGAAGTGTTTATTTGATGGTTAAACGCAATAGTAGGCATCAGTTTCTTGGTTTGTTCGATGGGGCTGATCCTAATACTACTACTCCGCTTAGGCAAGTAACCACAGTTCCCACACAAGCTCTCTACTTTATGAATGATCCGTTTTTTCATCTAGAAGCAGAAAAATTAGCAACCATTGCTTTTGCTTTTAGGGAGTATGAGAAAATCGTAAATACCCTTTTTCAAATTTCATTGCAACGCCCCCCAACCGAATCTGAAAAAACGATTGTGCTTAGTCTTTTAAATCCCAAAGCTGATAAAAATCTGACAGTTAAAGATTGGGCATCGGTTGCACGACTTTTACTTGCTTCCAATGAATTTGTTTTTTTGGATTAAATAATGAAGAAAATTTCTCGACGATCTTTTGTTCCTAGTGGGGTTCTTGGTAGCATTCTAATGCCCGGAATCATTGACCAATTAATGGCATCCGACAACCAAACTTCTTCTTTGCACCATCCTGCTAAAGCTAAGTCTGTCATTTTTTTATTCATGAGCGGCGGTGTTTCGCATGTTGATTCCTTTGATCCTAAGCCGAAACTAATATCAGACCATGGTAAAAAAGTTACCTTCGAGCACCCCGAAACTAAAAATAGGCCAGGTTATGAAAACATCTATCTTAAAAAGCCGGATTGGAAGTTTTCTCCTAGGGGTAAATCAGGTATCGAAGTTAGCGACTTATTTCCCAATGTCGGAAATCAAATTGATGAAATAGCTTTAATCCGCTCTATGCATACTAGCCATTCAAATCACTACAACGCAACGCTTGGAATGCATACAGGTTCCTTTAATTTTTCTAGACCTAGCATTGGTTCTTGGGTTAGTTATGGCCTAGGGAATATGAACAAAAATCTTCCTTCGTTTTTAGTTATCGCTCCGCAAATGCCCTACGCTGGAACTCAAGTTTGGTCTTCTGATTTTTTACCCGGTGAGTTCCAAGGTACTCGGGTTGCACCAGGTAATGAACCCATCACTAATTTAATTCCTAGGGCAACTAGTAAAGAAAAGCAGATTCAAGATTTAAGCGCGTTAGATGCTTTTAATAAGATTCATTTAGGCACTCGAATGAGTGACGATATTCTTAAAGCACGGATTAAATCTTTTAAAACTGCGTTTGGAATGCAGTCTGAAATGCCAAGCGCACTTGATCTTTCAAGCGAATCGAAAAACACTTTAGATCTTTATGGATTATCTCCCGGGCAAAAAGATGGCTTTGGTTGGCAGTGCCTTGTTGCAAGAAGGTTAGTTGAACGCGGCGTTCGATTTGTTGAATTGATCCATACAGGTTCAAGTGCAAATTGGGACTCTCACGGCAATATGGCTGATCACGGAGTGCTTGCTAAACAGGTAGATCTTCCGATAGCAGGTCTTTTGAAAGATTTAAAAATGCGTGGGTTAATGGACGATGTTTTGGTGGTTTGGACTACCGAATTTGGCAGAACGCCTTTTAATAATACCGCGGATAATAAAGGCCGAGAGCACCATAATTGGGCATTTAGTTCTTGGCTTGCTGGCGCTGGGGTAAAACCAGGAATTACTTTTGGTAAAACCGATGAGTACGGCATTAAGCCTGCTGAAAATCCGGTTCATATCCACGATTTTCACGCTACCATTTTACACCTTATGGGTATTGATCACGAACGATTAACATACCGGCACGCAGGTAGAGATTATCGTTTAACGGATGTTCACGGCAGGGTTGTGAGTGATATTTTAAGTTAAATAAAGAAGTGGTTGTTTTCTTCTTTTTCGATTTCAATAAACAATCACTTTTAAGTTTCAAACGTTCCACTCCAAACCCACGCACTGCGCTGGATAGGAATTTGTTTATGTATCTTCTATATTTACAAAATTCAAAAAACAAGAAGCGCCATCTAACACCCAATAAATTTGCATTTAATCCTAAGCTTGCAAAGGTAAATGTAAAGCCAAGATTTAATAGTTACAAAAATATGGAACAAAGCATTAAGCTATATGATTTTAACATTTAAGGTATTGAACATGAACGATCAACCTATTTTCACTCTGGTGATGTTTACACTTTTACAGATATTAAATATAAAGTTCAATTTGATAATTTTAGTTGATTGAAGAAATATTCACATTAAAAACAAACTTTACTTTATAATCTCAGTTTAATAAACCTTCACTCGCAACAAGAAGGATTATTTGTTATTATTTATGATGTTTTAAAGTTTAAGGAATATATTAAAGTGAAAAAGTTCCAGGTCAAACTTGCGTTTATGGTAATTCTTATTCTTATTGAAAATAAAAATGCAAAAGCTTTTCAATTTTCCGAGCAAATTCCGCATTTAACTCAAGCAATAAAATCTTATTTTGATTTGTATGGTCAAATTGCAGAAAACCAAAAAAATGGGGCAAGTTATGAATATTTCGCAAAATTACTGCCAGCGCCCCGATATGTAAATGCTGATTTTCGTTATTATCCAATAGTTTTAAGTGCCCCAGAAAGTAAAATTAAAGCTCGATTAATATCAAATGGACAAGGAGTTAACATAAAATCTGGTTCCCGAAGTTGGAAAGATATTGGCTAACCTGCGACCTTTCGAGTTGGACCTGATGAATTTCTTTTTGGGGGACTACAAAACCGTGTATCACTTCCAACATTACTTGAAGGTTGGTTGCCCATAATTACAATCGATTACATTCACCCATCCCCTTTTCAATCAGAAGGTGCAGTTCCAATTGACCAAAAACCGATAAATCGAGAAAAAGAAGTTTATAGACTTGAAGCGTTTGTTAGCACTGAAAAACACATTACAGAAAATGCAGTAGTATTTGTTCAATTTTCAATTGTATCAGGAAAAGAAGGAAAAATTGCTGTTCAAAATGAATCTCCAGATAAAGTTCAAATCCAAAATTCTAAAAAAAATCTTCCAAGTGATAAAATTCATATTTATGCAGATTCTAATTGGACTTTTAGTAGAGGTATGATCCACTCCATTCTAAAACCAGGTCTTAAAGCTACGATCGCTATACCCACAAAAACTATATTTGAAAATTCATTTAAATTTAATGATCAAAGTTTTCAAGTTCATAAAGAAGAAACTATTAAGGTTTGGAAATCAATTATTTCGAAAGCAACTCAAGTGGAAGTCTCCGAAGCTCGAATAAATAATGCTTGGAAAAATCTTATAGTTCAAAACTTTATGCTTATTAATAATGATAAAATTTTTTACAGTTCAGGCAACCAATATGAACAACTTTATAGCTCTGAGGGAAGTGAAGCTGTTTTATCGTTAATTAACTGGAATTTTGAAGAGAAAGCAAAAGCTTTAGTCGTTCCAATATTAGATTTTTCAAGAAAAGGCCTTGAATATTATCAAGCGGGTATAAAAATTTTAGATGTTATTAAAATTTGGCAACAAACAAAGGACATTGATTTTATAAAAGAAATGCGCCCAAGGTGGGAAAAAGAACTGTTTAAAATACTTAACAATCTGGGTGATGAAAATGGCTCACTTCCTAAAGAAAAATATTGTGGAGACATTTCAACCCCTGTTCATTCTTTAGCTGTGGATGCGAAAGCTTGGCGTTCACTAAAAGACATTCAACCGTTACTTAAAGAACTTAAAGCGGTTGAACTACTGATTTTGGTTCAAAAAGAAGAAAAAAGATACAAAGAAAATATAATTAAAGCACTTGAAGTAAGTATTCTAAAAGGAACAAATCCACCTTTTATACCTATAGTTTTATTTGGTAAAGAAGAAACACACTCACCAATTCCTTCAACTCGAATAGGAAGTTATTGGAATCTAATTATTGGATTTGTTATTGCCAGGAAGATTTTTCCCCTAGGAAGTATTGAAGAAAGTTTTATTCCTGATTACCAAGAAAAGAATGGGGGTATCTTTATGGGGATGATTCGCTCTGGAGGAACTTCACATGCCTTTTGGACAGGATCAGAAAGAATAAATCCCCTTTATGGCAGCAGATATTCTTATGATTTTTTACGCAGGGATTTACCTGAAAAATATCTTGTAGGTTTTTATGGGATGCTTTCACAAGGATTTACCCGTAACACATTTATAGGAGGTGAAGGTTCTACATTAGAGCAAGTAGATGATGGTGGAAGATTTTTTTATTGCTCCCTAATAGTTCTTTTAACACACATTTCTTATCTATGCTTAAAAATATGATGGTTCACGAAATTGATGAAGATGATGATGGAGAACCTGAAACATTAAGACTTGGATTTGCGACTTCTAAACGGTGGCTTGAAAATGATGCAACTATTTTAGTGAAAAATGCTCCTACTAATTTCGGGTTAGTATCTTTTAGAATTCAATCAATAATTTCTAAAGGAATTATCAAAGCGCAGGTTGAAATTCCATCGAGAAATAGGATAAAAAAAATAATGTTTCGAGTTCGGGTACCGGATGGTAATCAAATTAAAACTGTTAAAATTGATGGTAAAGATCTTTTTTTTGATCAAGAGGGTACAATAAACCTTTCCCAATATTCAGGAATTGTTGAAATTGAATATGCGGTTCAAAAAAACTAATTGCAAAAAGAAAACTCTACCGCATTGGTTTTTCTTTCAGAAGCATTCCATCAGTTTCTAAAATCTGAAAGTGATGAATTCCTGAATTTTTGGAATTCGTGTAAGTCCATACTATTTTCTTTTCCTTATTCACTTCAATTAATTTTGTCTGATTTGCCTTGGCGTGGTGCGAGGTAATCACGGTATTCCCGTTTGATAACCTTTGACCACCACAAGCATCATTGATTGGTTTTCCTGGAAGGTCGTCATTGCTAAGCGACCAAACGGTTTTGCCATTAGGGTCAACTTCAATCACCAAGTGGCCTAGGGTGCAATTAATTAGCGTGTTTCCGTCGGGGAGTCTAATTGCAGTAAAGGGCCAATTAGGTGTTTTAACTTCCCAAACAATTTTACCATCGGGACTGTATTCACGAACGACTTTGTCAAGAAGTTGAGGGATAAGATAATTCCCATTGGGAAGTTTCCGAGCCATCCTAGTTTGAAGATGATGATCTTTGGTTTGAGCTTGGATAGGCATATCGACTATAATTTTTCCATCTCGAGAAACTTCTAAAAGTCGGGGTTTAGGGCCAGCTTCGGTAAGCAAAATATTGCCATTCTCAAGCGGTTGCACCGTGTTCACTTCTGATTGTGAACCTTTGAATTCGAAAACAGTTTTTCCATCTTTATTAATTTCGATAACGCCTCCGCCTGGGTACTCTTTACCTTTCGAAACAGCAAGGAGGACATTGCCATTGGGTAAGACCCAACCATCTCTGGAGGAACGAGGGATTTGTCTGGCTATTTTGCCCTCAGCGTCAACGACATAAGTTTCATTACCAAAGGCAATAAAAGAGTGCTTGATATCGGCAGCTTTAATGTCATTAGACGACATAAAAAATGAAAGTGCAAAAATCGAAGTTGCAAATAAAGATTTTGCAAAGGGAAAAGATTTAATCATCGAAAGGTTCCTTATTTAGATTCCGAAAGAAATTTCATATTGAACAGCCATTTTTCGCACGCTTTATGCCAAGAAGAAGCCGCAAAGCTTGAAGGACGAAGACCAAACCCGTGGCCACCTAAAGCATAAATATGAAGTTCTGCAGGCACATTGTTTTTCTTTAACTCTGCGTAGGTAAGAACGCTATTAAGTGGAGAAACTTTATCATCAGAAGCGTGGGCAAAAAACATAGGGGGTGAATTCTTATTTGCTTTCACATAAGGAAGTATATTTGTTTGGCTTTTGTCTAGAAGGCCGCCCGGATAAATTAATACTGCAAAATCAGGCTTAGAAGAGTTCTCATCAATTTTATCAAGGTTTGGGTAAATCTTCGTTTCAAACAAAGAAGTTAAACAAGCAGTTTCACCCCCAGCAGAAAAACCAAGGATTCCTATCGATTTTTCGTTGAGCTTCATTTCTTTAGCCAAGGATCGCACCAAACTAACCGAGCGTTGAGCATCTTGAACTGCGGCGAAATAACGCTTGCTTTCATCCCTTGCTGGAACCCGATATTTTAAAACAAACGAGGTAAACCCGATGCTAGAAAGCCATTCTGCAACTTCAGTACCTTCTTTATCCCAGGCAAGTATTCGGTGTCCCCCACCCGGACAAATAATAATAGAAACACCATTACTTTTACCTTCAATTGGTTTATAAACAGTAAGTGTAGGGGAACTGATATTACTTAAGCGGATAGTAGGTGAACTATCTTTAGGATTACTAGGCTCAATTTTTTCAGGACCGATATCTTTATTTTCACCCGGTGCCTTGTTAGGCCAAACATTGATTACTTGGGTATTTGCACCAAATAACGAAGAGTTTAATCCAATAAAAATTGAAAGAATCAGAAGGCACTGCATCATAGTTTTACCCTTAAGATTTAAAAAAAGTTTTGCAATAAACCACGATTGTAATTAAAGTTTAAATTCTTCATTCAATAAATATGCCATTGAAGTGGAAGATGATCAAGCAAAAAGACAATCCATAATTTTACCACGGTTCAATTGGGAAGGGCGTTTTTGGCGGTCAACCACTTCGCTCGCAGGATCGATACCCAAGGTATTATAAACGGTGGCCCCAAGGTCATCTGGTGAAAAAGGAACGGAAAGAGGGTAAGCCCCAATTTTATCAGATTTACCAATAACAGAACCGCCTTTAACCCCCGCGCCCGCAAATAAAGTGGTGTAACAAGCGGCCCAATGGTCTCTGCCCGGTTGCTTATTTTTGTCGCCTGGCTGGAAACTAATTTTTGGAGTTCTACCAAACTCACCCGTAAGAATTACCAAAGTATCATCAAGAAGTCCGGAAGATTCGAGGTCGTCGAGTAAAGAAGAAAAACCACGGTCGAGTGGTGGTAAAAGATCATTTTTTAAGCGGTTGAAGTTATTGCCATGCGTATCCCAGTTTTGCACCCGACCCATATTTGCCTGAACAACCGGAACGCCAGCTTGAACAAGTCTTCTGGCAAGAAGCATAGATTGGCCAAACGAATGATTTCCGTAGCGTGCTCTACTGGCTAAAGGTTCTAGGTTTAAATCAAAAGCTTTTGCAACCTTACCGGAAGTAAGAACTGAAAGAGCAAGTTCTTGTTGGTCTTTTAATCGCTTGGTTGTAGCAAGGGTATCCATTTGCTTTTGCTGGAGGTTGACTTGATTAAGAAGAGAATTACGGTCGTGAAAGCGATCGATAGCGAGACCGGGAAATATCGAAAGATTGTCAACTTTAAAATCAGGCTTTGCGGGATCTTGAGCAATTTGCCAAGGGTCGTGTTTTGGACCAAGAAAACCTCCATGCTGACCAGGCCAAGTAAGGGGGCCTTCCGATAAAAATGTAGGCAAGTTAATACCTGAAGGAATTCCATCGGTTCGAGGCTTAAGGTGATTTAGCGCAGAACTGTACGAAGGCCAATCATCTCTAGATGCAATTTTATCAAAAAAAGCTCCAAGTTGCTGATGGCCGGTAAGGGTATGATGGGTAGCCACAAGGTGGTTATTTTCTTTGTGCGCCATACTTCGTACCAAAGCAACTTTATCAATGCGAGAAGCAAGCAAAGGTAAATGCTCACTAATCTGAATTCCGGTAACATTGGTAGAAATGGGTTTAAATTCACCGCGTATTTCTTGAGGTGCATCGGGTTTCATATCAAACATATCGATATGGCTGGAAGCACCGGTAAGAAAAACGAGGATGACTGCTTTAGGTTTTTTTAGTTGTTTAGAAAAAGCTAAACCTGGGCTGCTTAATCCCAACCCAACTAATCCAGAAAAACCAACCTGCAGCATTTCTCTGCGCAGTATTCCAGTATTATGTTTGTGATGATAATTTGAATTCAACAAGGAAGGAACCTTTATTTAAGCACAGGCGGAACTAACATAAATATCCTAATATCAAATCGGCAATTCTGGAAGAGATTTATTACAATTCCTTAAAGAAGTCGTGGATTATCTTTGCTTTTAAAGGTTTAAATGTAATTTTACAGTAGAAGTGGTTATTTTTTTAATAGTAATCCTAGCTTTTCCAACTCTTTTAGAACACTAGGATCTTTGAGAAGGTTTACGAAAATTTGAATTTCTGGTCTTGATAACCTAACTTTTGGAATCGCAAAATCAAATTCCTCATTCGTTAATGGAATAAAACCTAGAACACTTTCTTCAACTACAGACTTAATTGCAATCCCCCAATCGGCACGCTCTTGACAAACTGCCGCAACTACAGCGGTGTGAGATTTAACTTCTGCAAAATATCCATCAGGCCTAATCTTATTTAAAAGTTTATCGATAAGAATTCGAGTGCCACTGCCTCTATTTCGGTTAACCATAAGCACATTGGGAAGGGAAATAATATTTTGAATAATAAAATCCAAAGTTTTATGAGAAAAGCGTTTGTCGTCTTTTCGGAAAATCAAACCCTGCCTACGACTATAACCCTTAATTAATTCAATGTTATCACTTATAAAATGTTGGTTGTAGGTGTTAGATTCTTGGTGAAGCAAATGTATACCAGCAATATCGCATTCATTGCGTTTAACAGCATCAAGCCCACCAGTACTACCAACAGATAGGAACTTAGCACGAACCCCAAGTTCTCGTAATTTTCCAATAAGATAATCAAGCCCAACACAATGGCTACCCATAATTACAATTTCAGCAGGAATAATTTCTTTTGCTAAAAGTTGGACATCAACAATTTCATTAACATCAAGAAATTCTCGATTTTGAGGAATAACAATATAACCATCGGCTTTAGCAAAAGAGGTGACCGACCCCGAACCTTTTCCCAAGGGATAAGCAGAAAATTTAGGCCTATCTAAATTTAAAGTGTCAGATTGATTGCGAACAAGGCCAACCAGAAGGAACTCTGTTCGCCCCTGCTCGGAATTAATCCTGAAGGGCAAGCAAGCAGAAACAGCACTAGACTTATCAACAGATTTTCCTGCCATACATTTTAAAACTGGTGCAACAAACTCCAGAAAAGTAAAAATTGCTGAGGTGGGAAATCCGGGTAAAACAACCACGGGAACTTTTCTTCCTTGATGCCGGATGACTGCAAGACAAAGCGGTTTTCCCGGTTTGAGCGAAATCCCGTGGGCTACAATTCCAGGTGCTCCCATTTCAGCAACCGCCTTATAGGAAAGATCGCCACCACCTTTTGAAGTTCCGCCACTAAGTAAAATTACATCATATTTTAAAGCAGAGTTGAGCGCATCTTTAAGGCTTACCATTTGATCTTTAATAATTCCAAGACCTATTGCCTCACATCCAATTTCCCTTACCGCATCTGCAAGAACCGTACTATTACTGTCATAAATAGAGCCAAGAGGCAGAGATTCGCCCGGGGGAACTATTTCATCGCCTGTAGAAAAAATTGAAACCCGAGGCTTTCGAATAACCGAAACTTTATTAATGCCAAGAGCTGCAAGCACACCTGTTTCTCTTGATGAAAGCAGTTCACCTTTACGAAGAATGATTTCACCCTTTGCAATATCTGTTCCCGCAAAAGTTATATTACTCCCCGGGCTAACTGCCTTATCAATATAAAGTACACCATTTTTAAAATGAGTGTTTTCAATCATCACCACTGCATCCGCTCCTCTAGGAAGCATCCCGCCTGTAGAAATAGGTAAAGTTGTTCCATTAAAAACAATTGACTTGGGATGAACGCCTGTAGCAATATTTTCATTACCGACTTGAAATTCTTTATTTGAATCTTCACAAGCGCCAAAAGAATCTTCAGCTTTTAATGCAAATCCATCGACATTAGAACGATCAAATCCTGGAACATCAATGGGAGCAAAAACATCAAAAGCAAGAACCCGATAAAGTGCGTGGGAAAGAAAAACTTGCTCCGATTCAAGAGGAATCATATCGAGTTCGGCTTGAAATAATTTCTCAGCCTGATCTCGGTCTATCACAGTTAAAAATTGCTTTTGGGTATTTGAATCATTCATAAAAATAAATCGTAAAGGTAAATTTCAACTTTTTCCCCAGCAGGAAATCCTTCACATTCGGGAGGAACAAGAATAAAACCATCAGCAAATGTGGTGGTACTAAGCATAGAAGCCCCACTAATTGCAAGTGGCTCTGCTAATTGATTACTAATTTTAACCCGAACATAATCCATTCTTCCCACCATAGATGAAACTTTAGAACCAAGCTGCAAAAAAACTGTTCGGTATGGAATATTGTAATTTAATCCCGCAAATTTCCTTATGGCCCTACTTGCGAAAAGATCATAAGCACAAAGACAAGAAACGGGGTTCCCAGGAATTAAAAACACAACCTTTTTATTTATCTTTCCCATTCCAGATGGGCTTGCTGGCCTAAGAGCTACACCGTGAATTAAAATTTCGCCTAATTCAGATACAATAGTAGGCGCGTGGTCTTCCTGACCGACAGAACTTCCCCCACTAATTAAAATAAAATCTGCATCTGATTCAATAATTGCACTTTTGATTAATTCTCTACTGTCTTGAAGGCGTATTATTTTTGGTAGGCAAGCGATATCACGGAAGACAAGCGACTCCAACATAACTGAATTCGAATCTACAATTTTAGATCCAATAGGCATAGATCCGGGCGGAAGCAATTCATCCCCTGTAATAAAGATTTCGACTACAGGTTTTCGTAAAACTTTTAGATTAGGAAAACCGATAGAAGCTAAAAGACCAACATCTTGAGGTCTTATTTTTCTGCCTGGGGGAAAAATTTCTTGGCCAACTCGCACATCTTCGCCAATTTTACCAACATTTTTTCCCGGAGGAATTGCCTCGATAACTTTTAGTATTCCACCTTCTTCTTTGGCTAGTTCAAATGGAATTACCGCATCTGCACCTAAAGGCATAGGGGAACCCGTCATAATTCTAACTGCGTTATTAAGTTCTAATTTCCCTTCAAAAGGTTTAGCAGGCAATGAAACACCAATAATTTTAAATTCGAGCGGTGCATAAAGATCAGCACCAAAGGTTTCTTCACCTTTTAACGCATAACCATCCATTGCGGAACGATTGAAACCGGGCACATTGATTTCAGATTTTATAGTAATTGCTAAAACCCTTCCAGAAGCATGGTGCAAATCTACTATTTCAAATTCATTAATTGTTAATACATTTTCATCGATTATTTTTAGAAATTCCGAAACATTGCGTTTCTCTTTAAATCCTTTCATCCGAATATCGGAACTATGAAAAAGCTTATTCTCTGGTTGCATAGCCCTTTTCCCTGAAACTTACAAAAGTTTCTAATTTAGTTTCACCAATATTATCATACAAAAAATGTTCTTACTTATTTCACCTGATCCTAAAAAGGAGCAACCAGTTGGAACTCTTGAAAATAAATCTTTTCATTTACAAAAGAAAACGAATAAGCGCATTTTTTGATTTAAAAGCATTATCATCACCAAATAATTACTTGATTCTTATTAGCTTTAGAATTTTCGTAGGGCTGACAGTTAGTTAACTAAAACTGGTGGTGTAGATTCCTAGACACATCATCATAAAAGTATGATTTTAATGTCTTTAGGATTGGCAATATTTACCTACCCTTTTTCCGATATAATTGCAGGTTTAATCTGTTCTTTGTAATGTACGAAATGGTTAAGTCTAAAGAACAAGAAATGAATTTGAGATAAATTTCTTTAATTTGGTCGCAGACTTTTCCCCGGGTTCGCTTTCAACTCCAGAAGCAACATCAACACCATATGGTTTTACAACCAATATTGCTTCATTAACATTTTCTGGAGTTAGTCCACCTGCAAGTAATAGAGGAAAATTACATTTTAATTCAGATATAATTTTCCAGGGAGCCGTAATACCTGTTCCACCAAACATCCCTTTGATTTTTGAATCAATAAGAATTGAACAAGGGGGAATAGCCAATTGATTAAACTCATCTAATTTATTTTGTAATAAGTCTAAAGGCATTGATTCATCAATCGAAAGAGTTGCAATCCATTTTTTAGATTTAATGATACTTAATTCTGGATAGTTCCCGTGAAACTGAAAGTAATCAATGCGTTTTATGTTGTTGAAAACTTCTTGAACATCGTGGGCATTGGCATTTGCAAAAACAGCAACCAATGAAACAAACGGGGGCAAAGAATTTGCAATGGCTAATGCAGTATTAATTGTAATGCAACGAACGGAATGAGGATAAAAATTTAGGCCTAGAGCGTCACATCCTGCTTCAACAGAATTTAAAGCATCTTTAATTGTTTTAACACCACAAACCTTTACCCGAACTCTTTTATTCATAATTCAAACAGTCGTGAGGTCTAATAAAAATCTCTGCTGTATATTAGGCAGATTTTCTTTTCATTTCATTAATACCTGCTTCAATATACCAAGTTGGAGGGACTGGCCTGCGATTTAATTCTTCAGAAAAGTTCCAAAAACAAACGCAAGGCTCACCTGGTTTCCAAGAAAAGTAAGCTTTTCTATTATTAACAAGGGTAGGAAAGCCAATCAACCCAAGTTCGGGAACTAAAGGTTCAATACCCATACTTTTTATTTCGACTAAGATGTTTTCAAGGGTAGAGGAAATGAAAAAAAGTTCGTCCGTTACTTCATAGGATTTTCTACGCTCTATCCAATTAAGTTTATTTTTTTTCTTTTCATAAAAGTTTTTTTCAGTTCGAAGAATTCTAACCCTTGAAGAAGCACATTTTAAATCTTCTGCAACCCTGCTCGCTAAAGGCAGCATGGATTCTGCAGTTTCCAAAGTCATAATTTCCATAGACTTTTTCCTAAAGCGAATGAATATATAGTTTAGATATAACTTAATGTTCATTCGGAAAAAGTAAGATTCGTCCTAAAGTGAATTAGGAAATATAGTAACGCTAAAATAAATAAAGCTGTAACAATTGCATACCGATAACAATTATTCCGATTACTCGAATTTTGAAGATAGGCAAGGCTTAGTGGTTGTAGGAAAGAAAGGTTATTCTTTCCATTGAACAAAGCCTTCGAGGGCGAAAAATTCGGGTAAACCAAGCTGATCAAAAATCTTGGCAGTGCCAAGGTTTCTATCTTCTGCCCGCTGCCAAAACTCTCTGCGATCTGAATTCCCTGGGAACATTGCACGGTCTTTTTGGGATTGATGACGAAAGATTGCCATCTTTTTCCGTTCGAGTTCCTCTGGCCCTAGAGGAACCACCCGTTCCAAATCCTGTGGTTCCCACTCTTCCCAAGCACCTCGGTAAAGCCAAATCTCAGACTGAATATTTTTAGTTCGTGCTCTGCGAATTGCTTCAAAAATTGCTTCTGCACAAACCCTATGCGTTCCGTGTGGATCAGATAATTCTCCTGCAACATAAACTTGAAAAGGATTAAACTTTTCAATTAGATTTTGAATGTCTTGGATATCAGCAGGGTAAATAGGAGCTTTGGCAATAGTTCCTGTACGATAAAAGCGAAGGTTCATAAATTCAAGTTGCTCAGGTGGAATACCGCAAGCAAGTGCTGCTGCCCTGGCCTCGGTTTCCCGAATCAGGGATTTTATTTTTAAAAGGTCATCAGAATCCGATTGCCCAGCAGACTTTTGGTCAAGAAAAGTCCGAACCCTTTCTTTAATTTGATGAGTCAGTTTTTCATCAATTTTGAATAATCTGTTAAACTCTGTTGCATAATCGGTAAACCGCCAAGCATCGTGATCAAATACTGCAATATTTCCACTGGTCATATATGCAACAAATACTTTGTGACCTTGCTCAACTAAGCGAATTAGGGTGCCACCCATACTAATAACATCGTCATCTGGATGAGGGCTGAAAACCAAAATTTTCTTTTGGGTAGTTCCTGCAGGTTCGTTACAAATTGTATCCATCATTTGCTTAAAAACTTTTAAACCAAGCACGCTTGCAGGGCCATGTTCTCTTAATAATTCATAAAGTTCGTGTTCGCGAAAATCATCATCTGAAAGTTTAAGCAAACCTTTGCCAGTTTTAAGACTAAGTTCAATTACCGCTTTACGGATAAGGGTATCGTTCCAAGCAACGGGCCCAACGGCCCAAGGTCGATCAATAGCAGAGAGATTTTTTGAAGCTGCTTGGTCAAGAATAAAAGTTGCATCTGGATGTTCTTGAAGAAAACTAGCAGTGATATTTTCAGTAACTGGGCCTTCCAATGCTTTAGAAACTATAGGAGCTTTGTGTTCGCCAAAGGCCATCAAAATAACTTTTCTAGCATCCATAATGGTGCCCACACCCATAGTTAAGGCACGCAATGGAACATTTTCTTCTCCGAAAAACACCTGACCCGCATCTCTTCGAGTTACCGCATCTAAGGTTGCAAGCCTAGTGCGGCTATGACGGGTGGATCCTGGTTCGTTAAATCCCATATGTCCAGAACGGCCAATACCAAGCAGTTGGAGATCTAATCCCCCTGCTTGCCTAATTTTCTTTTCGTAGTTAATACAAAATTCTTCAATTTTGTCGAAAGAAAGTGTGCCATCTGGGATATTAATCTGATTTTGGGGAATATTAATATGATCAAAAAATGTTTCGTGCATCCATCTTCGGTAACTCTGAGGGTGCTTTGAGTCAAGCGGATAGTATTCATCGAGGTTGAAAGAAATAACTTTAGAAAAATCTAGTCCCTCTTCCTTATGCATTCTGATTAATTCACGATATAAGCTGACCGGGGTGGAACCCGTAGGTAAACCAAGAACGGTATATTTGCCCTGAGTTAAATTGGTTTTAATTATTTCTTCGATTTGAAGGGCAATATGCCTAGCAGCTTGGTTGCTATTTGCAAATACGATAGTAGGAACCTTGGTGCGCGGAATGTAATGTGATGACATAGTTTTTCCAGACAAAGCAAAATAGCATTAGGGTAAAAATTCTTACCTTTACAACCATAGATTATCATATGATGCCCTTAGGAAGAGAAGTAAAAATACCAGTCTATTTTCAGACAAAAGTGCTAAAAGTATTTTGAGGCTATTGATTATGAATATCACCATTAACGGCGAAGTGCAAAAGATACCGAGTTTCATAAACATTTCAGAACTTTTAATCTTTCTTAATCTAGATAGCAAAAAGGTTGCTGTTGAACTTAACAGGAAGGTAATTCCCCTGATAGAACACAACCAGAATTCCTTAAAAGAGGGTGATAACTTGGAAATTGTTACTTTAGTAGGTGGCGGAAGTGGAGAAACTAATCTTGTGGATACGCCTTTAAAAATTGGCAAATTTGAATTCAAAAATAGGCTCATCACTGGCACAGGAAAATATTCCACTCTAGAATTAATGAAGCAATGCCTAGACCTCAGTGAATGCGAAGTCACAACCGTTGCAGTTCGAAGAGAACGCCTAGTAGACAAAGAAGGGCGCAGTATTCTCGATTTTCTCGATTTAAAAAAACTTATTATTCTTCCCAATACCGCTGGTTGTTATTCCGCAGAGGACGCGGTTAGGCACGCAAGACTTGGCAGAGAGTTACTAAGAAACCTTGAAAATCCTGGTTCAGAATGGATTAAGCTTGAATGCTTGGGAGACCCCAAAACCCTTCTTCCCGACCCATTGGAAACTCTTCGAGCTACAGAAATCCTTGTGAATGACGGATTTCAAGTTCTTGCTTACACAAGCGATGACCCTATAGCTGCAAGAAATTTACAAAAAGCAGGCGCTACCAGCGTTATGCCCGCAGGAAGCCCTATTGGTAGTGGGCAAGGTATTTTAAACCCCAATAATATAAGGATTATTCTCGAATTTCTAAAAAGTGAAAATAAAGATTACCCTGTTATTGTTGATGCAGGAGTAGGTTCTGCAAGCGATGTTGCTAAGGCTATGGAGCTTGGCTGTGATGGAGTTTTGCTAAATACTGCAATTGCTGGTGCAAAATTTCCTAAACATATGGCTTTGGCTATGCACTATGCTTGTATTGCTGGTAGGCTATCATACCTTGCGGGGAGAATTCCAAAAAAGCTTTACGCCCAAGCTTCAAGTCCTATGGAGGGGCTTATTTCCTAGCAATTTTTTTGTATAATACTTAAAATGACAAGGATTACCCTTATATCGGAGGCTTTAGTTCCATGGTTGAGCGAAGAATTGAATTAGATCGTCGGTATCGAAGAAAGAAAAAAATGAACAAGCTTAAAGAAAAGCTTGCTGCTGCCAAAGATAATCGCGAAAAAGACGAGATTATCAAAAAAATTAAGGCTGCAAGTCCTTGGTGGGTTGAACCCGTCAACTAATTTGCTTACAACTGTTAAAACAACTTGCACCCGGAACTATTTCCGGGTGTTTTTATTGTTACATAGATTCTTGGAGGCTTCATTATGACCATAGAATGTGTTGCAACCGCAAGGAAAGCCGAATCTGTTGGGAAAAAGCTAATAATAAAAGGCTGGGTTCGAACCCGTCGCGATTCAAAAGGCGGTTTTAGCTTTCTGGAAATAAATGACGGTTCCAGTTTTGGTAATCTTCAAGTTATCGCAAATAATACTTTAACAAACTACGAATCCGAAATTTTAAAGATTGGCACCGGTTGTAGCGTTGTCATTTTAGGAAGTCTTCAGGCTTCCCCCGCAAAGGGCCAACAAACGGAACTTGTCGCTGATTCAATCGAAATCATTGGCTGGGCCGATGCAGCCACCTACACGATGCAAAAAAAAGGGCATACCTTTGAATTCTTGAGAAGCCAAGCTCATCTTCGAGCCAGAACTAATACATTCGGTGCAGTTGCTAGGGTTCGAAATCAGATTTGCAAATCGATCCATGACTTTTTTCAGGAACAAGGTTTTCTTTACATTAATACGCCTATTATTACACCGAGTGATTGCGAAGGGGCAGGGCATATGTTTCGAGTGACAACACTCGATTTTCAAAACCCTAAAATTACTCCAAGGTCTTCGGACGACTTTTTTGGGAAACCTGTTTTCCTTACCGTAAGTGGGCAATTGGAAGGCGAAACTTATGCCTGTGCTTTAGGCAAAATCTACACTTTTGGCCCTACTTTTCGAGCTGAAAATTCCAACACATCCAGACATCTTGCTGAGTTTTGGATGGTCGAACCCGAAGTTGCATTTAACGATATTATTCAAAACATGGATCTTTCTGAAGCATTTATCAAAAGAATCATTCAAGATGCTTTAAACCATTGTGGCGAAGATATGCAGTTCTTTGAAGAACGAATTGAAAAAGGCTTGATTGCAAACCTTGAACTCGTTTTAACTAAAGAATTCAAGCGACTTTCCTATACCGATGCAGTGACTATTTTGAAAAATAGTGGGCAAACTTTCGAGTTTGAAGTGGCTTGGGGCAAAGATTTACAGTCCGAGCACGAGCGTTTCCTTGCTGAAAAACATTTCAACGGCCCTGTCATCCTTTATGATTATCCTAAAGAAATAAAAGCTTTTTATATGCGCCTTAATGAGGATGATAAGACTGTTCGAGCTATGGATGTACTGGTACCAAGAATTGGCGAGATTATTGGGGGAAGCCAAAGAGAAGATAGGCTTGATGTATTAGAAACTAGGATGAAGGCGGCGGGATTAAACACAGCAGACTACTGGTGGTACCTCGACTTAAGAAGGTTTGGAGGTGTACCACACGCTGGTTTTGGACTAGGGTTGGAAAGATGTGTACAATTTATTACTGGAATGCAGAATATACGAGATGTAATTCCTTACCCGAGAACCCCCGGCAACGCAGAATTTTAGTAAACATAAAGTTTTAGTTAAAGAATTTGTAACGAATGATACAATAAAGTGCGTTAAAACCGTCCTTGAGACCGATTTTTTTGCCTTCCTCGTAGGTACGGCCTGAATAACTTACGGGCACTTCAAAAATCCGCCACGCTGGTTTCTTCTTATTCGCTATTTTAGCGCTGAATTCTGGTTCGAATCCGAAACGATTCGACTTTAATACCATACCATCGAGTACTTCTTTTCGAAATACTTTGTAACAAGTTTCCATATCGGTGAGATTTAAATTCGTAAACATATTCGATAAAATAGTAAGGATTTTATTTGTTATCATATGCCAAAAATATAGCACCTGATGCTTTTCTCCAATAAACCGCGAACCAAATACAATATCCGCTTTATTTTCAATTATCGGCTGAAGCAAAGAAGGATAATCATTTGGGTCGTATTCTAAGTCTGCATCTTGAATAATAATGACATCACCTGTGCATTGTTTAAAACCATCCCTAAGGGCGGCTCCCTTACCCTGATTAACATCCTTATAAATAATTTTGGTGTTTTCATCTGCTAACTGGCCAAGCATTTCTCTGGTTCCATCGGTACTTAAATCATCAATAAGAATAATTTCCATAGGAATCGGGATTTGCCTAACCCTGCGTAAAACTTCTTCGATCCAACGTTTTTCGTTATAAACGGGAATCACAACAGAGAGCTTGAAGTTGGGAGGGATGGGGTAAATCCCTAAAGCCCTACAATTGTGCAAACCAATCATCTCTGCTAACTTACCAACCTGAGCGTTGTGGTTTTCAACATTTTCCGCGGTTGGTGAACCTTGTTCATTACCTTGATGCATTAATTATTCCTTGCGAGTTAAGTATGAATTTATTTATCGGTAAATACCTTGGTATTGGTCAAGCTCAAAGGGGAATATCTCTGCTGGGATTGACACAAAATTGGCAAAATCCTAAATTTGTCTAAATCAAGCCTCTTTAGTATCGATGCTAGAAAAAGATAAGCTTTAATTCCCAAGGAGGGGAACAGAAAATGGCAGATATAATTCAAGGCGGCATTCCTTTGTGCGATTTACAAGCACAATACAAAAACATCAAAATTGAACTTGAAGCAGCAGCTTTAAGAGTTTTAGCTTCTGGTCAGGCAATCCTTGGCCCCGAAGTTACAAAGTTTGAAGAATCTGTAGCAAAGTTTTGCTCGGTAAACTATGGTGTCAGCTGTAATTCTGGCAGCGATGCGCTTCTTTTGGCACTTTCCGCTGCAGACATCGGGCCCGGTGACGAAGTTATTATTCCACCTTTTACCTTCTTTGCTACCGCAGGTGCAATTTGCAGATTAGGTGCTAAACCTGTCTTCGCAGACATTGATTATGCAACTTTTAACATCGACCCACTGCAAATCGAAAACAAAATTACTTCACGAACCAAAGCCATTATGCCCGTTCACCTTTTTGGTCAATGTGCAGATATGGAACCTATTTGGCGCATTGCTCAGGCACATAATCTGTTAGTAATCGAAGATGGAGCCCAGTCACTTGGGGCGGAGTATCAGGGCAAGAAGTCTGGTAGCCTAGGGGCCCTTGCTTGCCTTAGCTTTTATCCAACCAAAAACCTTGGCGCTTTTGGCGAAGGTGGTATGGTCGTCACGAACGACTCCGAATGGGCCAACAAAATGAGCTGCTTGCGTGTTCATGGAATGGAACCTAAGTACTTCCACAAGTACATTGGTTGGAATGCGAGAATGGATGCAATTCAAGCCGCTTTCTGTAATGTGAAAATGGCTTATCTCGAGCAATGGCTTATTCAACGCCAAGAAGCTGCCAAGCGTTATGACTCGATTATCGACGAAGAGCATTTAGGCGGGTTTCTTAAAAAACCTGTTCGAAAATCGAATCGCAATCACACTTTCAACCAATATGTGGTTAGGGTGGCGGGTGGCGAAAGAGATGCGCTAGTTCAATACCTTCGTTCTGAAAAAGTTGGCTGCGAGATTTATTACCCTCTTCCTTTGCACCTTCAAGAATGTCTTCAGTTTCTAGGCCATAATATAGGCGATTTCCCTACTAGTGAAACAGCTTGTGGCGAAGTGATGGCTCTACCAATGTTCCCTGAAATTACCGTGGAACAACAACGTAGAGTTATTCAGGTTATTTCGTCTTACCTCAGGCAGAAAGTTAAAAAAGCAGCTTAATCCCGTTTCTTGGTAAGTTCCAAAACTGCCAATACGGTTGCATTTAGTCCTGTTTGCAAAGAACTTGGCATCTCGGGGTGATAATATTCCGAATGCAAAGATGGTAGTGAGGCGTTCCTATTTAATTGGAATTCCCCATATTTTTTCTTCGAAACAGTTCCTAAAAATAACATACAAGAGGGTACCCCTGCGCGGGCATAGAGGCTAAAGTCTTCCCCGCCCATAACTGGTTCTCGAATCGTAACCACTTCTTTGCCCATCTTTTCTTCCCAAACTTTTTTCAACCTTCGTGTTAAAACAACATCATTTGATAAGGATGGAATCGACTCATCAAGTCTTTTTCTGATTTCTGGTTCGGGTGCGTTGGCACCTAATGCCGCTGATTTCGTAATCCGATCTATCCCTTCCAATACCTGTTTTCTTACCTCTTCCTTCATCGTTCTCACCGTTAGTTGAAGTCTGACTTCACTTGGAATAATATTATGTTTAGTGCCACCATGAATTGACCCTACCGTAACAACTGCAGGGTCAAGGGGATTAACCTCTCGGCTAACCAAGGTTTGCAAATCAAGGATAATTCTGGCTGCAAGAACGATTGGATCAACTGTCGTATGTGGAGCAGCCCCGTGCCCTCCCTTGCCTTTCACCAAAATATCGATTGAATCGACATTAGCACAAGCAATACCTTCACAAATACCAATTGTTCCAGCGGGCTTTGCAGCGTCGCAATGAAGTGCGATACAAAAATCAGGCTTAGGAAAATTTACGAATAATCCATCTTCTAACATCGCCTTAGCACCAGCACCTATTTCCTCTGCAGGTTGGGCAATAAACACTAAAGTGCCAACCCATTGCTGTTTGATAGATACAAGTATTTGCGCAGCTCCCACCCAATTTGTCATATGCAAATCGTGGCCACAAGCGTGCATCACTCCAGTATCCAATCCTTTATCATTTCGTGCGACGGCTTTACTAGCAAATGCCAATTTGGTATTTTCTAGAACAGGTAGTGCATCCATATCGGTTCTAACGAGAACAGTAGGGCCAACACCGTTGCGAAATACCCCAACTACTCCGGTTCTTCCAATTTTTTCTTTCACTTCGAATCCAAGTTTTTTTAACTCACCCGCAAGAATCGATGCAGTCTTGTATTCTTGAAATGAAAGTTCGGGGTTTGCGTGAAGGTTTTCATAAAACTTCATCAAACTTGAAGTTTGTTTAGAAATTAAGTCGGTTGATAATTCTTGGCCTTTTGCTTGAAACACAACAATTACTAGAAGAAGAATTCCAAACATTAGAAATTGTTGAAACTTAAACATATCCATTTTCCTCGGTAAAGTTTCATCGATTCAAACCTTTTTACTGTTTTAATCTAGAATTCGCTTTACAGTTAGTGAATTTGGCTATAATTCCAATTGTGGTTATTGATTCCTTAGGGAAGGGGACGGTTATGCAATTTAAAACAATTCCTCTTGTGCAAAGACAAGAAATTTTCCTTAAGCTTGTAAACTTACAAGATAGCAAAGGCGTAAGGGAATCAAAGAAAGTCATCATTGCTGAATTTCAAATTGACGATATGACTTTAGAAAAAATAACCGAGGAAGGAATGGATCGAAACTGGCCACCTCTCTCGGATGATGAAATTGAGTCAGAAGAAGTATTAATTGAAAACGATGAAACACCCGAAGATGAAGTTAAAACTTAATTTCATCATAATTTTTAGATAGAACAAAAAGACGGGTAAGTATGATATTTGTTTAATTCAAAACAAAAAGGCCCTGCTAAATACAGGGCCTTTTTTGTAATTAAAACTTGTAAACTGTTACTTTGGTTTTGCACCAGTTTTGATTTGCTCCAAAAGATAAGTCCCTTTTTTATTCGATGTAATTATATCCAATGTTCCATCTCCATTTATATCTGCAATAGCGAACTGGGTTCCAATTCCAGAGTTATTATCGAGAACAATGGGGGTAAAATTTGTAATCCCATCTGCACTTTTACTTCCTTTTAGCATATAAACATATGCGGGCAAAAGTGCCCCGGGTTCACTCTTCCCGTGAGAGTAAAATCGTTTTCCCGTGACTAGGTCTTTAACCCCGTCTCCATCCAAGTCTACAAAATGCATAGCGTGGGTTTCGGAAACCAAATCAGGAAATAAAACTCGAGAATTAAAAGTATTCTCTTTTGAATCGCCTTTATTTTGCTTATGCCACCAAATTCCATATTTATGTGCCGAGCTAGATAGTACATCGTTTAGGCCATCACCATCGAAATCAAAAACAAACATATCGGCGGAATTTTCCCCTATTTTAGTTGAGTGGAAAATCCAAGGCTGACCTTCTATTTTTGAGGGTTGCTCCCACCAACCGCCTGTGCAAAGCACATCCATTTTTCCATCTTTATTAATATCACCTATTCCCAAACCGTGTGCATATTTAAAAGTCCCGGGAATTTCCTTACCTTTTGCACTAAGTTCGCTAATGGGGTTCAAAGTCCAAATCTTAGTAGGGTCTTCTGCATTTGGAGTAAAAAAGGCCATCTGTCCCATATTTTCTTGCTTTGGTGGCTGAGTCCCCATCAAAAGTACTTTCTTCCCATTGCCCATCAAATCAACATAAATCGGAGTTTCATTACAAGCACTACTGCAGATTTCGTGTTGTTTCCAATAACCATCTTTGCCCTTGGGATTTTCAAACCAATGGCAAGGCGCCCCTGGAAAACCAATTACAATTAAATCAGGAAAACCATCTTTATTAATATCATCAGCCCAGCAAGCAAAAGATTGACTATAGCCTTTTTCGCCATCTCCATAGTTTCCTGGTTTTCTAATTTCGTGAACCTTCCAGTCGGGCGCTTCATACCAAGCTTCGCCATTAAGGATGTCCATTTTGCCATCTTGATTAACATCGGCAACAGCAACCCCTTCGGAACGGAAAGCTTTATCAATTACAGTTTTTTTCCAATTAGGGTGAGGGGTTAAAGGCTGAACAGGGTCAGCACCAAAGGCGAATGAAAAAAATGTGGCCAAGAAACAAAATGAATGCATAAAAATCTCTCCTTAAATCGGAACAATCTGCCTATTCTAACAAATAGGTCAGCCAATAATCTTAGACTATAGATGATTAAACAATTATTGCGAAAACAAAAATGTATTTTAGTTAGGAATAAATGCTGTTTTGATATGAATCGATTTTGCCGGAACGGAAATAATGTATTAAACAGTTTTTCTTAACATCTTTTTCTTAATCATCTTAATTTTTGCTAAACTTTTATTAGGGAAGTTAAATGATTCACATTACAATCAAGCGAGTAAGTCCGGTATTAATCTAAGGAACTAAGTTATGAGCAAGAAAATGTTGGAATTGGTTTTACCTAGAATTGCTAGGGTTCTTTCTAGGCAACTCAAAAGCTATAAAGCTGGCACCATTGATGATGCTACTTTTTCTGATAAGTTTGATTCGATTTTACAACAACAATGCGAATGGCTTAACAAACAAGGTTTCCAAAGCATTGAAGCATCCATTACCGTTCACGCAGCTTTAATCGTTCTAAGTTCACCCGGTTTAAGGGCTGAATCAAAAAGGCTAAACACCCCATTGGAAGTTATCGAATTCCGAGCGATTAGTGAATCAGGAAAAGACTTAGCCGAAACGCTAGGTGTGCCAGTTTATGAAGTAATCGAAAAACTTAGCACCTTGCTAGCTTTTCATTCAAAATAGTTTTACCGATTGAGCTTTTTGATAAGCTCTTGTAGGTTTTTCCTGTTTTGGGGTAAGTTATTGTTGTCTACATAATCTAGACTTAAAGCTTCCCATGATTCTTTACCAGATATGTCGATTTTAATTACAGTATCTCCAACATATTTTTTGTTGGAGACAACTCCAAAGTATTCCATTTTTAAACTTAGCTCAATACGATTTTCTTTATCTTTAACTTTAACGATTTCATATTTTACCAATTCAATTTTCTGAGCAGTAGGGTGTGCCGCTTTAATTACTGCTTTACCAACTTCGGTCATAAAACTTTTTTCTTCAGTCGTTCGCTTTTTAAAGCTTGGTAAATCATCATCTACCCAACTTCGCACACTTGCTCCAGTGATAAGAAAAACAAAGCCAGCAAAAAATCCAAGATATAACCAGTAATTTTCCTTGCTAATCATCGTCTTTCACTCCTTAATAAAGAAATCACACCAAGTTTAATGGATCACGAGTATGAATGTATTCAATTTTCGAAACCTATTAACATATTCGCTTATCTTGATAATTTATTCTAGTAATTTTATTTTTGCACAAAATATTTTACCTAAAACGACCTCCCTAGAATCAGGCGATCTTGGTACAAAAATGGTTGCGGGCATAGGAATTTGGCTCGATTCTAAAACTCTTAACCATGAAAAATTCAGAAATTCTTCTCTCCTTAATAAAATCGAATCCATTTCTAACACCCCATCCCTTCTCAACCAAAAAAAGCAAACTTTAAAAAATATCCTAGGAATTACAACTCCGCCAAACAAACTTGATGACCTCCAATTGGTTGAAACTCTTAACAATTCTGCAATCATTTTTGAAAACAACCTCTACAAAATTATAAAAATTCGGTGGGTCGCACTAGATGGTCTTACCGGGCAAGGGCTTCTTGTCGAACCAAAAATCAAACCTGTTGCTCAAATTATTGCAATCCCTCATACGGATATTACTCCTGAAAACTTCTTCGGATTAACCAAAGGCCAACCAATCCTCTTAGGCAAAACTCTTGCTGATTTAGGTTGCAGATTAATTGTCCCTACACTTATTGACCGAAAACAAGGCAATGCAAATAATATCGAAATCGGCAGAAAAACCAACATTCCTAGGCGAGAGTTTATTTACCGTATGGCTTACGAGATGGGATTTCAAATTAATGGTCTCGAAATCCAAAAATGTCTCCCTATTCTCGATTGGTTTTCTGCTAAAGATCCTTCAATCCCTATCGGTGTTGCTGGAAATGGTGATGGTGCTTTCCAAGCTATGGTTCTTGGTTTTCTGGACGAACGGATTAAAGGTAGTTGGCTTGATGGCTATTATTTAAATCGAAATAAAGCTTGGGCAGAACCCCTAGACCGAAATACTTGGAACTACCTCAAGTATTTTTCGGATGCTGAAATTATAGCCTTGGCCAAAGGTAATACTTTAATCTCAAATTTTTATTATCCTGAATATAAAGGTGCAGAAAAAATTGATACTCTTATGCAAGCTGCACCTGGGATTTTAACTGCTCCCGAAATTACAGATGTCGCTAGAGAAAACGATCTTATAGAAAGTTACTTAAAAGCGTCAAAATCTTCTAAAAAAGTAAAGTTCGAAAATACCGAAAAAAAAATTAGTTTAACAACTTTAGCAGAATTGTTTTTAGATTCAATTTCCTCAATTAAAACCACTATTCCTATTGAAAATAAAATGATTGAAACTAACTATCATTTATTTGCTGAAATTAGGCAGCAAGAACAATTTAAAGAACTGGAAATGTTTATTCAAAAGTCTTGGCGAAAATCAGAAAAAATTAGGCAGGGAATTATTGGAAAACTTGATGCAACTAGCGAAGACAAATGGCAAAAAAGTTCAGTCCCTTTGCGGAAGTTCTTCTCGGAAGAAGTCATAGGTAAGTTACCCGAACCTACTTTAAAACCAAACCCTAAAAGTCGAATCATTTATAACAACAAAGATTTTATTGGGTATGAGGTTTCCTTGGATATTCACGATAATGTCTTCGCCTATGGTATTTTATTAGTGCCAAAAGACATTAAACTTGGTGAAAAAAGGCCCGTAGTGGTCTGCCAACACGGATTAGAAGGAAAGCCAGTTGATGTTTGCGAACCCGATAAAAAAACACCCTACTATAATTCCTTCGGCGCTGAACTTGCCCGAAAAGGATATATCGTCTTTGCTCCACAAAACCCTTACCTTGGCCGTGATTTATTCCGCGTCCTGCAACGAAAAGCCAATCCCCTAGGCTTAAGTTTATTCTCCTTTATTGTTCAACAACACCGTGTGACTTTAGATTGGCTAAAAACTCTTCCCAATGTTGACCCAGATAAAATCGCATTTTATGGCTTAAGCTACGGGGGTAAAACCGCAATGCGCGTCCCGGCTATCCTTCAGGATTACTGCCTTTCCATTTGTTCGGGCGATTTTAATGAATGGATAGGAAAAAATGTCCTTACCGATTACCAAGGTAGTTATATGTGGACTAACGAATATGAAATGTTCGAGTTTAATTTAGGAAATACTTTTAATTATGCGGAAATGGCAATGCTAATTGCTCCTAGGCCTTTTATGGTTGAACGCGGGCATTCCGATGGGGTTGGAATTGACGAGATGGTGGCGTGGGAGTACGCAAAAGTCCGTAGATTTTACACTTTTATGGGGATTCCAAATAAAACTGAACTTGAGTTTTTAAAAGGGGGACACGAGATTTTTGGCAAAGACTCTTTTGCTTTTCTAAAAAAGCACCTCGGTTGGCCAAAATCAGACTGATTTCTATCCCCGCCTCTTATATATTAACTTTGTTACTTGTTAGGCCCGGTGATGAAACTGGCAGACATGCAGGTCTTAGAAGCCTGTCCCGCAAGGGGTGCGGGTTCAACTCCCGCCCGGGCCATTGCAAATTTTGCTTTCGAGCGCTTTATGACTCTGACTGAATACCTCGACAACATTCGTTTTTCCCTTTCCTCTATTCCAGAATTAGCACCCAACCAACAGTTCAACCAAGATGCCCAAACTTTCGATTTTCTTAATGATTTAAAAGATAAAGCTATACCACTCAATCAGGAACAAATTGCCCTTTGGCGTGAACTTGAAATCAAAATTCCTCATATTTATCGTTTAAGCACTAACTTCTGGGCTTCAAGTAATCCGATATAACATAAGTCAAATTTCAGGTTAACTCCTTTTGATTCTTATTCTTTTTGGATTTTCACCAACTAAACTATAAATATGACCAACCAAGCTTCTTACTCTGATTTAAATTCTTGCTTACCTATTCTTGTAACCGGGGTAACAGGTGTTCCCGGCTTTAATTTCTTTGCCCACCTAAGAAAAATTTATGGCGATTCGATCATTGGTGTTCGACCTACAGACACTTGGCGTATGCAAGGCCAAGGGGTTGTTGGAGTAAACCCAGATGATTTAAACGGTATGAAAAATCTTTTTGAGAAATATCAGTTTAAATCTGTTCTCAACGCAACGGGAAGCTGTGCCCTCAAAGCTTGCGAATTAAACCGGAATCTTGCCTACAAAACAAATGTTGAAAGTGCTCAAGTTATCGGTTCACTTTGTCATTCATTTAAAACAAGGTTAGTTCATATTTCTTCAGATTTAGTTTTTTCAGGTGATTCTGGAGAAGGAAATTACTTAGAAGATAGCCCCGTAGACCCAGTATCTATGTATGGAAAAACAATGGTAGAAGGGGAAAAAGCAGTTGCTGATTCAAGTCCAAGTGCTGCAATTCTGCGCATATCATTACCTATGGGGCCAAGTTTTAGTGGCCACGCTGGGGCAATCGATTGGATTCAATCCCGTTTTAAAAAGCACAAGCCAGCTACACTTTACTTCGATGAATTTCGGTCTCCTACCTTCGTGGAAGATCTTAACAAGGTATTTGAAGTTTTTCTTTTGAACGATATTGCAGGGATTTTTCATTTAGGGGGGCCCAAAAATTTGTCACTCTATCAAATCGGACAAATCGTAAATAAGGCAGGGGGATACGATCCAGAACTCCTCCAAGGTTGCCCCAGACACGCTGCAGGCCCAATGCCACCTCGAGCTGGAAATGTTAGTATGATTAGCGATAAATTAAATAAAGTTCTGGGATTTGATCTGATTAAACCTTGGCCTGCCGCTCTTCATTTAATACCTCAAGACCTTCAATGGCATTTCTTTCGAGAGCCCTTGATCGATTTTTCTCCTCATCACTTAAAAGAAAATCTCTATAGGCATACTTGGGAAGTTCCTAAACTTTCTGACTATCTGCTTACCACTAGGTTTCGACAAAACCATTAATCCTAGATTTCTAACCTTTCTTCCCCTAGGGCCTTAAGCTAAATTTCCTATAATTTACATCAGGAGGCTATGGTATGAACCTGTTGCATTTTGATTGTTTTAGTGGAATTAGTGGGGATATGGTGTTGGGTGCACTTGTCGACCTTGGTGTTCCTTGCGAGATTATTTCTGGGGCGATTGAATCGCTAAACATTGGTGCCTCCGTAACCTTCGAGAAAATTCGTAAAAATGGTTTTGCTGCCACCCTCGCATCAGTGGAAGCCCCGATTGAAACCAAACCTCGATATTTAAGTCATATTGAAAAAATCCTTGACGAGAGTTGTCTGTCCTCCGAGCAAAAACTGCTCGCAAACAAAATCTTTCTTAGGCTTGCCCACGCTGAGTCTACTGCGCACGGAATCGCTCACGACAAAATTCATTTTCATGAAGTTGGCGCTGCCGATAGCATTGCAGATATCGTAGGGGCTGCTGTTGGTTTATCTTATCTAAAGGTTGATGATTTTTCCTCAAGATCAGTGCCAACTGGGCACGGTTCTATCAAATGTGAACACGGAATTATGCCTATCCCAACCCCCGGTACCGCCGCTTTACTTGAAGGCGCCCCAGTGGCATTTGTTAACATTGCCAAGGAACTTACCACACCTACTGGCGCTGCAATACTAACCACTGTAGTTTCTACCTGGATTGAATCACCTCCCCCTATGACCATTACGAAAATTGGTTGTGGTTCTGGGACTATGGATTTCCCCACTCAACCTAATATCCTTAGGTTGTTTTTAGGCCAAGGCGCATTAAAAGCTAATTATGATGCTGCTTGGGTTATGGAAACCAACCTAGATAACATTAGTGCCGAGCACATTGCCTACTGCACCGAAATCTTAATGGCTTCTGGGGCACTGGATGTCTATTCGATTCCCATCACTATGAAAAAAGGGCGGTCTGGAATTATTTTAGGGGTAATTGCAACCTTAGAAACGCTCGAAAACCTGCAAATGATTCTCTTTCGAGAAACAGGCACTATGGGAATCAGAAAATATCAGGTAGATAGAACCAAACTGGAAAGGGAATCTATGATTGTGCAGACAAAGTTTGGACCTCTCTCTGCAAAAAAAGGTTGGTTTGAAAATAAGTTTAGTATCATAACTCCCGAGTATGAAGATTGTGCTAAAGCTGCTCGTAGTCATCAAGTTTCCCTTAGGGAAGTTTATGCAGAAGTAATTAGGAATGCGTCGTTGTAAATTGTTTCAGAATGAAAGAAAATAGAATGCCAAGTAGCAATGAGATTCGTAGCCAATTTATTAATTTCTTTACCCAAAAATATGGCCACACCTTTGTGCCTTCAAATGGAGTTGTGCCTTTTGAAGACCCTACTTTGCTATTTACCAACGCTGGTATGAACCAGTTCAAAGATGTTTTTTTAGGTACGGGTTCTAGACCATTTAAGCGAGCTGCTAATACACAAAAATGCATTCGGGCTGGTGGAAAGCATAACGACCTAGATGATGTAGGCAAAGACACCTACCATCACACATTTTTTGAAATGATGGGTAATTGGTCGTTTGGAGATTACTTTAAAAAAGAAGCGATAAGTTGGGCTTGGGAATTATTAACAGGTGTATGGGGCTTAGATAAAAGCAGATTGCATGTAACTGTTTTTGAAGGCGACTCAAAAAACAACCTAGGTCCTGATGAAGAAGCTGCACAGTTTTGGCGCTCCGAAACCACCGTTCCTCATAAAAATATTCACCTAGGTAATAAAAAAGATAACTTCTGGGAAATGGGTGATACCGGTCCTTGTGGCCCTTGTACAGAAATTCACATCGACCTTACTCCAGATAAATCTGGCGCTTCACTTGTCAACAAAGGGTCTGCCCAGTGCATCGAAATCTGGAATCTTGTTTTTATTCAGTTCAACCGAAACCCAGATGGTTCTCTATCCCAACTACCCGCAAAGCATGTTGATACCGGTATGGGATTTGAAAGAGTTACCGCAGTTCTTCAAGGCAAAAATAGCAATTACGACACCGATATCTTTACACCGATCTTTGATGCCATACGCGATATGAGTGGCGCAAAACCTTATACTGGCATTCTTCTCGATCATAAAGATATTGCCTATAGAGTTATTGCAGATCACATTCGCACCCTTACTTTCGCCATCACCGATGGCGCTGTTCCTAGTAATGAAAAACGAGGCTATGTTCTTCGCAGCGTTCTTCGCAGAGCTGAACGGTATGGCAGACAATACTTAGGCTTCAAACAACCTTTTCTTCACAAACTTTCAAGCACCGTTGTGCAAAATATGGGAAGCGTTTTTCCCGAATTACTCGTTAAACCTGATTCAGTTTCCAAAATTATCCTTGAGGAAGAAGAAGGGTTTTTACGAACAATGGAAAGAGGTTTGAAGCTTTTTCAAGAAGTTGCAGATCGAACCATCGCCTCGGGCAAAAAAACTATTCCTGGTTCTGATGTCTTCGACCTTCATACAACTTATGGATTTTTTACTGATATCACCGCTCAAATGGCAAGCGAAGTAAACCTCGATATCGACTTTGATGGATACCAAAAACTTCTCGATAAATTTAAAATCGAATCGGGTAAAGATAGGAAAACTTTTGTTGTAACAGCAATTAAAGGTGAAATTCCAACTTGCGATGAATCTCCAAAATTCCTTGGTCTGCAATCTTCTGCCACTATTCTAGGTTGGATTGAAGACAACATCGTTTATTCTCAAGGTTCACTCAAACAAGATCAAGAAGTAGCGCTTCTACTTGACAAATCCTGTTTCTATGCCGAGCAGGGTGGGCAGGTTGGTGACTCTGGTACTATCAAAACTTCCACCGGAACATTTTTGGTGGAGGATACTCAAAAATTAGGAAATGGCGTCCTTCACCTAGGAAAACTTATTTCTGGTTCTTTCGAATCTGGCCAATCTGCTCACCTTTTTGTTGATATTAAAAGAGAAGATATCAGGCGTAATCACACCGCAACTCATCTTCTCAATCTAGCCCTTAGGCAAGTATTGGGTAACCATATAGATCAAAAAGGATCACTTGTAGATAACGAGAAAAACCGATTCGATTTTTCACACAATCAAATCATTACCACCGACGAGTTAAAGAAAATCGAGAATATTGTAAACGAAATTATTCTGGATGATCTTGAAGTTGATTGTAAGATTATGCCTTTAGATGAAGCTAAGAAAATCCCAGGCGTTAGGGCGGTCTTTGGTGAAAAATATCCAGATCCAGTTCGAGTCGTGTCGATTGTTAACCCCACGAACCCCCAGTTTCTTGGCTCGGTTGAGTTCTGTGGTGGAACACACCTTGACCGTACTATTCAAGCCGGTATGTTTAAAATCATTGGGCAAGAATCTGTTGGTAAAGGGGTAAGAAGGCTCACTGCAATTACAGGAAAAGCTGCTTGGAATGAGTTCCAAAAAGTTTCTTCATCGTTGGATGCAATAATTGAGAAACTAGGTTCGAAAAACGATAACCCTATCGACCGCATCCAATCTCTTCAAGATGACTTAAAAGCCACAAAAACTTTGTTGAAACAAGGGCAGGGGGCAGACCTTGCTTCTGCAATGGATAAACTTCTCGATAGTGGCAAAATGATAGAATGTGCAAAAATTGCAAGCACTGCTAAAATCATTATTGGGGAAATTCCTGCCGCTGCTCCCGATCTTATCAGGCAACAACTTTCCAGAATTATTCAAAAAGCTGGAACTTCGGTTGCTTTAATTATTTGGACCGAAGAAGGAAAAGTTGGCCTTATGACCGCGGTCAGCGAAGATTTACAAAAAATAGGTATCGAAGCTGGCAAAATCGTTGCAGAGATTGCCCCTATCGTCGAAGGTAAGGGTGGGGGCGCTAAAGCCATCGCTCAAGCTGGTGGCAAAAATCCTGCCAAAATACCTGAGGCCCTTTCCTTTGCTTTTAATATCATCTCTTCAAAATTAGCTTAAGAAATTATTGATTATGACCGATCCCAACGCCAAAGACCTCTCCCCAACTCTTCGTACCGCTATTACCTTGCTCGAAGCGGGACAGCCCGACCAAGCGGTCTCTTCAGCTAATTTTCATGCAGATAAAACTCTGCGATTGCATGGCGATTCTCCACAACTCCTTGATTCCCTAAACGAATTTGGTTGGGTGCTTTGGTGGGCTGGTGAACAAGACCGAGCCATCGAAAAATTCAGACAAGCCACTGCTCTTGCTCTTTCGATTTCTCCCCTAGAAAATTATGTTCGTTTAGTTGTCCAACTCGGACTCTTAATTGCCCAAACAGGAAAAATCGAACAAGCAAGAAACGAACTGCTTCAATGTTCTTCCTTCGAAATCCAATCCGAGGATCAATGTCGATTATTCTACCACCTTGCAGAATTTAGCCTTTATCTAGGTGATATCGATGCCTCACTGCAACACATTGTAAAAGCTATTTCTCTTAATGATTTATCTCGTAAACTTTCTTTCTGGCGTTCAATTGCTCTTCACGCAGAAATTTTAAAAACAAAATCGCCAGACAATAAATCTTTTGATACCGTCAAAAACCCTAGTGCAGATGCTCTCGAAGAATTAGTTTCCGCTGTTATTAGTCGTGCCCCAGAAAGTGACCCAGTTATTTTGTTAGAAGTAATGGAAGAATTACGAAGTGTTCTGGATTTATCACCTAGCGCAACACTGGTGCAAAAACTTCGACTCGATTCCGAAATTGCAAACCTTCTAGGTAACCTCGAACGACATTCCGATCGTATCCAAATTATCTCTTCCCAAATTCAATACTTTGAATCTGCTACACCTCTCGATCGTATCCAGTTGCAATTGGCAATTGCACTTGCTTATGCTGAATCTTTTGAACTCCAAAAAGCTGCTGACCTTTATTTACAATCAATCAAAGAATTAGGTGCGCTTAACGATCCCGAACTTTCTTTTCAAGCAATGTTCCAGTTTAGTATGCTTTTAGATCAGCAAACAAAACACCCCGAGGCTATTCACTGGCTTAGATTAGCATCTGAAGAAGCCTTTAAAACCGATGACTTTGTAGGCGTATTACGAGCAAAGGGCATCACAGGCATCGTTTATCTTCACCAAGGAAAATCAGATCAGGCACTTCCTTATCTACGCGAAGCTCTCGAACGACTTGCACCGGGCGATCCCTATGCCAGCAAAGTGATGAAACATTGGGAAAGTTTTCAAGCAGGCCAACCTTGCAATTGCTTTAACTCACTGGAAATTAGTAAGCAAAAAGTTCGTAAGCAAATATTATGTAATTCGCCACGGGGTTTTCTACGCGATGTTAAACTTACAATTGAAAACGATATTTGGAAAGTTGATTTTGATTTTGCAAGATTTCCTAAACCTGAAATCTTACGCCTTATTCAAACTATCAGTCAAGCTGCCAAGGAATTTCACCTTGGCTAAAAATCTCAAGCATTTATCTTAAACCTTGGCCAACTGATAACGGCGCTCCAAGCGTTATACCCCTACTTGGATTTTGTTCCGGTTGAATATAAATTTGATTGGCTGGTTGACCATAATAAGGCACAGAAGATGCCGGGCGAATGATTGGATTAGAATATTCATCATTAGTAGGGGTTGTAGGTGAAACTCCACGATAAACAGGTTGGGGGGCTTCAAGAATTGGCTGCCCAGGAGGAAATGTTTGCCTTGTTACTACCATACTTTGAGTGGTCGAAGTTTCATTTCCCCTTTGGGGGTTTGAAGCTAACATTCCTTGCGTTTGCCCTGGGCGATTAGTTCGCAAGTATGTAATCCATTTGTCTTCAAGTTCTTCAATTGTATTAAATCGGTAATAAGTTTTAACAGCTTTGTCCCAACCATAATTCATTCCATAAGCAATAAACGATAGAAAAGACTGTTTCCCGCTTAAGGAAACCAAATATTCACTTACAGAAAAACCTTCTGCGTAAAGAACCATCACATCGTTTGGGTACTTAGTCATCGTAAATAATCGGCGTAGAGGAATTTTTCTTCCCGGCGTGGAAAGGATATCTCGGGTCATCGAATCGTGGCGCTGTTTCTCGAGGTCGTCTTCTGAAAGAACACATCCACCCTCATCGGCCCACCGAGGTACAGGAGTACGAAAATAGTAAGCAAAAACGGTGTGGGTGATTTCGTGAGGCAAGACACTGACAAGAATACGATCCAGGGGGCCTTCTACCTGCATTTCTTGCCCCAATACCCGACCTTGGTCAAAGGCAAAGGAAGTTGCACCTCCTGCACCATTGGTTGAAATCAACACCTTTATGGGGCACGGTTCGCCCCAAGGCACCATCTCTTGTCCAAGCCACTCCAGGGCTTTCTGCTTGCGGTAAAATTCCGCATATTGCCCTACTTGCTGGGCAATTTGTGGGGTTGGAGCATTGATTACAAAGTTTTGTGTTCGGTAAGACGCACCCATCGATAAAAACGAAAGCAAAATCAGTATCCAACCGTTTTTTGCTTTCATAATCCTTACCCTCATATTTGCAACTTAATCATTCATCGCAAGGATGAACGCAAAAATGAAGCCAAGTCGCTTATAAATTATCAGGTCAGAACTAAAATGAACTTAAACCCCCATATGATCAATCTTTACAGCAAAGCTTACGCAAATTAACAGGCTCAAAAACACTCACTTCCCGTGTAAAAATTACAATCCAAGATCTTGATTTTGTAAAAAAAGCCCCGGCGTTTTGGCTGAGGCTTTTACTTAATCTTCCCAATTCTAACTTTACTTCGTTGCACCTTTCTTCTCGGCTTCAATTGCGCCTGTTGGGCCAAGTTTCTTTATCAACAACCCTGTTGTATTATTGTAAACATAAATCAAACCAGATTCGCCACCTGTTGCTACCAATGTACCATCAACGCTTGATGCCAATGCGTACAAGAAATCATCAGAAACAGGAAAAGTCTTAACACTTGCACCCGAATCAGCATTCCAAAGACGCAGGGATTTATCGCCACTGCAAGTTAAAAAGGTTGGAGTAATCCCCACAAATTGCAGTCTAGAAATTTGCTTTGTATGCCCTGCAATAGTTTTAGATTGTTCTCCTTTTTCAATATCCCATACCTTGATCGCACTATCTGCACCACAACTAACAAGGAATTTCCCATCATTTTTCCAACCCACATCCATCACATGGTGTGTATGCCCTTCAAAAGATTTTATAAACTTTCCCGAGGGCATTTCAAAGACTTTCACAAACTTATCCGCACCACAACTTGCGAGCATTTTTCCATCTGGGCTAAAGGAAACTCCAAAGGCGGTATCACTATGGGCACCTTTCACTTCAAGTATCTGTTTGCCTGTTGCAACATCAAAAATTTTCACTTCTCCATCTTCGGTTGCTGCACCACCCGCAGTCGCTATTAGCTTACTATCAGGTGAAAATGTTAAGGCAACAACTCGATCTGCAAAGCCTTCCAACTTCTTAAGCTCGGCTCCTGTTAATGCATCCCAAATTCGCACTTCTTGAAAACTTCCACTGGCTAACATTTTTCCATCTGGGCTAATCGCAAGCGATTCAACAATAGAAATATGTGAAGCCTTGGCTAGTTTTCCATCTGCAGTCACTAGGTTTTTTGCTTCTAAATTCCTTAACAACGCTCCACTTGTTCCATCATAAACATGCACCATATTACCCCGAGCAGCAATCAGGTTTGACTTATCTTTATTGATCACAATGCCCCGAACTGGAAATACCGAGGAAGGGGGCAAAGAAACAATAACCTTTGGCTTAACCCGAGCAGCACTTGGCGCCTTAGCGCCCTGATCAATCCACAATTTAAGTAAAGCAAGTTCTTCGGGGTTTAAAGGCTCTTCACTTTTAGGGGGCATCGAGGGCCGAGTTGTTTTTCCACTTAATTGATGCATCAAACTTTCCGAGGCTTTTCCAGGAATTAACACGGGGCCTTTTTTTCCCCCCTTCATCAATGCTTCAAAGGTGCCCATATCAAGTTTACCTTCTTTGATATTTCCACTATGACAAAAATTACATTTCTTAACCAATATTGGTTCAATATCTTTGTCATAGCTTATTGCATCTTTACGCTTACTTTCAACCACCACAATTGGGACAATAGGAGCAGATTTTTTTGGCTCATCCGCAGCTATAATTGTACTTAAACCAAACACCATCGCACCAATCGCTAAATTAAACATTTTGTTTACCTTCTTAATAGAATTAGTTTTACTTCACCACAGTTACATTTGCCTTCAACTCGTGCAAGATTTCTTCTTTCCCTAGAAACATTCCTTTAAATTTTAACACAATATCATTCCTTGGCCCTGGAACTGCATCTACAGCAACCTTCACTTTAATCTTTGCAAGCTCAGAATTAATTGCGAACTCCGCTTGATCTAAAGTGATTCCTTTCATATTAGCAGGTAAAATCGATTCGACCTTGTACACACCTTCATAGTTGTGCAGGCGTTTTACTTTTAATTCCAGCATACCTTCTTGACCCGTTTTGACCTGTACCCCAGCATTTGTAATGCTAAATTCTCCAAGCGCTTTTGGTAAAACCGTTAACTCAATAGGTGTGATAACTGAAACAATATTAACCGCTGGCTTTTGTTTGCCTGCAGCATCTTTGGCAAAACCCATAATCGTCTGGCCTCTTAGCAAAATACTATAAACACCAGGTGCTTGGGTTGCTGGAACCGTAACTGGAATACTGCCATCGTTTGCTGCTGGGGCAATGCTGATCGCTTTATTGTTGTTTACAAAATTTGCAGGTAAATCGACGGGTTCAATCAGAATTGCAGCTTTCATCTCTGGGTCACGCTTCACAACTAAAACCTTAATGGTACCCTTTTCACCTTGAACAATTTTATTCTTATCAATGGTTGCATTCATAATTAGGAAATTTTTGTCACGAACTTCAGCAAATAAACCTCTATCTACCCTAGTGATAGCAATAATTTGTACATTAGGGGCCAAAGGCCAGACTATTGAAACTGGAATTGCTTCCTTAACAATTTTTTTCCCTGCTACCGTTGCGGTACCAATTATTTTTGGCGATGAAATACCATCTGCAGCTTTTTCTTCAGCCTTAATTGCAACGCTACCACGGTTTAGCGAGTCATTTATTACCAACGGTTCTGCTTTACAACCCGCTGGCAAACCGTCCACCGTAATCGAAATGTCTCCCTTAAAACCTTCGTCACGAAAGGCAAACAAAGAAACATAACTCATTCCACCCTGAGGAATAGTCAAAACATCTGGCCGAAAATTAGAAGACGGCATTGCAATCAAGGTGAAGTCTTCAGAAGGCGAGGCGATTCTTAGCTGGTAATGATGGCGAGGGCCAAACAAGTTCGATGCCTGCCTACTTCCAACCAAAACGAAATATTCACCATCTTCAGGCACATTAAACAAATAACTTGCTGGGTCTTGAGAGTTGGAACCAAGCTTTATATTCAAGGGGTCTTGCTTATCATCCATTTCAACAACCGCACTTTTTCCATCTTTTCCCACAACTCTAAAAAATAAATCTGCCTGGGATCCTAACGCTTCTCCAGTAAGTTTTATCAGCGCTTTTTCTCCTTTTTTACCTGCAAAGCTATACCAATCTTTATCTGCACGCTTATCAATCATTCCACAAACCAAGCAAGGCATCACAATTTTTTGAGCCTTTCCTATCACATCGTTTTCTTCTTTTTCTAAAACTACAGGCACATCTGACACCGTTACTAATGCCGCATTTGAAGATCCCGCTGCATTCTTAACTTTCGTTTCAAACGCTTTATTCCATACCATTGCTGTCGAAATCCTTGTCGTATACTTCGAAAAGGGGTAGATGCTACCAGTAAGGGGCGCAGAAGCTTTTTCTAATAAAATACCATCCATCTTTAACGAGGGGTCAACGACTCCGCCAGGCAAGTTCCTGCCATAATAAGTTGCAGGAATTGTCTGCCCTGCGGTTAAACTATTCGGAAAAACTGCATCAATCCAAGGAAAGGTACCAACCATCAACCTATAAAAGTGCTCAACAGTTCCCGTGTTATAAGTAAATTGGCAAAGTCGAATGGTGTATTCACCATCCACCGCAACAGTGATATCTGCTAGGGCGTCATTACCATCATAATTTTTACTGGACGAAAGCAACCTACCTTCATTGTCAAAGATTTCTACCAAAGGATTTGCTTTGCTATCGATACTAGAAGCCAAGCAACTAGCTAAAACGCGCTGTCCTTTTTTTGCTTTGAAGGAATAGTAATCAACATCGGTGGGGGTACTGATTACACCGTTTACAACCGAGTTTATTTCGATTTTTTGAGTTTCAGGAATATCGTTATTTGGTTCTTTTTCATTTACCTCGATTAAATCACCAATGTGAAAAGCGCGGGGATTACTTATTCCATTTTTTCCAGAAATCCGCACATCGTGAATTCCAAGCGGTACATCTGCCGCAACTGTAACCTTAAACTTTACAACTTTGGGTTTAACGGGCGGGAGAGGGGGAATTTTAGGATCAGCTTTCGTTGGATCAGCTTTTTTAGGGTCTTCTTTCTTAAGTTCTTCCAATATTGGCTCTGCTTTTATCCCTGGGTGACTAAATACCATTTTGTCTAATTCGTCTAAACCCGTTCCGGCAAATAATATTTCTACGGTACTGCCGGCTTTTGCACCTGCGGGGCTAATCGAAAGTAATTGCGTATGTGGCAAAGCAGAATCTAACATTTGCCCTACACTTTTGTGGGGGATTAAAAATATTAACCCGATCGTGCTCAATGCCATTATTCTGGTAAAACTAAGCAAAAATCGCTTCATTTCTTTATTTCCTTAACAAATTTAACCACATTAATTTTTAAAAACTAGCGGTTGGCAGGTGATCAATTGCTCTATTCTTAGGCTATTTCTTGGGAGGTCCTATACTATTACAATCATATCATAAATAGAAATCTATTTCTGGTTAAGAAAAAGAAATACTAACAATCTTGACTTCCTTATCGTTATTACAGATAAAGACTTAATGTTAATTCGGGGATTGGCGCAGATTGGCTAGCGCGCTTCCTTGGGGTGGAAGAGGTCGCAGGTTCAAATCCTGTATCCCCGACTATTTTCAAAACAAGAGCCTTTCTTCTTTACCGTTGAAGGGCTTTTTTGTTGTCGGAACTAGAGTTACAAGTTCAAAAAGACAATTTTCAAATACCGACTCTTTACTTAGTAATCAGCCGTAAGTCATTTGCTACGAGGATTTTACGGAAGTTCAAAAGCCTTGTTTGCAATTTCGGCAGTTTCGTGGCTACCAAGAGCGCAAGCGTCGAGTTCCAACTTCAACTTCGCTTCTCGATCCTGAAATTCGGTTTCTTTGTCGGTGTTAATCTTTTTGTCGAGCCGGGTGTTCACAAGCTGATTCTGCTGCTGGATCAGCAACGACAACTGGCGGTTCATTTCTATTCGTCGCTCCCGATTAACCTGCTTATCTTGACCGTCTGGCTGCGACCCTGTTTTGCGAACCACTCCGGAACGTCGCCGCTCCCGATGCGGATCTTGTCGAAGATCGCCAGCATTTGTATGTCGATCTTTTTTTCGTTAGGACGAGCCCGTGGATGCCCCGGAGCGTTATACTTTAAGCAGTGGTTATAGGCTCATTCTTTGCTGGTGGTCTTCTTGACGACCGACTCCTAGGTGACGATGGCTTTGCCGTGTTTGCACTGAAGCAAGCCCCCGGCTTAAATGAGTTCATGGGAACAGTAGACATTCTCTCCCAACAGGACTTGCACCATGTCCCAAGTCACCCGATCAACCAGCGGCTTGTGCATCCCAGGATGCATTGACCCGGGTACTTCCCTTCCCTGCTGTATATCCGATTCCGGAGGATGGTGCAGAGCTTGCTTCGGGAAAATCAAGGAACGGAATCGCTATAGGGGGGGGCCCCCCTGGTAGAGACGCTCCTGAAGGCTAACGGGGATATAAGCGTACAGTTCAACAAAGAGCTTGGTGGCTTTTGTGCCGTTCATGGGGTGGACCTCCACAAAACCACGTTTCTCAATTCGGATATTTGCGGTAGCCGTAAGGAACCGTCTGCGTGAATAGACCTTCTTCAACCAACCGCTTTACGCCACCTCTCACATCGATTGATTACTGCTCAGGGTAGAGTTTGCCAACCTGCGGAGTTGCATCCGGTCTGATGGCGTATTCTCGGTAGGGTGCATCACCGAAAAGAATGGCAGGTCGAATTCTGATTCCATCCATACAAGCTCAACGTAGTCGAACAGGTTTCGTGCCGCTAGGTCCATCTTGTAGAACAAGATTCTATCAAGCTCGATAGCGTGTTTCTTAGCGTATGCAATCAGTTCTTTAAAGGTCTTCTGTTCATCTGTCTTGAGTCCGGGTCGAAATATACCCATTTCCGAAAGGCATCTGGGCAGGACTAGAGGCCCCCAGTGCCCGCCCCTAGGCTCGCATAGCGAAGTGCAAGAAACTATTTCTGTTTCCATACTGACAAATCGACTCGGAGCCGCTCAACCATATCGGGCGGAAGATCAACTGCCCCAGTCTCTTCACCATCCTCGCCAATGTCCTCGCTATCAGTGCCGATACCGAGTTTCTCGCGAAGCTTGTGCTCTGACGCAATGTGCTCAGGATTAATGCGGCCTTCAACCCGCATTTCGCCGCCAAGGGTCACTTCAAACAGTTGGGCCCGCCTGAAGAGTTCTTCGAATATTCGTTCGTCATATGTTGCTGCGAGGTAAGGTACAGCGATTTCTAGTGTCGGTCCATCGCGACCCTGAACTCCCATTCGTTCGCGCGCGACCTTGCTGCCAATTCTATCAACTCGCCCGGTACGCTGCTCAATCGTCGCCGGATTCCAGCACAGGTCGTGGTGGATCACGTGACGACATTCGCGGTGCAGATCAATGCCTTCCTGTCCGACGGAAGTAGAAACAAGGATCTCCGGGCGGTACGGAGTGTTGAACCCGAGAAAATACCTGTCTCGATTCTGAGTGTCCCCTTTGACAAGCTGGACGACATTACGATTTTCAGCCCCAGCATGGTAGCCAGACAGCAACGCATGGTTCTTCCGGGCGCGAACAAGGGTCTCCAGATAGGCTTTGACACGATCCCGTAGCGATTCCAGATGCCCGTCAAGAGGTTTGACATATCGCTCTAAAAGGAAGCCAGCCCAGCGTTGGGTATTGTCCTTCTCCAGGTGGGCCAGATAACGAAGCAGAAATTCATCGGCCATCAAGATGCGGCGAAACACCTGCCCTGCGACGGCTCTGGTTTTCAAATCAAACTCAGCCAGTAGGTCCTGATGCTCGGCCAAAAGCGGCTGGTGACCATCATTGGCCGCAATTAGGCCTGGCCGGAAGTACGGAGCAACGATCTCCCCAATTGCATCCTTACGAAGCCGTCGCACCCACAAATCAACGGATTCCTCCATCGTGCTCTTATCTTGCCCGGATTGTGCGCCAACGTCCCCTTCTTCTTCGGCTTCAAGCGGGTCTCGAACCTGTGCGTGTGCTTCAGGGTCTGCTGATCGTATGGTGCGACCGGCGCGCTCACTACGAGAAAGTGGTTCCCTCGCATCCAGCCAGCTCGGCTCTATGATCCGATCTTTAAGCTCAGGACAATTCCGAAGGACTTCTTCTAACCACTCGGCCCCCTCTGGCAACTCACGCCACCACTTAACAGCAACTTGCTCTGTAGCCGCGATGATGAGGCGTCGGTCGGGTTTGTCGGAGTTCGCGTCCTCCCCTTGTTCCAACAGCAACTGCCCGATCTGTCGAAGATTCTCTACGGTCAATGCGACTTGGGATGGAACACCGATGCGGCCTCCACGAAGTTTGCCAAGTAACGGGTGATCCTGAATCAGCGAAAAGAGCGCCTCCCGTCGATTGAAGAATCGCCGACGAAAATTATCAAATGCCGAGGCATCGCCAAACACGCCATCCCGTATTTCGCCAAGGTAATTGTCGATCGCCACTTGAATTTGATCGCGAATAGTCTCGGCTGTTTTGGTGTGGACACAGAACACCAATGATTTCTGACCCCGTTTGAAGAACTCCAGAGCGCGGCGGACCGTTGCTTGCACTTTGCGATGTTCGGTGTCGGGATCATGCTCGTTTGTTCGTTTTCCGATCATCTCTTCAAGGATGGCCCGGTAATCACGCAGAAGGGGATTGCTCGCATGGGCGAGTTGCTT
>JBDNHI010000148.1:0-20420 GCA_041694635.1 Gemmataceae bacterium | reverse complement strand
CAGGACGGGCAACCGAAGTGGATCATCGAAAGTCCTCCGAAAAGCCGCCGAACAGGCATTCGTTTGCGCAACCTATCACGGTCAACATTGCGCCCTGCGCAAACTATCGCCAGCGAGTCACGGAAATGGGCGTAATGATTACAGAATTAATCTAATAGTATAGTATGGCGATGGAAAAATCCCTGTCAAGAAAAAAGACAGAATTACTGTAACGCTTTCGGCGAAGTACAGGTGCCAAAAAGCGAATCCAATCAGGTTTCTTAATTACTTGATTGGTAAAAACGTGTGAGCTTGTTCTACCTCGAGGTATTGAAAACCCAAGGGTAACATGCCCCGCAAGAAGGGTTTTTCACAGAACGGTTATGTAACAGAAACTATAAACCCAGCAAACGCAGTTGCTTAATTTTGTAGCGTAAAGCTATTGCAGGGTATTCATTTCTTTTTAAATTACCTAACTATTCCTGAAGGTTTTATTAATTCTTCAATAGAAGTTTCAAGCATGGTGCCATCGGTAAATGGGATGAAGAATTTTTTCTTAGCCCCCTGAGTTAATGCTGGGAAAGGGCAGGATGATGGAAATAACTCTGAAGGTAGGTTTAGTTCAAACTCAAGTATATTTCCTTTAGATTCATCAAGAAGCAGGGATCTCCCCGAGGTTAGAAACAAAAATATTTTCCCTTCAATAACAAAAGGTTCAACCAATGGAGCAGCATCAAGTTGAGTACTCCAGAGAGATTTTCCCCGAAGTGGATCGATCCAAGTAAAGTTAAAAGAGTTAGAAATGAGGGCAGAGCGGAATTGCTGGTTTTCGTTTTTGCAACTCCAAAGAGATTTAGGATTATTCGAAGTTTCAAAAGATGCGATTTTTGAAAATGCCCCCTCGGGAGTGAAGAGGAAAGAAAGGAAAGTGCCCGAGGTAGAAAGAAAAGTGCCTAGGGTTCCTTTTTCTGAAACAAAGGTTTTAAGTTCAAGAAGATTAGGGGAAGAAATATCTGCTGCAGTTTTAATCTTTTCGAAATTGGAGGAAGGGTCGTTGTTCCAACGGAAAAAAGATATGCCATTGATGCTTTCCGAGAAACAGAAAGTATTTTTATCAAGACCAGCAAGGTGGCATTTGCTGTTGTTTTCGCCGGAGGTGGATTTCCACCTAGGGCCATTAGTAACTAAGGCGTTTTTCCCTTGGATAGAAATACGCACAATATTGCCCGATGCCAAGGGAACTAGAATGTGATCGCCAAGAGAAATTGGTGTTGAAGCAAAAGGTTGATTAATTTGAGGAATGGAAAAGGATTCGATTTGAGGGTTATCATTTTGTAAAGTAATGCGTTTGAGAGTTACTTTGTTAGATACAGATTCTTGGATAAGTTGCAGACAAGATTTTTTATCTTCTAGTTGAAAGAGGAAGGAACTGCAGGGTGCAATTGTCTCGTTGTTCGTAGCTAAGGAAAAGGCGCCTTCAGTCCAAGGGGCACTAGAATTATCAGGTGAGGTTTGTGTGAGGAAAAGATTGCCGGAATGATCGGAAAGAATAAAGGAGTTTTTTCCCTCGGGGGTATTGAGTGTTAAAGGGAAAGAGTTGAAAACAGGGGCGATAAGAGTTTTCCAAAGGATGATATTTTTAGCGGGGTCGATTAATTGAACGAGGTTAGAACCGTTGGAAGTGGAGGTAGTAAAGGCCCAAGCGTTTTTTTGTAAAGCAGGATCTAAAATTTCTTGAGCGCTTGATTTTCGGACCCCAAGTTTTTTGAAAGGCGGCTTGGATGGCGTAAGTTTTAATCCATCGCGAAGGTTCCAAGCAAAAAGAAGTTTACAGTAATTACCTTTAAAAACGATTTCGGCTTCAGCTTCATTTAAAGTTATTAGTGAAGAAACACCTTTGTCAGAGTTAAGGCTTTCAAAATAAAATGCAAGAGGTTTGTTTTGTGTTTTAGCATCAAAAAAAGGCACTAAGGGTGGAGACTTTCCTTGACCCCGTCTCCAAGAATAAAAGGAAATTTGTTGGGATTCGGTCAGGATGCCAAGCCTATTGCCGTTAAAAACCGGAGGTGAACTAAGCTTTTCAGGGAAGCTAAGTTTTTGAATTGGCCCAGTGATGTAACGGTTTTGTAAGTCAGGGGTGGAAAATACATTAAGGCTGGTTGTGGGGCCAAGTTCTTCCTGAGTAACAAGCAAATGGCTGGGCTCTTTAAAATCGTTAAGAAAAACAGGAATGGGAGATCCAAGAAGGGCGCCAAAACTGTGATTCGTGGAGATGATCCCTTTGCATTTTTTTGTGAGAAGGTCGAGGGATAAAATGGTACCCGGTTCAGCAGCAAGGAAGCAAGTATTAGACTCTGGATGTAAAGAAGGTGCAGTAAGAAGGGTTTGCCCAATAAACCATTTGCCAGTAATTTTTCCACCAGAAAGTTCGACTTCGAGAAGAAAACCCTCGATGCACGGCACAAGAGCACTATTATTCCAGGTTATGATGTTGGCCAAGCAGTTGCCATTAAGATGCGTTTTCCAGAGAGTATTACCTTGAAAGTCGAGAGCGGATAAACTGGAACCATTATCTTCCAAAGTAATTACGATGGGCTTTGACCCTTGGTCAGAAGAAAAAAGTAAGGGTAGATTTTCAACATCGATGCCTAGGCGTTTAGCCCAAAGCAGTCTGCCTCGTTTGCGTTCGAATGCGTAGAGGTTTCCTCGGACGATGGTAAAGATTGGGGAAAGATCTTCAGGACTCCAGTTCGAGGGAAGGTAAATTCTTTCGTTCGCTTGAAAGTATTTCCAAGACGATAAGATGGCGTTGGTTGCAAGAGTTGGTTTGGGTGAGTTTAATTGTGGGTCTTTTTCAAAGAGAATGGAATCAAGATGTTTAGATTTGGCTAAATCAATTGCAGTTGTGAATTGAGTAATAGTATTAAGCTCTGGGTTGCGAAGGCTTTCTTCATCTAATAGGCGGCTTATTTCTTTAAAAACCTTAGACGGAGTCGAAGCAAGGGCAAGTTGTAATTTGTTTAGGAAGGTTGTTTTATTTGCTGTTAGAACTGCTGCCTTTGCGAGATACATTCTTTTTTCTGAAATGAGGTTTAGGCCAACTTTTAAGATATCTTCATTTTGAGTTGATTGTTTGTAGGCGAGTGCAAGTTCGGGTTCGGCCCAATCTAGAAGGTTAAGGTTCGGTTCAGATTTTTCAAGTAATAAGTTAATTAAACTTAGGTAATGGGTGCCTACAATTGGTGTGCATCCTGCAAGTTCAATAGGTGAGGTTTTTAATTTTTTAAAAGTTGTTTCAGGGTTGTTTGCAGGGTCGTTAAGTTCAAGTAATAATGTTGCGATCCCGGCAAGGCATTTGTATTCGGTTATCCAGGTACTGTTGGGGTAAAGGTTGGAGAGTTCTTCGAATTTTACTTGGGCAAGTAGAAAATTATTTTCGGTTAGTTGTTCTTGAGCATAGTTTCGTTTTCGTTTTTCAGTTTCGATCTTGGTGACATCTTGAAAAAGCCAGACAGTAATGAGTGCAAGAACAACAAGAATAAAAATTCCAGCAGAATAAAGTAATCCTTTAGGAACATTCGTTTTATTGATTTGTGTTTTATCAGGAATTGAAATAGGGTTTGTCAAACTTTGAGGAGTGGAATGAGTTGCTGTTGGGTTAAGGTTAAGAATGGTTTTAGGTTGAACGGGGGGCTGGTGGTCTTTGAAAGTAGTAACTTTTGGTGCAGTAGAATTAGTGGGGGGTAAGCCCGCAAGCACGGTAATCCGTGGTTTTCCTTTGGGAGAAATTAGGGAAGGGTTTGAAACTAGGATTGTTTTTTCTGTAGTTGGGTCAATCAGGTTAGGTTCGTAGTACAACCAATCGCCGCACAAACATTCGACATAGTGATCGTGTTTACGATGTTTAAGTTTAATTTTAATACCACAAGATGGGCAAACCATATATTTCGCAGAAGATGCCATACTTCTCCAATGGGCACATTTGTCTTAAAGCTAGTCTCACTAAGGGGCTAGCAAACTATTTAAAGTTATTTTACACTTAAAACTCACTTGAAACATACCATTAAGAGTATGTTTTTAAAACTTAGATTATGAACAGTACGAAAAATAAATGGGGCTATTCCCTTGATAAACTCTGATTTAGATCGTGAAAAACAGTTAACCTTGGTTGGAGAAGCTCTGCGCGAGCAGGTGCGAGGGATGAAGGGAAATTTGTTGATTCTTGGGGCAGGCGGAAAGATGGGGCCTACTCTTGCAAGCCTTGCTGCGAATGCGGTTAAAGAAAGCAATTCAGCTTTAAAGGTCATTGCGGTAAGTCGCTTTTCAGACAAAACACAAAAGGATTGGCTAGAGCGGCGTAACATTCAGACCATAGCAGCAGATTTGTTGAAAGAGAATGAAATTAAAAACCTACCTGACGCTGATTGGGTGATATCGCTTGCTGGAAAGAAATTTGGGACCTCAAGCGAACCCTCAGAAACTTGGGCGGTGAACTGTCTGGTTAGTGCAGAAGTTTGTAAGCGCTATAAAGCATCAAAAATAGTGGCTTTATCAACGGGCAATGTTTATCCGAGTGTGCCAATTGATTCCTTAGGATCGAAAGAGGAAGATTTGCTAGTTGCGACAGGCGAATACAGTGCAGCAGCCATAGGCAGAGAAAGAGTACTTCAATATTATGCGAAGCATTGTGGGGTAAAAGTCGCAATTGTCAGGCTGAATTACGCTGTGGATATGGTTTACGGTGTTTTAGTGGATATAGCGCAGAAAATTATGGCCCATCAAACAATTGATTTAACTATGGGCTATTTTAATTGCATTTGGCAGCGAGATGCTAACGAAGCAGTGCTTAGGCTTTTGCCTTATGCTGATAGTCCAGAAGTGATTTTTAATTTAAGTGGACCTTGTTTTGGAGTAAGGCAGGTTGCAATAGAAATGGGGAAATATTTGGGAGAGAACCCAAAGTTTTTGGGCAACGAGGGGGAAACTGCGCTCCTTACGAATAGTTCGAAGCTGAACCAATTGCTTGGCCCACCTGTAACCCCTTTAGCCCAGGTGATTGAATGGACCGCGGGTTGGATAAAACAAAGGAGTAGGACTTTAGGCAAGCCTACGAAGTTTGAAGTGGTAGATGGAAAGTATTAAAAGTAATCAAAAACTTAATTATGGGTGGTCAACAATAACAAGGTTGTCTCGGTGAATAACTTCTTCGTAGGGGAGGATGCCAAGTAATTCGATAATAGATTCGGATTTTTTGCCTAGGATTTTAGCGATGTCGAGGGAGGAATAGTTTGATAACCCTCTGCCAAATTCTTCCCCAGCAAGGTTGCAAAGTGAAAGGACAGCGCCTTTGGTGAAGGAACCGGTAATGGAAGAGATTCCAATAGGAAGCAAGCTTTTGCCATTGGAGCAAATAGCATTAAGGGCACCTGGGTCGAGAGTAAGGGTGCCTTGAGGTCTAGCGGCCCACCCGAGCCAGCGTTTCCAAGCGGTCATATTTTGTTCAGCAGCAAGGAAAAGTGTACCAATAGGCTTGCCTTCGAAGATGGAATCAATGACCCTAGGAATGGAACCATTTGCCATAATTACGGATTCACCTGCCATCGTTGCGAGTCGAGCAGCTTTTAATTTGCTGCGCATTCCCCCTGACCCTAAAGAACTTTTAGTGATGCCCGCTTTTTCGAGAACACTTTTATCGATGCTTTTGACGGTATGAACAAGCGATGCAGTAGGGTCAGTGTTTGGATCTGCGGAAAAAAGTCCATCCACCACGGTTAGCAAAATCAGAAGAGGTGCTTGAATTAGATTGGTGACGAGGGCAGCAAGAGTATCGTTATCGCCGAAGCGAATTTCAGCAACGCTAATCGTATCATTTTCATTAATGATAGGCAGGCAATTGGATTCGAAGAGAGTAAGGATGGTGTTACGAACATTGAGGTATCTGGTGCGGTTATCAAAATCGCCAGCGGTGAGGAGGATTTGAGCGGTAGGAATGCCGTATCGGGTAAGAGAATCTTCATAGGCCCTCATAAGGAAGGATTGTCCGACGGCGGCACAAGCCTGAAGATGCCTAAGGTCGTTGGGTCGATGTTTAAGGCCAAGGCGGCCCATACCCGCACCAATAGCACCCGAACTAACTAAGGCAACTTTTTTACCTGCTTGCTTAAGTCTGTATATCTGGTCTGCTAAGCTATGAACTTGATCGGGGTTGAGGGTGCCATCGGCAAAGGTAAGAACATTGGTTCCGACTTTTATGACGACTGTATTCAAGTTTTTCAGAAGTTCTTTGCGGTCCAAGTCCATTTGAGGGTTCCGGTTGAATCGATTAGTGAAAACGGAAATTAAGTTACTTTTCATCCATTATAAAGTTAACCTGATAGGTCTTCCATCGATGGTATTATATGAAAAGTGGTCAAGTTAATTGACCTTTGGGCTTGTTAAGCATATACTTTGATATCGCTTTATAAAAGAAGCAAGAGATAATGTAATAGATTAGGGTAAAGTACACATAAAAGCGGGGTCATTAAATGCGCCTTCGTTTCACATTCGTAGCAATGATATTTTCTTTGGGGATCTGTCTTTCTTCAGTTCAACAATCGATGAGTTCTGATTCTATAGAAGAAACACGCCTTTTAGAACAAGCAAAAAAAAGTGAAATAAATGGTTCTTATGGAAGGGCCGCTTCTTTCTATGCCGAATATCTGCGGAGAAACAGAGATGATAGTAACGCCAACGATTCCTTTAACCGGATGAATCGTTTGGCCCAGCAAAACATTAGGCTTCAAGACCAGCATTATCGTAAATTAATCGTAGCGATAAGGCCAAGTCAGGTGATCGATCTTTGCATTCACATTGCCGAGATTTTAAGTAATAGTTATGTCGAAGTCGACCGTGCAAGGCCAGAGATATTATTTCAGCACGCAATGGATGAAGTGATACCATTGCTTAAAAATCCATCTTATTTAGAACCTATTTTAGGGACATTGAATACAGATGCAGCGAAAATAATTGAGATAAGAATAAACCAACTTCGGAAGCAACCCATTTTAAATCTAGCGGAGTTAAGGGAAACTCTGATGGAATTAAATGGCGAAATACGAAATTCAGCTTGGTCTGAAAATACAACGCGTGCTTGCAACCTCATCCTTTTGGAATGTGCCCACGGAGCTTGCCAAGGGTTGGATCAATTTACCTTGCTCTTTACACCTTCCCAAAAAGCAATTCTTGATTCTGCTTTTGCAGGCAGGCAACCAGGGGTAGGCCTAAATGTTGTATTTTCAAACGGTCACTACGAGGTTTCTCGTGTTTTATCTGGTAGTTCAGCGGAGGAAGCGGGTTTGCTTCGCGGAGATTTAATATTTTCGTTACAAGGTATCCCCGCAACGATGATGACTCAGGCCCAAGTGAATGCGTTGATGACTTCCCCTGCGGGCCAAGAAATTGAAATGCAAGTTCAGCCCCAAGGTATGAGCACGATAACAGATTTAAAGCTTCGAAGTAAAATGATAGTGATTCCCAGTGTAGATTGGGATGTGATTGGGCCGACCGCAGCAGAAGTAATCGGTTTAGTTCGGGTATCTTCGTTTAAGGAATCAACAACGAATGAATTTAGGGAAGCACTTGCTAGGCTTCAAACAGTCGGGGTAAGAGGTTTGATAATTGATCTTCGAGGAAATCCTGGGGGTGCATTTAAATCGGCATTAGGTTCAGCAGATCTATTTCTTGATTCGGGAATCATTGTTCAATCAGAGGGCCAGGTAAAAGAATTCAATAAAAGTTTTGCCTCAAGTGGTTCGAATCCATTTGCGCTGCCCGTGGTAATAATGGTGGACGAAGATACCGCAAGCAGTGCAGAAATACTTGCTGGCGCCTTGCAACAACACGGGAAGGCAAAAATTGTAGGAAATCGTACGCGTGGTAAGGGTTCGGTGCAATGTCTTATTCCAGTCGATAAAGCGCCTTGGGATAAACTTCCGGGGGGGGTTCAACTCACGGTTGCTAAGCTTAAACTTCCTACCGGTCAGACCTTCGAAAGAGGCTTATTGCCTGATGTTCGAGTTGAGGGGGATTCTAACGCTGTTTTTACCGCAGCTAAACTTGAATTATTTAGATTGATTGCAAAAGCGGTAGAAGGCGGTACTTCTGCTACTGTGCCTTTGAAATAGCAAACTAACAAATTTACATTACTAAATAGCGGTATAGTTAGACTTTATGTGCTTTACGAGCAATAAGTGCTGCAACATAACCAGCTTTGAAACCAGCATCAATGTTTACGGTGGTGACATTTGCAGAGCAGGCGTTTAGCATAGTAAGTAAAGCTGAAAGCCCGCCAAAGCAGGTGCCATAACCTATGCTGGTAGGAACCGCAATAACAGGGCAATCGACAAGGCCTCCAACGACGCTGGGTAGGGCGCCATCCATTCCTGCGACCACGACGATGGCATCTGCATCTTGAAAAGATTTGCGATTGTCGAGAAGGCGATGCAAGCCTGCGACGCCAACATCTGGAATAAATCGTGTGAAAGCCCCTAAGGCATTGGCTGTGTTCATAGCTTCTCTTGCAACGGGAATATCGCCCGTGCCAGCAGTGAGAATGGTGACTATTCCTTTGGTAGGTAAGGTAGCATTAGGATTAGTACGAAGCAGGAAAGTTCGGGCAATATCGTCGATTTGAGCGTTAGGGTAAAGGCTTCGAAGTCGTTTAGATTGTTCGATATTGAGCCGTGTTGCAAAACAATCTTGGCTAGCCTCGAGCAGCCTTGCAACCACGCCTTCAAGCCAATCGATAGTTTTGCCTTCTGCTAAAATGACTTCGGGAAAGCCACATCTTCGGGCACGATCAAGGTCGAGGTTTGCATAGACGGGTTGGCCGACTGGTGCGGTTGAAATCTGTTGAAGCCCGTCACTAACACTAAGTTGCCCCAAGCGGATAAGTTCGAGAATTTGCTTTAGTTTTTCATCTGCCATAGATAAACTCCGTCTAAATATTTGAAGATAATGTAATTCTAGGGTTCTGAAAGTTTTTACCCAGTCTTTTTATGCTTACTGCTTCACTTCAACAAAATTATCAATTACTATAAATACTTAAAGCCAAGAGCAATATAGGGAGTTGCATAATGATTAAATTAGGAATCTTAGATTTCGATACCTCTCATGTAACTGCATTTGCAGACCGTTTGTCGCACAAAAATGTACCTATGGATCAGTGGGTAGATGGTGCACAGATTGTTGTAGGGTGTGCGGGGGATTCTAAAATCAGCCCCGAGCGAATTCCAGGTTATGTTGAAGCGATTAAAAAGCTAGGCATTCCTTTGGTTGAAAAACCAGAAGAAATGATTGGCAAAGTTGACGGAATGCTGATCGAGTCGCAAGAAGGTGGAGTTCATTTAGAGCGAGCCCGCCCGTTTCTTGAAAAAGGCATCCCTTGCTATATCGACAAACCTTTTACTTGCTCAAGTAGAGATGCAAAAAAAATATTTGAACTGGCTCGCACCAATAAAACTGTGGTCTTTAGTTCTTCTTCTTTAAGATACACTCCTGAACTGGTTGCGTTTAACGTAGATAAGTCTATGAGTAAGGTACAGGGGGTTTTGGCATATGGTCCTTGCCCGCTGTTTGATGCGAACCCCAAATTGAACCCTGGGCTTTACCATTATGGCATTCACGCAGTAGAAATTTTGTATACGCTGATGGGTCCGGGGTGCACCCGAGTTACCTCTGCCCACGAAAAGGGCGTTGATGTGGTGACGGGTCACTGGTCGGATGGGAGGGTAGCAACCGTACGAGGAATTCGTGCGGGTAAGTCTGAATACGGAGCGCTGGTGTTTACCGATAAGGGAGTTGTGCCTTTAACTTTGAACACCAAGTATATTTATAAAGAATTGTTAAAGAAGATTGTAGAAATGTTTCAGAGTAAGAAATCACCCGTTGAAGAAATTGTTACCATAGAAATAATGGCTTTTATAGAAGCGGCAAATAAAAGTGGAATAAATCACGGTTCGGTGGAACTGCTTCAGGTTTAATTAGCAGAAATTTAAAGGGAAATACTGTGACTGAAAAAAAAGCTGTTTCAAGTCGAGAGAAGAAAAAACAAGTTCTTGATAAGGGGCAATTAACTGTATGTGATTATCAAGTTGCAATCGATTGTGTGGGCGGTGATCTGGTGCTCTTATCGCAGGTGCTTGCTATTTTTATTGATGAGATACCGAAGATGAGTGCCGCTATAAAGGAATATAGCCTAAATAAAAATGATAAAGGATTAAGAAATGAGGCACACAAAATGAAAGGGGCAGCAAGTCATTTTGGTGGTGCAGAACTTGTGCATACTTTGGAACAGATTGAAGTTCTTGCGATGCAGCAGCAGTTTTCAGAGGTGTTGCAATTTTGTGAAGAATTGGAACAAACAGCAAAGCGATTTGAATCTTGCGTAAAGGGTTGGAGTAATCAGTCTGGTGTAAGTGTGATCGTGTAATATTTACAATCTTTTATGTAAATCGTGCAAAACTCCCCAAATGAAATATTGGTCTGTTATTTATTTTTATGGATGGCTATATGGCGACCCGCCCAAGGAGAGAAAAGGTAAGGAAGCCTATTTTTCCTGCTGTTTTAGAAACAAATGGATCCTTTTTCTAGTAAGAGGTTTGTATGCGCAAGGAAGCGCTCAAAATAATATTAGCTCTTTTACCGGTGTTTATCTGGATAGCTGCTTCGCCTCCGCAGGCAGGCGCAGGGTGAACCCCTGTAGGTTGTGCCCCGGGCAGTTTGCCCGGTGTTGGCCAACCCCAGTTCTTTCCTGGAAACTATATAGCCCCAAGCCGAGTGGCGGTAGGTATGGGACAATCTCCCGGGTTTATGCCTGCGAACTTTATGCCCCATTTGCAATCGAATATGCAAGTTCAAGCGCCTGCACCAATTGCTGCAAGTCTAGCAACGATGAAAGCCGTAAATGTGCCTAAACAAATTATTCGGGGCCAAGCTCCTGAAGAAACAAAATCGATTAGTATGATTTCTATGCCTATGCCAGATCATTTTGGGATTCAAAATGGTAAAGTCGCCTTAGTGCAAATAAATACCGCCCAAGATTTAGATTGGGCTTTGGTACATAATAAATTAAGAGAAGTTGGCTCGGTTTGTTTTCAAAGCGATAAAACTACAGCAGGGTATCGAGTGTTGTGTATGGTGCCTGGTAAACTTGCAGGGTCCTTGCAACGATTTGAATCTACCTCGGATACGGAAGTTCAGGCGGTTCATCTTCTTCTTGTAAAGTTAAACGAATGGCAAGCAGGGCGTTAAGCCAAAGCTTGCCAAGGTATATTAAGAAGCAATATTAGCTTTAAATTGGTTAAGAACATTGCGGTAAGTTTCGATCCAGTTTTTGTTGGGAAGAACTTCGGATTTAAAGCGGATCATTTTCGCCATCGCATCCGCAATTGTAAAAGGTTCTTTAATACCAGATTTCTTTCGTAGATGAAGTTCGAGGGAAGCAAGGGCTGCGGTTGCAACTCCTAAAGCAGAGCCTTCAAAAGATTCAAGTCTTGAAATAGGTTTATTGAGCATTGAAGCAAGAATCTCGCACATAAGGTCGCTTTGGGCAATGCCCCCCGAAACAGAAATACGAGAAATTTGCTGACCTGCTTTCTCGTGCGCTTCGACTCCAAGAGAAACTAAACAAGCAAGCGATTCTAAAGCAGCCCTAAAGCGAATGCCTGTATGGGCAGGTTCGGAAGGCAGCCATTGGTAACGGGGTTGGTGAATTCCCAGACTCGGTTCAGGGTTTGGAAAAGGAAGAACCATAGCGCCATCGCAACCAGGAGAAGAGGCACGGGCGGCATTTTCTAATGCATTCCAATCGGGATTATCTCCAACAATTTTATCCAGGAATTGTGCTCCATTGTTGTAGCATCGCATCCAGAGGTAAGGCCCCCAGTTTAAGCGCATTACATCTAAATTTCCAGCAGTGGGAAAGCTGTTGGATGAAGAATTAACGACAGCGGAATTACCTAATATAATTGCAATTTGTCCAGGATTTGCAGCTCCTCCTCCAGCAAGACCAGCTTGTTGGTCGTCTGCCGTTGGGAATAACAGTGGCCTACTTGCAGGTGAGATTCCATTTTCAATTGCGATGCTTAGAGAAAGCAATCCAAGTGGTTCGTCTGCATCTACGATTTGGGGGAGTTGAAGCCACGCAAGTTGTTGGAAGAGTGGGTTTTCGAGTGCTAAGAGCATTTCTTTACGCCAAGTTTTGGTTCGCAGGTCCATAATTCCGGTGGATGCAGCACAAGAAACACTGGTACGGTCGAACACGCCAGTAAGATAGCCGGCCGCTAGGCTTCCGTGAGAAAGAATGCGAGTGGTTCGTTTCCAATCTTCTGCACAAAGATTTGCTTCATCTTTAACAAGGTGGCTAAGGCTGTAGCGAATGGCCCAAGGCCCACCAGTATATTCAGTTGCTTTGGCTTGCCCACCAAGGCGTTTGAGTCCGAGTTCGTTGTAAAGTGCTAGGGAATGATCGTTCCAGCAGATGGCTCGCCTAACTTGAAGTTGGTCGCGGTCGATTCTGCCTGAGGTGTGGTGGGTAGCAGAAATGCCACCTGCAACCCAGTCAGAAAGTCTGCCTATTTCTTTAAGGCGGTTGACAATACCACGGGTGATCGCACGAGCTTGACCTTCGAGTTGCATAAGATTTAGTTCGGCAACGCCCTGAGTTGTGTAGAGGTCGGTCGGTATTTTTGCTTCGGCAAGGGTCTTACCCATAAGGTCGAAGGCCAAGCATTTCACTGCGCCTGTGCTAAAATCCCAACCTGTAATAACAGCATTTTCATTAACACATCGGATAGGTTCGGTCACGGGAAGCTCCTTTAGAAATTCGTGGTGAAGGTTAGGAAAGGGAGTTATATTTTGTTGCGGTGCTCGGGGGTTGAAGTCTGGCCAAGTATAAAAGGCATTTTTACCAAAAAAGCGATTACGGTTGCAAAGATAAACCCGCCGGTTAAGCCAACAAGAACATCACTTAAAAAGTGGAACCCAAGGTAGATTCTGGAAAAGCCAACAAGGCTGGCGAGAACAATGCCAAGTGCAGTAATTAGAATTTTAAGGGGCAGATTTTTTAAAGGGAGGGCGATAATAAATGCTATTGCGGGATAGATTGCAGCAGCGGAAAAGCTATGACCACTAGGAAAACTTGGTGAAGTTGGGATTTTATCTATTGAGGTTCGCATTTGACTTATTTCGGGCCTTGGCCTTTTGACTAGAAATTTAATCGATTCACAAGTTAAACATGCCCCAGAAGTACCAAGCACAAAAACTAAAGCTACTTTCCATCCTTTGGATCGTTGTAAGTATAATCCTACAATAGAGATAAGTACGGCAATAATGGACGAGTTCCCAAAAAAAGTTGCTGTTCTTATACCTTGGTCTAGCCAACCGGGTAGTTGGATTGCTTGGTTCCAAGCAGCTATTGACTGGTCGAGATTTGTTATAAATTCCATAAGAAACTTATTAAATTAAGTGAGTTCGTCGTCTTACCCTTGTCGCACACAATAGAGAAGTCCTAGAATATACCATTCTGATAGATTTGAAAACGGGAGATTAAAATGAATAAGACAATTCATCCAGTTTATGTTGAAGCAACGGTTACCTGTGGTTGTGGCAATAAGTTTGTCACCCGCAGTACAAAGAAAACGATTATGGTGGAAATATGTTCTGCCTGTCATCCATTCTTCACTGGAAAAATGAAGTTTGTTGATACAGCAGGCCGTGTTGAAAAATTCCAGAAGAAATACAACTGGGACAAGCGTAAAAAAGCAGGCGAAGAAGTTGCAACAGGCGAAACCGCAAAGTAGATTTTTTTCCAGATGCCCCTGTTCCGTTTTTACGGGGCAGGGGCATCGGCTTTTTAATCACAAGGTAATCCTTAATGCTAGCCGCTTTTGAATCTATGTTGGCTAAACATAAAGAACTGGAAGTTCAACTTTCAGATCCCACTATTGTTTCCGATCGCATTCGCTTTTCTGCAATCGCCAAAGAACACGGTAGACTCGTCAAGCAAATTAAGCCCTATGAAGAATATATAAAGCTTAATACCGATATTGCCCAAGCAGAAGAAATGCTTGCCATTATCGATGAAAAAGATGCAGAGATGATTTCTTACACTCGGTTAGAAATTACAGAAATGACAGTTCGAAGAGATGCATTGCAAATTAAATTAGAAGACTATTTGCTTCAAGGCGATGAAAATTACGATAGTATTATTGTTGAAATTCGTGCAGGAACAGGCGGGGATGAAGCTGCACTTTTTGCTGGCGATCTTTACACGATGTATACCTACTATGCTAGGGTGCAAAATTGGAAGGTCGAAGATATTTCTTTTAGTGCGGGCGAGCACGGCGGCTATAAAGATGTTACTTTTAGCATCACAGGCGAAAGTGCTTACCAAATTATGAAATTCGAAAGTGGTGGGCACAGGGTTCAGCGCGTCCCTGCTACTGAAACTCAGGGGCGGATTCATACCTCTGCTGCTACCGTTGCGGTGCTTCCCGAACCTGATGAAGTTCAGGTTGAAATTCGCGATGAAGATATTGAATGGGAACGGATGAGAGCAGGGGGCGCTGGGGGTCAGCATGTTAATAAAACCGAGTCGGCGGTGCGTATTGTCCATAAGCCAACTGGTTTGGAAGTTAAGTGTCAAGATCAACGCAGCCAGCATAAAAATTACGAACGAGCTATGCGTATTCTTCGTTCCCGTGTGCTTGAAATGATGCTTAAAAAAGCTCATGCTGAACGCTCCGCTGCTCGGAAAGAGCAAATCGGATCAGGTGACAGAAGCGAACGCATTCGTACTTATAATTTCCCTCAAAACCGATTTACTGACCATCGAATTAATCTTAACATTTACAGGCTTGATGCTATTATGTTGGGCGACCTAGATGATATTTTTAAAGCGATGCGCGACCACGATAGAAAGACCCGAATTCAGCAGGCTAAAGTTACCTGATATCTTTTTAAAAGTAAATTCATGCCACCCGAACCCGACTGGAATGTTGGAACATTACTGGACTGGACCGTTGGTTATTTCAATCGTAAGGGTTGTGATTCTCCGCGCTTAGATGCAGAAGTTTTATTAGCACATTCATTGAAATTAAAACGAATAGATCTGTATGCCCGTTACAACGAAGTGATTGGGGAAGCCCCGAAGTCTGCTTTTCGCGAACTCGTAAAGAAGCGTGCTGAGGGTTGCCCTGTAGCTTATTTAGTTGGCTATAAAGAGTTTTATGGAATTCGATTTTTAGTTAATTCCAACGTCTTGATCCCTAGGCCCGATACAGAATGCCTTGTCGATGCAGCTTTAAGAATTGCTAAAAAAGAAAACTGGAAAACTATATTAGACATCGGTACGGGATCAGGTTGCATTGCGATAGTACTGGCGAAATTGCTTCCCGAGGTTAAAGTCATTGCAGTGGATATTTGTTCTAAAGCATTAAAGGTTGCAGAGGAAAATGCTCGGGCAAATAAAGTTTCGGACAGGGTTCATTTTCTGCAAAGTAATTTGTTTGCTTCGCTTCAACCAAATATGGTTTTTAATGCAATAGTAAGTAACCCGCCTTATATCCCCGAGCCTGAAATTCAAAAACTTGAAAAAGATGTAAAAGATTTTGAACCGCACCTTGCGCTAGGTGGCGGCCCCGATGGTTTTATGGTGTTAGATAAAATTATTGAAAAAGCTGCCAGTGTGCTCAATGCGACGGGCCATTTGCTCTTAGAAATTGGATCACCGCAAGAACAGCCTTCTAGGGAAAGGTTTCAGGGGCATAAAGAATTCCAATTAAACCCTACAATTCTAGATGGTGCCAGAAATCCGCGAGTTTTACACGCTTTTCGAGTAACTACTTAGGTTTTTAAGTTGCTTGATATTACTGAAAATATGGTATACTTGAATTGAACTAATGCTTATTTATTAAATCCCGCCTGGTTATTTTTTGTTTGAGGTTTCAATGAGACTTTATTTTCAACCCCTTTTCTTGATTTTACTGCTAGTGGGTTTTGTTTTTGCTACTGAACCCGCAGTAAGTTCCTTGCATACTAAAATTGATGCAATGATTGATGCCAAGCTTACGGGTAAGATAAAAAGTCCCTTGGCAGATGACTATGAATTTGTGCGTAGGATTTATCTCGATTTTGCTGGTAAAATTCCAACTGCAACCGAGGTTGAGGCCTTTATAGCAAATAAATCTATTGATAAACGAAAATTACTGATTGTAGAACTTGCTAATGGCCCTTTTTATTCCAAACAGATGGCAAATGCATTTCATATTCATTTTATGGAGAGGTTGGGGGAAAACCCCGAGTGGTTGAAATTTCTTGAAGAGTCGTTTGCTAAAAATAAACCTTGGAATGTGATGGCCAAGGAAATGCTGAGAGGGAAAAATAGTCCGGAAAATGCCAACGGTGCTGCTTTCTTTTATTCCAAAAGGCTTGAAAGCTATGGCCAAAACCCTGTCGATTATTCCGCACTTACCAGAGATGTTGGCCGTTTATTCCTAGGTAAAGATTTTCGCTGTGCGGAATGCCACGATCACCTTTTTATCGATGAATATAAACAAGCCGACTTTAAAGGGTTGTTTGCCTTTTTTCAAAATACTTATCTGGCAGATGCTAAGACAGGATTAGTGGAAGAGAAGTTGACACTGCAGAAAACAGAATTTATGTCAGTGTTTAAAAAAGAAAAAAAAGAAGTCGGACCTAAAGTTCCTGGTAGGCCTGAAGTCACAATTCCTGAATTTAAAAAAGGTGAGGAATATCTGGTTCCACCTGACCTAAAAAAGAAAGTCAAAGGCGTTCCGAAATTTAGTCCTTTAGAAAAAATTGCTGAACAACTACCCACCTCTGAAAATTCTGACTTTTCTCGAAATATTGTTAATCGCTTATGGTACTTGATGATGGGAAGAGGGTTGGTGCATCCGCTTGATTTACACCATTTGGGAAATCCGCCTTCGCATCCTGAATTATTGGATTTACTTGCCAAGGAGTTTTCTTCTCATCAGTTTGATATCCGCTGGTTATTAATTGAATTAGCTCAAACCAATGTCTATCAGCGTTCAAGCAAAGTAGAATCTGGAAAAATTCCCGAATTTCCAGCACTTTTCGCAACCGCAATTGAAAAAAGACTTTCTGCAGAACAACTTCTAGCTTCAATTATGATTGCTACTAATCAAAAAATTATAATTGAATCTAAAGGGGCCAAGGAAGCAGAATTGCAGGTAGCATTAAAAGCTAAATTTGCTAAAGCCTTTGCCAACCCAGCACGAGAACCCGAGGATGAAATTGCATTTTCATTAAAGGCAGCTCTTTTCCTTTTAAATGATGATGCTGTACTTGCTTTATTAAAACCCGAGGCTAATAATTTGATTGCCGTTTTGCAGAAAATGAAGCCTAATAAAGACCTTGTTGAAAAAGCTTATCTTTCAGTTTTGGCAAGAAAGCCCGAACCCTTAGAAGTTGCTGATGCGTTAGAATTTCTTTCCAAGCCAGTTAGTGCTGCAGATAATGGCATTAAAAATCTGGTCTGGGCGTTACTTGCTTCTACCGAATTTTGCTTGAACCATTGACTCGTATTTCGAGAATTAAAATGAAAAATCCGAATCTCTGTACGCCGAATGATCATCTCTTATCAAGAAGGCAATGGCTTGGTAATGCTGTGGTGGGTGCAACTGGATTTCTAACCCAACAAGCCTTTGCAGAAAAATTGGCTAAGAACGATAAGCAAGTCTTATTCGTTTGGCTCGATGGTGGTATGAGCCAATTGGAAAGTTGGGATCCTAAGCCGAACACCACATTCGGTGGTCCTTTTAGAGCCATACCTACCAAAGTGCCGGGTATTCATATTTCTGAGCTTTTGCCAAAAACCGCAAACCATATGGATAAATTGGTGCTGGTTAGAAGCCTGAGTACGAAGGATAATTCGCATTCTGCCGGGGTGGATCGGATTCAGCGAGGCGATCCAAAAAACCGGGGCGTTACCTATCCTTATTTGGGTTCTGCTGTTTCCAAATTGATGGGGCCTTGTTCTTCCGGAATGCCCCCGTATGTCTGGATCAAGCCGATGAGTGGCGGATTTATCACTAAAGACGCAGGCTTCTTAGGCCCAAAATATGGTGCCATTGCTTTTGGTGACGGCAAAGCCCCCGAAAACCTCCTCAGGCCCGAATCTATTTCTCTTGAAACTGATCTTGCACGAAATGAATTAAGAGAAAAACTTGATAGAAACTATCGCCTTGCCCGACGAAAAGAAAATAGCGAAGCTGTCACCACTGTATTTGATATGGCTGCGAAACTGCAAAAGCGGATGGATCTTTTTGACCAATCTAAAATGCCTGCCAAGGATCTTCAGCGGTATGGCGAATCAGATTTCGGCAGACATATGTTGCAGGCTCTCAGAATGCTTGAAGCTGGCGTTCGTTTTGTTAAAGTTACTTCTTACGGATGGGATACGCACGGCGATAACTTTAACGGCCACCTTAGCCTTGTTCCTAAATTCGATATGGCTTTTGCTTCCATAATTGAAGATTTGCAACAACGATCGATGCTTGATAATGTTCTTGTTATCGTCCTTTCCGAGTTCGGAAGAACACCTCGCATCAATGGTCATTTGGGGCGAGATCATTGGCCAGAAGCCTGGTCTTGCGCAATGGCAGGATGCGGCCTTAAGAAAGGTATGGTGTCTGGAAAGACAAATTCTCTTGGTACCGAGGTCGAAAGCCCTCCACACGATATTGGTTCGATGTTTCATACTTGGTACAAGGCATTGGGGATTGATTCTTCAGAAATTGAATACGACAATCAAGGGCAACCTCTGCCCATTGCAAATGAAGAATGTAAAATTCTTGATGAAGTAATCGCTTAAATTATAATCAGGAAAGGCAGAGATTTTAATGAAGGAAGATTCCAAGGAACTTGCTCTTAAATACAAGACAAAGAAAATTACCGAGATTCCCTGCCCGGTTCAAATTTGTACCGCAAGATTTAGCCCCTGTGGCAATGTTCTTGCTGCTGCCTGCTTTGATGGAACTGTTCGAAGGTGGGATACTGCTTCAGATAAGTTTGCTGAGATGCCTTCGATTGGTGGACATAATGCTTGGGTGCAATCGATTGCGTTTCATCCTACCAATAAATCGATTTACTCGGCAGATTCTTGGGGGAAAATGAGTGCTTCCAATTATCAAGATAAAGATGCTAAGCCCATTTGGAAAATTGAAAAAGCTCACCAAGGATGGATTCGTAAACTTTGCTTAAGTCCGGATGGAAAATTTGTCCTCTCCTGTGGAACCGATCGAGTTGTCAAACTTTGGGCTACAAAAGATGGTTCTCTGGTTAAAGAGTTTAAAGAATTTTCTTGGGACCCTCTTGCACTTACTTTTACCCCAGATGGGAATTCGTTTCTCGTAGGTGACCTTAAAGGAAAAATACTTCAGATTGATTCCTTAACGGGTAAACTGATCCGTGAACTTGATGCCTCGGCAATGTATAAACTTGATCGTATTCAAGATGTTGGTGGCGTTCGTTGCTTTGCGTTTGACTCCAAAGCTGAAAAACTCGTTTGTGGGGGAACCAAACCAACCACTGGTGGGTTTGTGCAAGGGGCTTCGCTTGTCCTTGTTTTCGATTGGAAAACAGGCAAGGAAATCTCTAGGATTCAAGCGCCTAATGATAATGAAGGTTATGTTTATGACCTCCATTTTGTAACTGATACGGTTATTTCAGGTGTAAGTAGTGGCCAACCGGGTAATGGAAAATTTTTCTTCACCCTAATCGGTGAAACCATCCCTTTTATTAACCTTGCCACTATGCCTAACTGCCATGCCTTGGCAAGCCATCCTGCGGGTAAACGCTTTGCAATTGTTTCAACCAATGCGAATAGTTCAGGGAACGGGAAAGTTCTTGATAAAAATAAAAATTATGCAACCAATAATTCTCCCATTAATATTTTAGAAATTGCAGGTTAATTCTTTTCAAATCAACTTGCTTGTCTCCCCTTATACCCTGTAATGTATGGTATCAGTGCCTTTAATTTTGGAGACTGCTCATATGTCATTAAAGCAAGATTTCTTTCTCGAGTTTTTAAAAGAAGAAGGTTATCGTCCTCAACTGGATGAGGATGGCGATGTTATTTTTAAGCACGAAGCCCAGACCTATCTTTTATTTGTTGAAGATGGAGATGACAACTATTTTAGGCTTGTTTACCCTGCTTTTTGGGAAATTAGTTCCCCTGATGAAGAAGAAAAAGCTTCCCTCTTTACTATGGAAATTAATGCTGAAATGAAAGTGGTCAAACTTTATCAGTTAGGGGATAAGGTTTGGGCTGGAGTTGAGATGTTTTGCGATCCAATTGAAAATTGCAAATCGGTTTTTCAACGCTGTTTAAGAGTCTTGCAACTTTCTTCAAACCGATT
>JBDNHI010000147.1:0-2802 GCA_041694635.1 Gemmataceae bacterium | reverse complement strand
TGCAGGGATTAAATGGATGGCTTGGCAGCGCGACCCTACCAACCCAAATTCTAATGTTTCACTAATTATTAATAAGATCAAACAAGCAGTAACAAGGATCACTCAAGAGATTCAGCAAAAAGCCAAAACCGATTACCAAGCGCTATCACCAACGGATAAAATCTATTATCAAACTTTAGCAAATGATCTTTTTAATAGAAATTCAATCACTAACCCTGCAACACTGCCTGATGTTGTGATTGGTGAAAATGACCCGATGGCTCGTTCGATTCAAGTGTTTGCAAACATGCAAATTGCTAGAAATTTTCCAACTTTGGTGAGAACAATTAGTTCTAATTTTAATCCAGTTTGTGATTTTGATTTTAACATTGATAGTGTGCCATATCAAAGCACTTCCAAATTAAAAGGATTAGTACTTACCGCAAACTCAAAAAATTATAATAATTTTTACGCTGGAATGGCGCCCTCTTCGATTACTCAGCAATTATTAACTGCCAACACCATCAAGAAAAATGCCCCTACTGTTGCAAGCACCAATAATCGAAATTCAAGCGCTTGTTTATTAGTTGCTTTAGAATCCCACCCTAAAGGTCTGAAAGTTGAAGACTTAGGTTCCGGAGTTATTTCTAACGACGGTTCTTCTGGTCCAAGAATTATCCAAGCTGGTAGTACTGTGATCTATCACAAAATCCATTATGTAGATCAAGCAGATTACACCGCGGATAAATCTTTCAAGGTTGGTTCCCTGCGGGTGGATATTACTTACGATTCCGAGTGATCCTACGAATTAAACGGAAGTTCCAATGCGAATTTATAATCCTAAAAGAAGTGCGATGACTTTAGTAGAGTTGTTGGTTGTAATGGCCATCATTGTAATTTTTACTGCCATTACTGCAGCTTTTTATCCTGCGAATCAAGCAGACCGCGAACTTTCAAGATTTTCAAATACCGTACAATCTTCACTACTTTCTGCAAGAAACCGAGCTAGAACCGAACGCTTGCCCACGGGAATTAGATTTTATGATTCGGATGCAAATGGCAAGGTTGATAGCGTGGTGCTAGTTCAAAAATCCGCGCCAACTTTAGGTTCGTCTTTTGGAAATATTCCTATTATGGAATACCCACCTAACAGTGGTAATTTTTTTGCTGATTTAACAGGATTTTCTCAAGATCCATTAACTGGCAAAAGACTGATTATGGGAGGGGAATTTTTGCAATTACCTAGCGGGGATGTTGGTCAAATAACTTTAATAACATTACCTGCTGTCCCTCCGAATGGCCTACCTGCACCATTTAATGCCGTGCCTGCTGTTTTTTATCAAAACCAGATGTCGTCCGGATTTGCTAATAAATTGCAATCTGCTCCTACAATGTATACCATTTTTCGAAACCCAATTGAGCTTTCTGGCGATACGCCTTTTGAACTTTCGAACATCATCGAGATCCAAATGCCTAATACAGTTGGATCTCCTTTAGATTCTTTTACTATTGGAAATTATTTTTTAGCTAGTCTCCCGCCCCCAACAAATAGAGTTTACCCTTCTTATTTGGATATCATTTTTAACCCTGACGGTAGTCTCAATAATTCAACTTCCGAAGTTTACTTGCATTTGCATAATTTTGAGTCCCTTGCTGGGAACTATAGTCGGGATGCGATTCTTGTTGTTAGAAAAATGACAGGTTCGATTGGGGTGTTTGAAGTTGGGCCTAGCACAAACCCCTATTTGTTTGCTAAAGACCCTCGTAATAAAGGGATTTAAAGGAACTTTTGTGAAAAGAAAAGGCATTACACTTCTGGAAGTCTTGATGGCAATCTTCATTATGGGGATTGGTATGGTAAGTGTATTTGCCATTTTTCCGGTAGCTGCCTTTATGATGGGGCAAGCTATTGAGCGTTATCAGATTAATGAAGTGGTTAATAATGCCCAAAGTAATTTTGACCCTGATGTTTTAGACTTTGTGAAAAATCGCCCTGATTGGATTTATCTTGGCAATACCGATACAAAATTAAGAATCATACCTAATTCCTTTTTGAATAACAGTTCTTTCGTTTCTACAGTTCCGCAATATCTTTTCTTAGACCAAGCTGCTGGTAGTAGTACAAGAAATAGTTTGGCTGGGGTGCCTGTAGCGTATGTCAAGTATGAGATCCCTGGAAATCCTCTTACTGTTGTATTTTCTGCTTCTTTATTTAACGAAAGGTTTTTTACTTCCAATTACGATATTGAGATGGATGAATCTGGCAGGGCTATTACTTCAGTAACCGCTGCTGGCAGATATTCAGTCTCTTTCCTTTTAGAAAAGAAACCACCCTTTGAAAATACACTTCCTTCTCGTAGATATATGTTGGTTTTTAAAGGGCGAAGCCAAACCTTTCCAGATTTTCTTGGGGAAGGTTTAAGTGCATCTACCGATGTCGCATCCGACCCGAACTTTCTATTTTTAAAGCCAGCAGGAACATTAGACTATAAAAAAAATGCTTGGATTATGATTCATAACAGTGCTACGGGGGTTCGCTCTTTCCATCAAATAACTGCTGTGAACACTATACCTAGTTTAGAAATTGAATTTCAGCCAAAACTAGTTGCTGATCTTATTCGTAAACCTATTACACCTACTCCTACCCTTGATCTTAATATTATTACTATTTATCTTCTTTCAGATGTTATCCGTGTTATTGATATGGGGACAGGATGATGTTTATGCCAGTCCACTTTCGAAACAAACTGTTTAGTCGTTCTGCCTTTACCTTGGTAGAGTTAATGGTCGCAATGGCGATTATTATTCTTATGCTTTCGATTA
>JBDNHI010000146.1:0-10896 GCA_041694635.1 Gemmataceae bacterium | reverse complement strand
TTCGGGCTCATCTAGATTTTTAGATAGACTTTCCTTAACTTGTCCTTTCTATTAGGGTTGGGTTATTCAAGGTTTTAGAATAGAAAGATTTCATTGGCAACGCTGCAAAATCAAGAGAGCCTTCTTCGTAATTTCCTCCGCTTTATTAAGCGAAGGATTAGGCGAATCTTTGCTAAAAAACTTAACCATGATGATTTAATCCACTGGCCACAAATCGACCCTATTTATGATTTCGTAATCTTCAAACGCTGGCTTCATCGCTTGGGCGTTACCGCTTTCCTTAATGAATCAACTCCTGAATCCTTTCAAAAAGTAATTGCAATCTATGAAAACCGACCTGATCTTCGTGCACTTTTTCCCCTTGGCATCACTCCCCTAGGTATGAAACCTTTCCTAGGCATCCTTATTCTTACCGAGGTAAATAAAAATAACCTTTCTCTTAGTGATATCATTTCGTTTTTTAGCCAAGTTGTTGCAAACCCTGCACCACTCTTAGAAATAACTTATCTTAATCAACCTGATTGGCAAAAACTCTTTCCTCTTGCGCTTTTTGATCTCCTGCAATGGAAGCAATTTCTAAACTTTATTCAACAAACTTTTTCTACTGAAGAAGACTGGATAAACTTTGCCCCTTTACCTACCGGTTATCATAAACCTGCAACCCAAGGTGTTAATGTCCTTGGGCATTTTGGTTATCCTTCTGGCTTACAAGTCGCTGCTCAGGCCGTCGTTGACGCCTTTTCCAATGCAAATTATCAGGTTCTTTCCAGACAAGTTCCTGCTTCTCCTAACGATAATTTTAAAACTCAAAACCTTCGTTCTCTGCTTTTACAACAAAACACAATCATCGTAATGGCTCCTGAACCACTCTTCCACGATTGCTTTAACCGAGCTGGGGTTTATTCTTTTCCTAACTCTAAAATTTATGCTATCTGGTATTGGGAATTAGAAGAAGCTCCTTATCATTGGCGTGACCTTGCAATTGGGCTTACTGAAATCTGGGCACCTACACAACATATTCAACACGCTTTAATGAAGGTAGTTTCCGTTCCTGTGGTGCCTATGCTTCCTGCAATCACTCTGCCTTCTTTTAGTCCTCTTTCCAGAAAAGAATTAAACCTTCCAGAAAATGATTTTCTCTTCCTCTTTGTCTTTGATCTTGCAAGTATTATGGAGCGGAAAAATCCTCTGGGGCTGATTCGTGCTTTTAAAAGCGCTTTCACTAATCAGCAAAATACCAGACTCATTTTGAAAATAAATCGCGCCTCCCAATATCCCAATGATATGGCTATCCTTCGCAATGCTATTGCTGGACTAGCCATTACGATTATTGATGCCGCTATGGAAAAAGAAGAAGTTGCAGCTTTGATGAATGCTTGCGATTGTTATGTCTCACTTCATCGCTCCGAAGGCCTAGGCTTGACTATTGCGGAAGCAATGCTTTTAGGCAAACCTGTTATTGCTACTAATTATTCAGGCAACACCGATTATATGGATATCGAAACTTCTTTGCTAGTAAAGTACAAGCGAGTTGCGCTAGAAGAAGATTATCCTCCTTATTGCAAGGGTTGGCATTGGGCCCAACCCGATGAACAAGATGCAGCAGATAAAATGCGCTGGGTTTTTGAAAATCAACCCGATGCTAAAATAATGGGGCATCGTGCCAAGCTTAAACTAGAAAAATTACTTTCCCCATTACAAGCAGCCCAGCGAATGATTCAAAGGATCCATCATAATGAAAAGATGGAACAACCACATTTAAAAATTGATTAAGCTACTTTTTGTGCTGGGTAATTTTCTTTATCAAGTAGTTCTGCAAGTTCTTTTTGCACTACCACAGGATCAAAATTGAGTCGGGCAAACTTAATTCCTCTTGCTTGCCTTTCTTCCCATTCCTTCTTATTTTCATAAAGATTTATCACTGCATCACTAAATGATGCATTATCGTGCCCAATAGCTACTACCGAACCATCTTCAATCCCATACCCTTTTGCTGCAACTGGGCTAGCAACGGTAGGAACCGCCATTGCTAAAGCTTCCGCGAGTTTTAAAGGCACACCTGCGCCAAATCGAAGCGGACAAACAACAACTTTAGCGCTATTAAAAATAGGAAGTAAATTTTCAACACGCCCTAATAATTCAACTCCTGCCCCTGCTGCATCAATAATCCGTTGGCATGGAGATGCCCCTACGATTTGCATTTTGCAACCAGGCAGCCTTTTTAAAATCTCTGGCCAAGATTCTTTCAAAAAGATTTCGAGTGCATCAACATTAGGGGCATGTGCATCGGTTATTCCCCCTACAAACAAGACATTTTTCCGTGCATCAAATCCAGGGGCCTTCCGGTTTATTTCCATTGAATACCCATACACCTTAACCGCCTTGTTAGGTAAACCTTCGTTTACAACTTTTCGATCTGCATCACTAACAGCAAGAATGGTATCTGCTTGCTTCATAATATTAAATTCACGGTTTTTTAGATCTTGAAGATAATCTGGTGGAATTGATTTTCCTTCAAGTAATGCACGGTCTAATTCTCTTTGAAAGATGATCGCTTCGGTATCGTAAATAAGATGGGCCTTGGGGAATAGTTTTCGTAAACGCCAAAGTAGAGGTTCTGCATTGTGTGGTTTACAAATCATCACGGTATCGTAGAAACCCCGCCTTTGTTCAAGCAAATTTTGCAGATCGAATGAGCTATGAAAAATTTCAATTCCATTAAATTGCAATTCTTTAATAGTTTCGGGGAAACTTTTAGAATCGATAAGTGGGATGTAAGTAACCTTGTGTCCCAAAGCAGCCATGTCGAGAAGGATTTTTCGAGTTCTGGGCATACCAGCGCCTAGAGAAGGGTGAGGAACAAAGTCATCTAAGACAAGAATATTTTTGCCCGTTCGTTTATTTCTTGCATCAAGAACAGTTTCTTCTTTTGAAAGGAGTGAAAGTTCTCGGTCGAATTTAGTTTTAAAAAGAGGGAAGTTGGCCTGACAAAGTTTAAAAGCTCTACCAGAAATATTGCCATTCTCTCGGTGTAAAACCGCTGAATGTGGTTGCACCAATACTTCGAACCCAAGGCGTTTAATACTCATACAAAGATCTACATCTTCGAAGTAAGCGGGGTTGTACCGTTCATCAAACCCGCCAAGGGTGTTAAAAAGTTCTGCCCGAACCATAAGCGAAGCACCAGAGCAGAAATCGACTTCTCTTACATAATTAAATTCTGGGTTATTAGGGTTTAGATCACCTCTACCATAACCCCAAGTGGAACCATCTACTCTTACCAAACATCCAGATTCCTGCAATCTTCCATCCATATGAATAAGTTTTGAACCAACCGCACCGACCTGTTTTCGCTGATCTAATAGGTTTGCTAATTCATCACACCAGCCCGGAAGAACTGAGGTATCGTGGTTAAGAAAAAGAAGGTACTTGCCATGGGCGTGTTTGCTTGCAGCATTGTTGCCCCGAATGAAATCGAGGTTCTCAGAGTTGCGAAGGATGATAGCGTTTTCGATCCGATCCAATAATTCATGAGTGCGATCGGTGGATGCGTTATCTGCGATGATGATTTCGTAGGAATTATGTGTATGGTTTACAACACTTTGCAAGCATTCTAAAAGGAGAGCAGCTTTGTTGTAGGTAAGAACAATGATGCTGACAAGTGGTTTCGGGTCAATCTTAAATGAAATGCAGGAATCTTGATGGTTGAGGAAGGCATCTAATTTATGATTGAAATAGATATCGAGTATATCGCCCTGATCAGAGTTGCAATGATTGTTTTTGGGTGCTTTGGGCAGAGGGGTTGTGCGTGCGATAAACCATCTTCGCAGATTTCGCCAAGCTGGTTTGATGGGTTGCAGGATTTCAAGTTGCTTTAACTGGGAATAGTATTTTTTGAAGATACTTTTCATGCAGCACCCTTCTTTTGCAATTGATTTGAAGTGGGCCAAGGGGTGTTTACTAAACGAGAGGGAATCTCTCGTGGGCAGACTGCTCCTAGTTTTGGAAGGTGAGTAAAGCCTTCCTTTTCAAGATAAGGGCTATAATAGGGATCACCTGATTTTATGAATGATTCATAGCGATCCATGAAGCGTTTTGTATCTGCTGGATGAGTACGATCTGCTAATCGTGATTGCGATTCCAAATGGAATAATACTGCATAAGGTGTTTGCAATACCTTATACCCTTTTTGTTTTAACCTTAGGCAGAAATCTGTATCGTTAAACCCAATCGCAAAAGATTCATCAAACCCATTAATTGCTTCAAATGCAGATGCACTTACAATCATACAGGCAGCGGTGACAGCAGAATAATCGCGAACTGCAAAGAGACTGCCATTCAGTCCTTTGCTGCCATGCTGATGAAATTTATGTGCATGATCCGCAGGGCCTGCTAATCCCAAAACAACCCCGGAATGCTGAATCGTATGATCGGGGTAAAGTAAGGTTGCACCAACAGCCCCTACATCGGGTCTTTGGGCAATCGCTGCAAGATGCTCTAACCAACCTGGGTGCGCTGCTACCGTATCATTGTTAAGTAACAGATAATGGGTGTGTTTGCCTTTAGGTGCTGACCTTGCACCAAGGTTCATCATTGCTGCAAAATTAAAAGACCCAGTGTATTTCACCACGGTTGCTAAAGTGGATTCCCATTTTAATAACTCTAAAGTTGCGGGATCATCTGACTGATGATCGATAATAATGATATCCATTAGATTTGCAGGGACTGTTTTTCTCAGACTTTGCAAGCAACCTTGTAGCAGGTCGGCACGGTTCTTGGTTGGAATTAGAATTGCAACTTTTGTATTTTCATTAAGCGGATAATCAACCCGTAAGAAATTATGATGCAACACGGAGGGGCTTACTTCTGCTTGAATATTTAATCGGGCGAGATGGCGCTCCACCGCCCCCATAGTAGACTTCGTGATTTCAAAAAGGTTTGCAGTATGACTTGTACTTTGAGTATGTAGCCTCCAGCGATATAAAACATCTGGTATATGTGCTATAGTTTTTGCTTTTTCACATAAGCGCAAAAACATATCAACATCGTGAGAAACTTTTAGACTTGGATCTAGTCCGCCTGTGGCTTTTGCTAGGCTGGTACGGGCACAGATGGGGTGAACCACATACGGATGACTTAAGTAATAATCATGTGAAAACGCTGGGCAAGCTTTTATTTCGTGAATGTGAGTTATGTCTTCGCTTGTTAATGCTTCATCAGCATAAATTAAATCTGGATCGGCTTCTAAAATGGTTTGAGCAAATCGGTGTAACGCATGCGGTTCTAAATAATCATCATGATCCATGAATAGTACATGGGTTCCCGAGGCAAGATTTAAACCCGTGTTTGTTGCTTCGCTTACCCCCTGATTCTTTTCCTGCAAAATCGCATGAATCCTTTTATCCTCTGCTGCTAGACTTTTTAATACAAAAGGCACATAAAGGTTGGTTGATCCATCATCCACACACCAGAGTTCCCAATCGGCATAGGTTTGATTTTGAACCGAGTTTACCGCCTGCTTTAGCCATTCCGGTTTGGTATTATACACTGGCATAATCAGGGAAAACTTTGGCTTATCCACCGGCCATTTCGTCTGCCTAAATTCTTGCAGTAATTCCGGTGATGGAAGGAAGTTTTTTAACCAATCCGACCAAGGACCCGTAGGACCAAGCAGAGTTTTCCCCAACGGACTATATCGCAGTTTCTGCAAAAATGCTTTTATTAATGATACTGCACCCCTTTGGCGAAATGCAGACCAAGCTTTTCCTAACATTGATTGTTGACTAAACATCAAGAACCATTCCTTAACTTACCACAAGAATAGTTATGAATTAAAAAGGCAACCAAGAGGCAATCTTTCGCCTCCATTGTTGCCGCGATGTAGGTTCACCCTCTTTTACTGCAAGCACAAGATCGTGAGATGTTTCCCCTTTTGATCTTCCACACCATTGACCAGGGAATACCTTGATATCTTTTCCGAAGCCGGATTCGCTGAACAATTGATGCAGGTATTTTTCTTCATAACCCACGACTTGTTCTGGGCAGTTAGGGTCTTCAATTCTGCAAGGGCCTCGCTGATGCTGTAATTTAAATACAGATTTCCCTTCTGCAATCAAACCATCTACTTCCTGATTGGTTATGAAGAAGGTAATGAAAGCCCGGCCCCCAGGACGAAGCACACGGTGCATTTCTCCCAAATAGTTTTCCATATCTCGGGGGAGCATATGGGTGAATACCGAAGTCAGGAAGATAAAATCGAAAGAATTATCATCGTAAGGGAAAGTATATTTCCGCGAAACCAGTTGCCCTTTCGGGTTATAACATTTGTTGTAGATATCTGAATGTTTGAACTGAAAATTAGGCCAGCGTGTGGTGATATTCTTTTCACACCACTCTATCCCGTGCTGCACAATATCAAAGCCTTCGAACCGAGATTTCTCATCTTGGTGGTTGACCATTGCTATTGCCATTCTACCTATACCACACCCCACATCCAGTACATCATCAGAAGGTTTTAAACCGCCAATCCTTTGGAATAACTCTAGAAAATGTTCACCTATTTCCTTAAAACTTCCTGCCCCTACATACTCGCGGTCTTTTTCTGAAGGAACGGGAAGGTCTAATTGTCTTGCGGGTACCATTTGCAACCTCGGTGTTCACTTTTCTTCATATTTATGAAACGAAAATACCAATGTTCGTAGTTATCTTATTTCCCCAATCCGTGCAAGACGAACAGTTCAAGATCATCGATTTGGTAATTCAGAGGAAATAGGCTTGACGAAATTCATAAATATCCCTTACCTATGTTATATACTTCGTTACAATGATAGTTCATTATAATGATTACCCGAGTTTATTAATTTGTTGTAAGAATTGCCTATTTTACTTTTCGATTGGTCCTTAGGAGATTTCACCCTAGATGGCAAACAGTTCTGAGCCTGATATTCTTGATCGCTGGAAAATTTCCGACGCCTTTGAAACTTACAGGGTCAATGAATGGGGCAAAGGTTACTTCGGTATTAACAATCTTGGCCATGTTTCTGTCATGCCCACCAAAGATCCCGAAGCTACTATCGATCTAAAAATTTTAATTGACCAACTTCAAGAACGCGGGATTCAACTTCCCATTCTCGTTCGCTTTACCGATATCCTCCGACATCGTATTTCTGAAATCCATTCGGCCTTCCAAAAATCAATCGAAGAATTTGAATACAAAGGTAAGTATTGCTGTGTCTATCCCATCAAGGTCAATCAGCAACGCCATGTGGTAGAGGAAATCCTAGATTTTGGTAAACCGTTTAACTTCGGCCTTGAAGCGGGTTCCAAACCAGAACTTCTAGCAGTGATGGCGCTGACCAATGGGGGCAATACTCCCATCATCTGTAATGGTTTCAAAGATGAAGAATTTATTCATATGACAATGCTTGCCAGAAAGATTGGCAAGAACATTATTCCAGTGGTTGAAAAATTCACCGAGCTGGAACTTATCGTTAAACAAGCCGAGATCACAGGGGTCAGGCCCGTAATCGGGATTCGCGCCAAGCTTGCTGCCCGTGGCGCAGGCCGCTGGCGCTCTAGTGCTGGCTATCGTTCCAAATTCGGCCTCACACTTACCGAAATGCTCGAAGCAGTTGATTACCTTAAACAGCGCGGTATGGTCGATTGCCTTCAACTTGTTCATTTCCATCTTGGTAGCCAGATTACTAATATCCGAAGTATCAAAGGCGCTCTTACAGAAGTTGGCAGAGTTTACACCGAGATGCACCGAGTTGGGGCTAATGTTAATTACATCGATGTCGGCGGTGGGCTTGGTATCGATTACGATGGATCGCAAACTGATTTTGAATCGTCTATTAACTACACGCTTCAGGAATACGCCAACGATGTTGTCTTCCGGATTAAAAGTGTTTGCGACCAAGCAGGGGTTCCTCACCCAACCATCATAACTGAATCTGGCAGGGCAATGGTAGGCTATCACAGCCTTTTGGTGTTTGATGTGGTAGGCGTATCCAACTTTGATCGTTACACGGTGCCCCCCCAAGTTCCAAGCGATAGCCCACAACAGGTATCGGATTTGTTTGGCCTCTTTCAAGATCTCAAAAAGAAGAATTTAATTGAAACTTACCACGATGCGCTTCAAGCAGTGGATGAAGCGGTGAATATGTTTAATCTGGGCAGCATAAATATAGAGCAGCGCGCTTTGGTAGAGCGCTTGTTCTGGGCTGTATGCAGTAAAATATTGCGCTTAGTTCGCGAACTTGATTACACCCCTGAAGAACTTCAAGGGCTCGAGACTATGCTTTCCGATACTTACTTCTGTAACTTTTCGGTCTTCCAATCCATGCCTGATAGTTGGGCCATTAAGCAACTCTTCCCAATTATGCCTATCCATAGACTCGATGAAATTCCAACTCGCAAGGCTGTTCTAGGTGACATCACTTGCGATTCCGATGGCAAGGTAGATCAGTTTATTGATCTAAGAGATGTACGAAATACCCTACAGCTGCACGAAGTTACAGACAAACCCTATTACTTAGGGGCCTTCCTTTTAGGCGCTTATCAAGAAATACTAGGCGACCTGCATAACCTCTTTGGCGATACCAATGCAGTTCATGTTAGCCTTGATGAAAACAATCATATGAACATTGATGAAGTGATTAAGGGAGATACCGTACGCGAAGTGCTTGCCTTTGTTCAATACAAAGCAGATGAGTTAACTGATCGAATTCGTAAGGATGTAGAAAAAGCAGTAAAGAGTGGTGTGATCTCTGTGGCAGAATCCCGCGAGTTTCTCGACTTCTATCAGTCCGGCTTAGAAGGCTATACCTACCTCGAAGAAAACTAAAACCATGGTTGACCTAAGTGTTCATCTTGGCCGCCTTTCTCTTGATAACCCCATCCTTGTTGCATCTGGAACTTTTGGTTATGCAAAGGAAATGGAATCAATGGTGGATTTTAGCAAGCTAGGTGGCATAGTACCAAAAACGGTAACTCAGAATTCTCGCCCAGGAAATCCTCCTCCTCGTACTTTCGAAACTTCATCTGGTATGCTCAATGCCATTGGGCTTGATAACGATGGCCTCGAATACTTTTTACTTAATCACCTTCCCTACCTTCGAAATCTTCCAACTAAAATCATTGGCAACATTGCAGGTAAAACCGAAAAAGAATTTTTCGAGATGGCACATCGAGTCAATCAAGAAAAAGGGCTTGCAGCCCTAGAACTTAATCTTTCGTGCCCGAATGTTTCAGGCGGGGTTGATTTTGCTATCGATCCCGAAAAAACTGCTCGCGTCGTTCGTGGGGTTAAAGAAATTTGCGGCCTCCCTATCATCGCTAAGCTAACTCCCAATGTCACCGATGTTTCCATTATGGCCCAAGCCGCTGCAGATGCTGGCGCAGATGCTGTTTCTCTTGTTAATACTTTCCTCGGGATTGCTATCGATTGGAAGAAGAAGAAATTTATGCTAGGCAATGGCACCGGAGGACTCAGCGGCCCTGCTATCAAACCCCTTGCACTTCGCATCGTTTGGCAAGTCGCAAAAAAAGTTCGTATCCCTATCATTGGAATTGGGGGCATTGCCACAGTTGACGATGTAATGGAGTTTATTCTCGCAGGCGCCTCTGCTGTACAATTAGGTACAGTCAATTTCTACGATCCTACTGCTGCACAACGCATTGTTTCTGAACTTCCTGCTGCACTTCAACAGATTAACCTGCTTTCAATTCGCGATGCAATCGGGCTTATGGCACACTAACACTTTTTTTAAATTTTCTCTTTAATCCAAAGACTTTCTCTCGCTTAGGCGTTATGGTTAAATAAGAGTTAAGCTGTTCTCTTTAGAGGTTGTTATGAAAAAATATATTATTACTGGAGTTCAAGGGTGTGGCAAAGGCACTCAGGCTAAATTACTTGCCTCTACTTTCAACCTTGTTCATATCAGCGTTGGGGATATTTTTCGCTGGCATATTCAAAACCATACCAAACTCGCTGCTCGCCTTCAGCGCTTTACTACCGCTGGGCAACTTGTCCCTGATGAAGTAGTCGATGAAGTCGTCAAAGACCGACTTGATAAACACGATTGGAACTTTGGCTTCATCCTTGATGGCTTCCCACGCAATCAGATTCAAGCAAGTTTCTTCCTCGAAAGTTACGATATCAACGCCGTTATTCTTATTGATGTTCCTGACACTGTTGTTCTTGAACGGATTATGAACCGCAGGCTTTGTTCTAAATGTGGTTTAGATTACAACCTTATTTACCATCGCCCTGCCGTTGCAGGGGTTTGTGATAAGTGTGGCGGAGAGATGATCGCCCGTGCGGATGATAACCCCAAAGCGGTTACCCTTAGGCTTAAAGATTACCACGAAAAGACCATGCCCGTACTTGAACTATTCAAACGCAAAGAACTTATAGTTACAGTGGATGGCACAAAAGATGCTTCTATAGTACAAAGTGAAATACGAATGAAACTTGGCTTACCCTAACAAATAAAGATTATAATCGATGTGTGAGCAATGATAAGCAAACAAGCCTAACGACCGCGTTCTGGGGACGCTTCTGTGTGTGTATTTGTGCGTAATTAAATCGAAAGATAATAAAAGAAAGATAACCTAAGCTGAACCCCAACAGCGATTAAAATGTCACAACCAAGCCCAACGACAACATATCGATAATAGTACCGCTGGGGATTCTTTACCGTATCCGTGTGAATTGAAGATTTAGAAGTGGACTCAGGGATGCAACCATAGACATTTGGATGCTGTTTTACCTGCGGTTTCTATTAAAAAAGTGCCAGTCCCCTTTTCCAGTGCCAGCTTATGCAGAAATACAGCCGCAACGCGGCGGCAAGTTGTAGCCATGGGCGTAAGCCTATGGTTTCGAGACGGCATCTT
>JBDNHI010000145.1:0-15198 GCA_041694635.1 Gemmataceae bacterium | reverse complement strand
GCAGCGTGTTCATCGCTGTAGGTGATCGGAATTTTTTCCTTGGCTTCAACCGCTTGGTGCAAGCCGTCACGCCAATGTCGGTCGGGCATTCTTCGACCAGTAAATTCATCAATGATCACGATTTTATTTTTATCAACCAAATAGTGCTGGTTTAATTTAAATCGATAATGGGCCTGAATAGCTTGTTCCATAGACTCGTGTAGCTTATCGAGGGCGTCGCCGTGTGGCCCAGAAGGCGGGTTGGAATAACGAACAAGGTGCTTGCCTAGTGCAGTAAGTTCGAGCTTTTGTAATTGCGGGTTAAAAATAAAATGTTGACCCGCTTCCATACGCTGGACCAATTCATCTGCCCAAAGGTACACCACTTGTTCTTCAGCGGTGGCTGTGCGAATTTGCCCACTGATGATTAGTGGGGTGCGAGCTTCATCGATAAAAATATTATCCGCTTCGTCAACGAGAGCAAAGTTATGACCGCGCTGCACAAAATTATTAGTGCTGGTGGAGGAACCTTCAATCCAAGAGTTCCAAAACGGAGCTTCATTTCCTTTGCCATCTGCTACCTTAAGGCGATCTCTTAAAAAATCAAATCCATATTCGCTGGCGGTGGCATAGGTGATATCGCATTTGTAGGCGTTTTGCCTATCGATGTCAGACATTTGCTGTTGCAAAATACCCGTGGTCATTCCTAATGCAGAGAAAACCGGTTTAAGCCATTCACCATCTCTGCGAGAGAGGTAGTCGTTAACGCTAGCAACATGAACGCCTTTGCCTGTAAGTGCATTAAGAAAGGCGGGTAAACTAGCAACGAGTGTTTTGCCTTCGCCAGTAGCAAGTTCTGCAAGTGCGCCTTCGTGAATAACTGTGCCTGCAGCAAGTTGAACATCAAAGGGTCGAAGGCCAAGAACGCGTTTACAAGCAAGCGAAGCCATTCCAAAAGCTTCGGGAATCATTGTAGAAAGAGACTCTCCACCTCGGGCGCGGCCTTTTAATTTCTTGGAAAGTTCCAAAATTTCGAAGTCGGTGAGTTTGTCAAACTCAGATTCATAAAAGCGAATTTTAGGAATTAATAAAGCTGCTTGGGCGAGTCTTCGATCCCAAGGGGTGCCCACCCAAGAAAGAAGTTGATTTTTCCAATAAGAACCGAAACGATTTTTTTGGTTGAGATCCCCCATCTTAGAGGCTTCGTGCCCAGAGGGTTTATTCATATTTTCGATAGAAGAGTGTTCCACTTTCAAACCTCTTGTTTTGAATAGTATATGCTCTAGCTATTATAAGAGAGATTGAAGAAATGATTAACAAAGAATCAAATAAAAAAAGCCCTCAGCCTGCTAAACCACCTCTCCCAATGGTTTAACAGGACTGAAGGCGAAACAGGACTAACGAAGGTTCCTTTATTCCAGCCCGACCAACCCGCTGTACTTCTCTCCAAAAGCCAGCGCGGGTTGGCCGGTTCTGGTCGGTACGCCTCCACTAGCGAACATAATTAATAAGAGCAATTAGCGGGCCAATTAATTCTTAATCACTTAGTAAAACCGTATATATATTTATAACTACATTCGCAGCAACACTTTAAAAATATTTTAAAAACTTCAATTGTAAATAGTGAAGTAAGAAGGATGCCCCGGCTGCCTACTTATTGTGCGCCTGTGCAAATATTGTTGGCGTTATTGACTTGGCAATTGAGGTTGCTTGGTAGTGACATTACGGCCTAAGCGGGTTTTAACTTCCCCTTTTTTACCTTTTTTATTCTACCTAACTTCGAAACGGGTCGATTAGTCTCTCAAAGGGTAAGATTTGACCTTGGCCCTATTTGCCCCTACCATTTAATTGGTTGATACTTCTCTTGGGTTGTAACCGCATCGAGGGTGTAAAGATGGCTACAGATTTTCGCTTGAAACAAATACTCCCGGAAATTACCGAATCCATCGTTGCTACCTACACCGAATGTAACAAAACAAGCCACTTGGGCCATAAACCCCTTCCTAGTCGTGAAGCGGTGGTTGAAATTCTTGCCGACCTTTTAGATATCTTGTTCCCTGGGTATTTTCGTAGACAAAACCTTCATATGGGTAATGTTGAATATTATGTGGGCGACCTCATTGACGGTTTACACGATAAGTTAACCAATCAAATATCTCGAGCCTTGCATTACGAACAAGAATCCCAAAACGCCTTAGGCAAACCTAAGCACGATTTGGAATCACTTGCCCAGCAGCGCACCCTAGATTTTCTTAAAAAACTTCCTGATATCCGCATGGTACTTGAAGACGATGTGCATGCCGCATTTGAAGGTGATCCCGCTGCCAAAGGTCATCATGAAATTATTTTCTGCTACCCAGGCATTGAAGCTATTTCCATTTACAGGCTGGCCCATCAATTATTGCTTCTTGGTATTCCCCTCATTCCTAGAATGATGACCGAGAACGCCCATAGCAAAACAGGGATTGATATTCACCCTGGCGCAAGAATAGGGCCACGGTTTTTTATCGATCACGGAACTGGCGTCGTTATTGGCGAAACCTGCGACATCGGGGTTAATGTGAAACTTTATCAAGGGGTTACCCTTGGCGCTCTTTCTTTCCCTCGCGATTCTTCAGGTAATATTATTCGTGGCAAGAAGCGCCATCCCACCCTCGAAGATGATGTTGTAGTTTATGCCAATGCTACCATCCTTGGGGGCGAGACTATTGTGGGTAAGGGCACTGTGATTGGCTCGAATGTATGGCTTACGCAAAGTGTTGCTCCGGGTAATGTTGTCTCACTCGAAAAACCCGTGCTTCGTATGAAGGGCCCTGTAAGCAAGGATACCGAACTTCATTACAGTATCTGAAAGCCACAAAGAATGCACACTCAGCTTCTTAAAATAGATCCGGATAATCCAGATCCCGAAGTTCTTCATAAAGCTGCCTTGATTCTTAAGCAAGGCGGCTTGGTTGCTATCCCCACCGAAACAGTTTATGGCTTGGCTGCAAATATCTTTGACGCATCTGCAGTTGCAAAAATTTATACTGCCAAGGGAAGGCCGGGCAATAACCCTCTTATCGTGCATGTGCATTCGGTTGAACAAGCAAAAAGCTTGGTGTTGAACTGGAATGAAAGCGCCCAGAAACTTGCAGAGGCATTCTGGCCCGGCCCTTTTACTATGGTCCTTGATAAAAAAAATCTGGTGCTTGATTGTGTCACCGCGGGCGCTTCAAGTGTTGCGATTCGCATTCCCAAATTATTTGTCACCCGCAAATTAATCGAGCTTGCAGGTGTTCCACTCGCTGCACCTAGCGCAAATCTTTCAGGCGCCATCTCCCCCACCACCGCAAGCCATGTGCTTAAAGATCTTAAAGGCAGAATTGAAATGATTCTTGATGCAGGCCCAGCATCAGGGGGAATTGAATCCACCGTTCTTGATGTTCGTTCTAATCAACCCACACTTCTTAGGCCAGGCTTGGTTACCGTAGAGATGATCGAGCAAATCATTGGGCCGATCAAACAGCTTTCGCAAATGCATTTGCCTAATAAAGCTTTGCCTTCCCCCGGGATGATGTTAAGGCACTACGCTCCAAAAACACCTGTAATAAATGTTGAAGGCACGGGAGTTGATATATTTGAAAAACTACAAAATGAAGGGTTTAAAATAAGACTATTAGGATTTAAGACAATGGAAGGTGCAGTTTGCCTGCCTGAAAATCCGGCGGGCTATGCCGCGATGCTTTATGCGGCTTTACACGACCTAGATGAATTGGGCTTGGATCGCATTGTAATTGCTTTGCCCCCTGATACCCCTATCTGGCTTGCGATAAGGGATAGATTAAAACGGGCAGCAACCGCACCGGAATAAGTTACCCCATTTTGTGCATAAAAACCTTGTCAGCAAAATTAGATGCCGAGACTAATTTCTGAAGGTGCTGATGATGGGTGAAAAGAATCACTTGTGTTTTGTTGGAAAACTCTGCAAGGCATCGCAGCGTGGAAAGCGCCCGATCATCATCAAAATTCACCAAGATATCATCGAGAATAACAGGCATAGGTTCTTCGAGTTTATCAAGGTTAGTTTCAATTCCTGCAAGTCGCAGGGCTAGAAAAAGTTGATCCGCAGTGCCATCGCTTAAATAACTTGCTCCGGTATTAAAGTTTAAATTCGTAGCCCGGAAGTTGAGAAAACTTTCATCCGTTTTTTTAAGAGCGAGGAATTTTCCTTCAGAGTCTTCATCAGGTTCAAAGCTTGTAAAAGCGCCATTGGTAAGTGTTTTTAAATAAGAGCAAGCCTTTTTAAGGATTGGATTTTCATTGTTGTTGCGATAGTTTTCGATTGTTTTTTCTAGAACGATTTTGGCAAGAATAAGTTGGGCGAATTCTTTGGTTTTTTCGAGGCATTGAATTTTTAAAAACTCCCGTTCGGAAGATAAATCGTTCGCTCCAGATTTATCTTTAAATGATTTTAAAATAATTTGTGTAGATTCTCTATTTGCAATAAGTGCATCTCGAATTTTCTGCAACTCTTCGCTTTCAGTTTTGATTCTTTCTAATTCAGCTTTTAATACAGAAGGATTTACTTTTTCTAATTCTTCTATGAAAAAATCAAAGTTTTTACCTGCAGCTTTTTCGACTAATTTGTTCTTAGAGTCAGCTAAAGCTTTTAAATTTTGCATTTTTTTAGAAATGGAATTAAAATGTTCCCGGGTAATTTGATCAACCGATATATTCCCAAGTAATTTCGCAAGAGGTGTAAGAATTTCTTCATTTTCTTGCGCAGCTTTTTTACTCTCATTTAATTTGACTTCAGCCTTTTCTAAATCTTCTTTAAATTGATTTTTTCTATTGACCTCTTTATTTTCTGCTGCCAATTTAGTTGCCAGAGTCGCTATCGTAATTGGAATTTGAGAATGTTCCGTTGCAAGAATTGGAAGAGAAATCTTGTCGAGAACTGTGCTTACCCGCTTTTGTATGCCTTTATTTAATTCTTCCATTTTGCTTATACGATCACTAGTTTCCAACCTCGTTTTTAAATAAGACTGAATTTTAGTTAGGGCATCGAGGTGTGCATTAGCATTACTGGAACTTGAATCATTTTTGAGGTTTAAGCCTAACATTAATTTTGACCACAGTTCCATGATTTTGTTTAACTGTTCTTTTTTATTAATAAGGTTTTTTTGGATCGATTTATATTCGGAATCATACTGTTCATATTGTTCTATGTTTAAATCTTTTTTTGCTTTTTTGGTAGATTCAAGTTTAAGAACTTCCTCGGCTTTTAGCAATGCTGTTGCAAAATCTCCAAGGTTTGAACATGTGATTGATATTAGGTTGTTAAAGGCTGGAAGTTGCTCAAGTTTTTTAATGTTAAAACTTTTTTCGCTTGCATCTAATTCAATCAATTCATTCTGGAGAGTATCCGCTTTGATAAGCCAATCTTGCATTTCCTTAGGCGAACCTGGGCTTGTGATTTTGCAATTTGCCCAAAGATTTTGCCAATCCGAATTAAGTTTAGATTGAATTTCGAGATTTTGTTTATGTTGATTTTTAAGTTCCTCCAATTCTTTTTGCAAACCTAAGCAATCTGCAGTTAACTGGTTAGCTTGTCCCACTTGATCCGCGACGGCAAGAAGCTGGTCGGTGTAATGATCCACTTGAAGTGAAAGGAGTAAAAAAGCTTCACGAGGATTAGTGGCTTTATCAAATGCGGATTTAATTTCTTCTGGGATAATTCCGACTTTTCCAGAAAGTATATTCTCAACTTGATCCCAAGCTAGGTTTCTGAAAATTCGCATTTTCTTTAGGGTTTCAATGCTAAGGTTATTGCTATTTTTTTGTAATTCTTCTAGTGACTTTTGTTTAGAACCAAGGGCACCATTCTTTCCCTGAACGCTGGTTAAAAGGTTAGACTTCTGAATTTCATGATCAGAAAAAAGTTTGAAGAATTTCTGAACTTCACTCAAACTTGGTAACCTGATTTGAAGAAATTCTTGTTTAGATAAAGCCTGATGTGGTAATAGTTTTAATTTACCTTCCGCTTTATTTATTTGTGTTTGAAGGTTTGGAAAAAGAAGATCAATGTCTTGTGGGGTTAACTTGTTGGCTTTAATCGAAGTTAAGCTGGATTGAATTTCAGCTAACTTGGGGTGAGTTTCAAACTCTCTATTTTTTTTCTTTTGTAACTCAATCTGGGCTAATTTATCAAGGATGTTTGTTTCTAAGCCATCGATTTGTGTTTTAAGCTTTGTAATCTGCTCCCCATTTTCTTGGATTTGAGTTTTGGTGTTTTGATCAATCGCTAAATCTGTAATATTATCAAAACTGTTTTGGGGAAAATAATCTTTTATTAATTGTAGTGCTTGGTTTTCTGCCTGTGCTTTTTCATTTTGTCTTTTGGGAATATCACTTAGGTGATTGGTAAAAACCCCAAGGGTTTTATTAAGGTCTTCGATTTCATTTTGGCTCTCTAGTATGAGTTGATTTGGGTTAATTGATCTTAAATTTGCTTGAATTCCAGCAACATTTTCAGCTTGGTTTCTAAGGATTGCACTTGAAGAGAGGTGGCCGATATATGCACCTTCATATTTTTGATTATAAACTTCACTAATCTCAGGAATATTATGAAGTTCTTGTAATACTTGGGCCGCAGTTTTATATCTCGAAAGTTCGGGCAAGGCATCTAATATTTCTTTGATGTTTGATTCACCAATGATCAGTGTTTCTCTGACACCATCTGCCCGAGTCAATTGCATCTCTGATTCAATTACATTGGCCGATGCCATTTCATAATCTTTAAGATTCAACTTATTTGAATTAAGTGATTCTAAATTAACAGATGCAGTTCGCAGAAGAATATTTAATTCTGAGGTTGCATTTTTATTTTTCTTGTAAATATCTTCGGATCTAGTTTGAAGAGATTTGATTATTTTATTTAGGTTTGAAACCCCAGTTCCTGCTTCGAAAATTAATTTTGCGATTTCTACTTTTCCTTCAAGAAATTGACAACCACCTGATCTTAATTGAGCATGATTAATACCAAAAAGTAAATCGAAATTATCTTTAGTAAGCCCTTGAATTAATCGAGTTAGCTGTGCGGTAGCATCACTACCTTTTTCATCTACAAGTGGATCTTTGGTTTTTTTCCTACGAAAGAAGGTGTGGTTGGTCTTATCTTTTGTTGTCAAAGTTGATTCGATAAGGAAAGAAGGATGTTTGTGTTTGAAATTATCAGAATTTTGCACGGGAATGCCGAACAATAGCCATTGGATGTACCGAAGGGCAGAACTTTTACCCGCTTCATTAGAGCCATAGATAATATGAAGGCCATAGTTGCCCTCAGAAAAATCAAGTGCAGTGTTATCAAAAGGACCAATCTTTTCAAATCGTAGTTTAGAAAATTTCATTTGTTATTCCTTTGAATTCGCAGAGGTCTCTATGACTGGTACAATTTCTGTTAACAAGGGCTTTAACCAATCGATATTTATTGGATGAATTGAATTTGAATCTTTTGGATCTTTCCAATCACCCGGAATTGCATTACTTAAATTATCTAGTTCCGTGCCCTTAATTAGTAATTCCAAGTCTTTGGGATTATTGATTAATTCAGTAAGGCTTTGTTCGAGCACATAATAAATATCTTCGTTAAGATTTGCTTGGATTTGTTTATCAATGGGTGGAGAGGTTTCGACTTTAAGTTGTTCAAGGAAAATATCACCACTGTTTTTGTTTTCAAAAATACTTTGAATCAACTCCGCAACTAATTTTTGCGCAGATTTTAGCCAAGAATGAAGAGATGTTTCACCTTTAAGAACTACCCTAATACCAACTGGGATATTTGAAAAATCACCTTGAATGTTTTTTTTAATGATTTCTTCAAGATCCTTTTGGTTATTGGCATAACTAAGATCGATACTAAGATTTTTCCAACGGAAAACATCAAGTGGTTTGAATTCTAGTTCGGCTTCGTGATTGTTTTTAAAGGTAACTAGGTAGCAACCCTTGGCACCGATTTCTTTAATGTGCCTGCCCTGAATATTTCCAGGAAAAATAATATAAGGCTTTAGGTTCACCTCTTGGCGGGTGTGGACATGACCTAAGGCCCAATAAGAATAACCTTTGTTAATAAGTTCTTCTTTAGTAGTAGGGGCGTAATTTTCGTGGCCTTCATACCCTGTAAGGGAAGTGTGAAGGATACCAATGTTAAGTTTTCCTTGAACTGGCGGGGGGTAATTTGCAGCAAGGTTTCTTGTTTCTGCTTGATTAAGAAAACTTTGGCCATGAATTATTGCAATCACTTCGTTGTCTTTGATGACTTCGTGAGATTCAGGAGAGTTAGCTTGTAGGATTTTTAAATTAGAAGGCATTGATAGGTGATTATTTATTTTTGATTCTGCATCGTGGTTACCTGAAATCATAATGACGGGGATATTTTTTTGTTGCAGCTTGTTTATTTCTTTGATGAATTGAAAACCAGTGCTGACATCATCCCACTTACCATCGTAGATATCGCCTGCAAGCAATACAAAGTCAACTTTTTCGCTAATTGCCAAGTTGACTAAGTTTTTAAGTGCTTCACGGGTTGCGTTTTTTATTTTGTCTTTGGGAAGGTGGGGTCTATTGCCGAGGCCTTTTAAGGGGCTATCTAGGTGAATATCAGCAGCGTGAATAAATCGGATCATAATAAAACCTCTGGGGCAAAAAGTCTGTTATTCTTTATTCGTTGTAAGCTATGAAACATTTCCAGAATTCCCAAAGAAATAAAATTTCACGACTGGGCTGGAAATAATTTTTATTTAGGTTCGAATAATCATCTGATACTTCTAGTAACTTTTCAAGCTTAGCTGCGAGAATATTTCAAATGCTAAAAATCATTCGCACCAACTCCTCTTCTATCCCAGAAAATACCACTTCCCCTACTTGGCTGGCTGAGATAAATCAAAAACTGTCGAACCCTTTAGCTTCTGAAAATCGAGTTTACTGGGTAGTTCCTTCTTCTCGAAGGCGTAAGTACTTGGTTAGGGGTTTTGCAAAACAAGCCCGCCTGATTCCACAAATCATTACTTTAGATCAATGGATTAATGAATTATCGGCTCAGGGTATGATGGAAAATAAAAGCATAATGTCGGAGACCCAAAGGTTGCTGATCTTGGCAAAAGCTTGGTATGAGGTTACAAAAAAAGAATCTGGCCCCGGTTTTTTAACAGAACTTGATCGAATCTTCCGCGACTTTCTTGCAACTCAATCACTTCCCGATTCAGAAAAAGACTCGCATATTTCTAAGTGCTTTGAAAAATATAAGGAATTCTTGCAACAAGAAAATCTCGTTGATCGCAATACCTTCGTTGCTTACTTGCACGATGCTATGGCTGAAAATCTGGGCCCCGCAAATTGGTTGAAAACACAAAAACCTTGTTTCATTTTTGAAGGCTTTCACCTTTTCTCACCCTTAGAATTGAAATTGATTCTACAAGTTGCAAAGCAGACCGATTTGACACTTTGGATGGTGGGCCATCCAGATACCATACCTGGCAGAAATGGGCAAAAACTTCTGGACAACCTCACCGAACTTGGTGCAAAGTTTACTATCGACGATTATTTACCCTCTACACAAGATTCTGAAAAAAACAAATTCGTGCCATTAGGAAACCAACTGTTTCAAGAAACAGGGATAATTCTTCCTATGATCTTTCCTGATGGGTTTAAGGTGGTGAAGTGCCATAGCGCACTTGAAGAGGTAGAAGTTGTTGCAAGGTGGTTGAAAAGTTATGCTAAAATGAAGGGTGCGGCATTTCGAAAAGTGGCAGTCGTGATTCCAGGCGAGCCGTATGGCTCTTTAGTTCGTGAGATTTTTTCTAGTGCTGGCATACCCTTTAACCTTGCAGGGAAAGGTTTTGATTTGGTGCAATCTAGGCCGGTGCGAGTGCTTCACGCTGCCCTAGATTTGATTCAAAATTCTTGGACTAAAGAAGATCTATCTGGTTTTTTACATCTTCCTTTTGTTTTAAAAACCTTAACTCGTTCCTATTTTGTTGAAGAACTTTTAAGGGTTCCTGTACCTTCTCCTTGTTCTTTAAACCTTTGGCGTGAAGGGCTTAAAAAACTTATTGAATCGAAGAAGAGCCCGCATAAAGAAAAATTCGTTGCCTTTGTCAATTCTTTGGAAACCATCCTGCAGCCAATAGAACAGCTTGAAATGGAGCTAGGCAAGGGTGATATTAATAAGGTGGTTCAAGGGTTATTCGCAATTTTTAAACCTTTGCAGATGTCTCGATACTTAAGCGCCCGATTTAATATTAAATGCAGCAGTCCTACAGTTCCTTGGTTGGAAATTGAAAAAGATCAAAAAGCTTTTATTAAATTAAGTGATATCTTTCAGGATTTATTATTACAAAACGAAAAATGGTTGCCCGCTTCAATTACCAGTTCTTTATCCACAACAAGTCGTGCTAAAGGAACTTTGCAACTTTTAAATACCATCTTGTTAGACCGTAGTTATCAGGTGGTAAATGATGATGATGCAGGGGTCCAAGTTTTTGAAACGAGAGAAATTCAAGGTTTAAAATTTGAATCTGTGTTTGCACTTGGCTTAGCTTCGGGAACCTTGCCCACGGTTAAGTCTAAAACATATTTAGCCCGGGTTAGAGAAAACCATCCAGATTTAAGTAAGTGGATGGCTTCCAAACGCATTGAAGAAAAGTATTTGTTTACAAGGCTTTTTGAAGCTGCTGCAGAAAACCTAATCCTTTCTTTCCCAATTCACGATGAAGGAAAGGAACTGATTCCAAGTTTATTTATCAAACCTTTTGAAGTTCTTTTTTCAACCCCAGTTTTGGAACCAGCCATCATCTGTAAAAGTGAAAAAGATGCAGAATTTGGTAAAAAATATCGTAAAGATCAAACACCTTATTCTGGTTCAGATGTGAACTTTGCTGATATTGCCCATTGGCCGAAATTACGAACCCTTGAATCTGGGGGCATTTTAATGCCAAAGGGTCTTACAAATATTTTAAATAGAACTTATAATGGGGATAAGGCTTTTAGCCCAACTTTGCTTGAATCTTATTCTGCATGTCCATTCCGATTTTTTGCTGAAAAAATCATGCGGCTTCTGCCTTTTGAAGATAACGAATCAACCCTTTTAGGAAAACTTGTTCATAAAGCATTGTTCAATGTTTATTCTAAAAAAAGAATAGAGCAAAATCTTGGTATGAACGAGCCCTTGCCTGCCCTTAATGCAAATTCTGACCGAGAATTACTTGTTACAGAATGCAAGAATATTTGGACTAATACGAATAATGAATTTGCAGGGATGATTCCAGAAAATCGGCTTAACCTTCTTGTTATTGAAGGTGGCGTTATTGATATGCTGCTTGATTGGATGCAGACTTATGAAGTTACATTTGGTTTCCTTGTTGGAGAAAAAAGTTTCGAGAAAATTATGCTGGGGAAAGATGGCAACGGCATCGATGTTTTTATTGAGGGGCGTGCAGATAGAATTGATGCAAGCCGAACTTCCACCAATGAATTGGCAGTGATTGATTTTAAAACTGGGAAGCCACACGGGAGAAAAATTGGAATTAAAATCGAAGATGGCAGACTTTTGCAACTTCCACTTTACGCACTTACCACACAATCTGCCTTTGGAAACGAAGTTCAAGTAACAACTGCAAAATATTTGCACCTTGCGGACTCCGAGGCAAGCAATCCAGAAAAGGTTACCAAAGATTATCTGGAGTTTGCAGAATCAAATAAGGCTAACCCTTTTGAGATTATGGTGAAATTGACTGCTGAAAATATCGAGCGGGCAAAAAAGAAGGCTCTTGAGAATGTGACTAATATTAGAGGGGGGTTATTCCCCCTTTCGATGCACCGTGATAGTAAAGAGACCGAATGTACAAGTTATTGCAAATTTGGAATGGCCTGCAGACAGCCTGCGGGTATTAAAAAAACCTTTTAACTCTGTACTAATTAGGACTTAGGCAGTTGGAACTAAATCACCCCTATTCGGGTAGAATTTGGGAAAGCCAGGATGATCAGGAAAATATAAAAACTGAGCTTAGAAAAAGCTGTAAGTTTATTTTTCTTCTCAAGTTTTTTACTATTTATGGCTGGGTTAATTGTTGGTCTTTTGGTCAAAAAATCGGGGGAATTATTTCTTCTTTTTTTGCTATAATATTCACGATTTTTGGGAATTATTTCACTCCTAATCCGAATAACTATTAGCGTCCTATTTAAGATTTAATTTTTGGCTAAATCGCCTCTATTCGGTTGGAATTAGAAAAAGACAGGATGATCAAGAAAAGATGGCAACTGCGTAAGTCCTACTAATATCGTAGATCAAAACATAATATTTGGAAAACGAAAAATGGAAATGAAAATAAAATTTGAAGGGAAAAATTATTATGTCTTTACTTCAGAAGAAGTTAGAAAAACCTTTAAAAAAAATGAGTTTACAGTTGATGAGCTTCTTCAAAAGTATTCAAAAAAACCATTTACGGGGGAAGGATCAGTTTTTTGCAGAAGGATGTTCGATAAAAAATTATGCGTAATATGTTTGCGTAGAGAACACATAAAGACTAAAAACACTGAAAATCTTTTTATCGTTGTTTTTTCTGGAAATTACAAGATTTTAAAATTAGTCCACGAAACAAAATTTTTAATTAAACTTGATTGTGGCCACCTATCAGTAATAGATGACGAAATGGAAACCCCAACCAGCGGCCATGTTGTCAGGTGCTTCAAGTGCAATTCAAAGAAGTATTACTGAAAATTATTTTATAATTATTATTAGGAAACCGCATCGATGCTTTCTACCTCTACTAACAAAATGTTTACCTCAAACCAAAAGCATGCGCTTGATTGCAGTCGCAATTTGGGTGTTCGTGCAAATGCTGGGAGTGGAAAAACCAGCGTGTTAGTCGATAGGATTATGCAAATTCTTGAAAAGCAAAGGCCTTCAAATCCTAATGAGTTTACGCCTGACCCTGTTCCTAAATTTTCTATTCGGAACATTGTTTCTATTACTTTTACTAAGAAAGCTGCAGGGGAATTAAAAGCTCGTTTGATGCGACTGCTACAAGAAATCGAGACAAAGCGTGAATACCCTGTAAAGGAATGGTGGAAAACTCAAATCACCTTTCTGGAAGAATCTCCTATTGGCACCATTGATGGATTTTTTGGCAGTATTCTTCGTGAATATGCACTCTACGATGAATCCCAGGATCGCATCGATCCCGATTTTCAAATGCTCGATCCCTTTGATGCTCAGGAGTTAAAAAAGCTTGCGGTTCAAACCGTCTTAGAGTTAAACCACGAAGGGATGCACTCTGGTTTAAAAGAGGCTGTTGCTTGGTGGAAGAGGCTTGATGGAACACAGGTTTTGTCAGAAAACCTTTATAAATTGATGGATCACTCTGCTGGTGTGAATGCGATTATTATCAAAAATCCAAATATGAAAGCTGAAGATGAAGCTAAAGAAAGAGTTAAAGCTGACCCTGCGTATGCAATGTTACATGAAGGAAAAGATGAACTTTTAAAAATGCTTGGTGCCTTGGTTGCAAAAGGAGGAGGGGTAAATCGGCCTGGCAATACCCTTACCAAACTGGTCAATGATTCTGAAAATGCCATAAAAAATCTGAATGAAAATGTTGCAGGCAATTCGATTAAGATTATTGAATTTCTTGAAAAGATGCTTCTTACCGATGGTGAGCCAAGAAGATTTAGAGGTTGTGATGATGTTAAAGAGGAAATTAAAGCATTGCACGATAACTTTGCAATCGCCCTTGCTGCAAAGCGAATTGATTTAAATTTAGAGGAACAATCGGTACATGCCCGAAATTATTTGATGGTGATTCTTAGGGAAGTAAATCAGACCTATCTTAAGATTTGCCAAGAAAAAAACTCTTACGATTTCGATACCGTTGCACGCAGAGTGCTTCGCTTATTCGCAAGTTATTCTACCATTGCAAAAGATCTCAAGGAGCGATACCGCTTTATTCAGATCGACGAATTTCAAGATACAAGCAGGTTGCAATGGGATATTCTTTCTTATCTTGTGGGTAATGGCCCAGATGAACCACTTGACAAAGATAGGCTTTTTATCGTGGGCGATCCTCAGCAATCGATCTACGGTTTTCGACAAGCGGATGTTGCAGTCTTTAGCGAGGTTTCAGAGAAAATCAAATTAGCGAATCAGATTAATGAACTTTATCAGGTTCAAACACTTTATGAACAAAAATTAGGTGAGGTAGCGGAAAAGGATGTGCGCTTAGGAGATGTAAAACTAAGCGAAAATTTTCGCACGCTTGCGATTTCTCCTTTGGGCTTTTTTAACAAATTGTTCACCTCTGTTTTTGATCTAAGTAATGAAACAGGCATTGATTTAACTCAAAGTTATCAAGTTAAGTTTCAACAATTGATTGCAGGGCTTGCTAAAAACTCGAAAGGCGAAGTTATTTGCCTTGATTACCAAGTAGATGAAACGGATGAAGAAGCAGATGGCTTGTCGATGGGCCAAGTAAAAATGATTGCAGAGGAATTAATTCGGAAAAAGGGGCAACCTCGGTATAAGACTGCCAACGCTCAAGTCTTTTCTTGGAAAGATATGGCAATCCTTGTTCCTAGCAGAAATGAAACTTTGACCAATTTGGAAAATCATCTTCGTTCTTTGGGTATACCCTATTTAATGCACGGCGGGGTTGGTTTTTGGCAAAGGCAGGAAATTCTTGACTTGATGCAGCTTTGCCAATCTCTTTCACAACCTGGCAACGACCTTGCCTTATTGGGCGTGCTTCGCGGGCCTTGCCTTCGCTGTAATGATGCAGATTTATTTTTCTTCCATTGCCTAGGTAGGGGCAGAATGCCTCGTGGTTTATCTATCCTTTGTTCTGGAGATTTAGATCTTAAAAAAGCTTGTAAAACTGATAAGCTTGTTCTTCTTTCAGATGCAGATTTCTGCGATCTATCTAATACTTGGAAAGAATTTAGTAACGAAGATCGCCAAAGGTTGGTTCGTGCTGCTAAAGCGGTTGGGCTAGAGGGTGATTGGCGTTTGCTTGTGGACCGAGTTTCTCATACCGATTTACTTAAGCATTGTCTGGAACAATCTGGGGCCTACGCAATTTATGCTTCATTGCCTGATGGTGATCAAGCGCTTGCAAACCTTGATAAATTTTTTGAGTTTCTTCGCACTGAAGAATCAAAGCCCGGTTCTAGCCTTGCGAAAATTGCAAT
>JBDNHI010000144.1:0-4682 GCA_041694635.1 Gemmataceae bacterium | reverse complement strand
TTTAGCAAACGCACAGGAACAAAAGTTGGAGTTTGGGACTGGTGTAGTTTTGGTTCTAATTGGCGCAGTAATTTTTTACGCCAGTAATGAAATGCCCCTTCGGATATTCCACGCCGTAGGCAATAAAACCGAATCGATTGCCCGCTCCCCTAACAAGCCTTGATAGTACCCCGATAGCGTTGTTCTGATCTAGGATTTTTTGTAATCGACCTTGCTTTTTCTCCCCAGAGTTACTGAAAACTCCAAGCCTAACATACCCCGCAAGAAGGGTTTTCACCGAACGGACACAAATATTTAGTTTCAAGATCTTCGGTAGTTACCAGATTATCTTTTTTATAAGAAGTTCAGTTCGATAGAATAATTCCCAGTTTTCCATATTGCTCTATTTTTCAATTGAAGCCTTGTTCACACTTTCGTTCCAAGGAGAGTTTGTTCCTAAAACATATAAAAACTACTGTTAAAAGCATCGTCAATTAGTCTTTGTAAACTCGGTGATTTTGCTTTAACTTAATCAAGTTTCGATTTCGATACCATCCATTTTTTTAAATTGGGTTTTTAAGTACAAATTTTAATTCGCTAACAAGATCAAAGGGTGCGGGAATTTTTCTGCGATATATATTTATTGTTACAGACTTTGGTAATGCAATGTATTTGATGAAATCATCTGATAGCGTTATTGCAAATTTAGATATATTTTCTGTTTTTATAGTTTAATTTTGAGTTCTGGAAGTTATCTCAATTCTTGATCTTTGGTAAGGCTTTTCTAAACCAAGTATTTCAACCCAGTTGCACTTGGAGTATTTTAAAGTGTGGGTTATAAACTTGATTTTTTCTGGATAGGTATGCCTGCCATATTCAATGTGTGGTGCATAAACTACAAATGAGTTCTTTTGCAATACCAGTGGAAACTTGTGATCAAGGCAGGGTGCAGTAAAATGTTGCATTTTTATGCCAAGACTTGGAATCTGTTTCTGCATAAGGTCTGCTGCTAGTTTTCTGTTTGTCGATTTGACCGGAATATGCAACCACTGGAATATTGAAGGCATTTTCAGGGTAGAGATAATTATCGTAGATGCTAAGGCACGATTGCATAGCTTCTAAAAGTTTTGCGGGTAAATTTGGAGCATAACCGTGGATTGTAGTAAAACCTGCTCTTGGTCCCATTACGCACCAACGATTTGGTTAGTGTAATACTTAATGCCAAGTTCCTGTATCACCCATTGAAAATAATCATAAAACAAATCTTTTTTTATCTATTTTGTTATCTCTCTCCAAATGCCTTTCTTGGCTTATGAAATTTTCTAAGGCTTCGTTTAGGTCGTTTTCTCCTGACCATCGGAATGAATTGTTGCCCTGCCATATATTGAAAGCTGAATAAAGTCTTGTTCGTTGGCAAGGAGTTTGTCCCCTTTATTTTCGTATAGAAAATTCACTTCGTTTAGCTTGTCGTTTCTGCCGTGCAAAAGTGAATGGGGGTCCTTTTTGTTTTTGTCATAATCTTTGATGAAAATGATGGCATATGGCTGTATTGAATTTGCGAATGAAGAATAATAAGCCGTTACTTGTGGGGTATTTAAAATTTCCAGCTAAGGTTTTTATTGAGCTTAAGTTTTAAAGCCCTGATGATTTCTTGATCTGCAATTAAATTAGCTTTTATAAAAATATCTTTCTGATCAAAATCTTTGGTGCTGATCAACCAGTCGATGGTTCTAATATAAATTTGGATGTCAGGAAGTTTTGGATTTTTTTAGTTTATTTTTTTTAATGAATCAAGTTCTCTAAGAAAAAGCATTTGCTTTGTGATAAAGCTTAAATTTTATCAAAGAGGTTAGTAAATGTTGTTATTTATTTTTTAATATCTTGCTTAAAAAGTCTTTCTAGAGGTTAAAAAAATAAAGTCCAGTAAGCAAGAATGAAAAATAATTGTGTAAGGCGTATTAATTTTATTATGGTTTTTCGATAAAATATTTCAGGTAAGCTTTTAATCTTTTATAGATTTACGTAGCAAATCTATTGCTTCTTGCGGACAGGTGTCTTCAAGTCTTTTACCAATTTTTTGCAGCGATTCCGAAAATCTTATCGCAGTATCTTGCATTCGTTCGTGCGTTTCTTCTGAACCGCCAACAAGGAAAAAGTGTTCGCTTTTTGTTATACGCTGATGATTGTCTTGATTATCAAGGCCTAAACCCACAAAGCCTACTACTTCCGGTTCTTTTTTGTTTTTCTTTTTCATAGCAACTCAAATAATTATGATTATAACTTTAATATATAATTTTCGCATTGTTTTAGTTAAAATCAATATGTGGATTATTAAATTTTCTTATTCCTTGGAATTTTGTACTCCCCTTTTCTTTTCAAGCCTTTAATATCTCCTAAATTATTGCAAAAATCACCCTAAAATTTATTATATGTTGGCATTCCCTCTGCTTTTTAGATTTAATATTCATTGTTATTGGTTTTATTTCTTTATCACTGGTGGAATGTGATTCCACTTGTGTTATTTTTTGTACCTGTTGGCGGTGATGAAATGACTATCGAGCGTGTGCCTATGACCCGTGAGGGTTATGAAAACTTGAAAATTCAATTAGATAAGATGCAAAATTTCGAAATGATTGAGATCGCAACTAGGATTGCAGAAGCTCGTGCCTTAGGCGATCTTAGCGAAAATGCTGAATATCATGCTGCGCGGGAAGATCAGGGAATGCTGCAGGCTCGGGTTGATTCCCTCAAGGATAAACTTGCTAGGGCAATTCTTGTTGATCGCAGTACACTTCCTTCCAATTTAGTGGTTTTTGGAACCCGAGTTATGATTAAGGATCTCGATTCGGGCGAAGAAGAGGTGTATGAATTAGTCGGGCCAGGCGATGAAGATTATGACAACAATAAAATTCTTACCTCTAGTCCCCGTGGTCAAGCCTTGCTTGGTAAAAAGTGTGGCGATAGTGTTTCTTTTAAAGTTCCTAAAGGCTTATTGCGTTACGAAATCAAGGAAATATCGTTTCCTTCCTAATCTTTTTTTTCCATTTTTCATTGAGGTGTTGTTGTGATTGCAATTTTGAAACATAAGAATTATTTGAATGCAAGCCTTTTGGTTTGTACCGGTTCCGTGTTTGCTTTGGTGTTGTTTACCAGTGCTGATACTTCTGTTCAAACCGCAGGAATTATGGCAAAATCTGTTGCAGAATTTGCTTCTTCTCTTGCTCCTGAACAAAAAACAAAAGCCATTTTTAGCTTCAATGATTCCGAGCGAACCAATTGGAACTTTGTTCCTCTCCAAGATAAAGCAAAAAATCCAACTCGCAAAGGTTTGAGAATGGAAGAAATGTCTGCCTCCCAAAAAGCCTTGGCCCTCAATATGGTGCAGGCAGGTACTAGCAAAGCAGGTTTTGCTAAAGTTAGGGGTATAATGGGGTTAGAGCAAGTTTTAAAAGAGAATGAAAAAAATGGTACTAATATTCGTAGTTCAGATTGGTATTTTGTGTCCATTTTTGGAAACCCTTCAGAAGGAAAAAAATGGGGTTGGCGTTTTGAAGGCCATCATCTTTCGTTGAATTTTACCATTGAGGGAAATAAGGTCGTTAGTGCAACTCCTGCATTTTTTGGAGCTAATCCTGCTTTAGTTATGAATGGAGAAAAAAAAGGTCTTCGTACTTTGCCAGAAACTGAAGATACACCAAAAAAATTAATCGCTTCTTTAAATGATGGTCAGAATAAAGTTGCTGCTCAAGATAAGTTGTTTGCTGAAATTGAACAGGCCAAAACTGTTGCACCTTCTTTTTCAAAAGGTTTGGAAACAAGTAAACTTAATACGGAACAGAAGAAAATGGTTCAAGAATTAATCCAAAATTATGCTAGCAGATTTCCCCAAGATTTAGCAGAAAAAGAATCTTCCCGTTTGCTTGGCGATGACTTTGCAAAGCTCGATTTCAGCTACTCTTGGGATAAATCCAAACCTGGTCAGCCTTATACTTACAGGCTCCAAGGGCCAGACTTTATTATCGAGTTTTTAAATATCCAAGCTGATGGCAGTGGCAATCCTGCTAACCATATTCATAGTTCTTGGCGTGCCTCGCAGGGTGATTTTGGCACACGAAAGTAATTTTTCTTTTATGTCGAATTTATCGACAACTGTCGAACTTTCCGACAGTTGTTTTTTTTTAAAATCTGGTCAGGTTTTTCTTTTTGTTGTAAAGCTGATATTTTGCAGGTTTAAATATTTTACAGGTTTTACCAATTTTGGCACAGTTTTTGCTCTTATTGCTTTCATCTTAATGACTCTTGGTTGAATAGATAAAACTTCGGTGCCATCGCCCATAGCACTAGAGAAATTTAACTAAGAAGCTTAAGGGTTTTAAGGTTGAATCAATGGGGACTCGGCGCCCAAGAGTCCCTATTGAGTATATTTTTGCTTTTATTAATTAAAGGTTTACTTTTCAAATGTCTATTAAATAAACAAGTATTCTACTACATTAGGACTTACGCAGATATGTGCACTGGTTGTTGAAACCAAGGGTTTTCCCTGAAGGCCCGAACGGCATCCTGGAATATCATTGCTTTGAGACTAACCCAGTTAATACCGGTTCTAAAACAGTACTTTTCAAATACCAAAAAGGCTTGCAGGGCCAAGCCAATATGAGAGCGCTGAGCATTCGCTTTCTGACATTGGCAACCCTCCACATTGG